>NZ_JABUEI010000003.1:0-565901 GCF_019836145.1 Rhodococcus sp. BP-241 | reverse complement strand
CCCCCGAACTTCGACCCCCCGAACGTCGAGCCCCCCTGGCTCAGCCCTTCGCGAGAACTTTCTCGATGGGCTTAGCGAGCTTCTCCGGCTTGGTGGTCGGCCCGAAACGGTCGACCACCTTGCCGTCGGCGTCGATGAGGAACTTGGTGAAGTTCCACTTGATCCGGCTGCCCAGCACGCCCGACTTCTGGTCGCGCAGCCACTTGTAGAGCGGGTGCGCGCCGTCGCCGTTCACCTCGATCTTCTCGTGCATCGGGAACGTGACGTCGTACCGCAGCGAGCAGAAGTTCTTGATCTCGTCGGCGTCGCCGGGCTCCTGGTGCCCGAACTGATCGCACGGGAAGCCGAGAACCACCAGCCCCTGCGGCCCGTACGTCTTGTTCAGAACCTCGAGGCCCTCGTACTGCGGCGTGAATCCGCACTGCGAAGCGGTGTTGACGATGAGGAGCGGCTTGCCCTTGTAGGCGGCGAGGTCGACGGGCTCGCCGTCGATGGTCGTGGCGGTGAAGTCGTATGCACTGGTCTCGGTCACCGCTCGACGCTACCGGCAGGAGGCCACATCGTGTTTGGTCTGTTCTCGGCGAGGGTAGACGCGGGCCATGACTCAGGACCACCGTGACGGCGACCCGGACGGCGGAATGAAGGAGGGCAGCTCGGAGCGCGAGCCTCGCGACGACGAGCGGACCTTCCGCGCACACGCCGGCGAGGCCATCGCCGATGCCCGGAACTGGCCCGGCTACTTCCTCATCGCACTGGGCCTCGGGGCCATGGGTCTCGGGCTCACTGCCGCAGGAGGCGGTTTCGAGGGGTGGGTGATGATCCTGTTCCCGGCCACCGTGATCCTCTGGGCCGCCGGTCTGACAGTGATCCTGCTCGAACGCAAGCGCGTCAAGAACGCCGAGGGCAAGGACCTGACGGACCCGTCGGGGCACTGATCGAGCTGTGCACGTGCCGAAACGGCTCGACGCTCGTACGTTGGAAGGGTGACCCAGTCTCCCAGTAGTCGAGATCCACACCCGCGCGCGACCACCCTCGGTGAACTCCGCGCGTCGGGACACGTCCAGAAGACAGTCAAGAACGAACTCCGCGACAACCTGCTCGACGCCCTGCGCGAGGGCCGCGACGCATGGCCCGGCATTCTCGGATTCGAGAACACCGTCCTTCCGCAGATCGAACGCGCACTCCTCGCCCAGCACGACGTCGTTCTCCTCGGCGAGCGCGGGCAGGGCAAGACCCGCCTGCTCCGTACCCTCGCCACGCTGCTCGACGAGTGGACGCCCGTCATCGACGGCTCCGAGCTCGGTGAGCATCCCTACGACCCCATCACCCCCGCCTCGATCCGCCGGGCAGCCGAACTCGGCGACGATCTGCCGGTGTCCTGGCGCCATCGCTCCGAGCGGTACTCGGAGAAGCTGGCGACCCCGGACACGTCGGTGGCCGACCTCGTCGGCGACGTCGACCCCGTGAAGGTCGCCGAGGGCCGCAGCCTGGGCGATCCGGAGACAATCCACTTCGGCCTCGTGCCGCGTACCCACCGCGGGATCGTGGCGATCAACGAGCTGCCCGACCTCGCCGAGCGCATCCAGGTGTCGTTGCTCAACGTGATGGAGGAGCGCGACATCCAGATCCGTGGCTACACGGTGCGGTTGCCCCTCGACGTGCTCCTCGTCGCGAGTGCGAACCCGGAGGACTACACCAACCGCGGTCGGATCATCACTCCGCTGAAGGACCGGTTCGGCGCCGAGATCCGCACCCACTATCCGATCCTGCTGACCGACGAGATCGCGGTCATCGAGCAGGAGGCCGACCTCACCGCAGTCGTGCCGCCGCACGTGCTCGAGGTGCTGGCGCGGTTCACCCGGCTGCTGCGTGAATCGCCGTCGGTCGACCAGCGTTCCGGCGTCTCGGCTCGGTTCGCCGTCGCCGCCGCCGAGACCGTCGGCGCGGCCGCCGTGCACCGTGCCGCCGTGCTGGGCGAGTCCGATCCGGTGGCTCGACCCGTCGACACCCAGACGATCGTCGACGTCCTGCGGGGCAAGGTGGAGTTCGAGTCGGGCGAGGAGGGACGGGAGATCGAGGTTCTGAACCACCTGCTGCGGCGGGCCACAGCCGACACCGCACGGGACTCGCTCGGCGGTATCGACCTGGGCCCTCTCGTCACGGCCGTCGAGCAGGGTGAGCCCGTGATCACCGGTGATCGAGTCACCGCGAAGGTGCTGCTGAACGAGTTGCCGGATCTTCCTGTCATCGACGAGATCGCCGAGCGTCTGGGCGCGACCTCCGACGGTGAGCGCGCCGCGGCTGTCGAGCTCGCGCTCGAGGGTCTCTACCTCGCACGTCGAATCGGCAAGGACACCGGCGACGACGGGCAGACGGTGTACAGCTGATGGCGGGCCACAACTCCCGGTACGGGCCGTACGTCGACGGTCCGGATCCGCTGGCGCCACCCGTCGATCTGCGGGAGGCGCTCGACGCGATCGGTCAGGACGTTCTCGAAGGTGCGTCGCCGCGCCGCGCGATGCAGGAGATGTTGCGTCGCGGGACGAAGAACATGCGCGGCCTGGACGATCTCGCCGCGCGGGCGAACCGTCGTCGGCGGGAACTGCTGAAGAACAAGAATCTCGACGGCACCCTGCAGGAGGTGCGCGAGCTGTTGGACGAGGCGGTCCTCGAGGAGCGCAAGACCCTGGCCCGTGCGCTGGATGACGACGCCCGCTTCCAGGAGATGCAGATCGCCGAACTGCCTCCGTCGACGGCGCAGGCCGTGCAGGAGCTCGCCGACTACGACTGGCGCAGCAGCGAGGCGCGGGAGAACTACGAGAAGATCAAGGATCTGCTCGGCCGCGAGGTGCTCGATCAACGCTTCAAGGGCATGAAGCAGGCACTCGAGGGGGCCACCGAGGAGGACCGTGCTCGGGTCGCCGAGATGCTGTCCGATCTCAACGACATGCTCGACGCCCATGCGCGCGGGGAGAACACCGACGAGCAGTTCGAGAAGTTCATGCGCGATCACGGTGAGTTCTTCCCCGAGAATCCCGAGACCATCGACGACCTGATCGATGCTCTCGCGGAGCGGTCCGCGGCAGCGCAGAGGCTGCGGAACTCGCTCTCCGCGGAGCAGCGTGCCGAGCTGGACGCGTTGGCGCAGCAGGCCTTCGGCAGCCAGGACCTGATGGACCAGCTGTCGCGACTCGACGCGAATCTGCAGTCGGCCCGGCCGGGGGAGGACTGGGACTCCGCCCAGAAGTTCCGCGGTCAGGAGGGCATGGGACTCGGCGACGGGACCGGTGTGCTGCAGGACATCGCCGAACTCGAGGAGCTGGGGGACCAGCTCTCGCAGCAGTACAACGGTGCGGCGCTCGACGACATCGACGCCGATGCGTTGCTGCGCCAACTGGGTCCGGAGGCGGCCGCGGACGCGCGGACGTTGGCGGACCTGGAGAAGGCGTTGCAGCAGGAGGGTTTCCTCGACAAGGGGGCCGACGGACAGTGGCGCCTGTCCCCGAAGGCCATGCGGCAGTTGGGGCAATCGGCTCTGAAGGACGTCGCGGGCGGCATGGCATCGCGCCGCGGTGAGCGTGACACCCGCCGAGCGGGCGCGATGGGCGAGCCCACCGGTGCGTCGCGCGCCTGGGAGTTCGGCGACACCGAGCCGTGGGACGTCGTCCGGACGGTGACCAACGCCGTCCTGCGCACCGCGACGGAACCTCGCGGAGACGGCGAGACCGGAGTGCGTCTGGCCGTCACCGACGTCGAGATCAGCGAGACCGAGCTACGGTCACAGGCCGTGGTGGCCCTGCTGGTGGACACGTCGTTCTCCATGGTGATGGAGGGTCGCTGGGTTCCGATGAAGCGGACGGCGCTGGCGTTGAATCACCTCGTCAGCACGCGGTTCCGCGGCGACGATCTGACGATGATCGGTTTCGGACGACACGCGCAGACGCTCACACCGTCGGAACTGGCGGGGCTCGACGGCGCGTGGGACCAGGGCACCAACCTGCACCACGCGCTGATGCTGGCCACGGCGCACCTGCGGCGCAATCCCAACGCCCAACCCGTGGTGCTCATCGTCACGGACGGCGAGCCGACCGCCCATCTCGAACCGGACGGCCACGCCTTCTTCGATTATCCGCCGCATCCGCGGACCCTCGGGTTGACGGTCAGGGAGCTCGACACCCTGGCGAAGATCGGTGCGCAGGTGACGATCTTCCGGCTGGGAGACGATCCCGGTCTGGCCCGTGTCGTGGACCGGATGGCCCAGCGCGTGGGCGGGCGGGTCGTCGCACCCGATCTGGACGGACTCGGTGCCGCAGTGGTGAGCGACTATCTGAGCGCCCGCAGGAAGCGCTGAGCCGGCTCAGGTCCCGTTGAGCACCGTGCGGGTGCCCACCGGGGCCGCGAGCTGCAGCTCCATGGTCCCGTACACGGCGATCATGATGCAGGACTTGTCCTTCGCGGATTCGAGGGTGCCGGTCCGGACGGTGACCACCACCGTCTCCTCGGTCTCCTCCACGGTCGCGTCGGCGCCGTAGCACTCGGGAGTGCCGGTGACGAAGTGCACCGCGATCCGGTTGCCCGGCAGCGCGGTCCACGCCTCGAACGGTGTGGACTGCGCCATCACCAGCGACGCGCCGGGTGTGAACTCGGTGCCCACCTGGTCCGCGGCCACCTCGTGGGGAACCGGCGGTGAGCCGGGGACGGGCACGAGGTCGGTGGGGGACGCCGCGCCGGTCTCGAGGTCGCCGGCGTCGCCGGGGTCGGAGGAGCCGCATCCGCCGAGTGCGACACACAACAGCAGCCCCAGGGCGAACGACCTCATGACCTCCACGGTAGCGCGGCCGCGCGCGGGCCCGGCCGAGCTCGCTCCCACGGTCACGCGAGCAGCGCGGCGACGAGGGCGATGACGGGAACGGACACCAGCGTCGTGACGAACGCGGTGTCGCGTGCCAGCACGGTTCCGCGGCCGTAGCGGGTGGCGTAGATGAACACGTTCTGCGCGGTGGGAAGCGCTGCGATGACCACCACGGCGAAGAGGTCGTGGCCGTCGATGCGCCACACCCACCGCGCCAGGACGTAGGTGAGGACGGGCAGCACGGCCATCTTGAGAAAGGTCGCCAGCGCGACGTCGCGGCGCGGTCCGGCTCCCCGCTCGAGCACGCGTACGCCCTGCAACGACATGCCGAAGGCGAGAAGGGCGCCGGGAACGCTGGCGCCGCCGAGCAGTGCGAACGGCTGCATCACGGGGTCGGGCAGGCTCAGACCCGTCACGGCGAGCGCCAGTCCGGCGAGGCCGGCGAGGACGATCGGGTTGGTGAACGGGGCTGCCACGACACCGACCAGCGAGGTGCCGCGCGACGACGTCGAGACGTCCAGGATCGTCAGGGCCAGCGGCGAGTAGATCATGATCTGGAAGAGCAGCAGCGGCGCGACGAACGAGGCGTCGCCCAGGACGTACACGGCGATGGGGATGCCGAGGTTGGCCGCGTTGACGTAGGACGCGGCGAGTGCCCCGATGGTGGCCTCGGGGACCGTGCGCTTCGTGATCGTCAGGGCGATCACCAGATACAGGGCTCCGACCAGCAGAGCCCCCACGGCCGTGATGGCGAGTGTGGGGGAGAAGATCACCGACAGGTCGGCGCGGGCGAGGGTGTCGAACAGCAGCGCCGGAGTGGCGACGAAGAACACCATCCGCCCCAGAACGAGTCCGCCGGACTCACCGAGTACGCCCGTACGGGCGACGACGTAGCCGATGAAGACGACCACGAAGATGACGGTGAATCCGGCGAGAACTCCTGACACGGGGGGCCTGTCAGCCCCTACCGGTCGACACTCAGCGGGTGGTGAACGGAAGGAGCGCCATCTCGCGTGCGTTGCGCACGGCGGTGGCGACCTGACGCTGCTGCTGGGGGGTCAGCCCGGTGACACGGCGGCTACGGATCTTGCCGCGATCGGAGATGAACTGACGCAGCAGGTTCACGTCCTTGTAGTCGACCTCGGTGATGCCCGCCGCGATGAGCGGGTTCTTCTTGGGCTTGCGATCCTTCTCGACCCGATCCTTCTTGGACGGGCCCCTCTTCACTGCCATGAGTTCTCCATCTCACCAACTGCTCTTGTGGACGCCGGGAAGTTCCCCGCGATGTGCTCTCTCTCGAACGCCGATGCGGGAGAGTCCGAATTTCCGGAGGTACCCGCGCGGGCGACCGTCCGCAGCGTCTCGATTGCGCAATCTTACCGGACTCGCATCGCGCGGTAGACGCTGGAGAGCCCGCTGCGCCGCGAACCGGTCCTCGTCGCTCGTCGAGGGCCTCCGGATCAGCTCTTTCAGCTCGTGGCGACGTGCCGCGTGGCGGGCGACGATCTCGGCCCGCTGGGTGTTGCGGGCGATCTTCGACTTCGTGGCCATCAGCGTTCCTCCCGGAAATCGACGTGTCGACGCACGACGGGGTCGTACTTGCGCAGGACCAGTCGGTCGGGATCGTTGCGCCGGTTCTTCCGGGTGACGTACGTGTGGCCGGTGCCGGCGGTCGACGTCAGTTTCACGATCGGCCGGACGTCGGTGCTCTTGCTCGCCATGTCAGAACTTCTTTCCGGCCGCGACGAGCCGCGTGACGACGGAGTCGATGCCGTCGCGGTCGATGGTCTTGATCCCCTTCGCCGAGACCGTCAGCCGCACTCGTCGGCCGAGGCTCGGTACGAAGTAGGTCTTGTGCTGCACGTTGGGGTTCCACCTCCGACTCGTGCGGTGGTGGGAGTGCGAGACGGACTTCCCGAAGCTCGGGACCCGTCCTGTGACGTCGCAGTGCGCGGACATCGCGAACCCTTCCTCTCTGTCGACTGGTGACCGGTGACTTTATCGACAACAGTTGTCGACAAGCGCTGTATCGGAACTGTACGCTCGGACGCCGGTAACTGACAATCGTTGTCGACAACTCGAAGAACCGAAAGGACGTGCAGTGCCGATGGAGAACCTCGAGGCGCCCGACAGGAGAACGCCCCTGGTCGTGGTGTGCGGGCCGGAGGATCTCGGCGCCGCGGTGAGCGCGACGTTCCAGGAGCCGGGCACGATCGTCCTGCACCACGACCTCTCCGACGCCACCGTCGGTGTCGTGCGGCGGCGGACGGTCCGGATGGACGACGACGGCACGCCGACCACCCGGGTCGTCGACCTGGCGGGTCTCGGGTGCTGCGTCTCCTGCCTGCTGCGGGAGGATTTGCTGCCCCTGCTGCGATCGGTCTCCGCGGACTCGTCCGTGCGACGCATCGTCGTCCGGGTCGATCCCTCGCTGGAGGTCGAGGCGATCTGCTGGGCGATCGAGAACACCGTCGTCACCGGAATGGTCGGCCGGGTGGACGCCATGGCGTCGCGAGACGTGCGCATCGAGGCGGTCGTCGGCTGCGTCGACGGCGCGACCTGGCTGTCCGACGCCACCGGCGACGAGCTCGTCGGCGAACGGGCGTTCCCGCCCGGGCCCGACGGCGGTCAGGTCGTGGATCTTCTCGACGACCGCACCGTCGCGCAGGTCGCGGTCGGCACCGTTCGAGGATCCGATCTGCTGGTCGTCGCGGACACCGGAGTCGATCGGTGGGACGCCGCGCGCCTCGATGCGGTACTGGCGCGGCTCGCACCACGCGCGCCGCGGGTCTGGATCCTGCCGCGCGAACGTCCGCGAGACCTGCTGGCCCGCGTTCCGGCGACGGCGCGGCGAGGACTCGTCGACGACGCCCACGCGCCACTGCTCGACGGGCAGCCGCCGCTGTCGGCGGAGTGCGGCGTCACCCTGGTCGAGTTCACGGACCGACGGCCGTTCCACCCGGGCCGGCTGCACGACGCGATCGATGTTCTCCTCGACGGTGTCGTCGCCACCCGCGGTCGGCTGTGGGTGGCCACGCAACCCGACGCCGTGCTGTGGCTCGAGTCCGCCGGCGGTGGGCTCCGGGTTGCCTCCGCGGGCTCGTGGCTCGCGGCCATGGCACCGGACGACTACGAGGAGGCGCCCACCGCCCGCCGCGCTCTCGCCGCACTCGCATGGGACGAGGAGTACGGGGACCGCGCGCAGTCGCTGGTGGTGCTGGTGCACGAGGCAGATCCCGAGCACGTGTACGCGGCGCTGTCCGACGCGCTGCTCACGCCGGACGAGCTCGAGACTCCCGAGCTCTGGGCCGAGTGGGCCGACCCTTTCGGGCAGTACCACGAAGATCCCTGCGAGACAGACAGTTCCGCCGTCGGGGCGGACGACGACAGAAGGGCTGCACAGTGAAGAAGAACGTACATCCGGACTACCATCCGGTCGTGTTCCAGGACTCCGGGACGGGATCGATGTTCCTGACGAGGTCGACCGTCACCAGCGATCGCACCGTCGAGTACTCGGACGGTCGCACATATCCGCTGGTGGTCGTCGACGTCACCAACGAGTCGCACCCGTTCTGGACCGGCGCGGCGCGGGTGATGGACACGCAGGGACGCGTCGAGAAGTTCGAGCGTCGCTACGGCACCCGCACGAGAAAGGCCTGACCCGTGGCTGTTCCCAAGAGGAAGATGTCCCGCTCGAACACGCGCAGTCGACGCTCGCAGTGGAAGGCGACACCGCCGGATCTGGTGTCCGTCACCGTCGGCGGCGTGACGCACCGGGTGCCGCGTCGGCTGGTGAAGGCGGTGCAGACGGGACTGTTGGACCCGTCACGACTGACCTGAGGGGCTAGCATCGCCGCATGAACGTCGACGTCACCCTGCTTCCCGGCATCGGGGTACGCAAGGATTTCGCGTTGTCCACGGGGCGACGCATCGGGGTCATCACGCGCAAGGACGGCACGAACGAGCTGATCGTGTCGAAGAAGGAGGACCCGGACTCGACGCAGGCGTCGATCACGCTGACGAACGAGGAGGCGGCGGCGCTCGGCAACCTGCTGGGCACGCCGCAACTCGTCGCGCAGCTGGGGGAGGAGCACCGCGACCTCCCCGGTATCCGGACCCGGCAGTTGCCGATCCACGAGGGATCCCGCTTCGACGGCCGACTTCTCGGCGACACCGCCATGCGGACCAAGACCGGGGTGTCCATCGTGGCGGTCATGCGGGCGGGGCAGGTCCAGCCGTCGCCGCCGCCGAACTTCACCCTCGTCTCGGGCGACCTGCTCGTCGTCGTCGGAACGAGCGACGGTCTCGATCACGCAGCGAAGATCCTCGGTAGCTGACGGGTGGGAGAGACTGCGCTCGGACTGACCGAGCTGGGCGCTGTCTTCTTCGCGCTGGGGTTGCTCGCCAGGCTCGCTTCGCGGATCGGCATGTCCCCCATCCCGTTCTATCTGCTCGCCGGGTTGTTCTTCGGCAACGGCGGCATCGTCGAGCTCGACGGCATCGACGACTTCACCCATCTCGCGAGCGAGATCGGCGTGGTGCTGCTGCTCCTGCTCCTCGGACTCGAGTACACCGCGAACGAACTGGTCACCGGGCTGCAACGGTCGTGGACCGCGGGCCTGGTCGACCTGGTGCTGAACTTCGTGCCCGGTGCGGTGACAGCGCTGATTCTCGGCTGGGGACCGATCGGCGCCCTGGTGCTCGGCGGTGTCACCTACATCTCGTCGTCCGGCATCGTCGCCAAGGTGCTCGGTGACCTGGGCCGACTGGGCAACCGCGAGACGCCCGTCGTGCTGTCCATCCTGGTGTTCGAGGACCTCATGATGGCGCTCTATCTGCCGATCCTCACCGCGGTGCTCGGCGGCGTCAGCATTCTCGGCGGCGCCGAGGCCGTGGGGATCTCCCTGTTGGTCGTCGCCGTCGTGCTGGTCGTCGCACTGCGGTACGGGTGGGTGGTGTCGAAGGTGGTCGCCAGCCGGGACCGAGAGGTGGTGCTGCTGAAAGTCTTCGGGCTCGCCCTCCTGGTGGCCGGAATCGCGTCGGCGATGCAGGTGTCCGCGGCCGTGGGGGCGTTCCTGCTCGGGATCGCCATCTCGGGATCCACCGCCCAGGCCGCCACCCGGGTGCTCGAGCCCTTGCGTGACCTGTTCGCGGCCATCTTCTTCGTCGTGTTCGGATTCAACACCGACCCGCGCTCGATCCCGCCCGTCCTCGGGTACGCGGTGCTGCTCGCGGTCATCACCGCGGTGACCAAGGTGGCCACCGGCGCGTGGGCCGCGAAGCAGATCGGCGTGGGACAGCTGGGCCGGATGCGTGCCGGGGCAGCACTGATCGCGCGCGGCGAGTTCTCCATCGTCATCGCGGGTCTGGCCGTCGCGGCCGGCGCCGTGGAGAGCGAGCTGGCCGCACTCGCCACGGCCTACGTGCTGATCATGGCCGTCGCCGGACCCATCGCAGCCAGGGTCGTCGAGCCCGTGACGCTGCGCGTGCTGGCGGCGCGGGGTCCGACGTCATGAGACCGGCCTGTTGCAGCGATGCCTTCTTCGCCGCGAGCGCTGCCCGAGCCGCTGACCGGTCCCGGGTCCACTGCGCGACCACCTCGTCGGCGTCGACGCGGCCGATGGGTACCTGAGGTCCCACGGGCGCCCGCAGCCAGTCCATGATGCGCGCGTTCAGATCCTTGACGATCGCACGGACCGCGTCCTCGGACCGTACGTCCCGCAGCGCCTCCGGGAGACGCTCGACCTCCTTGCGCAGGCGGAGCGGCGTCGGCAGAAGAGCATCGCCCGAGAGGTTCTCGCGCTTCAGATACCCCCGCACCCAGGACAACTCGTCGGTGCTCGACGGCGGGATCGGCTTGCCGAGGCCCGGCAGGTTCTCGAAGGCGCCGTTCTCCTGAGCGGACGCGATCTGCCGGTCCACCCACGTCTGGACACTGATGTCCGACGGCTTGCGTTCCGTCATGCGACGAGACCTCCTGCGCTGCTGTGCCTATCCGACGGGGTCGGACCCGAGCTCCTCCACGAAGTCCCGGACCAGTTGCTCCGCGATCACCCGAGCCTTGACGTTGGCGGCCTGACTCATCGTCGCGATGTGGTCGAAGGCCGCCTCCGGCGACATCCGCTGCGTGACCATCAGCAGGCCAACTGCCTGACTCAGGACACTGCGGCTGTCGAGCGCCGTGCGCAGCGAGGACACCTCGCGTTGCGCGCTGCCGAGCAGCTGCTCCCGCAACCGGGCGAGCTCGAGGTGCACCCGGACACGTGCGACGAGCTCCGCCGGCTGGAACGGCTTGGTCACGTAGTCGTCCGCACCGAGGCGGAGGCCTTCGACGACCGACTCGGATCCCGCACGTGCACTGAGCAACACGATCGGGACGCGCACCAGCCGGCCGTCGGACCTCGCCTCGTCGACGAGCGAGAGACCGGAGCGTCCCGGCAGCATGATGTCGCTGAGGATGACGTCCGGCGGGTGGGCGCGGGCGTGCGCCATCGCGGAGTCGACATCGGCGAACATGGTCACGTGCCAGTTCTGTTCGCGGAGCAGTCCGACGAGGTAGTCGCGCATGTCGGCGTTGTCCTCGACGAGCACCACCTGGCGCTGATCGGGTGTCGGATCGGTCCGGACGCCGTCCAGCGGTCGCCAGGTGTCGGCTTCACCGATGTACCCGGCGCCCAACGCTTCCGCGACCTCCTGTGTGGTGGCGTCGGAGGCGGGCGGCGCGGACGCCACCGTGCGGGGAAGCGTCACGGTGAACGTGGATCCCGTGCCGTCCGGGCCGTCGCTCACGTCGATGGTGCCGTGCAGGGCGGCCACGAGGTCGCGCACCAGGGAGAGTCCGACGCCGGACCCCTCGCGGCTGCGACCGGCGGCGGCCGCGACCTGATAGAACCGGTCGAAGATCTTCGCTCGGTCGGCCTCGGGGACACCCGGCCCGGTGTCCGTGACCGTCAACGTCACCGTGTCCGCGTCGTCTCGCAGGCTCACGGTCACCGATCCCGCCGTCGTGAACTTGACCGCGTTGGACACCAGGTTCATCACCACGTGAGTCCACATCGTGCGGTCCATCTCGGCGAAGCGGTGGGTGACGCCGTCGAGTGCGAGGTGCAGTTCCACGCCGGCCCGCGCCGTCGCGTCGCGGAACATCGAGGCGCAGTCCGTGGTGAGCGAGACGATGTCGGTCGGTTCGAGAGACACGACGAATCCGTCGGCATCGCCGCGGGCGACGTCGAGCAGGGTGTCCACCAGTCGCTGCAGTCGCAGTGCCGCGCGCCGCGCGGTCTGCAGCGATCGCACCCGGTGCGGCGGCAGTGGGTTCTCCTGGTCGTCCACCACGTCGCCCAACGGACCCAGGAGCAGTGTCAGCGGGGTGCGGAACTCGTGGCTGACGTTCTCGAAGAACCGGGTCTTGGCAGCATCCAGCTCTTCCAGGTCGCGAGCCCGGCGGCGTTCTGCCGCATACGAGTACGCATCCGTCAGCGCCGTCGAGATGCGTCCGGCCACCAGATCGAGGAACACGCGGTACGGCTCGTCGAAGCGCCGCAACGCGCTGATGCCGGCCACGAGAACGCCGACGGGTCGGCCCGACGACGCGTGCAGGGGGAGCACGACGGCGGTCGTGCCCACGATCTCGCCGACACCGCTCGTGCTGACGCGATCGATCACGCCGCGATCGACGGTCGTGGCGGTGTGCGGCCGACCGGGGAGCGTCGCGGACGTCGAGGCGACGGGACGGATCTCGCCGAGTTCCGCGTCGTGGGTGGTGCGGAGGTGGATGGACGCGAACGGCACGTCGGCCTCGTTGCCGGCGAGCAGGTCCAGTGACGCCCGGCAGACGTCGTCGATGTCGCGGGAGGCCACGGAGATCGAGCCCAGCTCGTGCAGCACCGACATGCGGCGCTCCGCCAGCACCTGCTGGGTCACGTCGGTGGTGGCGACGAAGACCCCGTTCACCGTGTCGCCGGAACCGAGGATCGGGCTGTAGGAGAACGTGAAGAACGTCTCCTCGAGGTAGCCGAAGCGGTCCAGCAGGACGCGCTGACGGGTGCGATGGACGGCGGTGCCGCGCAGGGCGTCGTGCGCCAACGGGCCGAGCTGCTCCCAGCCGACGCGCCAGCAGTCCGCGGCGCGCTGGCCCACGGCCTCGGGAAACAGGTCGCCTGCCATCGGGGTGTAGGCGTGGTTGAAGAGCTGGACCAGATCCTCGCCCCACCACACGAGCTGTCCCACCTCGGACGGGAACAGCGTGCGGATGGCGGTCACCAGTGCGTCCGGCCAGTTCTCGACCGGTCCGAGTGACGTCGTCGACCAGTCGAACTCGCGATGGGCGGTCGAGGTGGCGTCCGTGCCGGGGAACAGCTCGTCGCGGGTCGTCACGCGACCACGTGCATCATGCGAGCACACCCGTCATGCGCTGTGTGCTGTCGTCGTCCCCGGCATTCCTGATGAACCTTCCTCGCGCGTCTCCGTACAGTGTAAAGGTGCGCGCGGGGTGGTGACGACTGCGAGCGGATCAGGCCAGCGCACTCCCGGCGAGCCACTCGGACCACGGGACGCTCCAGTCACCGTTCTGCCACTGCTGCAGCGGTGCACCGCCGGTGTCGCGCACCTCGACGACGTCGCCGGGCACCGAGAAGTCGTAGAACCAGGACGCGTTGGCCCGGCTCAGGTTGAGGCAGCCGTGCGAGACGTTGGTGTTGCCCTGCGCCCACACGGTGTCCTCGAGTTCGTGCAGGTAGATGCCGTCGTTGCTGATGCGCGTCGCGTAGTTGATCGACTCCTTGTACCCGAGGCGCGAGTTCACCGGCAGGCCGTACGTCGAGGAGTCCATGATCACCGGGTTCGCCTTGTCCAGCACGGTGTAGACGCCGGGCTGAGTCCAGAACGTCAACGTCTGGCCACCGACGGTCTCGCTGCCGCCCATGCCCATCGACGTGGGCATGGTGCGCACGAGCGTGCCGTTCTCGTACACCTCTACCTGCTTGGTGTCGTCGTCGGCGACGGAGACGTGCGAGTCGCCGATGGTGAACGACGTGGTGACGTCCTCCTGTCCGAAGAGGCCCTCACCGACCTCGACGCCGTACACCTTCGCGGAGATGGTCACCGCGGTTCCGGGCGTGTAGTAGTTCTCCGGCCGCCAGTGGACGTTCTGGTCGTCGGCCCAGTACCAGGATCCGGTCACGGCGGGCGTGGTCTGGACGGACAGCGTGCGCTCGGCGGCGGCGCGGTCACCGATGGGCTCGTCGAAGTGCACCACCGCGACGATGCCGACGCCGAAGGTGCCCCCGTCCGTGAGCAGGTTGCCGCCCGACGTCACGAAGGACGGCAGCGTGTAGTTGTCCGGCTCCACGGTCGTGAACGTGCTCGTCTGCTCGTGCGCGGCGCCGTCGGTCGCCTCGGTGTCGATCTCCAGTGAGTACTGCTTCCCGTAGCCGAGCGTGGTGGCCGGCTTCCAGGTGGATCCGTCGGGTGTCACGACCCCGTCGACGACGACACCGTCCGCGTTCGTCATCCGCACCGCGGTGATGGTGCCGTTCGACGCCGTCACGCTCACCGGCGCGAGCGGGTTGACGTCCGCCGCGCCGTCCGGCGGGTCGAGGGTGAGGGTCGGCGCGGGTGCGGCCTGCGTCGTCTCCGGCGCGCCGCCGGAATCACCTCCCGAGCCGCCGTCACTCGATCCGATGGTGCAGGCCGAGGCCAGCAGCATCACGAACGCGAGGCACGCCAGGAGAACGGTGCGGAGAAGGGCAGGACGGGACGACATGCGGGTGCTCCGTAAGGTGCGGAATCGGGCAGCGCGACGACACGGCGCTGACCACCACGGTAGCGCGTGCGCGGCGCTCACCCCCGCCGAGCGGGAGTGCGGGTTCGATGGAAGCATCGCGGGCATGACCACTACTCGCCGCCGATCCTCCGTCCCGGACGCGTTGCCGCCCCAGGTGGTCGTCCTCTTCGGTGCCACCGGAGACCTGGCCAAACGCAAGCTGCTCTCGGGGATGATGCACCTCGTCCTGTCCGAACTGGCGCCGCGGATGCGCGTCGTCGGTACGTCGTTGCAGGAGATGACGTCGGACGAGTTCCGAGCGATGGCGAAGGAGGCGATCGAGCAGTTTTCCACGCGCACACCGACGGAGGACGAGTGGGACCGCTTCGCGACTCGCCTGACCTACGTGCCCCAGACCGCCGGCCCGCAGGCGTTGTCGGACGCGGTGGCAGCGGCGGAGAAGGAACTCGGGGACGGCGTGCAGCGGCTGCACTATCTGTCGGTACCGCCGTCCGCGGCGCTCGCCGTCATCGACATGCTCTCCGAGGCGACGCTCGTCGAGCGGGCCCGCATCATCATGGAGAAGCCGTTCGGCACCGATCTCGCCAGCGCCGTCGCGCTCAACGCGGCTGTGCACGAGACCTTCGCCGAGGAGCAGATCTTTCGCATCGACCACTTCCTCGGCAAGGAGCCGGCGCAGAACATCCTCGCGTTCCGCTTCGCCAACGGTCTCTTCGAGCCGATCTGGAACCGCACGTTCATCCAACACGTGCAGATCGACGTGCCCGAGACTCTGGGACTGGACGGCCGCGCCGGCTTCTACGAGTCGACGGGTGCCTTCAAGGACATGGTGGTGACCCACCTGTTCCAGGTACTGGCCTTCACGGCCATGGAACCGCCCACCGCGCTGGAACCCGAGGCGATCAAGGAGGAGAAGAACAAGGTCTTCCGCTCCATGCTTCCCCTCGATCCGCGGAACGTCGTGCGCGGCCAGTACTCCGGCTACCGCAGCGAGAAGGACATCGCCCCCGACTCGGACACCGACACCTTCGTCGCCCTGAAGTGCCACATCGACAACTGGCGGTGGGCGGGTGTGCCGTTCTATCTCCGGACCGGCAAGAAGCTGGCCGAGGGGCAGCGCATCATCTCGATCGCGTTCCGGGAGCCGCCCAAGTCGATGTTCCCGGCGGGCTCCGGCGTCGGCGCCCAGGGGCCGGACCACCTGACCTTCGACCTCACCGACTCGTCGAAGGTGTCGCTCTCCTTCTACGGTAAGCGGCCGGGCCCGGGCATGCGCCTGGACAAGCTCAGCATGCAGTTCGCGCTGCACGAGACGGAGAGTGCCGCAGACGTTCTGGAGGCGTACGAGCGGCTGATCCTCGATGCGATGCACGGGGATCACACGCTGTTCACCACCTCCGAGGGCATCGAGCGGCTGTGGGAGGTCTCGGCACCGCTGCTCGAGGACCCGCCGCCCGTCCGGTCCTACGCGCCGGGATCGTGGGGTCCCAACGCGATCCACAGTCTGGTCGCGCCCGATGCGTGGCGGCTGCCGTTCGAGCGCGAGTGGCGCGGGGAGTGACCTAGTTGCAGGTACTCGGCGCCGGTGTCCCGGCGAACCGGCCGTCCAGCCACTCCGCCGGCGCACTTCCGAGGTTCAGGATGCCGTGGCCCTGTCCCGGTGCCTCGCGGAGCTCGATGGTGTCGCCGAGTGCGCACGCTCGCTGCACCGCGGCCACTGTCCACTCCGGGAGTGCGAGTCGATCCAGTTCGCCGTAGCCGACGAACATGGGCGCGGTCGCCGCGGCGCCCGGCACTCCGGCCTCGGTGAGCCACGCGCGCAGACGATCTGCGGCGGCCTCGTCCACCGGTGCGTAGTCCGACGGTGTGACAGACTCGGCGATCGCGCTCTCGAGACCGTCGTTCTCGCCCTCGCAGGCGGCGAAGACGTCCCGACGTTCGTACAGCACACCGCGGAGGTAGTCGGTCACCTGGAGGTCGGGGTGCGCGACGGACAGCCCTGTCAGGACCGACGGCACCAGCGCGACCTGTTCGGCGGTGAGTGTTCCGGCCACCATCGCGTCGACGAGCGGGCTCAGGTCGGTCGCGGGGGACATGCTGATGGTGCCGACGAGGCGGAGTCCGTCGCCGTAGTCGGCGGCCCGTTCGTTGGCGGCCCACACCGCCTGCCCGCCCTGGGAGACGCCGTAGCCGATCCAGGAGTCGGACGCCGTCGGTTCCACCTCGCGCGCTGCGCGCACCGCGTCGATCACGTTGTTGCCGGCCGTGGCGGCATCGAGGTACGGGTGCGGACCCGGGGTGCCCAGGCCCTCGTAGTCGGTCATGGCGACCACGTAACCGTTGGCGAGGAAGGGGATCACGGTGGTGAGCGCCCCCAGCAGCCCGATGTGGGTGGACGGCGCGCACCGACTGTCGGTACCGGTGGTCGCGTGGCCGACGGCGACGACCGGCCACCCACCCGCCGGTGGGTCGCCGCGAGGAACGAGGACCAGCCCGCTCACCTCGGTGGCGGAGCCGTCGATGCCGGAGGTCGAACGGTAGAGCACCGTCTTCGACACCGCTGTCAGGGTGGCGAGTGCGGGATAGCCCGCGAAGTCACGAGGGGTGCCCAGCAGTGAGCCCGCGGCGACGTCGGTGAGAGAGTCGACGGCCGTCTCCGGGGCCGACTCTCCCGGCAGCCCAGCGCAACTCGCGCAGAGGACGGCCAGCACCGACAGCCAGGTCAGCGCGACCTGGCGGCGCGCGGTCGTCGTCCCGATGATCGCGGCCACCGCACGTCACTCCCCGTCGGAGCGCAGGTCGGCCGTGTTCCGGCTCAGCAAACCGACAGGATCGACACACGCGCGGGCGAGGGCACGGTCGACCGTCTCGGTCTCGATCATGCCGCTGCAGAACGACGCCGAGTACGAACGTCCGCCCTGGACCTGCGAGACGAGGATCGAGATGCCGTCCGGGCCGTCGGGTTCGAGAGAAGCCGTCATCTGCCGGGGCCGACCGTCGTCGAGCCAGGGAAGATGGTCGTAGATCGAGAGGGTGCCCAGGTCGCTCACCGCGAGTCGCGGTCGGTCGGGCACCGTGACGACGTCCTCGCTCGGCGCCGGTGCCGGGGCTGTCCGGTGACCCTTGAGAGTTGCTCGGGCATCGGCCATTCCGAGCACGGCGATGGGCCAGCCGGAGTCGATGACCTGCTTCATGACACCGGCGACGTCACCCGGCGTCGGCAGCACGGGCAGGCGGACCGGGATACCGATCGCGAAGTTGCCGTGTTCCGCGCGGTGCTTCTCGTCGAGGTACCGGCGGCAGTTGAAGAGGATCATGACGTGCTCGTCGAGGGGGACACCCTCGGAGCGCAGAGCGGCGACGAGCAGAGCCACCGACACCGACGCGCCGGTGGCGCCCGGCGCGTTCGCCTTCGACCACGATCGCAGTTCCGCCACCTGCTCGGGACGCATGTAGGCCGCGCGCGTGGTCTTCGACGATTCCCAGTGCTCGATACGGCGCGTCGGCGCCCCGTCGGCCGTCGCGTCACGCCGTTTGTGGACGGCGCGCAGGCGCCGGAAGTCCTGCAGGGCACGAGGGTTGGATCGGTAGTGCCGCCGCAGAGCACTCCACGTGGCGTTTCTCGGCAGCGACGGCGCCATGCTGCGTGCGATCGCGAAGCCGGGGTCGCTCGCGGCGGCGCCGACCAGCAGTACACCGAGCTGACCGTCGCCCACGCCGTGGGAGTAGTGGACCACGGCGTAGTCACCGCACAGCACGATCTCCACGGGGGCGCGTACACCGTCGCGGGTGCGCACCCGGTCCATCAGCTCACCGAGGTCGTCGGTGGCCAGATCCGGCCTGCTGGTGACGGCAGTGCCGGCGCCGATGTCGGTGCGGTACGCCCAGTTCCGACTGTCCGAGCGGGGATCGAGCCGGATGCGGGAGGTGGGAGACGCGTTCTCCGCCGCGGCGAGCATCGCCCGCGCGGCGTCGACGTCGAGACCCGCCGTCGGCCCGACGACGGCGAGGGTCTGCGCGGACGCGAAGGTGCGGTCGAGTTCGGTCGACGGGTACTCAGACTGCGGCATCGATCACCTCCTGCATCCGTGAGCGGAAGTTGGCTCGCGAGAAGCCTTCCGCCCAGACGCGGATCTGCGCTCGATCGAACTGGGCCGGGTCGAACGACGTCATGGCGTCGGCGAAACCGGTGACGATCTCGTCGTCGGTACCGGGCTGCACGTGCAATCCGGTGGTGCCGTGGATGACCGAGTCGACGGCACCACCCTCACCGAGCGCGATGACCGGGGTACCGGTGGCCATCGACTCGACGGGAACGATGCCGAAGTCCTCGATGCCGGGCATCAGCAGTGCACGCGTGGAGCGGTGGAGCTCGAGCAGCTTCTCGTGCGAGACGCGGCCGAGGAACACCGTCTTCGGTCCGGCGAGGGCGCGGCACTGCTCCATCGCGCGGCCGTCGCCGGCGACAATGAGCGGTACGTCCGCCAGGGCTGCCGCACGGATCGCGATGTCGGGACGCTTGTACGGCACCAGGCGACCGGCGAGCAGGAAGAAGTCCTCACGCTCCACCGTCGGATCGGGAGTGAAGCCCTCGGTGTCGACGGGTGGGTGCACCACCACGGCGTCGTCTCGTCCCCACCAGCGCGAGATGCGGTCCGCGACGGCGGTCGAGTTGGCGACGACGGTGGTCAGACGCGGCGCGGCTCCTGTCTCGCAGCGCCGTGCGACGGCCGACAGTGCCGTGAGGATCGCGGCACCTGCGCGGCCGCCGCCCTCACCCGCCCGCAGTTCCGGATCCCACGCCCAACGCGCCGGGCTGTGCACGTAGGCGATGACGGGAGCGTCGGTCGCGTGCACGGCCTGCGTCGCGAAGGCGTGGTGGCTCACGACGACGGCCTCGGCGTCGCGCAACGGCAGACGACGGAACGCCGTCGGCATCAGCGGCAGGACCGGGGCGTAGGACCGCTGACCGATGCCGTTGTAGATCGAGTTGAGCCACGTGGTGTTCGGCGGCGTGGTCAGCCCGGCGGGAGTTCCCTCGGGACGGGCGATGGGTGCGTACACGCGCGCGCCCGGCCACTGCAGAGCGAGCTGTTCGACGACGTGCTCGGATCCGGCGATCTCGGTGAAGCGCTCGTGGACGATCGCGATCTTGTCAGTGTCTGGCATTGTGTCCGACCTGTTCCTCGGGGCGCTGGGAGGCCGTGCGTCCACCCGGGGCGGGATCGGACCGGCGCTTGCGGCCGGACGGTTGCACGACGAGGTGAGTGTGGATGCCGAACGTCCGCAGCTGCTTCAGCACTCCCTCGGCAGCTCGGCGGTCGCGTCCACCGGACGACAGTAGTACCACCGCGGTCTCGACGTCGTGCACGTCGACGAAGGTCCACCACTCGCTCGTGAGGTCGGCCCCGACGAGTGCGTCCGGGTGGCGGGGCTGCCCGCCCGTGGAGAGGGAGGTGGGAGCCGGATACACGGCGTCGTCACCGACGAGTACCAGCACGTTCTGCTCGATGCGACCGTGAGCGGCGTGGCGAGCGCCGGCCGACCGGGTGCCGTTGCCGTTGCTGCCGTTCCCGTTGGACGACGACGCGCCCCGGTCCGACGCGGCCACCGTCGCGGCGACGATGGGCGGCAGGCCCGTGGTCACCTTCGGATCGAAGTCGGCCTGGTACTTGCGAGCGACGCGGCGGGCCCACGCGGGCCGCGGACGACGCCCGAGTCGACTGCGCAGCAACACGATCAGCTCGGCGGCGACGATGAACGCCACCAGACCCGCGACGGAGGCCTCCGAGGCCGGCATCGGTGAGACGGGGGCGGTGCTCTGCTCGGGCACGGCGAGCACCACCAGCTGGTTCCCGCCGCCCGTGCTCTGGAGCTGTGTCAGCTGGTCGCGGAGGTCGGCGAGCGACTGGTCCGATGCGGAGCGGGCGGGGTCGCCCGGGATGAGCTGGGAGTTGCGGGCTTCCTCGGCCGCGATCGAGGCTTGAACCTGCTCGAGCTGCCCCTGTGCGTTGCGGGCGGCGTTGGCCGACGACGCCTGCGACACCGTGGTCACCGTGGTGCGGGCGACCTCGAGGGCGAGCTCGGGGGAGTCCGCGGTGACGGTGAAGGTGAGCAACGCCGGCGACGTTCCCGGGGCGAGCTCGAGGTGGGAGGCGAGCTCGCCGGCGTCCCAGCCGGTGTCGACCTGCGACAGCACCTGATCGAGCACGTCGTTGTCCGCGGCCAGCCCGATGAACGGGGCGCGCAGCTGCTCGATGAACGCGTCGCCGGGGATCACCTCGCCGGTCGCCCGGATCTCCGTCACGACGGATGCCGCGTACTGCTTCTCGGTGCCGTACTCGCGGAGGGCGAAGACGCCGGCGCCGACGATCAGCGCGATGATCAGAGCGGGAAGGAACGCGCGTCCCAGTTCCCGCATGTGCCCGGCGAGATCTATCGGCGGAGGTACGTCTCCGCGGTGCACGGGGTCGTCTACGGGCGCCAACCGAATCTCCTCGAGTTGCTGGTGCGCGTGCGGTCATGCCCGGTCGACGGCATGTTCCATTCGATACTACGCAGGGACGGAGACCATTCCTGCGTAGGCGAATTGCCGTGTGTCACCGTTCGGGAGATCGGTCCGAGGACCGTCGCGAAACCGACGCGGTACCCATTCTGGGCGCGCGAGGAATGGCTGATGGCTCTTTCTGCCGTGGCATTCATGCGGTCAATTCCGTCAACAGTCGGGGGAGGGTTACAGAGATGTCGTGACGCGTCGCGACGGTGTCCCGCGCGCGTGCTCCCATGTCCGCGCGCGCCGCGTCGTCGCCGAGCACCCTTCGCAGAGCGTCGGCCAGTGCCGCCACGTCACCCGGCGGGACCAGCACGCCCTCCCCGCGAGCGAGGAACTCGGTGGGACCGCCGTGATCGGTGGCCACCACCGGCACCCCGTGGGACATGGCCTCGAGGACGGACAGGGGCCCCGCCTCGGGGAGAACGCTGGCCGACACCACGACGTCCCACCGGCGCAGCGCGCTGTCGGGATCGACGTGCCCGAGGAAGCGGACACGTCCCGCGAGATCGGGACGTGCTGCCCGCGTGTGCAGTTCGTCGACGTACGCCTGATCGCCGGAGAAGCTGCCGCCCGCCAGTTCGACCACCACGTCGTCGAGCGTCGCGACCGCGTCGAGCAGGACGAGGTGCCCCTTCCACGGAGTGAGGAGCGCGAGCATGCCCACGACGGGCGGCGAGTGCGTGGGGGCGGCGAAATCCTCCACGGGCCACTGCACGCCGTAGGGCACGATCTCCACCTCGATGCCGAGGTCGCGTACCGGTGCCGCCGCGGCGGACGTGCACGCGACCGCGCGGCGGACGGCGCCTCGACTCGCCGACGCCACGGCGCGCTGGCGTCCCGCCGCGATCGCATCGTGCACCAGCCAGGCGACACCGTGCGGTGGCCGGGCGAGTCGCGCTGCGGGCAGGGCGAACAGCGAGTTGACGACGGTGTGGGTCGCCGGCCGTCGCGTCACCGCACGCAGCGTCCGTGCGGCGGACACCCACCGCGCCGCCATCCTCGCCGCGGCGCCGATGCGGGCGACTCCCTGCTCTCCGCCCAGGCCCAGCTCGGGGATCGCGACGTGCACCGCGGCGTCGGGCAGCGCCTCGGACAGCGCCCCGACGGGACAGACGACGGTGACGCCGCCCGGCCCCCGCAGTGCCTCGGACACCAGCGACAGCAGCATCTTCTCGGCACCCGAGATGTTCGCGGTGTGCGCGACGAACACGGTGGTGCGATCCGGAGTCACGAGGCGACCTCCGGGGCAGGAGAGTTGCTGCGCGAGTCACGCTTGGTCAGGAGGAACCCGCACGCGGCGACCAGGAGCGCCGCGACGACCGAGATCAGGAACCACAGGGACGGTGCCGCGTCGACGAGCAGTGTCGCCCCGACCGTCACCGCGGCCGTGACGGCGGCGAGCACGAGGATCGGCGACACGGCGAGCAGCCCCGACATGGGCATGCTGCGCTCGATCACGACCCACAGCATGATCACCGTGACACCGAACGTGACGACGGTGGCGATGGCGGATCCGTTGTAGGACAACCTCGGGATGAGCGCGACGTTGAGGCCGATGTTGAGAGCGAGGCCGAACAGCGCGACGAGCGGGTAGTGCCGCTGCATCCCCGCGGAGGCGAGCAGGAAGATGCCGAGCAGGATGAGCGACATGATCGCGGCACCGAGGACGAGGAGCCGTGCCGCGTCGGAACCGGGAGCGAAGCGCTCGCCGTAGAGCAGGCGGATGAGCGGCTCGGCAGAGGGCCAGAAGCCGGCGACGGCGACGGCGCCGAAGGTCGCGAAGTACAGTCCCGCGGAACGGGATCGGGCGCGGAACGTGGCCGTCTCGCTCGGCCAGGCCGCCACGAGGAGGGTGCTCACCGGCGCCACGGCGGCCAGCGCGATGGTGTCCATCATGTCGGAGAACTTGTAGCCGATGGAGTACAGGCCGACCGCGTCGAAGGTGTCGAGAAGGCTCAGCATCAGGACGTCGATCTTCAGCATCGCGATGGTCAGCGCGAAGCCGATCGCGAGGGGAATCGCCTCGCGGAGGTAGGCACCCCACCGGTGGACGTCGATGTGACGAGACGGGCGCAAGCCCACCGACCGCCGCCGCACCGCGAGACCCTTGCCGACCGCGCGGAACGCCTCGTTGAGCACGGCCGGCAGCACGAAGATCAGCAGCACCGGCGCGAAGACGGCGGCGAGGATCGTGAGCACCAACTGCAGGCCCTGGCCCAGGCTCTCGATGACCGCGACCAGCAACAGTCGATGGCGAGCCTGGAACAGCACGGAGAGTGCGTGGGACGGCGTCGCGAACACCACGACGAGGCCGCCCAGAGCGGTCGCCGCGATGACCTCACCCGGGTACTGCAGCACCACGACGTAGCCGACGGCGAGCACGTACCCCACGAGTCCGAGCACGGTGCGCAGTGCGAGGAACGACGAGGCGGTGCGGCCGATCTCCTCGGCGTCGTCGTCCATCAGTCGGGCCAGGACGACGCGGCCGACGCCGAGGTCGGTGACGACGGACATGAGTCCGAGCAGCGCGAAGACGAAGCTGAACTGACCCCACCCCTCGGGGCTCAGCGAGCGGGCCACGATGACGCTGCCCACCCAGCCGAGTCCCGCCACGATCACGCGGGAGATCAGCACCGCCGCGGTCGCCCGCGCCGCCGCCTTCGGATCGGCGGCGAGCGCGCGATAGTCGGGTGCCGTGGTCTCAGGTGCCGTCGTCTCAGGTTCGGGGGTCTCGGGTTCGGGGATCACGGCACCCTCGACGGTGATGTCGTCGTCCATCAGAGCAGGCCTGCGTCCCGATAGGCGTCCGCGGTGCGCTCGGCGGTCCGGGCCCACGTCAGGTCGGCCATCGCGTGCAGGGCCTCGGTCACCAGGTCCGCGCGCGCCGTCTCGTCGAACATCAACGGGCTCAGTGCCTCCGCCCAGTCGTCGACCCGCTCGTTGTCGAGCAGCACGGCGCCCTTGCCGACCACCTCGGGCAGGGCGCCCACCGCACTCGCGACCACGGCGCCGCCGCACGCCATCGCTTCGACCGGGGGCAACCCGAAGCCCTCGTAGCGCGACGCGTACGCGGCGACGGTCGCCGCCGCGTACAGCGCGGGCAGGTCCTCCACGTCGACGTAGCCGAGCCCGTTCGCGTAGCGGGGTGCGTCCGGGCCCGTGGACCCCGCGCCCGCCAGGAAGAAGGGCACGCCCAGCTTCTCCGCGGCGTCGGCGACCAACTGCACGTTCTTGCGCGGCTCCACGGTGCCCACCTGCATGACGAAGCGTTCGGGCAGACCGTACTTCGCGCGCACCGTCTCCACCGCGCCGTCCTCCGGTGGCACGGCCCAGGCTGCCGGTGCGAGTTCGACGACCGCGGCATCGCGGCCGCTGACGGCCTTGATGCGGTCGGCGGTGAACTGCGAGACGGCGATGAGCAGATCGGCCTTGCGCAGCGACCGTCGGACGAGGCGTTGTTCGCCGGCGGCGCGGAAACGACTCGACGCGGACGGCATGTCGATGACCGAGATGTCGTGCACCGTGGCGACGGTGGCGCCCCGGCCGACGAGGGGGAGATCCACGTCGAGCCCGTGGACCACGTCGTGCGACCCGACCGGGAGCGCGCCGAGCACCGCGCGGACGGCACCGCCGGACACCGGCCGGGGGAGCGCGTCGACGCCCGTCGGTAGCTCGCCGATCGCGTCCTTCTGCACGACGGCGGCGAGGTCCGTTCCGGGGAGACGGCCGGGCAGCTCCCTCAGGAGCTCACGGATGTACGTCTGGACGCCGCTGCCGCCGGGGCGGAGGGCGAGGGCCCCGAAGACGATTCGTGTTGTGCTGCTGCGCATCCCACAACTCCTAACAAGAGCCAGAAATAGACGTCGATAGGGAAGATCTCGAAATAGGTGGCCACCAGCGACGCGAACATCGCCGCGACGATGGAGGCGCCGACACCGAGTGTCAGTGCGCCGTCCTGACCGGGGAGGGTGCGTGAGAGTCGCGTGCACCAGATCAGGGCGGTCACCAGGAGAGCGAAGACGGCCCACAGTCCGATCGGACCGAGTTCGAGAGCCGTCTTCACGTAGTAGTTGTCGGGCTGGTAGTTGGTGGACAGCCCGAGCGACCCGGTGATGTTCTCACCCTGCGCCGACGAGATCCGGTCCGCTGCCGCACCACTCGACCCGAGCCCCTCGCCGAGCCAGTGCGTGCGCACCTTCTCGATGACCTCGTTCCACCTGCCGCCACGTTCGTTCAGGCTGCTCGACGAGAAGAAGACCGACGTGATCTTGGGGACGAACGGCAGGATCGCGCCGACGAGCGCCGCCATGATCACGAGCAGACCGCCGAGTGCGCGGAACCGGATGATGGTCATGTAGATCAGCCCGACCGCGAGTCCGAGCAGCGCCGCTCGCACGATGGCACTCGACATGGCGACCACCATGAACGGGCTCGCGCACAGGAACAGCAGGTTGCGCCGGCGCATGGGGTTCGCGAGCGCCACGGCTCCGCCGACGAGCAGCGACAGCATCACGTAGAGCCCGAACGGGAAGGGCAGGTTGAACGTGCTGAACGTGCGGAGCAGCCCGCCCGACGTCCGGACCTGGGTGCCGTACTCGTACCCGATCGCCACGAGCGCCGCCGGTCCCGCGAGCAACTGGGCGATGCCGACCAGGGACGTGAACGCGCCCATGCCCATGAGGATGCTGACGAGGTGGTCCCGGTCGCGGGCGTCGAACGGCGCGAGCCACAGGATCGCCACCAGCAGCAGGTAGAAGAACGTCACCTTGATGCCGACGAAGCCGATGACCCCGAACGACAGCAGTGCCGACGCGGTCCCGAACACCACGAACACGGCTGCGGCCGGCCACCAGGGCATCAGCAGTGTCGGACGACGCGGGCCCAGCGCTCGACTGCGCCGGATCCAGGCGCTGCCGAGCGTGAAGATCACCAGGCCCTCCTTCCAGCCGGCGACGAAGCCGGGCAGCGGAAGGATGGCGAGGAGACCGTTCAGCGGGACGAACGCGGCCAGCAGCAGCACCCCGAGCTGCGGTCGGTGAAAGACCGCGCGTGCCACCAGGAACGCGACGACCAGCACGACGACCGCGGCGAGACCCTCGAGGACGATCAGCATGACGGGACCGCCGACACGGTCAGTCTTCCGCCTTCTTCAGGACCGCGGCGATGGTGAGGAAGAGGATCTTGATGTCGAGGGACAGCGACCAGTTCTCGATGTAGTAGTTGTCCCACTCGGCGCGGTCGGCGATGGACGTCTGTCCGCGCAGTCCGTGCACCTGCGCCCACCCGGTGACACCGGCCTTCACCCGGTGGCGCTCACCGTAGCGGCGGATCTGCATCTCGAACAGATCCACGTATGCGGGGCGCTCCGGTCGGGGACCCACGAGGCTCATGTCGCCGCGAACGACGTTGAGGAGCTGGGGCAGCTCGTCCAGCGACGTCTGGCGCATGATCTTGCCGATACGGGTCCGGCGATCCACGCCCTCGACGCCGCCCGGAGCGGCGCCCTCGACGCGAGTGAACTCGGCGTCCGAGGCACGCGGCGGACGCATCGACCGGAACTTCAGGCAGCCGAACGGTTTTCCGTCACGGCCGATGCGCTCCTGGGAGAAGAAGATGGGTCCGGGGGAGCTCGTCTTGACCAGCAGCGCGAGCACCAGGAAGACGGGGGACAGGACCAGCACGCCCAGTCCGGCCAGGGTGCGGTCCATGACGCCCTTGACGACGAACTGCCAGCCCTTGGGGTCGGTGTGCGGCAGCACCATCAGGGGCAACCCGCCGAGATGCTCGACGCGGGTCCGCACGCCGACGGTGTCGAACAGGCGCGGTACCAACCACACTCGCATTCCGTTCGAGTGGGCGGTGCGGATGGCCTTGACCAGACTCTCGGTCGGAACGTCCGAGAACCCGATGACGAGCTCCTCGGCGCCGGTCTGCTCGATGGCTTGCGCGAGCTGGGACGGTGTGCCCATGTAGGGGACGGTCAGTGCCTCGGGAGTGTCAGGCTGCGGATCGACCGCGGGTGCCTTGTCGAGCACGCCCACGGGGTCGAGGCCGTACTCGGGGAACTGGTGCATGCGCGACGCCAGCTGGTGGGCGATCGGACCGCCGCCGATGATGAGCGTCGGAGCCGCCGACTTGTGGTTCACCCGCAGGTACCGCTGGATCGCGGTGCGCAGGAACCGCGCCACCGCCACCAGGATCGCCGCGGCGATCCACACCCGGACCATGAAGAGGCCGGGCCGGTACTCCGTGCCGATGACCAGCAAGATCGTCAGCACCAACAGAGTGGCGAGCGCGACGGACGTCTCGACGGGACCGATCTCGTCGAGGAAGTTCCGGCGGAGTCCGCGTCGGTAGAGCGAGCGGGACGCCAGGATGAGCAGAACCATCGGCACGAACAACCACGGCACCCAGCCGTAGTCGATGCCGCCCGTTCCCGGCCAGAACCTCGCCACGGCAACAGCCACGATCGCTGCCGTCGCGTCTGCCGCGATGGTGACCATCGTGTGTGCGGGATCGACGCGAAGACGGTCCGCTATTCCACGTTCATTGGACACCCTCGTGGCAGGGGCGTTGCGTAGCAACGTATCTCGCGATTCCAGTGTTTCGGACACAGGATTCACTCCGTACGGACCTAGTGGTTGACCGACCGAGGTCAACACTAGACCATTCTTTGGAGTTGTCTTCTCAGAATGGTCACGGCGCCATTACGGAAAAGCGACCGACGGACAGACTAACGAGGCGAAAATGTAGATCACGCCCGGAATGGTTCGCTCACTCGAAAATTCGCTCGCGAACCATCCACGCGATGTCCTTGAGTACCTGTACGTGCCCCGTCGTCCACTGACGTGGTTCGGCGTCCCAGACGCACAGCGTGCCCACCGCGTGACCGCTGTCGTCCACCAGCGGGATGCCGAGGTAGGAGACGAAGGTGTGGTCGAGCACGCCGGGATGATTCATGAACTTCTCGTCGAGGCGTGCGTCCTCCACCAGCAGTGGTTCACCCAGGGCCACCGTGTGACGGCACATCCCGGCTTCGAGGGGAATCTCCCGGGGGCGCTCCTCTTCCGGCCCGAATCCGAGGGCGCTCTTGATGAACTGTCGGTCCTTGTCGATCAGTGTGATCGCCGAGCCGGGTACCGACAGCGCATCCGCGGCCATGGCGACGATGCGGTCGTAGGCCGGTTCCGACGGGGTGTCGAGGAGTCCGGTGGCCTCCACGGCGCGCACGCGATCGGGATCGGTGACGATCGCGGGCATGTCGGATGCCGCCGGAGGTGTGGACGCGGGCGTGTCGGGCACCGGATCCGCCGTCGACTCGAGGCGCTTGAGCAGATGGCCGAGATCGGTGTCGTCCGCCTCGGCAAGTTCCTTCACCAGGCGTGTCACGACGGCGCGCCGAACATAGGCGGGCACCGTCTCGCCCACCCTCACGGCCTGCTGTTCCAGAACCTCGTTGAGGCGGGCGTCGAAGCCGTCGTTTCCCGTCGTCATTTCGCCGATACTAATGCAGGCTCGTACAGGATCGAACGATGTGGAGAATGACCGCATTCTGAGCCTCGCCGATGTCCGTTTTCGCTGGTACGCGCGGCGCTGCCGCCGCTGTTAGCCTGGGCCGGTGCTCACCGATCGGTCTGTTCCTCGTTCGAGGCCGACTCGGCGCGGAGCCGGTGCCGGGTTTCTTCGGCGATGCAGCGTGTCGGGTGTCGCTGTCCTTCTCGTTCTCGTCGGTCTACCGACACCGGCGTCCGGCGCTCCGTCGAACGAGGTACCGCGGTGCGTCGCGGAGTCCGACGGCGTCCAGGTGGGCGGATCACCCGGCGGCTCTTTCGGGTTCCTGTCGGACGAGGACCTCGGACGCGAACTCGACGTCGCGAAGAACGCGGGCATGTTCTCGGTCCGGATCGACATCGACTGGTCGGTGGTGGAGCCGCAGCCCGGTCGGCGCGACTGGTCGTCGACGGACAGGATGGTCGACGCCGTCGTCGCTCGGGGCATGTGCCCGTACGCCATCGTGACCTACGCGCCTGCCTGGGCGCGTGTGGCGACGGCCCGGGATCAGCCCTACGCCCGGCCGGCGAGCCCGGACGTTTTCGCGGCCTTCGCAGCACTCGCCGCGGAGCGGTACCGCGACCGAATCGTGTTGTGGGAGGTGTGGAACGAGCCGAACATCACGACCTTCTTCACGCCGCTGCCCGACCCGACGGTGTATGCGCTGATGCTGCGCGCGACGTACCGCGCCATCAAGAAGGTGCAACCGGAGGCGCTGGTGCTCGCCGGCGGTATGGCGCCCGCGGTGAACAACGGCACCAACATCTCGCCGACCGCTTTCCTCTCGTCGCTGTACACCCTCGGAGCGAATCGTTATTTCGATGCCTTCAACGTCCACCCGTACACGTGGCCGTTCCTTCCGAACGATCTGTCGACGGCGCCGTGGAACACGGCGATGGCGATGTGGTCGATGCACGATGTCATGAGCGCCGAGGGTGACGGCGACAAGCAGATCTGGATCACCGAGATGGGCGCACCCACGGGAACGAACGCGAATGCCATGAGTGAGGAGGGGCAGGCCGAGTCCATCGGCATCATGCTCAATGCCCTTCTCGGCAATTCCTGGCTCGGGCCCGCATACGTCTACAGCATGCGTGACTCGGGCAGCGACGAGTCCGACACGGAGCAGAATTTCGGAATGGTGCGCCGCGATTTCTCGCCCAAGCCTGCGCTCGCCGAGATCACGGAATTCACGGCGGAACATTCCGGCTGACGGTGCCAGGCCGGCGCAGTGTCGAACCTGAGGTCGCCCTCGGCTCACCGTCTCGGATTCGATCAGTCGTCCGGGGGCGGCGCGAGGTGCCGTTCCGGGAAGTTCAGGTGGTTCGGGATGCCGCGCCGACCCTCGTCGATGACGGCAGGCGGATGCCACAGCACTGTTCCCGGGTACGGATGGCTCGGGGGAGCGGTGCTGGTGGCCCACTGGCCGGCACGTTCGCCGACGAGCGGATGGTGGACGTCGCACGCCAGCGCGAGGTCGTCGATGTCGGTGAGGCCGCCCGCCGCCCAGTCGTCGACATGGTGGGCCTCGCACCGTGACGCGGGGGCCGAGCATCCCGGCCCGGTGCAGCCGCGGTCGCGGGCGAACAGGGCGAGCCGCTGGTCGGTGCTCGCGCACCGGCGGGCTCGGGCGAAGTGCAGCGTGCTGCCGGTGGCCCCGTCGAAGACGCGGAGGTAGTGGTGCGCCTCGGCCGCGAGCCTGACGACATCGGCCACCGGGACCGTGGATCCGGTGGCAGTGAGCCCGAGACCCGCTGCGGCGGTGAGCTGGTCGAGTGACACCGACACGACCACGGACAGGGGCAGACCACGATGCTGTCCGTGTCGACCCGAGGCCAGCACGTCCTTCAGGAGGTAGGTCAGTGCATCGTGATTGAGCTGGCCAGGGGTGCGGTGGTCCCGCTCGGCCTCCCGGTCGCCCGGCTCCTCCGCCGCGGCCGGCTGTCCTGCGTCGCCGGACGGGACAGCGTCGGCGGGGGTCGTGTCATCGTTCGGGGGCGGGGCGTCGAGATCGACTGAACCGTCGGGAGCGTTCGTTCCGGGTGCCGCGAACTTGGCGAGGAACGCGTCGAGGAGGGCGCGCAGCACCGGGTCGACGCAGAAGCGGCCGGTCGACATCGAATCGGGGCCCTGGGGGTCGATCTCGAAGAAGCGCTTCCTGGCGCGGTCGCGATCGTCGGGCTCCGCTCCGTCGGGATCGAGGTATTCGGTGAGGCGCGTCGCGATGGCCGTGAGCTCCTCCGGTCCGACCGTGCGCGCAAGGTCGGCGAGAGTCTGCTCGGCGGCGTCGCGCGTCTCGGCATCGACGGCGTGAGGGAGCTTCTTCAGGAACGAGCGGATGATCGAGACGTGTGCGTCGGCCAGCGCGCCGTCCCGCGCTGCCGCGGCCGTGTGGGTCAACGGCGGATCGAGCGTCTCACCCGTCATGGTCGTTCCGGTGCCGAGATCGCGTGCCACGGCAAGGCGGGATGCGGCGGCAGCCGTGGTGATGCGCAGCATGTGCGCCAGCGCGTGCGGAACACCGCTCGCGCCGATCGCACCGATCACAGAGTCGAATCCCGAGCCGGCCACCAGGCCGTTGAGCCAGGTGTGTGACGCGCCGGTGAGCAGGCGCCGGGTGTTCTCGGCCCCGCAGACCAGCGCCAGTCGGTCCTCGCTGGTAAGCGTCGACGCGTCGAGCATGGCGATGCCCTCGACCGCGGAGCCGAGCTGGGCGAGTAGCGCGCACACGCGGGGATCGTCGACAGGTGCGGCCACAGCAGGCAGCGCGCCGACACGTCGGCCCATCTGCACCTGCCAGGCCGACCCTGGATCCCCCGATTCCATGACCTCAGACTACATGGATTGGAACATATGTTCGATAGTAGATGTCACCGAATACGGACAGAGAACTGCCCACCGTTCACAGGTGAACGGTGGGCAGTCGTCGATGTGCGTCGGTGTCAGCGCGAACGGTAGCTGTGCGACATCTGGCGTCCCCGGAAGTCCAGGTCGCGTCCGCCGGACAGCAGTGCGACCGCGAGTGCTGCCGCGCCGACGAGTGTCAGTGTGATCATCATGTGTTTCCTCCGATCGTGCTGAGGTCGGTTCCCCTGACCGGCCCCGGCGGGAGCGTGTCCCGCCGTGTTCCATGATTGCCCGCTGCGAGGTGGTTTCCACCGGAATGAGGGGCACCCCACGTGGTGCCGATCGGGGCGACGGCGGTCACAACTGAGTGTGACGCGAGGTCACGGCTACTCGCGTAGGCCGTCCGCCAGCTCGAAGACCCGGCCCACGTAGCGGGAGACGAAGACGTCGAGCGCGTGGTCGGACAACTCCAGGCACCCCACCCGTCGGAACCAGTGTTCGAGGTCCACCAGCTTGTCGCCGAGGGCCACTCGGTGGTCGTCGAGCGCCCGGAGCTCGTCCGCGACCGCGCGCAGCTCGAGCACCTTGTCGTTCACAGAACTCTGCGTCGCACCCACCTCGTCCATGACTGAAGAGCGTAGCCGTGATCGAACGTATGTTCTAGTCCGGAATCCGGTGCCGGAGCGGTACGGTGACGCCGTGCCGAACCGCTCCCGCCGCCTGCTGCGCGCCTTGGTGACCCTGACCGCCACGACGTCCGTCGCGCTGACCCTCACGGGTGTGGCGCAGGCGCAGGACCGTGATCCGGGCACTCTCGTCGGATCGACGGCGTCACCGGCCCCGATTCCGGGAAGTGTCGACGCCCGGCGCATCACCTACTGGTCGGTGGGCTCGCAGAACGAGCCGGCCCTGAGTACCGGTGGCGTCTATCTGCCGCCCGGCGAGGCGCCCGAAGGTGGCTGGCCTGTCATCGCGTGGGCCCACGGCACGTCCGGGCTCGGCGACGACTGCGCTCCGTCGGTCGTCGGCCCCACGTTGCCGGACCGCGACTTCCCGTACCTCCAGACGTGGCTGAACCGCGGCTACGCGATCGTCGCCACGGACTACGTGGGACTCGGTACCCCCGGAGTGATGCCGTACCTGGACGGCAAGGTTCAGGCGCACAGCGTCGTCGACAGTGTCGCTGCTGCAGGGGAACTGGAGCCGACGCTGTCGAATCGCTGGGTCGCGATCGGCCAGTCCCAGGGCGGCGGCGCCGCGGTGACCACCGCGCGGTACGCCACCGAGTACGGCGGCGACGGCCTGGACTACCTCGGCGCCGTCGGGACCGGCGTGCCCGCCAACATCGAACTCGTTCTGCTTCCGCTCGGGCCCGGAGTCCCGCCCGTCGCGATTCCGGACGGTCTGACGTCGTACGTCTTCTACATCCTGGCGGGGTTGCGTGCCGCCCATCCGGAGATCGATCTGAACTCCTACCTGACTCCGCTCGGCCGGCAGTGGGTGGACACCGCCGAGACGCAGTGCGCGAACCCGTTCCACGACGCGGTGTCCGGGTTGCGACTCGGCGACATGTTCTCGCGGCCGTTGGCGCAGATCCCGAACGTGTACGGACTGCTGAACGACTACATGGGTGTGCCCACCTCCGGGTACGACCGCCCCGTGTTCATCGGCCAGGGTCTGCGGGACGTCGACGTGCCGGCGCCGTCCGCCCTGTCGCTCGCGGCGGCCATGACGGCCAACGGCGAACCGCTGACCTTCCGGACCTACCCGGGCGACCACAGTCAGACGTTCCGTGACTCGCAGCCCGATGCGATCGCGTTCGTCGACCGGCTGTTCGGGCGCTGACGCCGGCGGTCCCCGTGTCCTCTCAGCAGCGTCTCAGTCGTCGGGGCGACACTGTTCCCATGCGTGTACTGGTGACCGACGACGATCGTGCCGTCCGAGAATCGCTGCGACGGTCGCTGACGTTCAACGGGTACACCGTGGACCTGGCCACCGATGGTCTCGACGCCCTCGAGAAGGTCGCGGCCGAGCGACCGGACGCGCTGGTCCTCGACGTCATGATGCCCCGGCTCGACGGGCTCGAGGTGTGCCGTCGGTTGCGCAGCACCGGTGACGACCTGCCGATCCTGGTCCTGACGGCTCGTGACTCCGTGTCCGAGCGGGTGGCGGGTCTCGATGCCGGGGCGGACGACTACCTGCCCAAACCCTTCGCGCTCGAGGAGCTGCTGGCACGGCTACGTGCACTCCTGCGACGCACCGGTGGGGAACTGGGTCCCGACAGCGAGGCCATGACGTTCGCCGATCTGTCACTCGACCCCGTCACGCGCGAGGTGCGACGGGGCGAACGGCCCATCAGCCTGACCCGCACCGAGTTCTCGCTGCTCGAGATGTTGCTCGCCAACCCCCGCCGGGTACTCAGTCGGAGCCGCATCCTCGAGGAGGTGTGGGGCTACGACTTCCCGACGTCGGGCAACGCCCTCGAGGTGTACGTCGGGTATCTACGACGCAAGACCGAGGCCGACGGCGAGACCCGTCTCATCCACACCGTCCGCGGTGTGGGTTACGTGCTGCGGGAAACGCCTCCGTGATGGTTGCTCCCTTCGGCCGACGGCGGGGCGAGGCCGGGACCGACAAGGCTCGCGCGGCACAGGACGGACTCATGCGTCCTCCGATGCCCCTCACTCGCTCGGTGTCCCTGCGGTGGCGTGTCACGCTGCTCGCGGCGTCCGTGGTGGCCATCGCGGTCGCCGTCATGGCGATCGCCGCGTACGCGGTGGTGTCCCGCGCGCTGTACGGCGACGTCGACAACCAGCTGCGTACCCGGGCGAGTGCGCTGATCGAGACCAACCTCGTCGCCTTCGATCCCCGGTACGTCGCGGGCGCCACGCTCTACAGCACCGATGTCAGTGTCGCGCTGATCTTTCCGGACCTGACGAAGTACATCCCGCCGGGTTCGATCGTGCCCATCGGTGACCCCGAGATGGATGTCGCGCTGGGACAGTCGACCTCGTCGCTGCGCACCACGTCGGGAGCTCGTGTTCTCGCCGAGCGCACGCAGACCGGGAGCACGCTCGTGATCGCACAGCGGCTCGCTCCCACCGGCCAGGTCCTGGACCGACTGGCCTGGGTGCTGTTCGTCGTGGGCGGCTGTGGCGTCGTCCTCGCGGCGGTGGCCGGCACGGCCGTGGGACGCACCGGTCTGCGACCCATCGGACGGCTGACGGCGGCGGCCGAGCGTGTCGCCCGGACCGACGACCTGACTCCCATTCCGGTGACGGGCAACGACGAACTCGCCCGCCTCACCGACAGTTTCAACACGATGCTGCGCGCGCTCGCCGAGTCGCGGGCGCGGCAGAGTCGACTCGTGGCGGACGCGGGGCACGAACTGCGGACCCCGCTGACATCGTTGCGCACCAACATGGAACTGCTGATCGCGTCGAGTCGGCCGGGTGCGCCGCGCATCCCTGAGCAGGACATGGCGGAGCTGCGCCTCGACGTGGTGGCGCAGATCGAGGAACTGTCCACGCTCGTCGGCGATCTGGTCGACCTGGCACGCGAGGACGCCCCGGAGAACGTCTTCGAACGTGTCGACATGGCCGATGTCGTCGAACGCAGCCTGGAGCGAGTCCGCAGGCGCCGCAACGAGATCGACTTCGACTCGATGACCACACCGTGGATCCTGTACGGCGACCAGGCGGGTCTGTCCCGCGCCGTCCTCAACGTGCTCGACAACGCCGCCAAGTGGAGTCCGTCGGGCGCCACCGTGCACGTGGCGATGATCGCCCGGCCCGACGGCTTGCTCGAACTCACCGTGTCCGATGCGGGTCCGGGCATCGCGCCCGAGGAACGGGAGCTGGTGTTCGAACGCTTCTACCGGTCCACCGCGTCGCGGTCCATGCCCGGATCAGGGTTGGGTCTGGCGATCGTGCGCCAGGTGGTGCTCAAGCACGGCGGAACCATCGCGGTCGAGGACTCGGTCACCGGCGGCACCCTGATTCGAATCGTTCTCCCGGGGGAATCCGCCGGTCCGCAGGATCTGCTGGGAACAGGATCGCAGGACCCACAGGCCACTGACACGATGATCTCAGCGCCCTCTCAGTCCGGCGGAGCATCGTCGATCAGGACGACGTGAGGTGACCGGTGCGAGCCGGTCATGGAGATGGAGCGAAACGCATGAACGAGGACCGCACCACTGGTGACACCGGCCGCGACGGCCGGGACGGCGCATCGGAGCCCACCGCGCAGCAGCCCGCGTACGGAGGACAGACACAGCCCCAGTACACCGGGTGGGACGGTCGACAGTCGGGTCAACACCCGGCCGGTCAGCACCAGCAGCCCCACAACCCGTATCAGCAGGGACAGAACCCCTACCAGCAGAACCCGTACCAGCAGCCGCAGTACTACGGCGGGACGGCGCCGGCGACCACGTCGCGCAAGCCGGGGCGTGCAGCTCTCGTCGCAGGCGCCATCGCGCTGGCCCTGGTGAGCGGTGGAGTCGGTGGCGCGGTCGGCGCCATCGCGGCGGACGGCGGAAACGGTGGCGTGACCAACGCCCTCAATCAGCCGGTCACGCAGGCGAACCCGGCCGCGAACGCCCCCGACGGTTCGGTGCAGGCCGTGGCGGGCAAGGTTCTCCCCAGCGTGGTCCAGATCCAGGTGGCGGGTCGCACTGCCGAGGGTGAGGGGTCCGGCGTGATCCTCTCCTCGGACGGCCTCATCCTGACGAACAACCACGTCGTGTCCGGTGCGGGTGCGAACGCCCAGCTGACCGTCTCCTTCAACGACGGATCCACGTCGTCGGCCACGGTGGTCGGTGCGGACCCATCGTCGGACATCGCGGTGATCAAGGCGCAGGGACGTAGCAACCTGACGCCCATCGAGCTCGGCACCTCGGACGGTCTGCAGGTGGGTCAGGGTGTCGTGGCCGTCGGTTCGCCGCTCGGCCTCGCCGGCACGGTGACCTCCGGCATCATCTCGTCGCTCAACCGCCCGGTCGCGACCAGTGGTGAGTCGACGGACCAGACCACGGTGATCGACGCGATCCAGACCGACGCGGCCATCAACCCGGGCAACTCGGGCGGTGCGCTCGTGGACATGAACGGCAAGCTGGTCGGTGTCAACAGCGCCATCGCGACGTTGGGAGCGGGCGCCAGCTCGTCCGAGTCGCAGAGTGGGTCCATCGGCCTCGGCTTCGCCATCCCGGTCGACCAGGCGCGCCGCATCGCGGACGAGCTGGTGCAGACCGGCAAGGCGACGCAGGCGATCATCGGCATCAGTGTCCCGAGCCGCGACGACGCCAACGGTGCCACGGTCATGGCGGTCACCGACGGCGGGCCGGCCGCGCAGGCGGGCATCCCGACGGGTGCAGTGGTGACCAAGGTCGACGACCGCGTCATCGCCAGCGGCGACGCACTCATCGCGGCGGTCCGCTCGCATGCCCCGGGCGACCAGGTCTCGGTGACGTACACACAGGGGGGCAACGAGCAGACCGTGCAGGTCACGCTCGGGACCGCCCCGAGCGGAGGCAACTGATGAAGCGACCCCGGATCGTCCGTGACCGTGGGCACCTCAGTCCCATCGTCGGGCACATCGAGTCTCCGTCGGGCCCGGGCATTACGGTGAGCGACATGACTATGGATGCAGCCGTGGCCGGACGTGCGCTCGTCGTGATCGTCGACGACCGCACGGCTCACGGAGATGCCGACTCGACGGGACCTCTGGTCAACGAACTGCTGACCGAGGCGGGCTTCCTCGTCGACGGTGTGGTCGTGGTCAGCAACGACGAGGTGGACGTGCGCAACGCACTGAACACCGCGGTCATCGGCGGAGTCGACCTGGTGGTCTCCGTCGGCGGCACCGGTACGTCGCCGCGCGACGTCACCCCGGACGCGACGGCCGAGGTGCTCGACCGTGAGCTCCTCGGTATCAGTGAGGCGCTGCGCTCCTCCGGACTGGCGGCGGGATCGCTCGACGCCGGCCTGTCCCGCGGGCTCGCCGGCGTGTCCGGCAGCACGCTGGTGGTCAATCTGGCCGGGAGCCGCGCGGCCGTCCGCGACGGAATGGCGACGCTGACGCCCCTCGCCGCCCATGTCATCGGTGAGTTGTCCAGCCTTGACGGCTGACGACCCCCAGAAGAACGACCCTCGAGCCGGCGACGCATCACCCGTCGATCCGGACTCCGAGGACACTGCGAGCCGGGCCCGTGCACGACGGGCCCGGCTCGCTCGTGTGTTCGGTGACGTTCTTCCCGAGTCGACTCGAGACGACGGAACGTCCGGCGAACCACACCGAGGTGATTCGTCCTCGGGCTCGGAGGAGTGGTTGAGGAGCCAGAGGCCTCCGCATTACGAATAGTTTTGTGTGATCCACATCACTGGGAGTTACCACAGTGCGAACCGTGTGTTGCCGGGCTGTTAACGACGAATTCGCCTGAATCCGGACGAGCGCCCCGCGAGTTACCGCAGGGTAGATGTGACTGGTGTGACTGGCAACCCCCGTCGGGCGGTGGTTCCGCTCGGGGCCGAGTTGAATAACGCCCACGTCACGGGCACCCGGGCACCCGATTAGCACAGTCCGACGACGTTTCGCGCCATTGGAGCTGCGGCGCGTCGTGCGGCCAAAACGCTTGTGACGCACGTTCACACGCACGAAACGTGGACGGCGGTTTTCGGACGCAACGCCGCGAACGTAGGGATTGTCACGGTCCGAATCACCCTCTAAGGTTTCGCTCAGGTTCAACGGTGGATGCTGAATCGATGCGAGGATGCGTCCAACTTGTGTTCCTGCACTGCCCGACGCGTAAACCATGAGTTTGCAGTCGCCGCCTGATACGGTTCGCTCGCAAGCGAACCGATCGGGAGGACGTCAGAGCCCGACAGCGCACCCGGGGCAACAGCCGCGGGACGAACATGATGAGGAAATACATGAGGATTCAGAAGTCCGTGCGAGCAGCAGTGATTGCCAGCGCCGCCGTTGTCGGCCTGGTGGTCGGCACCGGTTCCGCTTCCGCAGCTGTCGATGATTCCAACTCGGTGGTGGACGGTGGCGGTAACACCATCACCGTGTCGCAGGCCGACACCTTCATCAACAGTGTCTTCCCGCTCGATGGAAGCCCCCTCACCCGTGAGTGGTTCCACAACGGTCGCGCCATCGTCGAGGTCACCGGCCCCGACGCCGCCGACTTCGAGGGTGACATCACCCTCGGCTACCAGTTCGGCTACCCGGCTTCGCTGGGTGGAGAGCTGACCTTCAGCTACAGCACCCCTCAGCTCGAGATCGGTGACGGCGACGCCTTCACCGTCTCGGACATCCTCCCGCAGGTCGGCACCACGGTCACCCTCGAGCCGGGCCCCGGCATCGAGGACGTCGAGGTCGGCACCGGCTCGGCTTCGGGCGAGCGCACCGAGATCCAGATCTCGAACGTGCACGGCACCGCGACCAACATCGCCGGCAACGTCTCGGTTCGCCCGTACGTGAAGGTCGTCTCCAGCAATGGCGACACCGCAGTCACCTACGGCAAGCCGTGGCGCTTCAACTGATCCTGGCCCAGCCAGCATCAGGTGCCTGCTGATCGGTAGTCCGCTGCCACAGCAGATCTGAACACAGACGAAGCCCCATCCGGGTCATCCGGGTGGGGCTTCGTCGTGTTCGTGAAGCGTGACAGTGGAGTACGACAACGGTCGGTGGCATGTCACGAGCATCCGAAGATGCACCGCCCCACTGCGTTCCGACGTCCACGCGTCCTGTTGAATGGTCCGCATGAACTCCGGTACCGCGACTCGTGTGATGACTGCAGCCTTCGCCCTCACGGCCCTGGTGGGTCTGTCCGCCTGCAGCAGCGGCGATTCCGGGTCGTCCGACGACTCGTCCGAGAACGCCACCGCCTGCACCGATTTCGAGACCACGTACGACCAGTTCACCGCCCTCGTCAAGGCCGGTCCGGCCGACACGGACGTGCAGACCTGGACCGACGCGAAGACCGCCGAGATGCAGAAGTTCCAGCCGCTCGCGGACACCGCCACCGGTGACGTCGAGTCCTCGCTCAGCACCCTCATCGGCGCGCTACCCGCCGATTCCCTCGAACTCACCGAGCCGGACAGCTCGTCCGGTCAGGCGTTGGTCGACAACTCGACGGCCGTGGTCGACGCCTGCTCCGCGGCCGGCACCGCGATCACCCTCGACGAGTTCCCGCTGGTCAAGTTCAACTGACACCCCGAGCACGACACGAGGGCCCGTACGCGATGCGTACGGGCCCTCGTGTGTGGGTCGCGTCTACGTGGTGGTGGTGCCCGGCGTCGTGTTTCCGGTGATGCCGTCCGAGGTGGTCTTGACGCCGTCGGACCGGCCCTCCGCCAACAGGTCCCGGATCTGGATCAGGATGTCCTGATCGCTCAGAGCCTTCTCCTTCTTCGTCGCGAAGCGGTTCTTCGCGGTGTTCACCGGGAGGATGAGGACGAAGTAGACGACCGCCGCGATGATGACGAAGTTGATCACCGCGGTGATGACAGCCCCGATGTTCACGAATGTCGCGTCGTTGCCGGAGCGGATCAGGAAGCCCCAGCCCAGCTCGTTGCTCGCCCCGATGGACGAGATCAACGGATTCACGATGTTGGTGGTGAATGCGGTGACGATGGCCGTGAAGGCCGCACCGATGACCACCGCGACCGCGAGGTCGACCACGTTCCCGCGCAGCAGGAAGTCCTTGAAGCCCTTCAACATGCGATCCGCCCCTACTCTCGTCGATCATGGATTGAGCCACGACGAGAATAACCGACCAGCGCGTCTCGATGGGCGCGGCGAAGCCCGGAACCAGGGACGGTCATCGCAGCAGGACCGTGAGTGCATCGGAGAGCGACGCAGCGGCGACGGCCGACGCGTCGTCCGCGCGCAGGGCGACCAGGACGAGCTGGTCTCGTCGCGACACTCCGGAGCTCGGCGCGGAGACCATCACCACGGTGGCGCTCTCGGCGATCACCCCGGACGGGGACGTGTCGTCCGGCGCCGCCCGCACCACGTCGACCACGTCGCCGGCTCGAAGCAGTTGCGCCAGCTCGGAATCGGCGAGGCGGATCGGCACGATGCGGGCATCACCGGACGGCAGGGTGGCGGACGCCAGCCGGGGCCCCAGCAATCGGACGTCGGTGAGCGCCTCGCCGGATCGGACGGGTCCGGCGACAGTCCGTCCCACCGCATCGTCCACCGACCGCAGCGTTCCGTCCGCGAGCAGGGACGAGTCGACGCGGGTCAGCGTGACGTCGGCGGCCGTGAGTGAGGTGCCGGGAGCGACGTCCGTGGCGGTCACGACGACCGGGACCTCGGTCCGCGACGGATCGGTTCGATAGGCCGAGACGACAGCGAGCCCCACGAGAGCAGCGGCGAGGATGCGTCGAGCGGCAGGTGACCGCAGACGCGGCGGGAGAGGCGGGATGCGGTCGAACAGGCGCGCGCTCAGCGGGTGATCGACCGTGGGAGACATGACGCGACCGTAGAACGCGGGCGACGCAGGACGCCGCCAGGTTTCACGGTGCCCGGGGACAGCGGTTCAACGCTCCCCGGGTCGGACGATCAGCTTGCGGCGGCGGGGGTGGAGGTGCTGGTCGACTTCTTCTCACTCGAGGTGGTCGAGGTCGAGTCGGACTTCGTGTCGCTCTTCTTCTCGCTCGAGCTCTTGCTGTCCGAGGAGCTGCCGGAGTCGGACGAGCCCGACTCGCTGCTGCTCGAACTGCCGCGGCTGTCGTTGCGGTAGAAGCCGCTGCCCTTGAAGACGATGCCCACGGTGTTGAACAGCTTGCGAAGCTTGCCGGAGCACGCGGGGCAGACCGTCAACGAGTCGTCCGTGAACTTCTGGACGATGTCGAACCGGTTGTCACACTCGGTGCACGCATAAGAGTAGGTAGGCACGTTTCCTCCGCTGTCGGTCCCTGACTGGCACTCTACAGTCGACAGTGCCAGCGTCGGCAATCGAGGCAACGTCCGTGCAGGTGGTGCTATTCCTCAGCCGCGACTGTCGTGGCCGAGCCGCCGCAGCCCCGACAGCGGCGTCAACACGTGGGTCATGCGCACGTCGTGCGTCTCGGTGGGCAGCGCGTCGACCAGGTCGTCGTCGTACACCACGCCCACCAGCCACGCGTCGGGCCGGACGGCATCGAGGGTGCGGTCGTAGAAGCCGGCGCCTCGGCCGAGGCGACCGCCGCTGCGATCGACGGCGAGTGCGGGTACCAACACGATCGACGCGTCCGCGACGGTCTCGGGAGGAAGCGTCGGGCCGGACGGTTCGCGCAAGCCGTACGCGGCCGCGACGAGCGAGTCGGGTCCGCGGTACTCGGCCCAGGACAGCGGCCCCGGTTCACGCGCGACGGGCAGCAGCACTCGCAGTCCGGCGGCCAGTGCGGAGTCGAGCATGCTCGCATCACCGGGCTCGCTACCCACCGGTACGTAGGCGGCGACAGTGTCGCCGCCGCGCTCCCGCGCATCGGAGGCCAAAACCGACACGGCGTGAGAGAGTGCCTCTGATGCCCGCTCTCGTGCGTGGACGTCTCGCTGCTTGCGGGCAGTGAGTATGCGTGTCCTCCACTCGAGTTTGTCGTCACTGATCACGGGGGAAACCCCAGTGTCTCGCGAAGGACGATTCGCGGTCTACATGGATAGGGTGTGCGCATGAGCTCAGCAAACAGTGAGTCCGTGGCCGGTGGCAAGAAGCCGTCGTTCCGTACGGCCGTCGTACCCGCTGCAGGCATGGGAACACGTTTCCTCCCCGCCACGAAAACGGTACCGAAAGAGCTACTGCCGGTGGTCGATACGCCCGGAATCGAGCTCGTCGCCGGAGAAGCTGCCGATTCCGGCGCGCAGCGCCTCGTCATCGTCACCTCGCCCGGCAAGGACGGTGTGGTCGCCCACTTCGTCGAGGATCTGGTGCTGGAGAACAAGCTCGAGGCGAGCGGCAAGCTCGAGATGCTCGAGAAGGTCCGTGTCGCGCCCGGTCTTCTCGACGTCCAGTCGGTGATCCAGGCGGAGCCATTGGGTCTCGGACATGCCGTCGCGTGCGCCGAGGAGGTGCTCGACGACGACGAGGACGCGATCGCAGTGCTGCTCCCGGACGACCTGGTGATGCCGCGGGGTGTGCTCGACGTGATGTCGCGGGTGCGTGCCAAGCGCGGCGGAACCGTGTTGTGCGCCATCGAGGTTCCCGAGGACGCGGTGTCCGCGTACGGAGTGTTCGACACCGAGATCGTGCCCGACGCAGTGAACCCCAACGTGCTCAAGGTCAACGGCATGGTGGAGAAGCCCAAGAAGGAGGACGCGCCGTCGAACTACGCGGCGGCCGGCCGATACCTTCTGGACCGGGCCATCTTCGATGCGTTGCGACGCATCCAGCCCGGCGCCGGCGGCGAGTTGCAACTCACCGACGCCATCGCTCTCCTCATCGAGGAGGGTCATCCGGTACATGTGGTGGTGCACCGCGGAGTGAGACACGACCTCGGAAATCCCGGGGGTTACCTCCGCGCTGCGGTTGACTTCGCACTGGAACGCGAAGATTACGGTCCGGCATTGCGCGAGTGGCTCCAGGAGCGCTTGAGCGACAGCTGGGCACCGGAGCTCACGACCTACGAGTGACGCCCGGTCGACACGGATGACGGAAGGTGCGGATGCGCTCGGTTGAGGAGCAGCAGTCGAGAGTGACGGCTGCAGCGGTTGCCCCCCGGCCGGTGCGAGTCGCCATCTCCGAGGCGCAGGGTCTGCTGTGCGCGGAGGAAGTGGTGACCGAGCGCCCGCTGCCCGGGTTCGATCAGGCGGCCATCGACGGTTACGCGGTCCGCAGTGTGGACATCGCTGCAGCGGGGTCGGCCACCGACGACGACGGCGCACCCGTCGACATCTCGCTGCCCGTGGTGGGCGAGGTCGCGGCGGGGTCGCGTCAGCCCATCCGTCTGCAGCCGAGGCAGGCGGTGCGCGTCGACACGGGTGCACCGCTGCCCACCCTCGCGGACGCCGTTCTCCCCGTGGATCGAGCGAAGTTCGCGCGCGGCCGCATCGAGGTGCTCGCACCCGTGCGTTCCGGGGAGTACGTGCGCCGCATCGGTGACGACGTGCAGCCCGGCGACGTCGCCGTGCGGTCCGGGACCATCATCGGCGCAGCGCAGGTCGGTCTCCTCGCAGCCGTGGGCCGTGACAAGGTCCTGGTGCATCCCCGTCCCCGACTCTCGGTCATCTCGATCGGCGGCGAACTCGTCGACATCGAACGCACACCGGGCCAGGGCCAGGTGTACGACGTGAACAGCTACGCCCTCGCTGCCGCGGCGCGGGACGCGGGCGCGGACGTCAACCGCATCGGCATCGTCAGCGGTGACGCGAAGCGGCTGCGCGAGGTGGTGGAAGGGCAGCTCATCCGCTCCGAGATCGTCGTCATCGCCGGAGCCGTCGGCGGCAGCGCGTCCGAGGAGATCCGCGAGGCGCTCGAGGACTTCGGCGACATCGAGGTCGGCCGCGTGGCCATGCACCCCGGATCGGTGCAGGGCTTCGGCCAGCTCGGTCGCGACGAGGTACCCACCTTCCTGTTGCCGTCCAACCCGGTGAGTGCGCTCGTCGTCTTCGAGGTGATGGTGCGGCCGCTCGTGCGCATCGCGCTCGGTCGACGCCAGCCCATGCGCCGCATCGTCACCGCCCGCACCGTCGGACCCATCACGTCCATCGCCGGGCGCCGCGCCTACCTGCGCGGCCAGCTCATGCGGGACGAGGGCACGGGAGACTACCTCGTGCAGGCACTCGGCGGTGCTCCCGGCAGCTCGTCGCACCTGCTGGCGACGCTGGCGGAGGCCAACTGCCTGGTCATGGTCGACCCCGAGGTGACCGAGGTGCGGACCGGCGAAGAGGTCGACGTCGCATTCCTCGCGCAGCGCGGCTGACGCTCCGTCCTCTTCGCTAAGGTTTCGAAGTATGCCGCGATCGTGGTCGAGCCATCCCGGATGGCCGGCGAAGCTGGGACCTCTCGTGGTTCCCGCGGGCGAGGTGACGGTCCGACCGGTACGTTTGCGTGACGCCGCGGTGTGGTCGCGGACCCGCATCGACAACCGCGCGCACCTCGAACCGTGGGAGCCCACCGGTGAGGCGCCGTGGGACATGCGGCACGCGATGTCGTCGTGGCCGCCCCTGTTCTCGAGCCTCAAGGCCGAGGCCAGGCGCGGGATGATGCTGCCCTTCGCCATCGAACTGAACGGCACCTTCGTCGGGCAGCTGACTGTCGGCAACATCGTTCGCGGAGCCCTTCGATCGGCGTGGATCGGCTACTGGGTGGCCAAGGACGTCGGCGGGCAGGGGGTCGCCACGGCAGCACTCGCACTCGGCGTCGACCACTGCTTCTCGTCGGCCGGGCTGCACCGGCTCGAAGCCACCGTGCGGCCGGAAAACGCTGCCAGTCAAGCGGTTCTGCGCAACGTCGGGTTCCGCCAGGAGGGCCTGCTGCAGAGGTACCTCGACGTGGACGGTGCGTGGCGCGACCACATCCTCGTCGCCATGACGGTGGGGGAGACGCCCGGAACGGTGGCGGACGTGCTGGTGCGCAGTGGTCGGGCGGCGTGGGCTCGGTAGTCGCCTCGAGATTCCCGTAGGGCTTCCGTGTTCCCGCGCGTGCTGCAGTGTCCGCGGGAACACGCAAGCACTACGGGAAGTTCGGCCTGTGACTGGAGTGACATGAGTGCACTCGTGTTCGGCGCGTCGCCGTCGGCGGTTCACCGCGCCCCACTACGCTGACGTGCAAGCTCACATGAATGTGATTCACGTCAGGAGGTGGTGGGTGTGCCCAATTCGGTGATCTGGATCGGCCTCGTCGCCATCTGGCTGTTCGTGCTCGTGCCGATGGTGGTCACATCGCGCCCGCGTATCCGCCGCACCACCGACGTCGCGCTCGCGACACGGGTCCTGCACCGGGGCGGAGCGCGGCTCCGCGTCGATCCCGGTCCCGCGGCAGGGCACCGCAGCGACCCCGACTGGCGCCCGTCCGACGACGACCTGCACTCGACCGACTCGCTTTCGGAGGATCCGATGGAGACCCAGCACGGCCACGAGAGCGACGAGCACGTCGACGAGTACTTCTCGGAGGACTTCGTGCCGCAGCGACGCGGCCGCGGCGGCTTCGATCCCGAGGCCGACGCCATCGCCCGCGCCGCCCGCTACGCGTTCCGTCAGCGCACGGTGCTCGGCTCCGTGTTCGTCATCGCGATGTCTGCAGCGCTGGGATTCCTTGCGAGCCCGATCTTCTGGTGGGTCTTCGCCGTCACCATCGTCGGGCTGTCGTCCTACCTGTTCTACCTCCGCCGCCAGGTGCGCATCGAGGAGGACATCCGTCGTCGTCGCATGCAGCGTCTGCAGCGCTCGCGCCTCGGTGTCGAGTCCAGCACCGACCCGGAGCTCAAGCTCACTCCCGAGCGCCTGCGTCGCCCCGGCGCCGTGGTGCTCGAGGTGGACGACGAGGACCCGGCGTTCGACCATCTCGAGCACTACGACGAGCACGTCGGCGACTCCCACCTCGACGTCCGCATGCGCCGCGCAGCGGGGGAGTGACCGGATTTCTGGCAGTCCCGCGGGGCTGCTAGAGTTCGAGACGATCCTGGTTCGCCGGGTCAGGGGCTGTGGCGCAGTTGGTAGCGCGTCTCGTTCGCATCGAGAAGGTCAGGGGTTCGATTCCCCTCAGCTCCACCACGTTCGACGCTCGTCACAGCGCATCGCGGAACTCGTCCAGGAACGGCGACGGCGTCTCCCGTCGGATCCGCCACGACCGCACCAGCCACATCTCGACGAGCTCGGGCCGTACGCGGCCCAGTCTCGCCCACTCGTCGAGCACCTCGCAGTAGCCGAGGTAGCGCCGCACGGTCATGGCCGACACCGAGGGATTGTCCACCCACCCCAGGTGCACGAGTTCCGAGAGCGCCTGCTGGTCGAGGAGTTGCGGGCGGTGCAGCATGTTCTCCGACCCGATCGCCCACACGTACAGGGACATCGGAACGCGCCCGAATCCCGTGGCCCTCGGCCAGCCCGACCAGTCCCGGTGCGGACCGACGTCGATGAGCGCCGGCGCGCGGCGGCACTCGTCCAGTGCCTGCCGAACACCGTGCAGCCGACGGTCGCCGGCCGGCTCCTCGAGGTCCCGCGCATCGGGGAAGCGGCGAGCGCGGTCTCGGTCTCGATGACCGACGAGCCATGCGGCGCAGTGGTAGACGGTGGTCAGATCGCACCCGCTCCCGATGGTCTGCAGATCGCCGCGCCGCAGGAACCCGGTGCCGGTCTCGACGACGTCTCCGTCCAGACCTCGGGCGCGGACCCGCACCGGGATGCGCGCGCTCGTGAGACGACTGTTCCACCAGTCGAGGTCGATCTCCGCGAGATCACCCAGCACGTCGTACTCGTACGAACGGGTGCTGCACCACGCGAGGCACGCTTCGGGTAGCGCCGGCGTCGTCGTCATGTCGACGATGGTGGCAGGTCCCACCGACAGCCTCGATCGGGTTTGCAAAGTGTCTGTAAAGACTGCCCGCAGCCGTGCCTCATATGGCGCCGGTCACACCTAGTGTTCGTTCGGTGCATCCCCTGCACCGGACCGAAAGGTGACCATCCATGGCCACGACAGCCATCCCCGCGGGGCCTCCTTCGACGAAGCGGGCGGTGTTCAACACCATTCGCGGATCACTCGGCAACCTCGTCGAGTGGTACGACGTGTACGTCTACACGGTCTTCGCGTCGTACCTGCAGTCGAGCTTCTTCGCCGACGGTGAGCCCAACGCGGGCATCTACACGATGGGCATCTTCGCGATCACCTTCGTGATGCGCCCGATCGGGTCGTGGTTCTTCGGTCGGTACGCGGACCGGCACGGGCGTCGTCCCGCGCTGGTGTTCAGCATCTCGCTCATGGCGGGCTCGTCTCTGCTCATCGCGCTGACCCCGACGGCCGCGTCCATCGGGTCGGCCGCCGTGGTCATGCTCGTCCTCTGCCGCCTGCTGCAGGGCTTCGCGACGGGTGGCGAGTACGGCACGTCGGCGACGTACATGTCCGAGGCGGCGACGCCGGGGCTGCGCGGATTCTTCTCCTCGTTCCAGTACGTCACCCTGGTGGGCGGTCACGTCCTCGCCCAGGTCACACTGCTGATCCAGCAGAGCGTCCTGACCGACGAACAGATCGCCTCCTTCGGATGGCGCATCGCGTTCGGTATCGGCGCCCTCGGCGCCGTGGTCGTGCTGTTCCTGCGTCGGAGCATGGACGAATCCCTGCAGACCGAGGTCGATGGCAAGCGCAGCGGCTCGATGACCGAACTGTTCACCGCGTATCCGAAGCAGCTGCTCATCTGCTTCCTCGTCACCCTCGGCGGCACCGTCGCGTTCTACACTTACAGCGTCAACGGGCCGCTCATCGTCAAGAGCACCTACGCCGATCAGGGCATGACGGCGACGTGGATCAACCTCGCGGCGCTGGTGCTGCTCATGGTGATCCAGCCACTCGGCGGACTGCTGAGCGACAAGATCGGGCGCAAGCCGCTGCTCGTCGGGTTCGGCATCGCGGGTGTGCTGTGGTCGTGGACCTTCCTGAACCTGCTGCCGCGCGTCGAGACGCCGATGGTGTCCTTCCTGCTGCTCGCCGGCACCTACGTCATCCTCACCGGCTACACCTCGATCAACGCGATCGTGAAGGCGGAACTGTTCCCGGCGCACGTGCGCGCTCTGGGGCTGGGACTCGGCTACGCACTGGCCAATTCGATGTTCGGTGGCACGGCTCCGGTGATCTACGAGGCCGCCAAGGAGAACGATGCGCTCGACGCCTTCGGCATCTACGTCACCATCGCCATCGGTGTCTCGCTCGTCGTGTACGTCTTCGTCCTGAAGAACCGCGCACCGACCTTCCTGGACGCCGAGCAGGCACGCCGAGCGGACAGGAACGAGGCGGCAGTGTCCTGAGGTCCGTGCGTTAGGCTTTCCGCGCCGGACGGGAGGGCCTCACGATGCAGATTCTCGTCGTCGAGGACGACCTCGGAGTCGCCGACGCACTCACACAGTCGCTGCGTCGGCAGGGCTGGGCGGTGCGGCACGCCGCGACCGGGACCGCGGCGCTCGACATGGTGGACGACGCCGATCTCGTCCTGCTCGACATGGGGCTCCCGGATCACGACGGCCTGTGGGTCTGCCGCCGGATCCGGGAGCACTCGTCCGTTCCCATCGTGGCGCTCACGGCGCGGCGCACCGAGGATTCCGTGATCGGCGCTCTGCGTGCGGGTGTCGACGACTACGTCACCAAGCCGTACAGCTTCGCGGTGCTGCTCGCACGGCTGGACGCGGTCGTGCGGCGCAGTGTCGGACGCGTCGCCACCGAGCCGGCCGTCGATCTCGGCTTCGACCTCGCTCGGGACACCCGCGAGGTCACCGCACCCGACGGCTCCGTGCGCACGCTCACCGCGAAGGAATGCGAACTGCTCGTGGCACTCTCCCGCACACCGGACCGCCCCGTGAGCCGCGCCGCGCTCATGGAGGAGGTGTGGGACACGACGTGGGTGGGTGCCTCGCGCACGCTCGACGTCCACGTCGCGTCACTGCGGAACAAGCTGAAGGACGTCGCCCGGATCGAGTCGGTGCGCGGTGTTGGCTATCGACTGGTCGCTCCCGCCGAGCCCGACGCGTGAGGAGACGGCTGCTCGCACTGGCGATCACGTTGACGGCCGCCGTGCTGGCGGCACTCGTCGCGCCGCTCGTGGCCGCCCACGCGGAGGAACGGGCGATCACCATCCACGAACGGCGTCTGGCCGCCGCGACCCGGTTCGCCACCCTGGCCGACAGTGTCGGTGACGCGAGCTCACTGGGACCCGATCTGATGCGGTACGGCGAGGTCACGGAGAGCACCCGCACGTGGATCGTCGACATCGACGGATCGGTGCTCGCACCGGCAGGCTCGGATCTGCCGGCCGACGTGCCGGGTCTGGCGGGCGCGGTACGCGACGCGCTCGCGGGAACACCGACCTCCGCTCCGACTGCGCTGTGGCCGTGGCAGACCGAGCCGTTGATCGTCGCGACGCCCATCGGCCGGGACGCGCAGATCCTCGGTGCCGTCGTCATGCTGGAGGACACGTCGGCCGCGCGGGACAACGTGCAGCGAGCGATGGTGCTCGCCGCGGCGGGCGGCGCCGTCGTCCTCGCGCTCGTCGCCTGGCTCGTGGGAGTGCCACTCGTCGGCTGGGTGGTGCGGCCGGTCGACGATCTGACCACCCGCGTCGAGCAGCTGTCCCGCGGCCGCACTCCGACCGAGGGACGCCACGTCGGGCCTCCCGAACTCCGGCGGCTCGCGGAGTCGTTCGACGACATGGCGGCGAACGTGGAGCACTCCCGGCAGCAGCAGCGCGAACTGGTCGCGGACGTGTCGCACCAGTTGGCCAATCCGCTGACGGCACTGCGGCTCCGGCTCGAGAACCTGGCCGTGGACGATCCGGCCGTCGAACCGGTGCTCGCCGAGACCGAACGCATGGCGCGCTCACTCGACGCGGTGATCGAGATCAGCCGCGCGGGAGGCTTCGACCGGCGCTCCTCCGAGGTGGACGTCGCCCGGCAGCTACGCGAGCGGGTTGCGCTGTGGGCGCCGTTGTTCGAGGATCTGCTCACCGTCCGGGTCGACGTCGACACCGCCCCGGCGTTCCTGGAGGAGGACCTCGTCCCCACGGTCCTCGACGTCCTTCTGGACAACGCGCTGAAGTACGCGGAGGGTCGGTCCGTCGACGTCGCGCTGGAGCAGGCCGGCGACGCGTGGCGAGTGACGGTGCGCGATCACGGTGACGGCGTCAGTGCCGCCGAAGCCGCCGAGCTGGGGCGGCGCTTCCACCGACTCGACCGGCACGCCGGCGTCGAGGGCACCGGACTGGGTCTCGCGATCGTCGTCCTCCGCATCCGCGACGCCGACGGGGACGTGGTCTTCGAACCCGCCGATCCGGGCCTGCGGACGGTCATCTCACTTCCCGCGCGTCTCGATCGCGGAACCACCGCAGCGCCCCCGGATGCAGCGGGACCGGCTGGGTGAACATTCCGGCGGCGACGGTCGGCTGCCGGACGTCGGGCACGGTTCGTGCGATCGCGTCCTGACGGTCGAAGACGACGGACGTGAACCCGTAGGCCGTGTCCTCGCGGAGCGTCGGCGTCGCGATGAGGTACGTCTTCACGCTGACAGTCTGGACGGCGGCGGGCAGACGGTACGGCCCGGCCGGCAGCGGACCGGTGACGTACTGCGGACCCCACGTCGACACGAGTCCCTCGACCAGTCCACCGAGATCCAGCGCGCGGACCGGTGTGCGCGCGCCCAGCTCGACCAGTGCCCGCACCGGGAACCCGCTGACGAAGGCCAGCGCGTCGACGCGTCCGGTGCTCAGCGCCGCCGTCGCCTCGCCGAGCGGTTGCGCGACGAAGTCGACGTCCGCCGTGTCCACTCCTGCTGCGGCCAGGCACCTCTCGGTCACCGACCGGGTACCCGAGTCGGTCTGGCCCGCGCTCAGGCGCACGCCCGCCAGGTCCTGGATTCCCGTGACCGGGGAATCCACCGGGACGAGGATCTGCAGGAAGCTGTCGTAGAGCCGGGCCAGCGCGGTCAGGGGGACCGGGGAGTCGAAGGCCCCTTCGCCGCGCACCGCATCGAGTGCCGTGTCGCCGAGGCAGAACGCGACGTCCGCGCTGCCCGACGAGAGGTCGAGCACGTTTCCCACGGAGCCGCCGGTCACGAGGACCTCCGAGCGCACACCCGGCAGCACCTGCGAGGCCTCTGTGCGCAGAGCCGCGCCGTACTCGTCGAACACCGCACCCACGTTGCCGGTGGCGATGCGCAGTCGGCCGGAAGCGTCCTGCCACCACGTATCTCGGGAACACCCCGCCAGGGCGGCGGCGGCCGCAGCTACGCCGGCCCCGCGGAGGAACTGCCGTCGGCCGAGCACGCGTTCAGCATAGGCCGGGGCCGGTCCGTCAGCGCTGAGTGAGCCGCGACCCGGTCTCGACGGAGACGACGCCCGAGCCGAAGAGCCCGTCGACGATCTGGTGCACGCCGGTGGCCAGTTCCTGTGCGGCGACCGGATTGAGCATGTCGGCCATCGACGGGATGCCGATGTCGACGGCGGCGTCGAAGGCCATCTCGACGGCGCCGTCGCCGGTCTCCCGCACCGCCCACCGGCCGTCGAACGATCCCAGGTCGCCGCTCGACTGCTCGAAGGTGACGGTGCGGCCGGGCACGTCGACGGTGTCCGTCTCGACCCACTGCAGCAGACCGCCGCGGAAGTGGGTCGACCACGACGACGATCGAACGTACCCGGCCGCGTCCCGCGACTCGGGATCCGTCACGGCGATGCGGTCGACCATGGGTACGTGATCGCCGAAGGAGGCGAAGTCGCTGACCCGATCGAACACGTCGTCCGGAGTGACGCCGGTGAGGGTGGCGATCACACTGATGATGCTGGGGGACATGAGAACTCCTCGAATGGAATCGACGGTCAGGCGGACTGCAGGACGGGATAGGCGCCGGGGGAGCGCTCCACCAGATGTCGGGCGGTGAGGCGGGCGGAGCGTTCGATGGTGCCCGCCGTCTGCGCGGGAGGGAGGGGTCCGGACCCGAGCGACGTGGGAAACGGGCTGGTGTTGAACAGGTTCGCGACGGAGGCGAGGAGATTGGCGAACTTCGTCTGCGACGCGGGGTCGAGCAGGTCGAAGAAGGCCGGCTTCCACAGGCGCTGGAACACGTCCGGGTGCAGCCGGCGAGGCGCGTCCACCGCGATCCCGAGGCGGGTGGCCTCGTCGACCAGCACGGCGACGAGCGAGTCGATGTCCAGTGCCGCGGCCCCGCTGGTGACCCACACGTGCTCGCGGTCGTACTGCCGCGGGTGGTTCACCACCGTCGCGATCGACCGTGCGACGACGTCGCACGGCACGAAGTCGTACTGCAGCGCGTCCTCGCACAGGACGACCGGCAACGTCCCGCGCAGGAAGGCGCGCACGAGGGTGTGCAGCCCCTGCAACTCGGAGATCTCACCGGTCTCGGAATCGCCGCACACGATGGACGGGCGGACGATGGTCCAGTCGAGGCCGCTGCTCCGCACGAGATCCTCGCCGTCCCTCTTGCTGGCGATGTACGCACCGGGGTGCATGGTGGCGAGTCCGCCGGTGACGTCCGGGATCACGGGTTGGCCGACGAAGGCGGTGCTGACGTGCACCAGGCGTGCCGACGCGTCCCGGGAGAGCTCCACGATGTGGCGGACTCCGTCGACGTTGACGGCCCGGGTGGACGCGTCGTCGATCCCGAAGTCCACGACGCCGGCGCAGTGCACGACGGTGTCCACGTCGCGGGTGAGGGCGGACCACGTCCGGTCGTCGAGTCCGAGGTGTGGCGCGCGGAGGTCGCCGCGGACAGTGATCCCCGAGTGCTGCACGGCCCGTCGACCTTCCAGCACGACGACGTCGTGGTCCTCGGTGAGGGCGCGGAGCGTCGGCAGTCCGACGACGCCGGAGGCTCCGGTCAGCAGAATCGTCATCGGTGTCCTTTCGAGAACGTCTCGCGCAGTGCGTCGCCGACGGCGGTGAGCATCCAGTCGACATCAGCCTCGGTCATCGTGGCCGGGGGAGTGAAACGCACGACTGGACTGGCGTTCAGGGAGTGGTTGGCCACGACGCGCCGGTCGAGCAGCGCGAGCAGGAAGCGGCCGGCGGTGCCGGCGTCGCCGAAGTCCAGCCCGATGAGCAACCCTCGACCGCGGACCTCCACGGTCCCGAGATCCGCTGTGAGTATGCGCAACTCGTCGAGCAGTCGTCCGCCCGTCCGTGCGGATCGCGCCACCAGCTTCTCGTCGTCGATGACCTCGAGCGCGGCGCACGCGGCCGCCATCCCCAGCGGCGCACCGGAGAAGGTCGACGTGTGGATGCCGAAGTCGATGTCGAAGGCACGGAAGGCGCGCGGTGTCGCGACGGCGGCCGACACGGGAATCACGCCGCCGCCCAGACTCTTTCCCACGAGGACGATGTCGGCGTCGACGGCGTCCCGCTCGCTCTCCCACATCAGGCCGGTGCGTCCGAGGCCGGTCATGATCTCGTCGATCACGAGGAGGGCTCCGCGTTCACGGCACAGTGCCGAGGCGACCGCGAGGTAGTTGCGGGGCGGCAGCACGACCCCGCCCTCGCCCTGCACGGGTTCGAGGACCACGCAGGCGTCGGAGGCGTCGTCGCCGAGTGCGTCCGACAGTGCCTCGACGTCGCCGTACGGAACTGTGGTCGCCGCGGTGAACAGTCGACGGAACGGGTTCTGATACGACGGATTCGCCGTGAGGGCGAGCGCGCCGAGGGTCTTGCCGTGGTAGCCGCGGCTCGCCCCGATCAGGCGATGGTGGCCGGCGCTGCAGGCCATCTTGACGGCGGCTTCGGTGGCCTCGGTTCCGGAGGCGCCGAAGTAGACCTTCGACAGCGGGTCCGGCAGGCGGGCCGCCAGTGCCGCCGCGGCCTCGGCCACCCGAGGTTCGAGCAGGGTGCGGGTGGAGACGGGATGGCGTCCGAGCTGGGCGATCACCGCGTCGACGACGCGGGGATGCCGGGCGCCGAGCAGGAGGGTCCCGTACCCGCCGCAGTTGAGGTACTCGACGTCGTCGGTCGACCACAGTCTGGCTCCGAGCGAGCGGTCCTCGACGATGTCGCCCAGCATGGAGGCCACGCGTGCACGAGACTCGGACAGATGCGCGCGGGTGTGGCTCTGCACCCGCCCGTCGAGGGACGTCGAGATCGACATGGTGTGGCTCCCGAGACGAGGAGAAGCGATGAGGCGTGCGGCCCGGCGGGCCGCCGCGATCACCGACGGTAACCCCGGCTGCAGGTGGCGTCAAAGCCACCGATGAGTCGTATGATGTTGTGCGACAACATATGGCGCGAACCACCGTTATTGAGCGGGGTGGCTACCAGTGGCTGGTCCGGTGACCACGGAATACCTTCAGCTGATCAGGAATTATGCGAATATCGGTTCACCAGGACCGGCCGTCGTCAGATCTTCTTGCGGGCCCGGTACGCGGCGACGTTGGCGCGGTTGCCGCAGTTTCCGGTGTCGCAGTACCGCCTCGATCGGTTGCGGGACAGGTCGACGAGCACCGCGTCGCAGTCCGGTGCGTCGCACAGGCGGAGCCGCTCGAGCTCGTCCGACCGCACCATGTCGGCGAGGGCGACGGCGGTCTCGGCCGTCATGCGATCGGCGAGGGGCGCGTCGTCGTCGCTGACGTGCATGTGCCAGCCCCAGTCGCCGTGGCGGGTGAGGTACGGCCGGGCGTCGGATGCGGCCAGCATCGCGTTGACGACGGGTACGACGGCGTCGGGTTCGCCCGTCTCCCACAGCGCCCGCCAGGCCGGGCGCAGGGCCCGCACGGCGTCGAGTTCCTCCTGTGTGCCGTCGCGGCGCCCCGTCCACTCGTGCTCGTCGAGCATCGACGACAGGGTGCTCACGTCAGGGAGGTGGTCCTCGCCGTTCGCGGCGGTGTTGATCAGCGCCGCCGCCCAGACGAGGGCGGTGCGTGTGTCATGAGCAAAAAGCATTTGACTCCTGACCTTCCGGGTCTCTAGTGTCATGACCAATCTACAGTTACGGTCATGACATGACGGGCGACGTACCCGACGGTGTGGCCGGATCCTCGAAAGGGCCGCTCATGGTGTCCTCCCGTTCCGGTGTCGCGTTCGCCGTGACCTCCGCGATCGCGTTCGGAATGTCGGGCCCGTTCGCGAAGGCGCTCACCGACACCGGGTGGTCGCCCGAGTCCGCGGTGCTCGCTCGCATCGTGGGCGGTGCGGTGATCCTCCTGCCCGTCGTCGTCCTGCTGCGCCGCGGCGCACTCCGCGGGGTGCTCTCGGCTCCCGTCACCGTCGTCGCGTACGGCGTCGTCGCGGTGGCAGGAGCCCAGGTCTGCTTCTTCAATGCGATCCAACACCTCTCGGTGGGTGTCGCACTCATGCTCGAGTACCTCGGGCCGGTCCTGGTGATCGGCTGGATCTGGATCACCACCCGGCGGCGCCCCCGCCCGACGACGATGGCGGGTGTCGCACTCGCGCTCGGCGGTGCGCTGGTCGTGCTCGACGTGTTCGACGGCGCCGTGTTCGATCCTGTCGGCGTGCTCTGGGGACTGTCCGCCGCCGTGTGTCTCGCGTTCTACTTCGTGGTGTCCGCGAAACAGGGTGACGCCGTCGATCCGTTGGTTCTCTCGGCCGCCGGACTGGCGGTGGGCGCCATTGTGGTCGGCGTCGCCGGAATGCTGGGAATGGTTCCGTTGCAGGTGTCGACGAACGACGTCGCTATCGACGGCCGGGCGTGGCCGTGGTGGACTGCCGTCGCAGTGCTCGCCCTGGTCTCCGCAGCCGTCGCGTACGTTTTCGGGATCATGGCGTCCCGCGCTCTCGGGGCATCGACCGCATCGGTGATCGCGCTGGTCGAGGTGCTGTGTGCGGTGGTTGCGGCGTGGCTCCTGCTCGGCGAGACAGTGTCTCTCACTCAAATCGCAGGTGGTGCAGCAATTCTGACGGGAGCCGCCGTGGTGCAGTGGCGATCCGATGCACCGCCGCCCGTGGAGGCGTTGCCGGCCTCGGCAGGAATGGACGGATCTCACGGGGTATCCGTTCTCCCCTGACGCGGCACTGTATGGTGAGGGCGCGTCGTGGTATTCGGCGGGTGGGCACTTCTCCGGGCGGGGTCGCGAGTGCCGGTCCGCCGGAATGTCAGTGACCACCACGCGGACATCGAAGCCGTTGCACGGGAGCCCGTCATGACCATCGAATTCGTCGACCTCGCGGAAACGTGGGTTGCGGGTCTTCCTGTGCGCAGCCCGAAACGGGCGTTGGGCTCTCTCTACGACACCAATCTCGAACGTGCGTGGTCCGGAATCCTGAACCAGGACATCGGTGAACCGCTCGGGTCGGTCTACACCGACTTCGTTCCCGCGATCGGGTCCTACAGCACGCAGATCGTCGGGTACCGCGTCGCGGACGGTGACGTGCGCCGCGGGCACATCGTGGCGCGTGTGCCGGCGGGTCGCTATGCGAAATTCTCAGCAGTCGGCAATTTTCCGCAGGTCCTGACGACGCTGTGGAACGAGATCACCCACGCGGAGGAGATGGGGTCCTTCACTCGCGCCTTCACCGGTGAGTTCGAGGTGTATCCCCACGCGTACAAGATCGAGATGTACGTTCCGGTCGCGACGCCCGGCTCGCGGGGCGTCGGCGGTGCGGGATGACGTTCCGTCTCGTGGCACGTCCGAGCATGGTGTTCGGCGGACTGGTCGTGCCCGGTGTCGATCCCGGACCCGAGGGCAGCGCCAGCGATCTCGTCGTGTTCCTGCGTGAACGTATCCGCGAACGTGAACCGGAGGACGCCGACGTCTACACCGTCTACGTCCCGGATCAGCGTGGTGTCTGCAACGTCGTCGTCGGCGTACCTCGTGGGAACGTCGACGACGTGCCGATCGGCGACGTCTTCGTCACGGTTCCGTCGGGAGCGTTCGCGGTCTTCACGCCGTCGATGACGCTGCCCGACCGGGCGGAGGACGCGTGGGCGCAGGCCGAGGAGGCCATCGCCGACGGCTCGATCGTGCGCGCCGGCGGGGTGGAGTTCGAGTGCCTCTCAGCCGACGGGAACGTCGAGATCTTCGTCGCCGTCTCGCTGCAATGACGTGCGCCGACGTCCGGTGCCGGCGGACGAGAAGTCGGCTCTCGTCGAGATAAAGAACCTACCGACGAGTAGAAGCAGTCGGAGCGGTGCCTGGACTCGCTCGAGCGCTGGTCGTCATTGTGATTTTGTCTCGAGTGCATTTCTGTGGCGGTGTTCGAGTCCAACCTGTGCCTATCATGATCACGCGCAGTAGAAGGGTGTGACACGGGATTCACACCGGCGGTTCGGAGCACCGGTCCGAACGCGCGTGACTAGTGGGGAGTAACAATGGTCAGGCAATTACGTGCAGAGGCAACGCGGTCCGCGGCCCTGCGGGCTGCCGCCGATCTGTTCCTGCGGGTCGGCCACGCCACGGCGACCCTGAGCCAGGTCTCGGCGGAGTCGGGTGTGACCAAGGGCGCGCTGTACTTCCACTTCGCCTCCAAGGAAGAGCTGGCGCGCGCGCTCGTCGACGAGGGTCGTGAGCGTGTCGCGGCCGCCTGCACCGGAATGGTCGACAGCCGTTCTCCCGCACTGGAATCCGTCATCGGGATCACGTATTCCGTTCTCGACCTTGCCAATACCGACAACCTGGTGCGCATCATGTACCGCCTGCAGCTCGAGGTGGACGCACCGGACCCCACGCGGGGGAGCGTCTTCGGGACGTGGCAGAACATCTTCTCGCACCTCTTCGAGCGTGCCATCGAGCACGGTGACGTCATCGACTCGCTGGACGCCGAGACCGCGTCCTGCCTGGTCTCGGAGATGCTCAGTGGCGTGCTGATGGTCGCCGAGGGCACTGCGCGCCTCGACGGTGCCGCCGTGCGCATGGAGCAGGTCTGGCACACCATCCTGCCCTCGCTCGTGCCGCCGGCGAAGCTCCCGTACTTCCGCGAGTTCGCCTCGCGAAGCCTCTCCAGCTTCGTACGCGATCGCTCGGGTGCCGACGCCACCAGCGACACCGGCGTCTCCAGCAATCACTAGCGTTCGGCGCTCTCCCGGCGCACACTGTGATGTGAGACACACGGCATCGTGTGTCGACCGCACGAGTGACGTCGGGAGAGACTCATGGAAGACATCGCCACGCGCGAGCGCACCGACCGCCGCATGTCCGACAACGAGCTGCGCAAGGCCATCCGCGTGCTGCAGTCACGCGCGGACGACGCTCGGAAACGCGGTGACGCCGACGATGCCGCACGCATCGAACGCACTGTCCGCGACTACCAGGACGAGATGACCACCCGCCTCTGAACTCGGCCGGGCGGGGACGGTTGTCAGCTGGGGCCGAAGCGCTCCGTGCGAATGTTCGCCGGTGCATGTCCTCGCTCGACCAGCATGTCCGCGACCGTGTCGACGAAGCTCGTGGGCCCGCAGATATAGCACCGCGGCTCGAACTCGGCGGGCCACCCGTGCGCGTCGAGATCCTCGATCGTGATGCGGCCGAGCGGCCTGCGGGACCCGGTGGGAGCGCGCCGCGTGTAGAGCGTGGTGACGTCGACTCCCGCGGGCGGATGCGCCCACTCGTCGGCGAAGTACACCTCCGCCGGTTCGCGGACCGAGTAGAGCACGCGGAACGGCACCCGGCCGCCGCTCGATCCCGCCGCGGCCTGCGCGCGGACCATCGCGCGGAGCGGAACGATGCCCGAGCCGCCGCCCACCAGCAGGACTGGCGGCGACGGGGTCTCGGTGGGTGTGGACGGCCGCCAGACGAACCACCGGCCGACGGGTCCGCGGATCTCCAATCGGTCGCCCACCTCGACGGCGCCGACGAGGTAGGGGGACACCTCGCCGTCGGAGACGTTCTGCACGGCGATCTCGATGCGCGACGTGCCGTCCGGTGCGGAGGCGAGGGAGTAGCTGCGCTGCGCGCTGTACCCGTCCTCGGCGGTCAGCTTCACGTCGACGTGCTGTCCGGCGAGATGTCCCGGCCAGCCGTCGACGTCGAGCACCAGCGTCGAGGCGGTCGGTGTCTCGCGCCGCACCTCGAGCACGGTCGAGACGAGCCAGGGCCTGGCCCCGACCCCGGCCGTGGATCCGGTGGTCACGTCAGTCGCCCTGGTATCGCTGCTCGCGCCACGGGTCGCCGTAGTCGTGATAGCCGCCGCGCTCCCAGAATCCCTGTTCGTTCTCCTCGGTGAGCTCGATGCGCGAGACCCACTTCGCCGACTTCCAGAAATACAGGTGCGGCACGAGAAGCCGTGCGGGACCGCCGTGTTCGCGTGCGAGCGGCTCTCCGTCGAACTCGGTGACCAGCCAGGCCTTCCCGTCTCGCAGGTCCTCGAGGGGCAGATTGGTGGTGTATCCGTCGAAGCCGTGCACGACGACGTACCCCGCCTCGGTGTCGAGACCGTCCAGCAGCACGTCGAGACTCACGCCGTTCCAGTTGGTGTCGAGCTTCGACCACTTGGTGACGCAGTGGATGTCGACCGTCGGGGTCTCGTGCGGCAGCGCGGCCACCTCGTCCCACGTCCAGGTCCGGGTCTCACCGGTCTCGGACGTGATGGAGAACGACCACGTGTCGGTCGCGACCACGGGCGCGGGCCCGATGGCGAGAACCGGGAAATCATTGGTCAGGTACTGGCCGGGGGGAGTCCGACCGTCGTCGCCGCGCCGGCGGCCCACGAAGCCCTTCGAGATCAACGCCATGGTGGCAGATTCTGCGCCGGTCGTCGGGCCTCTGACAAGTCGGAGCGCGCACACTCGACCGGTAGTGTCGGGCACCACAGCAGGCCGGCGAGGGGGGAGTGCGACGCGATGGTGCAGAGCAGGCTGAGAGGGAGACGTCCGCGACGGTCGTGGACCGACCTGCGCGGGGCGATCGTGCTGGTCACCGGCGCCGCCAGCGGCATCGGTCGCGCCACGGCGATCGAGGCCGCGCGGCGTGGGGCGCGGATGATCGTCACCGACATCGCGGAGGCGGGACTGGCCGCCACGGCCGCCACCATCGCCGAGAACGGCGGCAGCGTCGTCGCCTCGCGTGCGCTCGACGTCTCCGATCACGACGCCGTCGCCTCGTTCGCGGACGCCGTGCACGCCGAGGTGGGCAGCGTCGACGTCGTCATGAACGTGGCCGGGATCTCCGCGTGGGGCACCGTCGAGAACATGGCCCACGAGACGTGGAAGGCGCTGATCGACATCAACCTGATGGGCCCGATCCACGTCACCCAGTGCTTCGTTCCCCCGATGATCGCGGCGGGTCGCGGTGGGTACCTGGTCAACGTGTCGTCGTCGGCCGGCCTGCTCGCGTATCCGTGGCACGCGGCGTACAGCGCCAGCAAGTTCGGCGTGCGCGGCATGTCCGAGGTGTTGCGCTACGACCTCGCCCGGCACGGCATCGACGTCTCGCTCGTGGTCCCCGGGGCGGTGCGGACACCGCTCGTCGAGACGGTGGACATCGCCGGCGTGGATCGCGACGACCCACGCGTGAGAAAGCTGACCGCACGCTTCGAGGCCCACGCCGTGTCGCCCGAGGTGGTCGCGGAGAAGATCCTGACCGGGATGGCGAAGCGGCACTTCCTCGTCTACTCGAGCAACGACATCCGGGTGGGGTACTGGGTGTCGCGCAAGTTCGCGCGCCCCTACGAGATGACCATGCAGGCGGCCAATGACTACTTCTCCCGACTGCTGCGCTGACCTCACGCGCGTGTCGCGGCGGAGCGCGTGCCGAGTCGGCGCTCACGCACTACCGTTCTGGCATGGACGCGACGGCTCCGCTGGGAGCGGATTCCGAGGTGGGAACGCTCCGGACGGTCATGCTGCACCGCCCTGGCGACGAGCTGCGCCGACTCACCCCACGCAACAACGATCAGCTGCTGTTCGACGGGCTGCCGTGGGTGGACCGCGCTCGCGACGAGCACGACGCGTTCGCCGACCTGCTGCGAGGACGCGGTGTCGAGGTCCTCCTGCTCGGTGATCTGCTGACCGAGACCCTGGCCCTCAGCGGTGCCGCACGCGTGCAGGGTGTCGCCGCCGCGGTGGAACCCCGGCGGCTCGGACACGTGCTCGCCCGGGACCTGGCGACCTACCTCCGCGGCCTGCCCGCACCCGAACTGGCGACCGTGCTGATGGCGGGCATGACCTTCGACGAACTGCCGGTCGCGGACGACTCGGGTGTCTCGCTGGTCCGGCGCATGCACCACGGCGGCGACTTCGTCATCGAGCCGCTCCCGAACCTGCTGTTCACCCGCGACTCGTCGTTCTGGATCCAGCAACGCGTCGCGATCACGTCACTGGCGCTGCGGGCCCGCGCTCGGGAGACGTCGCTGACGGATCTGATCTACGCCTTCCATCCACGATTCCTCGGTGTGCGCCGGGCCTACGAGTCGCACACCGCGCCGGTGGAGGGCGGCGACGTGCTGCTGATGTCGCCCGGCGTCGTCGCCGTGGGAGTCGGTGAACGCACCACGCCCGCCGGTGCCGAAGCGCTCGCGCGCAGCCTCTTCGACGACGACCTCGCGCACACCGTGCTCGTGGTGCCCATCGCGCAGGAACGGGCGTCGATGCACCTGGACACCGTGTGCACGATGGTCGACACCGACGCGGTGGTGATGTACCCGATCATCCAGGACACGCTGTCCGCGTTCACGATTCGCCGCGAGGACACCGGTGTGACCATCACCGGCGCGGGCCCGTTCCTCGACGCCGCGGCCGACGCCATGGGTATCGGCAAACTGCGGGTCATCGACACCGGACTCGACAACGTCACCGCCGAACGCGAGCAGTGGGACGACGGGAACAACACGCTCGCACTGGCTCCCGGCGTCGTCGTCGCGTACGAACGCAACGTCGAGACGAACGCGCGCCTCGAAGCGTCGGGCATCGAGGTGCTGCGCATCTCGGGATCGGAACTGGGATCGGGCCGCGGCGGACCCCGCTGCATGTCCTGCCCCGTCGCCCGCGATCCCGTCTGACCTCCGGCCGGCCTCCGGCCTTCCCGCTGATGTCCGGCCGGCCTCCGGCCTTCCCGCTGACCTCCGGCCGGTCAGAGGACCGTGCTCACCGTGGCCGCCGGGCGCGCCAGGACGGTGCCCTTCTCGCCGACCACGAAGGGTCGCTCGATGAGAACCGGATGCGTCAGCATGGCGCGCAGGACCGTCTCGTCGTCGGCATTCGCGAGATCGAGTTCCTTGTACAGTGTCTCGCGCTTGCGCACAGCGGTGCGCGGGGTGAGGCCGGCATCGGAGATGAGGGCTCGCAACGTCGCCTCGTCCGGCGGGGTGGTCAGGTAGGGCACGATGGTCGGCTCCACCCCCGCGTCGCGGATGGCCGCGAGTACGTTGCGGGACGTCGAGCACCGGGGGTTGTGATAGATCGTGACGGACATGGAGCAAGTATGGCGGGAGTGGGACCGATGAGGTTCACGATCGACGGTGCGTCGGGGACGGCGCCGTTCGACCAGGTGCGGTCGCAGATCGTGGCCGCGGTGCGGTCGGGGCAGCTCATCGCGGGATCGAAACTGCCGACGGTGCGAGCTCTCGCGGCGACGCTGGACCTCGCTCCCAACACGGTGGCGAAGGCGTACCGCGAACTCGAGAAGGACGGCGTGATCGAGACCCGGGGGCGGTCGGGCACCTTCGTGGCGGCCGGCGGCGATCCTTCGGCCGGGGCAGTGCAACTCGCGGCCACGGAGTACGTCCGCGCGGCGCGTCGCGCCGGCATCGACGACGAGGTGGCTCTGCGCTACGTGCGGATGGCGCTCGCGGACTCCTGACACCACTTAGGTTGACGCTTCAACTTAAAGTGTGTCATCGTGATCCCGAATCCACCCCGACCCATCAGAGGATCACTGTGAAGACACCTGTCGTCGTTCGAGACATCGCCGCACTCGTCGCGCGCATCGCCCTGGGCGTCGTGTTCGTCGCCCACGGGTGGCAGAAACTGCGTACCAACGGGCTCGATGCCACCACCGCCGGCTTCGAGGGCATGGGCATTCCGGCCCCGCAGGTGTCGGCGTACTTCGCCACCTTCGTCGAGCTCATCGGTGGAGCCGCTCTGATCCTGGGCGTGCTGACGTCCGTCGCGGCTCTGCTGCTGGTCGTCGACATGGTCGGCGCGCTCGTCTTCGTGCACCTCGACAAGGGCGTGTTCGTCGGCGAGGGCGGCTGGGAACTGGTCGTCGCACTCGGCGCCGGAGCGCTACTCCTCGCGGCAGTCGGCTCGGGCACGTACAGTGTCGACCGCGCATTCCGCCGTCCGAAGTCACGTGCACGCGTATCGTCCTGACCTGCAAAAACAGTCTGTGAACTTGCACCGGGGCGTCGAGGCGAGCAACGTGACGTCTCATGACATCGCGTATGGACACGGACACAGGACCGGCTGACACCCCACGCGATGATGCCGCGGACGTTCCCTCGTCCGCGGCATCTGCCGTGCTGCCCACCTCCGCGCACCCCGATGCGCAGGACCCCGGGTCGCAGGAACCGGCGCCGCGGCGCGCCACCCTCGACCCCGTGGTGTTCGGCGTCGCGGCAGCCGTCGTCACGGGCATCATCGTCTGGGGACTGGCCGGACCGACGAGCCTCGAGAACGTGACGTCCTCGATGCTGGACTGGCTCGTCACCAACATGGGCTGGCTGTTCATCATCTCCGCCACCGGTTTCGTGCTCTTCTGCATCTACCTGGCGATGTCGAAGTACGGACGTATCCCGCTCGGCAAGGACGGGGAGAAGCCGGAGTTCAAGACCGTCAGCTGGATCGCCATGATGTTCAGCGCCGGCATGGGCATCGGGTTGATGTTCTACGGCGTCTCCGAGCCGCTGACGCACTTCGTCACGCCGCCGCCCGGCACCGACAGCAGTGTCGGAACGGCCATGGCCACCACGATGTTCCACTGGAGCCTGCATCCGTGGTCCATCTACGCCGTCATGGGTCTCGCCGTCGCGTACAGCACCTACCGCCGCGGCCGTCGTCAGCTCATCAGCTCCGCCTTCCTCCCGCTCCTCGGTCGCCGCGCCGAGGGCCCGATCGGCAAGGTCATCGACATCCTCGCCATCTTCGCGACGCTGTTCGGTACCGCCGCCTCCCTCGGACTCGGTGCTCTGCAGATCGGTTCGGGTGTCGAGGTCATCGGCTGGCTCGGTGAGGCCGGCACGCTCCTGCTCGTCGCCATCGTCGCGCTGTTGACCCTCGCCTTCGTCGCGTCCGCGGTCTCCGGCGTCGCCAAGGGCATCCAGTGGCTGTCCAACATCAACATGGTGCTGGCACTCGTCCTCGCACTCTTCGTGTTCGTGCTGGGCCCGACGGTGTTGATCCTCAACCTGATTCCCACCACCATCGGCGACTACGCGAGCCAGCTGTTCCACATGTCGGCTCGCTCGGCGGCGTCGTCCGATCCGGAGACCGCGTCGTGGCTGTCGTCGTGGACGATCTTCTACTGGGCCTGGTGGGTCTCCTGGACCCCCTTCGTCGGCATGTTCCTCGCCCGCATCAGCCGTGGCCGCACCGTTCGTGAGTTCATCATCGGTGTCATCGTGATCCCGAGTGCCGTGAGCCTGGTGTGGTTCTCGATCTTCGGCGGAGCCGGTATCGGCGAACAGCGCGACGGCATCGACCTGGCCGCGCGCGGCAGCAGCGAGTCTCAGCTGTTCGGCATGCTCGAGAACCTGCCGCTCTTCGGACTGTCCACGATCGTCGTGATGATTCTCGTGGCCGTCTTCTTCGTCTCCGGTGCCGACGCGGCGTCCATGGTCATGGGCACCCTCAGTCAGCGCGGAACCCTCGAGCCCAGCCGCTGGGTCGTCGTGTTCTGGGGAGCCATCACCGGTGGCACCGCCGCGATCATCCTGTGGACGGGCGGCGCGGACGCGCTCAACGGCTTGCAGACCATGACAATCATCGCCGCGGCGCCGTTCGTGCTGGTCATGATCGGGCTGTCGGTGTCGCTCTACCGCGACCTGTCGCACGATCCACTGGTGCTCACGCAACGTCGTCGACGTCTCCGGCTGACGAAGGCCGGGCGCACCGAGCTCTGAGCGGTCAGCGCCAGCTCGGCAACCAGAGCTGCTGCTGCCACGTCTCCTGACTGATGGGCAGACCCGTGAGGATCGGCCAGAGCCACACGAAGTTGGCGATCACCACGGCGACGTACAGCGAGACCAGCAGCAGACCGAGCGTGCGGCGCTCGCGACCCTGCCCACCGCGGAGTCCTCGCCCGAGGATGTCGCCGAGGACCAGGGTGACGCCCATGACGAGGAAGGGCGCGAGCGCCGCGGCGTAGAAGAAGTACATCTGACGGTCGAGGGTCAGGAACCACGGCAGGATGCCGGCGCCGTAGCCGACGAGCACGGCGGCGTAGCGCCAGTCGCGGCGGGCCACGGTGCTCCACAGCGCCCAGCCGAGCATCGGGAACGCGACCCACCACAGAGCAGGCGTGCCGATGAGCATGACGGCCTTGACGCAGTTGCCGCCCGTCGAACAACCGGTGATCTGCTGCCCGTCGGCGAAGTAGTAGAGCATCGGCCGCAGACCCATCGGCCACGTCCACGGCTTGGACTCCCACGGGTGGCGGTTACCGGCCGAGTTGGTCAGTCCGGCGTGGAAGTCGAGGACGTTGCCGCTGTAGTACCAGAGCGAGCGCAGAGCGGCGGGCACGAACGAGAACGGTCCGCCCGTCCCGATGTCGGTGCCCACGGCGTTGCGGTCGACGCCGGTCTCACTCGCGAACCAGCCGGCGTAGGTGGCCAGATAGACGACGAGCGGAATCGCCACCAGCGCGTACAGCGCGGGTCCGACGTCGCGCACGGCGGTGCCGACCCACGGCCGGGTGACCCCGTACTGGCGACGCGCCGCGACGTCGAAGGCGACGCTGAGCAGTCCGAAGAACGCGACGAAGTAGATACCCGACCACTTCGTTCCGCACGCCAGACCGAGCAGGAGTCCGCCGCCGAACCGCCACCAGCGGACGCCGAGACGCGGGCCCCACGTGGTCATCTCCATGCGGCCCTCGACGGCGACCCGGTGCAACCGCTCACGGACGTCGTCGCGGTCGCGGACCAGAGCGCCGAACGCGGCGACGACGAACACCACCATGAAGATGTCGAGCATGCCGACTCGGGACGTCACGAACGTGACGCCGTCCACGATCATGAGGATCCCGGCGATCGCGCCCAGCAGCGTCGAGCGCGTCATGCGGCGAACGATGCGGACGACGAGGAGAACGAGGATCACACCGAAGACGGCCGACGACAGCCGCCAACCCCATCCGGTGTAGCCGAACAGTGCCTCGCCGACGGCGATCAGCTGCTTGCCGACGGGCGGGTGGACGACGAGGCCGTAGGCCGGGTTGTCCTCGACGCCGCCGCCGGTGAGCACCTGGTAGCCCTGCGGGGCGTAGTGCTTCTCGTCGAACACCGGGGTGCCGGCGTCGGTCGGATAGCCGAGCATCGTGAAGCGGGTGACGGCCGCGAGGACCGTGAGGACCGCGGTGACGATCCATCCGCGCATGCGGTCGGTGGGCCCGAACACTGCGGGCGGGAGAGCGGGGCGCGGCGCGGTGAGGTACTCGTCGGAACCGTCGCGACCGGTGGGGATACGCGCGGTCACGAGGGTCACGATTCGATCGTAGGCTAGATGCCGACGGCGACCGCGGTCGTGACCGACGAGCGAGATGAGGACGACGCGTGCTGGTACTCGGTGCGACACCGATGGGGGACCCCGCAGACGCGTCGCCCCGACTGCGCGACGCACTGGCCACGGCCGATGTCGTCGCGGCGGAGGACACGCGTCGCACGAAGACCTTGGCCACGGCACTCGGGGTGCAGATCACCGGTCGCGTCGTCAGTTTCTACGACCAGGTCGAGGTCGATCGGGTTCCCCTGCTGCTCGCCGAGATGCGCGAGGGGCGGCGGGTCCTGCTGGTCACCGACGCCGGTATGCCCTCCGTGAGCGACCCGGGTTACCGACTGGTGGCCGCGTGCGCAGAGGCGGGGATCGGCGTGACCTGCCTGCCCGGGCCGTCCGCCGTGACCACCGCACTGGCCCTGTCGGGGTTGCCGGTGGAGCGCTTTTGCTTCGACGGATTCGCCCCTCGCAAGCGTGGTCCCCGGCAGGCGTGGATGCGCACGCTGACGACGGAGAGCCGCGCCGTCGTGTTCTTCGAGGCCCCGCACCGCATCGCGGACTGCCTCGCCGACGCGTCCGAGGTACTCGGCCCCGATCGGCGCGCCGCGGTGTGCCGGGAATTGACCAAGACCTACGAGGAAGTGAAGCGAGGGACGCTGGGGGAGTTGGCCGCGTGGGCCGCCGACGGCGTGCGCGGCGAGATCACGGTTGTCCTGGCCGGAGCCGAGCCCGTCAGTGCGGATCCCGCCGACCTCGTCGCGGAGGTGGAGGATCTCGTGTCCGCCGGACTCGGCCTCAAGGACGCGTGCGCACGGGTGGCCACCACGACGGCGGCGGACGTGTCCAAGCGTGCGCTCTACGAAGCGGTGCTGGCCGCGCGCGGCTGACGCCGACGCCGCGACGTCAGCCGACGACCTGCTGGCGCAGTCCGTCGGTCGCCGTCTCGAGGACGGACTTGGTCCCGCGCTTGACGATGAATCCCGGCACGGGGATCTTCGGGTCGAGCGTGATCTCGAACTCGAGGTGGGTGCCCTTGTCGGTCTCGCTGAGGCGGTACTCCGCGTGCTGCGACTTCTGCTGGGTGCTCTCGACGACGTCCCACGCCACCGACATGTCGGACCACGTGAAGCGCAGCACCTGCTCGTCGGTGAATCCCATGACGGCGACGGTCATCTCGGCGAGGACGGGACGACCCTGATCGTCACGCTCGCGCACCGAGACCTTCTTGTGGATCGACGACCAGGCCGGCAGACCCTCGAGGTCCGCGATGACCGCGAGCACGTCGGCCGGTGGTGCCTCGATCTCGACTTCTCTGTTTCCGCTGACAGCCATGGCGTGAATGTAACCGACCGTCCACACCTACAGGGCGGTTTGGGTCGGTGTCGTGATCATGTCCCGGTGCCGGCCAGGGGAACTGTGCCGCGGCGGACCTGCTCGTCGACGAAGACGGCGATCTCCGAGATCGCCCGCGCCGACTCGGGAACGAAGTCCGCGGCGTGGAACACGTGCACCTGGTCCTGCCACACCTGGAGACGGCACTCGATTCCGGCGTCAGCCAGGCGCTCCGCCATCAGTTCCGAGTCGGCGTAGACCATCTCGGTGGATCCGACCTGGATCAGGACCGGCGGGAGGGCGGACAGGTCCGCGTCGACGGGACAGACGCGGGGACCACGCTTGCCGTCCACGACGATGCGGGCCTCGACCTCGTCCGCCAGCTCGGTGAGCGCCGGCACGGCGCCCTTGGGGAAGACCGAGCACAGGGACGCGTTGGGATGCAACATCTTCCGCGTCGGATCGAGATCGGTGAGCGGAGACAGGGCGATGATGCCGCCCGCGGGCGGCAGACCCTGGCTCTGCAGGGCGAGCGCCACCATGAAGGCCAGGTAACCGCCGGCGGAGTCACCGGCGATGAAGATCTGTTCGGGCAGGTACCCCGCGTCGAGCAGGTAGCGGAAGCCGTCGACCCCGTCCTCCACCGCGTGCGAGATGGGGTTGCGCGGCATCATCCGGTAGTCGACCGACAGCACGTCGGCACCGGTGGACTGGGCGATGCGCGAGACGAGCCGGCGGTGGCTGTTGAGGCCGCACACCACGAACGCGCCGCCGTGGAGATACAGGATCACGCGATCGCGGTCCGCGCGGCGGGTCGGTCGCTCGGACCTGCCGTCGGCACCGACACGACGCGGGCTGTCCGTGCGGACCCACTCGGCCCGGCACTCGTCGAGCCGCACGGGCGCGACGGTGGTGTCACCCACGGGTGGGAGGAGTCGGCCGGCCTGGTCGACCATCGACATGGGCCACGGCAGGCTGTGGGTCCGGGCCCACACGCCCAGGAAGGGACGGACCGTGCGGCGCAGGTACGCGGCGAGAAGCTTGGACTGCATGCTGCCGCCCTCGAACTCCTGGCGGTCCACGGCGGTGCCGACGCCGAGGGCGCGTCGCACCCGGCGACTGGCGGACGTGCGTGTCAGCGACGACGGTGCGGTCATCTCGGCCGAGGCGATGCTCATGGGTGGCCCTCCACTTCCTTGCTCGTACTGGGAATCGCACGATAGGGCCGAAACGAAACACTTCTCGAGGAATAGTTGTTGCCGGGGTCACACCGTGACCCCACGTTGTCGCAATAGTTGTGGGTTCGTTACTTCCGGGTAGCACAGTGAACCTGCAGGTGAGCCGCACCGTGACCACGCGGTTCCGCAGTTCGAGAGAGGTCCGCCCCCATGCCCTTCATGCCGGTCACAGAGTCGATGTTCCTACTGGCCGAGACGCGCGAGCACCCCATGCACGTCGGGGGACTGCAGCTGTTCGTGCCCCCGGAGGACGCCGGCGACGACTTCGGGATGCAGCTCTACGAGACGTTCCAGGCCGCCACCGACGTCTACAAACTGTTCCGCAAGCGGCCGGCGCCGCCGGTGAACTTCATGGGCACCGTGCGCTGGATCTACGACGAGGAGCTCGACTTCGAGCATCACGTCCGGCGCATCATGCTGCCGCGGCCGGGCCGCATCCGCGAGCTGCTGCGCTACATCTCCGCCGAGCACAGTGCGCCGCTCGATCGGCATCGCCCCATGTGGGAGCTGCACATCATCGAGGGGCTGGCCGACGGCCGCGTCGCGCTCTACAGCAAGATCCACCACTCGCTGGTCGACGGTGTCTCGGCGCTCAAGCTGTTCGAGCGCACCCTGACCACCGATCCCGAGGCCCGTGACTGCGGCCCGATCTGGGACCCGGCGCTGTTCGAGCGGCCGAAGAAGAAGAGCACCGAGGTCGCGAAGGTCGACGACGGTGGCGTCCTGTCGCTGCTGTCCACGGGCGTCAAGGCGGCCGGTGAGCTCGCCGGGGTCGGACCCGCCGCGGCCCGGATCGGTCTGAACAAGCTGCGCGGCAACGAGATGGTGTTGCCTCTGACCGCGCCGCGGACGATGCTCAACGTGCCGATCGGCGGGGCACGCCGCTTCGCCACGCAGCAGTGGTCCAAGTCGCGGATGAAGGACATCGCGGCAGCGCTGGGGGTCACGTTGAACGACGTGGTGCTGACGATGTGCTCCGGGGCGCTGCGGTCCTATCTCATCGACCGCAACGCACTGCCCGACCAGCCGCTGATCGCGATGGTGCCGGTGTCCATGCGGGAGGCCGGCGCGGACGCGGACGGCGGTAACGCCGTCACCACGGTGCTCTGCAACCTCGGTACCGATCAACCCGATCCGGAACGCCGACTCGCCGCCGTCGTCTCGTCGATGAACGAGTCGAAGGCGATGATGCGCACCCTGTCTCCACTGCAGGCGCTCAGCTACGGCGCGGCCGTGATGGCCCCGCTGCTGCTCACACCGGTGCCGGGCTTCGTGCGCAACACGCCGCCTCCGTTCAACGTGATCATCTCGAACGTGCCCGGTCCGAAGACCGAGATGTACTGGAACGGTGCGAAACTCGACGGTGTCTACCCGGCGTCGATCGTGCTGGACGGGCAGGCGCTCAACATCACGCTCGCGACCAACGCCGACAACGTCAACTTCGGACTCGTCGGAGATCGGCGTAGCGTGCCGTCGCTGCAGCGCATGCTCACGCATCTCGACACCGCACTCGAGGAGCTCGAGAAGTTGGCCGACGGGTGAGTCTTGCGCTGCGGCCGATGGTTCCGCGGGACCCGAACGAGGAACATCGAGCGGCGAGTTCGCTGGAACTGTTCTTCGACCTGGTCTTCGTCGTCGCGGTGTCGTTCGCCTCCGTGGAACTGGCCCATCTGCTGGAAGAGAACCACATCGCGTCGGGCATCGGTGCCTACGCGATGGTGTTCTTCGCCATCTGGTGGGCGTGGATGAACTTCACGTGGTTCGCCACGTCGTTCGACACCGACGACTGGCTGTACCGCGTCACCACCATCGTGCAGATGGCGGGAGTGCTGATCCTGGCCAGTGGTGTCTCCGACGCCATGATCGACTACGACTTCACGCTGGTGACCATCGGCTACGTCGTGATGCGTCTGGCGATGGTGAGTCAGTGGATACGGGCGGGGCTGCGCAACGACGAGTTCCGCGACACCGCCGTGCGGTACGCGGTGGGCATCACCGTCGTGCAGGTGTTGTGGGTCGCCCGCCTCGCGCTTCCCGACAGCGTGACCGTGCTCGGGTTCGTCGCGCTGGTGGCCGCGGAGCTCGCCGTCCCCGTGCTGGCGGAGCGCGCGGGACGGACGCCGTTGCACGGCGAGCACATCGCCGAGCGCTACGGTCTCTTCACGCTCATCCTGCTCGGTGAGTCGTTGCTGGCCTCGGCCACGGCCATCGTCGGCGGCATCGACGAACACGATCACACGGTCGAACTCGTCGGCCTCGCGATGGCCACGCTCGTCGTCGTCGCCGGCATGTGGTGGCTGTACTTCTCGGTGTCGCAGGAGGATTCGGTCGGGGCGAGACTCGGCCGCTCCTTGAGTTTCGGCTACACGCACTACTTCGTGTTCGCGGCGGCGGGCGCGGTGTCGGCGGGCATCGAGGTGGCCGTCGCGCACATCGAGGGTGACGGAGTGCTGTCGGACCGTCAGTCCTCCGCCGCGATCACGATTCCGGTGGCGGTCTTCGTCCTGGGGTTCTGGATGGTGGCGATGCGCCGCCGGTCGTCACGGCTGGTGAACATCGTGACGCCGGTCGGCGGTGTCGCTGTGCTCGCGGCCACGGCCGTACCCGGATCGGCCGTCGTCAGTGCGGCCGTGACGGCCCTGATCCTGCTCGTCGTCGTCGGAACGACGGTCGCCGATCGGTCCGCTCACTCCTCCGGTTCGACGTAGCGGGGGAAGACGCCGGTGGGCTTGGGCAGCGCGACGCCGGGAGTGAGACGCGTTGTCAGCGAGTCGAACTCGCGTTCCGTCACCCCGAGCAGGTCGAGCAGCTTCGCTGTGCTGTCGGGCATGAACGGCTGGGTCAGCAGGACGGTCACGCGGAGCACCTCGAGGGTCACGTACAGCACCGTCGCCATGCGGGCCGGATCCGTCTTGCGCAGAACCCACGGTTCCTGCGACGAGAAGTAGCGGTTGGTCTCCGCGAGTACCGACCAGATCGCGTCGAGCGCCAGGTGCATCTCGACGGCGTCCATGTGGCCGCGCACCACGGCGTGAAGGGCATCGACGCGAGCGAGCATCGCCTCGTCGTCGGCGGTGAACTCGCCGGGTGTCGGCACCTGCGCATCGCAGTTCTTGGCCACCATGGACAGCGACCGCTGAGCCAGGTTCCCCAGTTCGTTGGCCAGGTCGGCGTTGATCCTGGTGACGATCGCCTCGTGGCTGTAGCTGCCGTCCTGTCCGAACGACACCTCGCGCAGGAGGAAGAAGCGCAGCGAGTCCAGGCCGTACTCCTCGATCAAGGCCGCCGGACTGACGACGTTGCCCACCGACTTGGACATCTTCTCGCCCTTGTTGGTCAGGAAGCCGTGCGCGAAAACGCGTTTCGGCAACTCGACACCTGCCGACATCAGGAACGCCGGCCAGAACACGGCGTGGAATCGCACGATGTCCTTGCCGATCATGTGGACGTCGGCCGGCCAGAACTTCCGGAACGACTCACTGTCGGTGTCGGGGTAGCCGACGCCGGTGAGGTAGTTCGTCAACGCGTCGACCCACACGTACATGACGTGGTCGGGATCGCCGGGAACCTGGACACCCCAGTCGAAGGTGGACCGAGAGATCGACAGGTCCTTGAGACCGGACTTCACGAAGCTCGCCACCTCGTTGCGGCGACCCGCCGGGAGGATGAAGTCGGGACGCTCCTCGTACAGCGCGAGCAGCTTGTCCTGGTACGCGGACAGTCGGAAGAAGTACGTCGACTCCTCCGTCCATTCCACCGGTGTGCCCGACTCGGTCGCGATGCGGGAACCGTCGTCCTGCAGCGTGGTCTCGCCCTCGGCGTAGTACGCCTCGTCCCGCACCGAGTACCACCCGCTGTACGAGTCGAGGTAGATGTCGCCGTTGTCGGTCATCTTCTGCCACAGGTCGCGGCTGGCCTCGAGGTGGTCGGCGTCCGTGGTGCGGATGAACCGGTCGAACGTGATCTTCAGCGACTCCTGCATGGCCTGGAACGCGTCCGAGTTCCGACGCGCGAGATCGGCGGTGGAGATGCCCTCCTTCGACGCCGTCTGCGCCATCTTCAGACCATGCTCGTCCGTTCCCGTCAGGAACCGCACGTCGAACCCGTCGAGCCGCTTGAACCGAGCGAGGACGTCGGTGGAGATGTACTCGTACGCGTGGCCGATGTGGGGATCACCGTTCGGGTAGGCGATAGCGGTCGTGATGTAGAACGCAGGCTTGGTCGAACCGGTCTCAGTCATGGTGCGCCTACTCTATCTTTCGTGCCGAGAGACCGTCCCGCCCCCGACTTGCCCACTCCGCTCTCACCGCTCGTGGACGCGCACACGCACCTCGACGCGTGCGGGGCCACCGATGCAGCGTCGGTCGCGGCGATCCTCGATCGTTCCGCATCGGTGGGCGTCGGACGCGTCGTCACCGTCGCGGACGACCTGGACGCTGCTCGCTTCGCCGTCGCCGCCGCGCACTGGGATTCCCGCGTGTACGCCGCCACCGCGATCCATCCGACGCGCGCGAACGTGCTCACCGACGAGGTCCGCGCGGAGATCGAACGCCTCGCGCGAGATCCCCGCACCGTCGCCGTGGGGGAGACGGGGCTCGACTACTACTGGCCGGGGAAGCTCGACGGCTGCGCCGCGGTGGAGGAGCAGGTAGAGGGCTTCCGCTGGCACATCGACCTGGCGAAGCGCGTCGGCAAGCCGCTCATGATCCACAACCGCGACGCGGACCACGACGTTCTCGCGGTGCTCCTCGACGAGGGCGCGCCGGAGACGGTGATCTTCCACTGCTTCTCGTCGGGTCCCGAGATGGCGCAGGTGTGCGTCGACGCCGGCTACGTGCTCAGCTTCTCCGGGACGGTGAGCTTCAAGAATTCCCACGAGTTGCGGGAAGCGGCCCAGTTGGTGCCGGACGGGCAGTACCTGCTCGAGACCGACGCCCCGTTCCTGACACCGCATCCGTTCCGAGGTGCTCCGAACGAGCCGTACTGCCTGCCCTACACGGCCCGTGCGCTGGCCGAGGCGACCGGCCGAACTGCTGATGACGTCGCGGCGTCGGCGACCGCGACGGCCGAGCGGGTCTACCGCCTCTAGTTCGGGGGCGGGAACTCGCCGTACGGGGTGATGGTGTTCCCGGTGAGGTCGAACTCGACGAACGAGGTGTTCGACGGGCAGCAGAACGCGTCGTCGGGGTTCAGCCACCGGTAGCGCACCGTGACGGTGCTGTCGGTCGCACCGACCACCGAGGTGTAGCTGTACGCATCCGACGTGGCGGTCCCGAGGTAGTCACCCGAGTTGGTGAAGAACAGGACGTGCGACTGCACCGTCCCGTTCCGGATGCCGGTGCCCGTCGCCCGCGCCCACTCCAGCGTCGGGCACCGGTCGGCGCTGGTGCCGGGCGTGTGATCGTCGATCACGAAGGCCCCGCCCTGCGAGTCGGTGCCCAGGTTCGCCACGGCGGTGCGCACGTTCAGCGAACTCGGATCGACGCACGGCACCACCTGCGCCGGCTGCGCCGGTGCGGGTGCGGGCACGGTGACCGTCTCGGTCTGCGTCTCCACCCTCGTCTCCGGCGCGGGTGCCGGTGCGGGGGCCGGAGCGGACGACGAGGGTGCCGGGTCGTCGGCAGGGAGCGCCGTCCCGGTCGTACCGGCGGAACCGCACGACACGGCGGCGGCGGCGCAGGCCGCCACGGTGAGAACGGCCATCGAACGCGGGAGAGTGGTCACCGAGCCTCCAGGGTGTTCGTACCGAGCGTTCTGCTCGGCGGTCGAAGGGTGTGTCGGTGACCACCACCCGATCGTTACCGATGCTCAGGTCACGATCGGGTGGTGGCGACGGATCAGTCGTCGTCCCCGTACGTCTCCACCAGTCGATCGAACTCGGCACGGTCGATCACGCTGGGCTCGTTGATGGCCAGAGCCTGCGCGTACTTGCCCGCGAGGTGGTAGTCGCGGCCCAGGGGACCGCGCTCACCGTCCTCGTCGTCGTCCTGCGTGCTCGCTCCGGGCGGCACCTCGTTCTGCAGACCGTTCGTCTGCGCACCCAACCGAGCGTCGATCTTCGCCGTGATCTTCTGCATGATCTCTTGGTCGTCGCTCACTGTCGTGCCTCTCGTCGGTGTAGCGGCTTCTCGGTGCGGGGCCCGCGTCTCACAGGACCTTGTCGAGGAAGTCCTTCGTTCGCTCGTGCTGCGGGTTGCCGAACAGGTCGTCCGGCGAACCCTCCTCGACGATGTACCCCTCCGCCATGAAGATCACACGGTCGGACACCTCGCGGGCGAAGCCCATCTCGTGCGTGACGACGACCATCGTCATGCCGCCCTTCGCCAGATCGCGGAGGACCTGCAGGACCTCGCCGACCATCTCGGGGTCCAGCGCACTCGTGGCCTCGTCGAACAGCATGATGTCCGGGTCCATCGCCAGTGCACGTGCGATGGCGACGCGCTGCTTCTGCCCACCGGACAACTGCGCCGGCTTCGCGTTCTCCTTGTCGGCGAGGCCCACCTGGGCCAGCAGACGAACGGCGTTCTCGCGCGCCTTCGACTTGTCCGACTTCTTCGTCTCCACGGGCGCGAGCATCACGTTCTCGATGACGCTCATGTGGGGGAAGAGGTTGAAGTGCTGGAACACCATGCCGATGTGCTGGCGCACGGAGTCGAGGTCCACCTTCGGATCGGTCAGGTCGAAACCGTCGACGACGACCGTCCCGCCGGTGATGTCCTCCAACTTGTTCAGGCAGCGCAGGAACGTGCTCTTGCCCGAGCCGGACGGGCCGATGACGCACACCACTTCACCCGAGTGGACGTCGACGTCGAGGCCCTTGAGCACCTCGAGATCGCCGAACGACTTCTTCAGTCCGATGGCGCGGATCTTGACCTCGGCCGCAGCGGCGTCGGGCGCGGTGGTCTCGGTGCTCACTTGTTGATCCTCTTCTCGAGACGGTTCGACAGCATCGTCAACGCCATGATGATGACGAAGTACATGACGCCGATGATCAGCCACATGTTGAACGACTGGAAGTTGCGGGCGATGATGATCCGCCCCGACTGGGTGAGCTCGGCGAGGCCGATCACCGACAGGATCGAGGTGTCCTTCAGCGTGATGACGAACTGATTGATGTACGACGGGATCATCGTCCGGATCGCCTGTGGCATCACGACCTTGCGCATGGACGTCAGGTAGCTGATGCCGAGACTGCGCGAGGCCTCCATCTGGCCCTTGTCCACCGACAGGATGCCGCCACGGACGATCTCCGCCATGTACGCACCGGCGTTGAGCGACAGCGTGATGATGCCGGCGGTGAACGCCGACATCTGGAAGCTGAGCGCGGCGGGAATGCCGAAGTAGATGAAGAAGGCCTGCACCAGCAGTGGCGTGCCGCGGAAGATGGCCACATAGGTGGCGCCGATCCCGCGCAGCCACGCCTTCGTCGACACCCGGAAGAGTCCGAAGACGGCGCCGAGGATCAGCGCCAGCACGATGGAGATGACCGTCAGGACGATGGTGAGCCAGAGACCCTTCAGTAGTTCCTTGTACTCGCTCTTGATCAGTCCGGGGATCGAGTTGTCCGTCTCGTCCGCCGCGGCGCCGATGTAGGTGCCGAGGATCTCGTCGTACTGGCCGGACGACCGCAGGTTGGCCAGTCCGGTGTCGAATGCGGCGAGCAGCTCGGGGTTCGCGCCCTTGTTCACGGCGAAGCCGTAGTTGCTCGGCGACTCCTTCTCCGTGACCGTCTTCAGACCGTTCCCCTGGGTGATGCCGTACTGCAACACCGGGTAGTCGTCGAACACGGCGACCGAGTTCCCGGTGCGCACCTCGTCGTACATGCTCGCGGAGTCGGCGAAGTACCGCGTCGTGAAGCCGTACTGCGCCTTGATGCTCTCCGCGAAGTCGGCGCCCTCGGTGCCGTTCTTGACCGCGACCTGCTGCCCGGAGAGATCGTCGTACGAGGTGATCGACGAGTTCTCGAGCACGGCCATCTGCACGCCGGACTCGAAGTAGGGCTCGGAGAAGTCGAACACGGCCTCGCGTGCCGGCGTGATCGTCATGCCGGCGATGACGCCGTCGGCCTGGTTCGCCTGCACTGCCTGCAACGCCGCGTCGAACCCGAGGGGCCGGATGTCGACCTGGAAACCCTGGTCCTCCGCGATCGCTCGGATCAGGTCCATGTCGATGCCGACGAACTGGCCGTCGGAGTTCTGGAACTCGAACGGTGCGAAGGTCACGTCGGTGGCGATGGCGAACGTGCGACCCTCCACCGGGCTCGGGGGCGCCGGCTGGGCCTGCGCTGCGGGTGCGAGCACCAACGCGACGAGTGCCACGACGGCGGTGATCGCCGGGAGGCGGCGCAGTCGGTGCCACCGTCCGCGTTCGGATCGCGGTGGGGAGGTCGGATTCACGAAGAGCCTTCCGTTCTGGTGCAGGTGAACAGTCGGCTCGGACCCTATCGGCCGGGGGGCTCGCGACGACCCTTACCGGAAGGTAGGAACGGTCGACGGGCTGCTCGAGGCCGTGAAGTTGCCGAACCTGTGCCCGCTCGTTACCGTATCGTGATCGTATGACCCCGATGCGAGCCTTTCGGCCTCGTGATCGTCTCGACCCGGCAAGGAAATCGAAGTTGCGTTATTCGTCCGTGATGTCCGTTCGACCAGTCGTGTCCACCGGGGCGGGAGCGCGGTGACGATGTCGCACGTCGCCAGACTCAACTCCGCCCGGTCCCGCCTGCTGTACGTCGTGGTGGCCGCGCTTCTCGCCACACTCGTCGTGGGAGCGAGCGTCGCCGTGGCCCGCCACAAGACCGTCACGATCGACGTCGACGGGCAGCAGGTCCAGCTCTCCACGATGACCACCGACGTCCGCAGCGCCCTCGAGGCCGCCGGATATCAGCCCACCGAGCGGGACGAGGTCGCGCCCGCCGCGGACGCGACCCTCGCCGACGGAGAGACCGTCACGCTCAAGCGGGCCCGCGAGGTGACTCTCACCGTGGACGGTGCGCCGACGACGGTGTGGACCACCGCCTCCACCGTCGCCGAGGCCAAGGATCAGTTGGGCATCGCTCCCGACGTCCACATCGACGAGTCGGAGTCCGACCCGCTGCCGCTCGACGGTGCCTCCGTCAACGTCGTGCTGCCGAAGTCCGTGACCCTCGCCGACGGGGCCGCGTCGCCCGCACCGATGCGGCTCGCCGCACCCACCGTCGGCGAGTTCCTCGCCGCGGCCGGTGCGCCTCTCGAACAGAACGACACGGTCGCCCCCGCGGCGGACGAGCCGCTCGTCGAGGGCGCCGTGGTCACGGTGACCCGCGATCGGACGGAGACCGTCAGCGTCACCGAACCCGTCGTCGCGCCGGATCAGCGCATCGAGGACCCGACGATGAACATGAGCAAGACGATCGAGGAGTCCGCCGGTGCTCCGGGCGAGCAGAACGCGACCTACTCGGTGAACAAGGTCAACGGTGTCGAGGTCTCCCGCACGCTCGTGAAGGCCGACGTCACGACACCGCCGGTCGCCAAGACCGTGCGCGTCGGTGCCAAGCCCGGCACCGAGGTGCCACCGGTCGAGAACGGCGCCGTCTGGGACGCCCTCGCGCAGTGCGAGGCCACCGGGAACTGGGCCATCAACACGGGCAACGGCTTCTTCGGCGGCGTGCAGTTCGACCAGAACACCTGGGAGCGGCAGGGCGGGCTCAAGTACGCGGCGCGCGCCGACCTGGCCACCCGCGAGGAGCAGATCGCGATCGCGTCGCAGACCCAGCGCACCCAGGGCTGGGGCGCCTGGCCCTCCTGCACCAGCAGGCTCGGGCTGCGCTGACATACGCTCCACCCGTGTCCGAACCTCCCGTCTCCCCGCCGACGTCCGATTCGCCGGCGTTCGATTCCGCAGCCGGTCCGGCACGCGTCCGCCTGCTGGGGCCCGCGGAGGTGCGCACCCTCGCAGCCGAGCTGGGCGTCCGGCCCACCAAGACCCTCGGCCAGAACTTCGTCCACGACGCGAACACGGTGCGGCGCATCGTGACCGCGGCCGGAGTCGGTCCGGACGACACGGTGCTCGAGGTGGGGCCGGGACTCGGATCGCTGACCCTGGCGTTGCTCGACGTCGTGCACGACGTGGTCGCCGTCGAGATCGACCCCGTACTGGCGCAGCGTCTTCCGCAGACCGTCGCCGAGCGCGCCGAGTCGCGAGTCGACCGGTTGGCGGTGGTCGGTGCGGACGCCCTGCGCGTGCGCCGCGACGAGATTCCCGGCGCGCCGACCGCACTGGTCGCCAACCTCCCGTACAACGTGGCGGTGCCGGTGCTGCTGCACCTGCTCGCCCTGATCCCCACCCTGCGCACCGCGCTGGTGATGGTGCAGTCGGAGGTGGCGGACCGGCTGGCGGCTCCTCCCGGCAGCAAGACCTACGGGGTGCCGAGTGTGAAGGCCGCGTACTTCGGCGACGTCCGCCGCGCGGGCGCCGTGGGCCGTTCGGTGTTCTGGCCGGTGCCTCAGGTGGAGTCGGGTCTGGTGCGCGTCGATCGGCACGAGAATCCGCAGTGGCCGATGGACGAGACGTTCCGCCGCACTCTGTTCGCCGTCGTGGACGCGGCATTCGCGCAGCGGCGCAAGACGTTACGTGCGGCTCTGGCGGGGTGGGCCGGATCGGCGGCCATGGCGGAGACGCGGCTCGTCGAGGCGGGGATCGACCCGTCGGCGCGCGGGGAGACGCTCGACGCCGCCGCGTTCGTCCGACTGGCGCAGACCACCGGTGGTCACGAGTCCTGACGCGGGCGGTGCTCGTCGCGGGCACGGGCGTATCGGGCGGCGACACGGTCGAGTCGCCGTGACTCGACCTCGCAGGCGTCGATCAACTCCTGCGGACCACACACGGTGAAGTCCACGTCGAAGGCGGCGAGCCACCGCGCCATCGACGGGTAGGTGTCCGCGGTGATCGAGACCTCGCACCGCTCGTCGTCGAGCCGGGCGAGGGTGCCCCACTGCGGATCGACGCGGTCCTCGACCCGTTCGAACGGCACGTGCAGCACGACCCGTCCGCGGGCGGCCGAGAACGCCTGATCGATGCCCCTCGACACGAACTCCGCGGCGCCGCCCTCGGGCAGGGCCCGAGGAGTGAAGCGAGGCCCAGTCGGCACCTTCGGATCGAGGCGGTCGACGCGGAACGACCGCCAGTCCTCACGGGCGAGGTCCCAGCCCACGAGGTACCACCGCAACCCCGACCGCACGAGCCGGTACGGCTCCACCTCACGCCGCATGGTGTCCCCGCCGTGGGTGCGGTAGTCGAACCGCAGGCGTTCGTGGTTCTGGCACACGGTCGCCAGTGCCGTCAGTACCGACGCGTCGACGCTCGACTGCACCGGACGTGACTGCACGACGTCGATCTGCAGTGCGTCGAGTCGGTGACGCAACCGTGACGGCATCACCTGCCGAAGCTTGGTGAGGGCCCCTATCGACGACTCCGCGGTGCCGGTGACGGACGCGGACGCGCCGCTCTGCAGCCCGAGCGCCACGGCGATCACCTCGTCGTCCGTCAGCAGCAGGGGTGGCATCTCCGCGCCGGCACCCAGCCGATACCCGCCGCCGACGCCGACCGTTCCGTCCACCGGATAGCCCAGCGACCGCAGCCGGTCGACGTCACGGCGCACGGTGCGCGGGGTGATCTGGAGCCGTTCGGCCAGATCGGCCCCGGACCAGTCGCGCCGGGTCTGCAGCAACGACAGCAGAGCCAGCAGTCGAGCGGACGTCTCGCGCATGTCGACATGATGCACCCGACTGCGGACAGTTCGGGTCCTCGATCCGGTTCGGTACTCGGGCGCACGCCGACTACAGTGGTGAGACGTGCTCACAGTCGTTCCGCGGCCGGTCTCGGTCCGCGCTCCCGCCAAGGTCAATCTGCACCTTGCCGTGGGTGACCTGCGCCCCGACGGCTACCACGAACTCACCACCGTCTTCCACGCGCTCTCCCTCGTCGACGACGTCTCCGTCGTGGCCGCGGAGACACTGTCCGTCAGCGTGTACGGGGACGATGCGGGCATCGTTCCCACCGACCACACCAACCTGGCGTGGAAGGCGGCCGAACTCGTCGCCGCCCATGCCGGTCGTCGGCCGGCCGTCGCCATCAGCATCGACAAGGGCATTCCCGTCGCGGGGGGCATGGCCGGGGGCAGCGCCGACGCGGCCGCGACCGTCGTCGCGCTGGACGCGCTCTGGAACCTCGGCCTGTCCCGCGAGAAGATCATGGACTTCGCGGCGCAGCTCGGTAGCGACGTCCCATTCTCCGTCGCCGGTGGCACGGCCGTCGGCACGGGTCGCGGCGAGAAGCTGCTGCCGGTGCTCTCACGCAACTCCTTCCACTGGGTGCTCGCTCTCGCGAAGGGCGGTCTCTCGACTCCCGCGGTCTACCGCGAACTCGACCGGCTCCGCGAACGGGGAGCGCCGCCGCGCCTCGGCGCACCCGACGAGCTGATGCAGGCCCTGGCGTCGGGCGATCCGGCGCGGGTCGGGCCGCTCCTGGGCAACGACCTCCAGGCCGCGGCGCTGTCCCTCGAACCGGGCCTTCGCCGCACCCTGCGCGCCGGCACCGAGGCGGGTGCCATCGCCGGCATCGTCTCCGGGTCCGGACCCACCTGCGCCTTCCTCTGTGCCTCCGCCGACCACGCGGTCGAGGTCGGCGCGGAACTGTCCGGCGCCGGCGTCTGCCGCACGGTACGTGTGGCACGTGGACCGGTGAGCGGAGCGCGAGTGCGCACCGAACGCGACCAGAACGACACGAACCGGGGACAACACTGATGGCCAACCTGATCAACCTGGAGCAGGTCTCCAAATCCTTCGGCGTGAAGCCGCTCCTCGACGGAGTCTCGCTCGGTGTCCAGGAGAACGAGCGCATCGGCGTCGTGGGCCTGAACGGCAACGGCAAGACCACCATGCTCGAGGTGCTCGCGGGCGTCGAGCAGCCCGACTCGGGCCGGGTGAGTCGCGTGGGCGGCCTCCGGATGGCCGTCGTGACGCAGCGTGGTGTCCTGCCGCCCGGGTCCACCATCGGGGACATCGTCCTCGCACCGCTCGGTGTCGCCGAGCACGAGTGGGCCGGTGACGCCCGGATCCGCAGCGTTCTGGACGGCATCGGCATCACCGGTCTCGGGCTCGACGCACCGGTCGAGCAGTTGTCGGGCGGTGAGCGCCGACGCACAGCGCTCGCCGCCGCGCTGGTGCAGGACCTCGACCTGCTCGTGCTCGACGAGCCGACCAACCATCTCGACGTCGAGGGCGTCCAGTGGCTCGCGGAGCATCTTAGGAACCGGCGGTCCGCACTGGTCGTCGTCACCCACGATCGGTGGTTCCTCGACACCGTCGCCACCCGCACCTGGGAAGTGGTGAACGGTCAGGTCGAGACGTACGAGGGCGGCTACGCCGACTGGATCTTCGCTCGCGCGGAGCGCTCTCGCCAGGCCGATGCCGCGGAGGATCGTCGCCGCAACCTCGCCCGCAAGGAGCTGGCCTGGCTGCGCCGCGGCCCGCCCGCTCGAACCTCGAAGCCGCGCTACCGCATCGAGGCCGCCGAGGCCCTCATCTCGGACGTGCCGCCGCCGCGCGACTCGGTCGCGTTGTCGAAGTTCGCGCAGACCCGGCTGGGCCGCATCGTCATCGAGCTCGAGGACGCCACGCTGGCGACCCCGGACGGTCGCGTACTGGTGGAGGACTTCACGTGGCGCCTCGCGCCGGGGGAGCGCATCGGTCTCGTCGGTGTCAACGGCTCCGGCAAGACGACGTTGCTCCGCACCATCGCCGGCGAGCTCGAACCCGCCAAGGGCCGCCGCATCGAGGGCAAGACGGTGCGCATCGGCTGGCTCCGCCAGGAACTCGACGACCTGCCCGTCGGGATGCGCGTGCTCGAGGCGGTCCAGGACGTCGCGGAACGAATTCAGTTGGGTGACAGGGAGATCTCCGCCGGACAGCTCGCCGAGCGGCTGGGCTTCACGCCTGCACGGCAGCGCACGCCCGTCGGTGACCTGTCGGGTGGCGAGCGCCGTCGACTGCAGCTGACACGCGTGCTGATGTCCGAGCCGAACGTCCTGCTCCTCGACGAGCCGACCAACGACCTCGACATCGACACGCTGCAGCAGCTCGAGGATCTGCTCGACGGCTGGGCCGGCACCATGATCGTCATCAGTCACGACCGGTACCTCATCGAGCGCGTCTGCGACTCGACGTGGGCTCTGTTCGGCGACGGCAAGCTCACCAACCTGCCGGGTGGCATCGAGGAGTACCTGCGGCGTCGCGCGCGAATCGCCGCAGCCGACGACGCGGCTCCGGGAATGACGTCGGGCGGGGGAGCGAAGCCGGCCGCGGCCAAGGGCGGTGCCGACGAGCGCGCCGCTCGCAAGGAACTCTCGAAGCTCGAGCGCTCCCTGGTCAAGCTCGACGATCGGGTGCGCGCACTGCACGTCTCGCTGGCCGAGGCGGCGACGGACCCGGCGACGTTGCAGTCGCTGAACGCCGAGTTGCTCACCGTCGTCGCGGAGAAGGACTCCGTCGAGGAGCGCTGGATGGAGCTGGCCGAGGAACTGGGCTGACACGGTCTACCCTCGCGTTCAGGCGGTCGATCGGCGACCGCGTTCTGCGCGAGGAGTGACGATGACATCCGTCGTGTCCGAGGTCATGGGCTCGGAGTTCGAGAAGCTTCACCCGAAGGTGCAGTGGCGCTTCGGTTTCGGTGCGGACGACCATGTGGCGCAGTTCGGCACCGGTGTCATGGAGACCATCACGCACTCTCCGCTGCTGCCGCCGCCGGCCCTGTGGCTCGGTGGCAAGCGGCGGATGGTCCCCTCCGACTCGGGCGAGAACATCCCCTTCACCATCGCCAACTACGCGTACACGGACGAGCTGGGCAGGCCCACGCTGGCGTTCGTCCGGCGGTTCCAGTTCCCCGGCCACGAGGTGGCACTCGACTCGGTGATGGTCGTGGGATCGCGCGGCGCACTCGACTACATCGGTGCCGGCCCCGACATGGTGGTGCACACCCAGTGCTCCGCGGACGCCGACGGTGGCCTGCGGCTCGACAGCGGTCTGCCCCGGTTCCTCGCTCCGCGTGGGTCGATCAAGCCGCCGGGTCTCCTGTCGGCGGAGACCATCGGCCGCGAGTGGTGGGACGAGGAGCAGCAGCGCCACCGCATCGACATCGAGGTGCGTGGCCGCACGCTCGGGCGGTTGTTCCGCTACACCGGATGGTTCACGGCCACACAGGAAACCTGCCTTCCGACCGATCTGCCCGCCGAATTGGGGCCGGGGCGTACCGATCCCAGGGAGTGATCCCTGGTCGGACCCCGAAGTGACTGGTGGGGAATTTTTCTCACAACCGTCACCAATCCCCCATGGGACCCGGATCCGAATGGTGGATGACACAACCGACAGCGGCCGGTGATCATCACCGGCGGTGAGCGGCTATCAGATCCGTACAAGAAGGGTTCTCGCCATGAGCGTCACCAAGAGCAAGAGTGCAGTAGCAGTCGGCTTCGCAGCAGTTGCACTCCTCGGACTGTCCGCATGTTCGTCCGACGACAGCAGCAGCACCACCGAGACCACCGCGAGCAGCAGCATGGAGTCGATGACCTCGTCGGCCATGTCCTCCTCCACCGCGATGAACTCGAGTGCCGATCCGGCCTCCAACCTCGTCGGCTCGGGCTGCGCCGCCTACGCCGAGCAGGTCCCGGACGGTGCCGGCTCCGTGAGCGGAATGGCTGCCGATCCGGTCGCCGTCGCCGCCTCCAACAACCCGATCCTCACCACCCTGACCGCAGCGGTCTCCGGTGGCCTGAACCCGGGCGTCAACCTGGTCGACACGCTGAACGGCTCCGAGTTCACCGTCATCGCCCCGACCGACGACGCGTTCGCAAAGATCGACCCGGCCACCATCGAGACGCTGAAGACCGATTCCGCGCTGCTCACCAAGATCCTCACGTACCACGTGATCCCCGGCCAGATCGCTCCCGACGCCATCGCCGGCGAGCAGACCTCGGTCGAGGGCCAGGCAGTCAACGTCACCGGTGAGGGCGACACGCTGAAGTTCAACGACTCGAACCTGGTCTGCGGTGGCGTCAAGACCGCCAACGCGACCGTCTACCTGGTCGACTCGGTCATGATGCCCCCCGCCTGATCCTTTTCCACAGGGATCATGAGGACGAACACTCTCTTCGCGGCGGTCGTCCCCCGACTGTGTCCGTCGTGAAGTAGTACGAGGCGACCCGATATTCTTCTCGGGTCGCCTTCGTGCGTCACGGGGACGGATGACGACAGCACGAGAAAGGCCCCCGGCGATGCCGGGGGCCATTCTCGTGTGTCAGGGGAGGATCAGCGGAAGCCCTTGGCGGGGTTCTGCAGATCGAGCACCACCGTCGTGCCGTTGGAACGCACGTGCAGCTCGGGGCTCGCGAGCCCACCGGAGGTGAGGTACTCACCGAGGAGCTGCAGCAGCTCGTCGGGTCCGGTGGAGGAATCCATCGGGCGCGTGTCGCGGCTGGTGATCTCGTTCTGGGTCAGCCGTCCCGCGATGCGGATGGACGCGATGCCCATGGCCGTGCGGCGATCGGGGCTCGGGTGACGACCCGAGGCGAAGCTGCTGCCGTTCGACGATCCGTTGATGGACGTGCTGCCGCCAGGCAACGCGTGTTCGGAAATCTGATCACTGGTTGTCATGTCGACCTCACTTTTGCTCGGAGTGACGCTCGAAGGTGTCCCGTTGGATCGGTGGGCTGGTGCCTTGCCGATCTTGATCCCCGTGAGGGGCCCACTTGATCCATCGCTCATTACTCGGACTGCTCCTCGATCGTCTCGGTACGTGACTCGAGTACTTCCGAAGAACAAACCAGAAGTACGTTCGAACAGAGAAAAAGTACCACGGGAAGGAAACAGCGAACAGTTTTGACCCTATGGATTGGAGATGACACCAATCTTGGGGTGAGGTGGTGTGGAGATGTCCCAGAGAATCAGTCGGCCGCGGCGACCAGCGGCTCGAGCAGCAGGTCCGGCAGCTCCTTCTGGATGTACTGCAGCCGCCACTTGTCACTGACCAGCGCCAACATCACGCCGTCCGTGCGGGTGAACACCTCGACGCCGCGCTGGCGACCGAGCTCCCCGGCGGACGCCGCGTCGGTGCGTCGAGCGATCGAGTAGCCCAGGGGCTCCATGCGCGCCTCGACGCCGAACTCGGACTTCATGCGCGCGGACACCACCTCGAACTGCATCGGCCCCACGGCGGCGAGGACGGGTGACGCGTCTCCGCGGATGTCGTTGCGCAGGATCTGGACGACACCCTCCTGATCCATCTGGTCCACGGCGCGACGGAACTGCTTGTACTTGCTCGCGCTCTCCGCGCGGAGGACGGCGAAGTGCTCGGGAGCGAAGGACGGGATCGGCGGGAACTCGACCTTGCGATCCGCGTACAACGTGTGGCCGGGAGCGAGCGCGGTGGCGTTGACCAGCCCGACGACGTCGCCGGGGTAGGCGTTCTCCACCGTGGTGCGCTCGCGGCCGAACACCGTCAGCGCGTACTTCGTCGTGAACGGTTTGCCCGTCTGGGCATGGGTGACCACCATGCCGCGCTCGAAGACTCCGGAGACCACGCGCATGAAGGCGAGGCGGTCGCGGTGTGCGGTGTCCATGCCGGCCTGCACCTTGAACACGACCGCGCTGAAGGGGTCGGTGACCTCGCGCTCACCACCGGCCACATCGGGACGGGGGCCCGGGGCCGGAGCGAACGAGACGAGGGTGTCGAGGATCTGGTGCACGCCGAAGTTCAGCATCGCCGACGCGAAGATCACCGGAGACGTCCGGCCCGCGAGGAACTCGTCCTCGTCGTGGCGCTGCCCGCTCTCGACGAGCAACTCGCTCTCCTCGACGGCGGTGGTCCAGTCGTCGCCCTCACGGGACTGCGCCGCCTCGGAGTCCATGAACTCCTCGGGTGCGATGGTCGCGCCACCGGCCGTGCGGGTGAAGTGGATGTACTGGTGCTCCGACACGTCGAGCAGTCCGCGGAAGTCACCCGCGATACCGACGGGCCAGTACAGCGGGGTCGGCGTCAGACCGATGCGCTCCTCGATCTCGTCGAGCAGCTCGAGGGGGGAGCGGCCCGGCCGGTCCCACTTGTTGACCACGGTGATGACCGGGATGCCGCGGTGCCGACACACCTGGAACAGCTTCAGCGTCTGCGGTTCCAGACCCTTCGCCGCGTCGATCAGCATCACGGCGGCGTCCACCGCGGTCAGCACGCGGTAGGTGTCCTCCGAGAAGTCGGCGTGACCCGGGGTGTCCACCAGGTTGATGGTGTGATCGGCGTAGTCGAACTGCAGCGCCGTCGAACTGACGGAGATACCGCGCGCCTTCTCCATCTCCATCCAGTCGGAGACGGTGGAGCGGCGACCCGACTTCCCGTGGATCGCACCGGCCTCGGAGATCTTCCGCGCGTGCAGAGCCAGGGCCTCGGTGAGCGTCGACTTGCCCGCGTCGGGATGCGAGATCACCGCGAAGGTGCGACGACGCTCCACCTCGCGCCGGAGGTTCTTCGGCGGGGTGGTGCCGGCGGCGGTGACCGCGGTGGTGGTGTCGGTGTCGACGGACGGGGTGCTCACGAAGGCCTTTCTTCGGTGACCGCAGCTGTGCGGATCACTGGTCGGAACGTACCCAGGGTACTCGGCCGACACGCCGAGCCCGTCCGTCCGTAACAGCGGTCACCGTCGTCCGGATGTAACAGTGGTGCGCGCACCCGGCACGCACCACCGACGAGGGAGTGACGTTGAGCAGGTTCACCGAGGAGATGTACGCGACCGCGGCCACGACCGAGCGGGGTCTCGTCACCGGTGAGCCCGACGCACCGTTGCGGCAGACGTGGGGCGACATCCATGCGGTCGCGCGTCGGATGGCCGGCGGGCTCGCCGCGGCAGGCGTCTCTCGCGGGGACGCGATCGGCATCCTGGCCGGTCAGCCGGTGGACATCGCGCCGTCGTGCCAGGCGGCGTGGATGCGCGGCGCGTCCGTGACCATGCTGCATCAGCCGACGCCGCGCACCGATCTCGCCGTGTGGGGTGCCGACACCGAGACCGTCATCAGGATGATCGACGCCGCCGCGGTGGTGCTCGGTGCGCCGTTCGACGCCGCGGCGCCCATCCTGGAGGAACGCGGGATCACCGTGCTGACGATCGACGACCTGCGCGGCGGTGAGGACACCGATCCCGTGCCCACCGACGAGTCCGACATCGCGCTGCAGCAGCTCACGTCCGGGTCCACCGGATCTCCCAAGGCCGTGCGCATCACCCACGAGAACTTCTACGTCAACGCCTACGCGATGATCGATCGGATCGAGTACTCGCTCGAGGACGACGTGATGGTCAGCTGGCTCCCGCTGTTCCACGACATGGGGATGGTCGGGTTCCTGTCGGTGCCGATGCAGGTCGGTGCCGAGGTCGTCAGCATCACGCCGATCGACTTCCTGCGTTCTCCGCTGCTGTGGGCCCAGCTGATCGACAAGTACCGCGGCACCGTCACCGCCGCTCCCAACTTCGCGTACTCGTTGCTCGCGCGCAGGCTGAAGCAGGCGTCCGCCGACACGGCCCTCGATCTGTCGTCGTTGCGCTACGCGTGGAACGGTGCCGAGCCGGTGGATCCCGACACGATGCTCGCCCTCGCAGAGGCGGGCGCCCGGTTCGGGCTCGCCCCGACCGCTCTCGCACCCGTCTACGGGATGGCGGAGACCACGCTCGCGGTGTCGATCCCGGTCCGTGATCAGGGCCAGGTGCTCGACGTGGTCGACGCGGACCTGCTCGAGGTGATGGGCCGCGCCGTTCCGTCGACCAAGGGCAACGTCCGTCGTCTCGCGACGCTCGGGCGGATGGTGCCGAATCTCGAGGGGCGCGTCGTCGACGCCGAGGGCCAGGTGCTCCCGAGTCGCGGCGTCGGTGTCATCCACGTGCGGGGGCCGGCGGTGACGCCCGGATATATCACGGTGGAGGGCTCGGTGTCCGCGCAGGACGACGACGGTTTTCTCGACACCGGAGACATCGGGTACTTCACGGAGGAAGGCCTGGTCGTCGTCTGCGGGCGCATCAAGGACGTCATCATCATGGGCGGCCGCAACATCTATCCGACCGACATCGAACGTGCCGTGGGCACCGTCGCGGGCGTCCGGCCGGGCAATGCCGTTGCGATCCGTCTCGACGCGGGGCAGAAGCGGGAGAGCTTCGCGGTCGCGGCGGAGACCAACGAGATCGCCGACCCGGATGCGGTCAAGCGCATCGAGCACGACATCGTGCACGCAGTGTTCTCGGAAGTGGGGGTTCGTCCTCGCACGGTCGCGGTGCTCGGTCCCGGCACCATTCCGAAGACGTCCTCGGGCAAGCTCCGCCGCGCGAACTCGGCGTCGCTTCTCGGCTGAGCTCAGCGCATCAGGGTCGGTGGATGCGGTTCTGCGCGTCCTCGAGGCTGCCCTTCAGGAGCAGCTCCACTGCGTCCGCGGCCTCCTCCAGCACGACCGCCACCTCGTCGCGCTCGGACGCGGCGAACGGCTTGAGCACGTACGACGCCGGATCCATCCGGCCGGGCGGGCGCCCCACCCCGACCCGGACACGGAGGTAGTCCTTGGTGGACAACGACTTCGAGATCGAGCGCAGCCCGTTGTGCCCGCCCTCGCCGCCGCCGATCTTGAGCCGCACCCGACCCAGATCGACGTCGAGTTCGTCGTGCACGACGATGATGTCCGCCGGCGCCACGGAGAAGAACCGGGCCAGGTTGGCGACCGGGCCGCCGGACTCGTTCATGTACGACCGCGGCTTCCCCAGCACGACCGGGCGAGTCCCGAGCCGTGCCTGGAGCACGTCGGAGTAGCTGCGCTTGTGCGACGAGAACGACCCTCGCATCCGCTCCGCCAGGGTGTCGACGACGACGGCGCCGACGTTGTGTCGGGTGCGCTCGTACTGCGGCCCGGGATTGCCCAGGCCGATGACGAGAGCAGGGCGATCGGTCATGTGCGGCAGTCGCTTTCAGCTCGTGGCGTGCGGGGTCGTGCGGAGTGGGGAACGAGAAACGGCGCGCCTCCGGTGAGGGAGGCGCGCCGCGGTGGTGCTCGGTGGATCAGTTCTCGTCTGCTGCTGCGGCCTCGTCGGCGGCGGAGCTGTCCTCGACAGCCTCCTCTTCCTCGGCGGCGACGTTGCTGGCGAGATCGCCCGCGCCCTCGGCCTCGAGTGCAGCCTCGCTGGGCGCCTCGACGACGTTGACGAGGAGGAGCTCGGGATCGGAGATCAGCGTCGCGCCGGACGGCAGCTCGATCGACGAGGCGAGGATCTGGGTGCCGATCTCGGCGTCCTCGACGGAGACCTCGAACTGCTCGGGGATCTGGGTCGCGTCGACCTCGATCTCGATGACGTTGGCATCGGTGGTGACGAGGGCGCCGGGCGCCGCGTCGCCGGTGACGACGACGTTGATCTCGACGGTGACCTTCTCGCCGCGACGGATGACGAGGAGGTCGGCGTGCTCGATGTAGTTACGGATCGGGTGGACCACGACCGACTTGGTGAGGGCGAGGTGCTTCTCGCCGTCGACCTGGAGCTCGATGACGGCGTTGGTGCCGTCGGCGCGGAGCACGGCGGCGAACTCGCGGGACGGGAGCGAGAGGTGCTTGGGCTCGGTGGCGTGTCCGTACAGGACGGCGGGGACGAGACCGTCGCGGCGGGTGCGGCGGGCTGCGCCCTTGCCGAACTCGGTGCGGACGGTGGCGTTGAGAACGTTGGCCATGGGACGGGGCTCCTCGGAAGATCTGGTGTGACTGCGGTCTGAAACGGCTGCGGTCCGGTGTGACTGCTGCGGGTACTACTCGCTCGGCGTGGACACGAACGAGGACGGCTGCGAGACCGCGCCTGCGTCGATCACGGTGACGTACGCACTGCGCACTCGTCACCCTCGCCGAGACAACGGCGTGAACACTACCCGAACGCGCCGATCGGCCGCGAATCGCCCCTGCTCGTCACCGTTGGCGGCGGGTCACCGCTGCGACGTCAGAGCCCGGCACTCGTCCACGGCGTGATCGATCTGATCGAGGGTCAGGAAGTAGTGGGGAGACGCCCGGACGACGGAGTCCAGTCCGCGGGCCGTCATGTCGAGCAGAGTCGACGACGCCGGGCTGACGGAGACGGTGATGCCGCGCTCCGCCAGTGCGTCCTTCACCGCGGCGGGCGCGGCGCCCTCGACGGTGAAGGTCACGATGCCGGTGTGGTGGTCGCCCAGGTCGTGCACCGCGATGCCGTGCACCTCGGCGAGGGCGTTCCGCAGCCGCTCGGCCCGCACACGCACCGCGGCCTCCACCGCGCTCGGTCCGAGTTCGAGCAGGAGATCGACGGCGGAGCCGAGACCGAGCCGAGCCGCGACGTCGTGTTCCCACGTCTCGAACCGCCGCGCGTCGTCAGCGACGGTGTAGGAGTCGGGGCCGGTCCAGGACGCACTGTGCAGATCCAGTGATCGCGGCTCCAGGGTGTCGAGCACCGACGGGGCGACGTGAAGGAAACCGGTGCCGCGCGGTCCTCGCAGCCACTTGCGTCCCGTCGCGGAGAGAGCGTCCACACCGAGCTCCGCCACGTCGAGGGCGATCTGGCCCACCGACTGACAGGCGTCCAGCAGCACGAGGGCCCCGTGACGGTGGGCCAGGTCGACGATCTCCCGGACCGGGTTCAGCAGGCCGCCGTTGGTCGGCGCGTGCACGAGCGAGACCAGCGCGACGCGGTCGTCCATCATCCGCTCGAGGGCCTCGAGATCGATGCGTCCGGACGGGTCCACGGGAAAGGTGTCGACCACCGCGCCGGTCGCCCGCGCCCGCTGCAGTGCGGCGATCGCGTTGGTGGCGTACTCGACGGTGGAGACCAGGATGCGGTCGCCGGGGGAGAGTGGTACCGCGTAGAAGAAGTCGCACCAGGCCCGCGTGGCGCTGTCGGACAGTGCCACGGTGCCGGTCGGGGCTCCGATCAGCATCTCCACGGACGTGCGCACCGCGGCGAGATCCTCCGAGCGTTCACTCGCTGCGCGGTATCCGCCCACCTCGGCCTCACGGCGCAGGTGCTCGACGACCGTCTCGACGACGCGCTGTGGCGGCAGCGACGAGCCGGCGCTGTCGAGGAACACCCCGTGCTCGGCGGCAGGGGTGTCCGCGCGGGCAGCGAGCACGTCGACGGTGTCCGTCTCGGGGGTGGCGTTCACAGTGACGCCGACACTACCGGCGACCGCGCGCGGGAGCGATTAGTCTGTGAAGGGCGGGGGTAGACGTCATCCGGACACGCAGCGTCCGTTCCTCTTCCCGTACGCAGTGCCCGTTCCACTTCACGCTCCACCGTCACCCCGCGGAGGCATCCATGACGGCCGTTTCCGGCACTCTCAGTTCGCGGCCCGCCGCCGAGGCATACCTCGCCCGGGTCTGTTTCAAGGTGGGGCCGCCGACTCTGATCGGCGCAGAACTCGAATGGTTCACCCGGACCCCGTCCGGTGCACGTCCCACTCTCGACTCGCTCGCCGAGGCACTGGGTGCCCACACCCCGCAGTCTCTTCGGCCCGAGTCCCCCGCACTCGCCCTCCGCTCCGGAAGTGTCGTCTCCGTCGAGCCCGGTGGTCAGATCGAATTGTCGTCCTCGCCCGCCACGTCCCTCGCCTCCGTCGTCGAGGCGTTGCGCGACGACGAGCAGACGTTGACCCGCCTGCTCGACTCGCACGGGATCTCCCTCGCCGGAGGCGGCGCGGACACGCTGCGACCTCCCGACCGCCTGCTCACGCTGCCGCGCTACTGCGCGATGGAGCAGCGCTTCGAGCAGTACGGCCCGTACGGCAAGCTCATGATGTGCAACACGGCCGCGGTCCAGGTCAGTGTGGACGCCGGCGGCGACGACGAGCAGATCCGACGGCGCTGGGCCACAGTGCATGCCGTGGGTCCGGCATTACTGGCGGCGTTCGCGACCACGCCCGCTCTGTACGGCGTTCCCGACGGTCGGTGGGCCTCGCAGCGCATGCGCACCTGGTTCGAACTGGACCGCACCCGCACGCGTGTTCCGCTCGGGGTCGATCCCGTCCGCGACTACGCACGCTGGGTCATGGACGTCCCGCTCCTGTGTGTGCGACGCGACGGGCGCCTCGCCGCGCCGCCGCGCGAGGCCACGTTCGCCCAGTGGCTCGAGGGTGACCTGGACGACGACATGGGTCGGCGCCCCACGACGGCCGACCTGGACTACCACCTGACGACGGTGTTTCCCCTCGTGCGTGCGAGCGGCCACCTCGAGATCCGGTACCTCGACGGCCAACCCGACGGGGCGTGGGAGGTGCCGATGTACGCGGTGGACGCCCTGGTGTCCTCCGACTCGGTGGCCGACCAGGCGCTGGACCTGGCGGAACCCACCCTGAACAGGTGGGAGGACGCGGCGCGGGACGGACTCGCCGACCAGGCGCTGCGGCGAGCTGCGGTGGAGCTGCTGACACTCGCGGCCGACTCCAGCCACGGCGAGGCGCGTGAAGCCCTGGGCCGCGCGGCGACGCGCTGCTCCGCCGCCCAGCCGCCGACGGCACCAGGGACAGCGGCGACACCACCACGAGGCGATGCTCGGAAGGAGTTCTCACGATGACGGCGAACACGACGGTCGACGCGGTGGCGCTGCGCGGCCGGCTCGAATCGATGCTGGTGCGTAGTCGCGCCCGGACCCTGGCGCTCACCCGGTGCCTCGACGAGGACGGGCTGCGCGAGCAGGTGTCGCCGTTGATGAGCCCACTGGTCTGGGATCTCGCCCACATCGGCAACCAGGAAGAGCTGTGGCTGGTCCGCGACGTGGGCGGCCGCGACGCGGTGCACCCGGAGATCGACGACCTCTACGACGCGTTCCGCCACGCACGGTCCACCCGGCCGGGGCTGGATCTGCTGTCGCCCGACGAGGCGCGTGCCTACGTCGACACCGTGCGCGCCCTGTCACTGGATGCGCTGCAGCGCTGCACCTTCGACGAGAGTCGGCTGGTGGAGAACGGCTTCGTCTTCGCGATGGTCGCGCAGCACGAACAGCAGCACGACGAGACGATGCTGGCGACACATCAGCTGCGCACCGGCGACGCCGTGCTGGAGGCACCCGACGCTCCCCGCGCCCAGCTGCCGCCCGCCCACGACGTCGAGGTCATCGTCCCCGGTGGCGCCTTCGAGATGGGCACCGGCGACGATCCGTGGGCCCTCGACAACGAGCGGCCCGCGCACACTGTCGAGGTGCCCACCTTCGCGATCGACGCGGCTCCGGTGACCAACGGCGAGTACCTCCAGTTCATCGCCGACGGTGGCTACGACCGCGAGGAGCTGTGGACCGAACGCGGCTGGGCACACCGCACCGAGGCCGGTCTCACCGCGCCGCAGTTCTGGTCGCAGGACGACGACGGTGTGTGGTGGCGTCGAGTCTTCGGACGTGCGAAGCAGATTCGAGCAGCGCAGCCCGTAGTTCACGTCAGCTGGTTCGAAGCCGACGCCTACGCCCGCTGGGCCGGTAAGCGCCTGCCGACCGAGGCGGAATGGGAGAAGGCGGCACGCTTCGACCCCGCGTCCGGGCTCTCCCGGCGCAACCCCTGGGGCGACGACGACGCCGACGACCGGCACGCGAATCTCGGTCAACGCCACCTCGAACCCGCCGACGTCGGCGCGTATCCCGAGGGAGCCTCGCCGCTCGGCGTCGAGCAGCTGATGGGGGACGTCTGGGAGTGGACGTCGTCCGACTTCGAGCCGTACCCCGGGTTCGAGATGTTCCCCTACCCGGAGTACTCCGAGGTGTTCTTCGGCGGCGACTACAAGGTGTTGCGCGGCGGCTCGTTCGGCACCGACCAGACGGCGGTCCGCGCGACGTTCCGCAACTGGGACCACCCGATCCGGCGCCAGATCTTCGCCGGCTTCCGGTGCGCCCGCGACGTGGGACACCGGTAGCGGATGTGCCGACACGTCGGCTATCTCGGACCCGCACGCACCGTCGGAGACGTGCTCACCGCGGGCCCGACATCGCTGCTCACCCAGTCGTACGCACCCCGCGAGATGCGCGGCGGCGGCACGATCAACGCGGACGGCTTCGGTGCGGCCTGGTGGTCGAACGGCACCGCGTCGTCGTATCGGAGCGCGATGCCGATGTGGGGTGACCCGGCCGTCACCGACACGCTCACCCACATCCGCTCGGTGGCGGTGATGGGGGCCGTGCGGTCAGCCACCGTCGGCATGCCCGTCGAGCGGTCGGCGTGCGCGCCCTTCGTCGAGGGTCGATGGGCGTTCAGCCACAACGGTGTCGTGCGCGGATGGCCGCAGTCGGTCTCCGCGCTCGCCGAGAAGGTGCCCGTCGAGTCGCTGCTGCGGTTGGCGGCACCCACGGATTCCGCTGTGCTGTGGGCGATTCTGCAGCAGCGGCTACTGGACCGCGATCCGGCGGACGCACTCGCCGGTCTGCTGGCGGACGTCGACGCCGCCGCCCCGGACTCGCGCGTCAACCTGCTGCTCGGCGATGGCGAGTCGCTCTGGGCGACGACGCTTTACCACTCGCTCTCCGTCCGGTACGACGAGGACAGCGTCGTCCTCGCGTCCGAACCGCTCGACGATCTGCCCGGATGGCAGCAGGTGCCCGATCGGTGCCTCGTCTCCGCCCGACCGGGATCCGTGGACATCACCACCTTCTGACCGCTCCACCCCTGCACCTTCCATGCTCGTCAGCACCGAGGAGTTCGTCATGACAGCGCCGTCACTGGACATCCACATCACCGAGGGTGATCTACAGCAATCGCTGCGGGAAGATGCCCGCCGCGGGCTCACCGCGACGCCGAAATGGTTGCCGCCGAAGTACTTCTACGATGCCGTGGGCAGCGAACTGTTCGAGCGCATCACCGAGTTGGACGAGTACTACCCGACGCGCACCGAGCGCGCCCTGCTGACCGAACGGGCCGCGGAGATCGCTGGCGTGACGGGAGTGGAGGTGCTGGTCGAGTTGGGCTCCGGATCGTCGGACAAGACCCGGGTGCTGCTGTCCGCGGGTCTGGAACACGGCACCCTGCGTCGCTACGTACCGCAGGACGTGTCGCCGTCGGCGTTGACCGGTGCGATGGAGGAGTTGTCGCGCCAGTACCCGGATCTTGAGATCCACGGTGTGGTGAGCGATTTCACGAGCACCGGCGGCCCGGACACTGGTCTGTTCTGGGTCCCCACCGGCGGGCGCAGGACGTTGGCGTTCCTGGGCGGCACGCTGGGGAACCTCGTGCCGCAGGAGCGCGCCGAGTTCCTCTCCGCCATCTCGAACACCCTCGACACGGGGGAGTTCCTGTTGCTCGGGGTCGGGCTGGTCATCGACCCCGCGGTTCTGGTGCCCGCGTACGACGACGCGCAGGGAGTGACGGCGCAGTTCGACCTGAACGTGCTCTCCGTGTTGAACGGGCAGCTGAACGCCGACTTCGACATGGACGACTTCGAGCACGTCGCCGTGTGGGACGAGCGCAACGAGTGGATCGAGATGCGGCTGCGCGCACGTCGCGACCACACGGTGCGCGTCGCGGACCTCGACCTGAACGTGCAGTTCGCGGCGGGCGAGGAGATGCGGACCGAGATCTCCGCCAAGTTCCGACGCGAGTCGATCACCGGCGAACTGGCCGCGGCGGGGCTGACGGTCGACGAGTTCTGGACCGATTCCGACGAGCGCTTCGCCCTGGTGCTGGCCCGGAAGTAGGGCGCCCGACGACGACACTCCCCGCGGACGAGGTCCGCGGGGAGTGTCGGTCGGTGACGTCGTTTCTCAGGCGTTGCCGTTGAACAGGCTGGTGACGGACCCGTTCTCGAAGACCTCACGGATGGTCTTGCCGAGCAGGGGTGCGATGGAGAGCACGGTCAGCGACGGGAACAGCTTGTCGTCACTGATGGGCAGCGTGTTGGTCACGACGACCTCCTTGGCGCCGCACGACGCGAGGCGCTCGGCGGCCGGGTGGCTCAGCACGCCGTGCGTGGCGGCGATGACGACGTCGCCCGCGCCGGCCTCCTCGAGCACCTTCACCGCGCCGGCGATGGTGCCACCGGTGTCGATCATGTCGTCGATCAGGATGCAGGTGCGTCCCTCGACGTCACCGACGACTCGGTTCGACTTGACCTGGTTGGGCACCAACGGATCTCGTGTCTTGTGAATGAACGCCAGCGGCGCCCCGCCGAGCGAGTCGGCCCACTTCTCCGCGACGCGCACGCGGCCGGAGTCGGGGGAGACCACGGTGATGTGCTCGAGGTTGTAGCCCTCACGGATGTGGTCGGCGAGCTGGCTGTGCGCGTGCATGTGGTCGACCGGGCCGTCGAAGAAGCCCTGGATCTGATCGGTGTGGAGATCGACCGTGATGATGCGGTCGGCACCGGCCGTCTTGAGCAGATCGGCGACCAGGCGCGCGGAGATCGGCTCGCGGCCGCGGTGCTTCTTGTCCTGGCGGGCGTAGGGGTAGAACGGCAGGATCGCGGTGATGCGCTTCGCGGATCCGCGCTTGAGCGCGTCGATCATGATGAGCTGTTCCATGAGCCACGTGTTCAACGGGAACGGGTGGCTCTGGAGCACGAAGGCGTCGGAGCCGCGGACGGACTCCTCGAAACGGACGAAGATCTCGCCGTTCGCGAAGTCGCGGGCGGTCTGCGGGGTGACCTCGATCCCGAGTTCCTTCGCCACCTGCTCGGCGAGCTCGGGATGAGCGCGACCGGAGAAGAGCATCAAGTTCTTCTGGTTGTCGATCCAGTTGGCTGTGGTCACTGCTCTACTCGCCGTCCTTCGGTTCGTGCACGTGTGATTCCTCGGTCGAACGGGCGCGTTCGGCGGCCTCTGCCGCCGGCGTTCCCGGACGCTTCTTCTGCACCCAGCCCTCGATGATCCGTTGCGGACCACCGGAGACGGCGAGCGCTCCCGCCGGTACATCATGGCGTAGGACGGTTCCGGCGCCCGTGTAGGCCCCGTCGCCCACGCGCACCGGCGCGATGAACATGGTGTCGGAACCGGTGCGCACGTGCGAACCGATCTCGGTCCGGCTCTTGCCGACGCCGTCGTAGTTGACGAAGACGCTGGACGCACCGATGTTGGAGTGCTCGCCGATGCTGGCGTCGCCGACGTAGGTCAGGTGCGGCACCTTGGAGTGCGCTCCGATGGTCGCGTTCTTGGTCTCCACGAAGGCGCCGAGCTTGCCGTGGTCGCCGAGGTCGCTGTTCGGCCGCAGGTAGGTGAAGGGCCCGACCGTCGCTCCGGCACCGATCACCGAGTCGGATCCGTGCGAGCGGACCACCGTCGCGCCCTCGCCGACCGACACGTCGGTGAGTGTCGTGTCGGGCCCGATGATCGCGTCCTCACCGATGACGGTGCGTCCGTGCAACTGCGTGCCGGGGTGCAGCACGGCGTCGCGTCCGACGGCGACCTCGATGTCCACCCACGTCGACGACGGGTCGATCACGGTCACGCCGGCGCGCATGTGGCGGGCGAGGATGTGCTCGTTGAGGATGCGGGTGACCTCGGACAGCTGCACTCGGTCGTTCACACCGCGCACCAGCGACGGGTCGGTGAGCTGGGTGCTGAACACCGGCAGGCCGCGTCGGCGCGAGATCTTCAGGACGTCGGTCAGGTACAGCTCGTGCTGCGCGTTGTCGGTGCCGAGCGAGTCGAGAGCCACCCGCAGCGACTGCGCGTCGAAGGCGTAGACACCCGAGTTCACCTCGGTGATGGTCAGCTGATCGGGAGTCGCGTCGGCGTGCTCGACGATCTCCTGGACCTGGCCGGACCCGTCGCGGACGATGCGGCCGTAGCCGTTCGCGTCGTCGGGGACGAAGGTGAGCACCGACACCGCGACGGGCTCCGCGGAGGAGTGGTGATCGTGCAGCAGTGCCTGCAGAGTGTGGGCGTCGAGCAGTGGCACGTCCCCCGCGGTGACCACCACGGTGCCGTCGAAGTCGGCGGGCAGCGACGCGAGGCCGCACTGCACCGCGTGACCGGTGCCGTGCTGTTCGGCCTGCACCGCGATGTCGATGGTGCGACCCAACGTCTCGGCCAGATCGGCGACGGCGGCCGAGACCTTCTCGCGGTCGTGCCCGACGACGGTGACGAGGTGATCGGGGTCCACTCCGTCGGCCGCGTGCAGAGCGTGCGCGAGCATGGACCGACCGGCCAGTTCGTGCAGAACCTTCGGAGTCTTCGATCGCATTCGGGTTCCCGCCCCCGCGGCGAGCACGACTACAGCGACCTTCGACGTCATGAATCTCCTCGACCGACTTCGGATGTGCCCCGGGCGGGGGACCCGCCACACTCGTCGCCACGGCTCCGCCGCCCTACGACAGCAGCTCCGCCGCTGTGGCGTCACGGCTCCGCCGCCAGGATTCGAACCTGAACTATCTGAACCAAAATCAGAGGTGCTGCCATTACACCACGGCGGATCACAGCCTCGGCTGGCGTGCGCCGAGCGCGTCGATCCTCGCACGAGTGCACCCGCTTGGTAAAACGCTCCGCAGGCCTCACTCGCCGCGCAGTGCTCGCGTGTCACAGTGATTCCATGACCTCGACGCCCGACGCGCCCCGCGAGCCCGATCAGCCGCGTGCACCCGGTGACGCCGCCCTACCGGAACGTGCGCCCCGCGTCCGGATGACGGGGACCGCGCGCCGGGCCCAGTTGATCGAGATCGGCCGCACGCTGTTCGCCGAGCGTGGCTACGAGGCCACGTCCATCGAGGAGATCGCGCAACGCGCGCAGGTGAGCAAGCCGGTCGTGTACGAGCACTTCGGCGGCAAGGAGGGTCTCTACGCCGTGGTGGTGGACCGCGAGATGTCCACGCTGCTGTCCATGATCACGTCGTCGCTGACAGAGAACCGGTCCCGGATCCGGGTCGAACGGGTGGCGCTGGCCCTGTTGACGTACGTCGAGGAGCGCAGCGACGGGTTCCGCATCCTCGTGCGCGACTCCCCGGTCGCCGCGGCCGAGGGGACGTACTCGAGCCTGCTGAACGACGCCGTCGGCCAGGTGGGGCACATCCTGGCGGGTGACTTCTCCCGCCGAGACATCGACCCGGCCAATGCCCAGCTGTACGCCCAGGCATTGGTCGGAATGGTGTCGATGACGGCGCAATGGTGGCTGGACGAACGGTCTCCCTCGAAAGAGGTGGTGGCCGCGCACATCGTGAACCTGTGCTGGAACGGGCTCACGAATCTGGAGCCCGATCCCCGGTTGGGGAGCTGAAAGCGCGAGTGTCACCGGAGGTGGTCACGGTGGACCACCTCGTCGGTCGTGACGACACGACGCTCGGACTCCGGGACGAGTGCTCGTGCTGTGTAGTGGTCCAGTGGTACCGTTCTCGCGTTGTTCACGGATTGAATGCCCCAAACTTTCGAGGCGGATCGCATGGTCAGACAGGCACGCGCCGAGATCACCAGAGACACGGTGCTCGCGGGGGCCGCCCATGTCTTTCTACGGCTCGGGTACGCCAATGCCAGCCTCAGCGAGATCATTTCGCAGTCGCAGGTCACCAAGGGAGCTCTCTACTTCCACTTCGGGTCGAAGGAGGAGCTGGCTCGCGCCGTCATCGACGAGGGCGTGCGGCGGCTCACCACGGCGTGCCGCGCCCTGGACGACGGCCGGATCCCCGCTCTCGAGGCCGAGATCGGTGTCTCGTACATCACGGTCGATCTGGCGATCACGGATCCGATGGTCGCCGCGATGTTCCGGCTCAAGCATCAGATCGGCGACTACCGCGGTACCGGTGAGAACGTCATGGAGGGCTGGGCCGAGTACCACACCGGCCTGGCGCGTCGGGCGATCGACGAGGGCGACCTCGAGGCCGACCTCGACCCCTTGACCACCGGAATGCTGTTCCTGGAGGTCATCGTCGGCGCCCACATGGTTGCGGTGGCCACCGACAGCACCAAGGAGTTGTCGGCGCGCATGGAGCGGCTGTGGCACTACCTGCTCCCGTCGCTGGTCCCCGGTCGCAAGCTCGACTACTTCCGTGAGTTCGCCGCCCGCCGGGTCCTGCGCTACGGCGCCTGACGACGAGCGGCCGCGTCGCGGTCGCCTCGGTCGGCCCACGGTCGTTTCTGTCGGCGACTGCTCCTAGAATCGATACCGAGTCGTCACCGACCGATCGATCTCCGTGAGGGGTGTCGAGCGTTGCGGGTGCACGATCGTGTCGTCTTTCCGTCAGGAGTTCTGCTGGTGTCCTCGCCGTCCGTCCATGTTTCTCCCGCGCAGACCCCGGACGACGGTGCGGGCCGGATGTCGGGCCTGCTGGAATTCGCACTGCGTGACGCGTCGCTGGCGCAGATCGTCGATCTGTCCGGCCGCCGCGAGGCCACCCTGGTGGCACCCACTCCGGCACGGGCGTTCATCGCTGCGGCCATGTCCCGCACCACACCGGTCCTGCTCGTCACCGCGACGGGCCGCGAGGCCGACGATCTGACGGCCGAGCTCACGGAGATGGTGGGCGGCGCCGTGGCGCAGTTCCCGTCCTGGGAGACGCTGCCGCACGAGCGTCTGTCTCCCGGAGCGGACACCGTCGGTCGTCGTATCGAGGTGCTGCGGCGCCTCGCCCGGCCGGAGGACGCCGACTACGGCGTCCCGCTGAAGATCATCGTCACCACGGTGCGCTCGGTGCTCCAGCCGATGGCGCGTGGACTGGGCGAGATCGAGCCCGTCGGCCTGCGCGTGGGGGCGGAGTTCGACTTCGAGGAGTTGCAGAAGCGACTGGTCGAGCTGGCCTACACGCGTGTCGACATGGTCGGCAAACGCGGTGAGTTCGCGGTGCGCGGCGGCATCCTCGACCTGTTCTCGCCGACGGCGGATCACCCCGTCCGTGTCGAGTTCTGGGGTGACGAGGTCACCGACCTGCGCGCCTTCTCGGTCGCGGACCAGCGCTCCATCCCCGACGTGGAGGTCGACACGGTCATCGCGCCGCCGTGCCGGGAGATGATTCTCGACGAGGCCGTACGGGAGCGTGCGGCGCGTCTCGCCGCCGACAACACCGGCGACCCGATCCTGGTGGAGATGCTCGAGAAGATCTCCGCCGGCGTTCCGGTCGAGGGCATGGAGGCGTTGCTGCCGGTGCTCAAGGCCGGCGGCCTCGAACTGCTGACCGACGCGCTGCCCGACGGCGCGCACGTGCTGGTCTGCGATCCGGAGAAGGTGCGTACGCGCGCGACGGATCTGGTGCGGACCGGCAAGGAGTTCCTCGAGGCGTCGTGGACTGCCGCGAGCATCGGTGCGGCCGCACCGCTCGACACCGCAGCGCTGGACACCAGCAGCGTGACGGACGAGAGCGCCGTCCTCGACCTCGATCTCAGCGCGTCCGCGTACCGGTCGCTGCGGCAGGTCCGAGAGTCTGCGGAGGCGGCCGGTCGGCCGTGGTGGACCGTCGGCCCGCTCGCCTCGGGCAGTGACGAGGAGATCGTGCTCGACGTCGACGCGGCGCCGGACGTGCGCGGCTCCGAGGAGGCACTCGCGACGCTCTTCCAGATGTTCACGGCGCACCTCGCGTCCGGCGGCCGCGTGGCCGTCGTCGTCGCAGGCGCGGGAACGGCGCAGCGCACGGTCGAACGCCTGCGGGAGGCCGGTGTGCCGGCGCTCCCTCTCGATGCCGGTGCCGAGCCCGGCCCCGACGTCGTCGGCGTGATGTGCGGGTCGTTGCACTCGGGTCTCGTCCTGCGTGACGCCGGCCTGGTGGTGGTGACGGAGGCCGATCTCACCGGCAACCGGGTCGCGGCGGCCGGCGACGGCAAACGCTTGCCCGCCAAGCGTCGCAATCAGGTCGATCCGCTCGCGTTGACGGCCGGCGACATGGTGGTCCACGACCAGCACGGCATCGGCCGCTTCGTCGAGATGGTCGAGCGGACCATCGGCGGGGCACGCCGTGAGTACCTCGTCGTCGAGTACGCGCCCAGCAAGCGTGGCCACCCGGGCGACCGCCTCTTCGTTCCCATGGAGTCGCTCGACCAGTTGTCCCGCTACGTCGGCGGGGAGATGCCGAGCCTGAGCAAGCTGGGCGGATCCGACTGGACCAACACCAAGCGCAAGGCCCGCAAGGCCGTCCGCGAGATCGCAGGGGAGCTCGTCCAGCTCTACGCGGCGCGGCAGGCGGCGCCCGGTCACGCGTACGGGCCGGACACCCCGTGGCAGAAGGAGATGGAGGACGCCTTCGCGTTCACCGAGACCGTCGACCAGATGACCGTCATCGACGAGGTCAAGGCGGACATGGAGAAGCCCGTCCCGATGGACCGAGTGGTCATCGGCGACGTCGGTTACGGCAAGACCGAGGTCGGCGTCCGGGCGGCGTTCAAGGCCGTCCAGGACGGCAAGCAGGTAGCGGTGCTCGTTCCCACCACCCTGCTGGCCCAGCAGCATCTGCAGACCTTCACCGAGCGGATGGCCAACTTCCCGGTGACGGTCAAGGGGCTGTCCCGGTTCTCCGACGCCGCCGAGTCGCGGGAGACGTTCGCCGGCCTCGCGGACGGCACGGTGGACATCGTCGTGGGCACGCACCGATTGCTGCAGACCGGTGTGCAGTGGAAGGACCTCGGGCTGGTCATCGTCGACGAGGAGCAGCGCTTCGGCGTCGAGCACAAGGAGCACATCAAGGCGCTGCGCACGCACGTCGACGTCCTGACGATGTCGGCGACACCGATTCCGCGCACGCTCGAGATGAGCATGGCGGGCATCCGCGAGATGTCGACCATCCTGACGCCGCCCGAGGAGCGTCACCCCGTCCTGACCTACGTCGGTGCCTATCAGGAGAAGCAGGTGGCGGCGGCGATCCGCCGTGAGCTGCTCCGTGACGGCCAGGTCTTCTACGTTCACAACCGCGTGAGCAGCATCGACAAGGCCGCCGCGAACATCCGACGGCTGGTGCCGGAAGCGCGCGTCGTGGTCGCACACGGCCAGATGAACGAGGACGCGCTCGAGAAGACGGTGCAGGGGTTCTGGGAGCGTGAGTTCGACATCCTGGTCTGCACCACCATCATCGAGACGGGCCTCGACATCTCCAATGCGAACACGCTGATCGTCGAGCGAGCCGATTCGTTGGGTCTGTCCCAGCTCCACCAGTTGCGTGGGCGTGTGGGTCGCAGCCGGGACCGTGGCTACGCGTACTTCCTCTACCCGCCGGAGAAGCCGCTCACCGAGACGGCGTACGACCGGTTGGCCACCATCTCGCAGAACTCCGACCTGGGCGCCGGTATGGCGGTGGCGATGAAGGACCTCGAGATCCGCGGCGCGGGCAACGTGCTGGGCGCGGAGCAGTCCGGCCACGTCGCCGGTGTGGGATTCGACCTGTACGTCCGACTGGTCGGCGAGGCGGTGGAGGCGTACCGCGCCGTGGCCGACGGCCGCCCCGTCACCACCGACGAGGCGCCCAAGGAGGTGCGCATCGACCTCCCCGTCGATGCCCACATCCCGCCGGACTACGTCACCAGCGACAGGCTCCGACTCGAGGCGTACCGCAAGCTGGCCGCGGCGCAGAACGACGCCGAGATCCGCGCGGTCATCGACGAGCTGACCGACCGCTACGGGCCGGTGCCGGCCGAGGTCGCCCGGCTCGTGGCCGTGGCCGTCCTGCGCATCCTGTGCCGTTCCTACGGCATCGTGGACGTGCAGATGGCGGGGACCATGGTGAAGTTGGCGCCGATGGACCTACCCGACTCCAAGCAGATACGGTTGAAGCGGCTCTACCCCAGCGCACAGTATCGGGCGACCACCGGCACGGTGCAGATCCCGATTCCGCGTGTGGCAGGTGGTGGAGTCGGTTCGGCCCGTGTCCGCGACGAGGAACTTCTGCAGTTCGTCGCCGACGTGCTGCTCGCGATGGACGGGCAGCCCGCGGGCTCCGTACGAGTCGAGCAACCGATCGGGGTGTGAGCGCGCGATGACGATTCTGCTGCTGGATCCCCTGCGGCCCACCATGGTGCCGGTGCAGGCCGTGACGTTGCTGGACAAGCCCGTGGGATTCACCGAAGAGGTGCCGGTCTCCATCCGCTGGCGCCTCACGGGGTTCACCTCCGCGGGCGACGACGAGCCCGAGGTGCTCATCAGCACCAGCCGCGACAACCCCGACGTTCAGGAACGCATCACGCGCGGCGAGGACGTCATCGAGGTGCCGGTACCCCGCGGCGGCAACCTTGCCGAGGCCGTCTTCGTCATCGACAAACTGCGCTCACTCGGCGGATGGGAGGCGCAGCAGACGCACGAGTCGCTGCGCGGGTACCTCCTCGAGGAGACCTACGAACTGCTCGATGCCATCGAGACCGGCGATGCGGACTCCATCCGGGAGGAGCTCGGCGATCTGCTGCTGCAGGTCATCTTCCACGCGCGCATCGCCAAGGACGCGGGCGCCGAGGCGTTCGACATCGACGACGTGGCGTCCACCCTGGTGGCCAAGTTGACCCACCGCAGCCCGCACCTGGCCGACACGTCCGGCGCCCCGATAGACATCGGTGCGCAGGAGAAGGCCTGGGAGGAGCGCAAGGCCGCGGAGAAGGTACGCGCGTCGTGTCTCGACGGCATCGCCATGGCGCAGCCGTCGCTCGCGCTCGCCCAGCAGGTCATCACCCGAGCGGTCAAGGCCGGGCTCCCTCAGGACTTCGTCCCGGAGTCCATGCTCTCCGTGCGCATCGACATCTCGGGTGATCACGGCGCCACCAGCGCCGAGGACTCGCTGCGCCGCACCGTCAACGAGTTCGTGGCCGACGTACGGGCCGCGGAGCGCGGCGCCGCCATGGACGGAGTCCGATCGGCCGAGATGGACGCACGAGCGTGGTCCAAGTACTGGCCGGGAACCGACATGTTCGGCCGACCGCTCGCGGCGACGGGGACGGACGACGCACGCGTCGCCGCGTCCCACCATCGGCCGCAGGCGGACGAGAAGAACCGCTGACCTACTGGCCGAAGAGCGTCGAGCCCCAGTAGTCCTCGGTGCCTTCCGGAACTCCCGGTGGGCAGGCGAAGACCGCCGAGCCGACGTGGGAGATGTACTCTTTCAGGGCATCTCGTCGCGCGAGCGCTTGCTGCATCGGCACGAACTGGGTCTGCGGATCGCTGCAGAAAGCGACGAAGAAGAGCCCCGCGTCGAGGTGGCCGAAGCCGTCGGAGCCGTCGGTGAAGTTGTACCCGCGGCGAAGAATCTTGATGCCGCCCAACGACTCCGACGACGCCAGTCGTACGTGCGCGTCCTTCGCGATGGTCGAGGAGCCGAGATCGACGGTATCGAACTCGGCCGTACCGCCCAGTGGCGCGCCGGTGGCCTTGGACCGACCGATGACGCGTTCCTGTTCGCCGAGCACCGCGCGGTCCCACGGTTCGATCTTCATCCGGATGCGCCGCGCCACGAGGTAGGTGCCGCCCGTCATCCAGTCGGACTCGCCGCCGTTCACCCACACGTGCTCGTCGACGGTCGCCGCTTCCTCGGCCTTGATGTTGTTCGTGCCGTCCTTGAAGCCGAAGAGGTTGCGCGGTGTCGCCTGGGCGGTCGACGTCGACGCGGTGCGACCGAAGCCGAGCTGCGACCACCGCACCGACGCGGTGCCGAACGCGATGCGCGCGAGATTGCGGATGGCGTGCACCGCCACCTGCGGATCGTCGGCGCAGGCCTGCACCGCGATGTCGCCACCGCTCCTCGCCGGGTCGAGGTCGTCACCGGGGAATCGCGGAAGATCCTGCAGTGCAGCCGGTCTGCGGTCACCCAAGTCGAACCTGTCGAAGAACGACGGGCCGAAGCCGATGGTCAGCGTGAGGTTGGACGGCATCAGGCCGTAGGCCTCGCCGGTGTCACCGGGCGGCTCGTACTGTCCGCCGCCGACCACGCCACCGGGCACCGACTCGGCGCCGACGGTGAGACGTTCGGCCATCGCCGTCCACTTCGTGAGCATCGCGACGATCTCGTCGCGCGAGGTGGTCGTCACGTCGAAGGTGACGAAGTGCATGCGGTCCTGTGCGGGCGTGACGATGCCCGCCTGGTGGACGCCGCGGAACGGCACCACGGCCTCGTCCGCGTCGGCGACCACGGGTTCGGGTGCGGTCGACCGGCCCAGCGCGGCACCGGCGCCGACCGCGAGTGCGCCGGCTCCCACGCCACCGAAGAGCGCGCGGCGCGAGAGGCGTCGACTCGGCGGGGTGGCGGCGGCGTCCATGTCGGACGTCCGCTCAGGCGCCTGCGACGACACCCTGGACCTGGCTCACCGACGCGGACAGGGCGTCGATCTTCTTCGACAGGTCCTGGCGCTGCGGCTCGGTGACCGTGTCGTAGGAGACGAAGCCGTCACCCTGGCGGTACTTCGCGAGCTCGGTGTCGAGTTCGGCGAAGCGCTGCTCGATGGTGGCCGCGAGTTCCGGGTTCCGCTCGGACAGCACCGGAGCGAGAGCCGCCACCGCTGCCTGCGATCCGTCGACGTTCGCCTGGAAGTCGTACAGGTCGGTGTGGGAGAAGAAGTCCTCCTCACCGGTGATCTTCGTCTGGGCGACCTCGTCGAGGAGGCCCTGTGCGCCGCCCGCCACCGTGATCGGGTCGATCACGAAGTCGGGGGACTGCACGCCCGCGACCAGTTCGTCGACGTCCGCCTTCAACTGCGCGGCGATCGCGTTCGTGTCCGGCTGGAGCCCCTGTGCCCACAGGTCCTTCTCCAAGCGGTGGAACCCGGTCCACTCGGCACCCGGCTCGACGTCCGGCTCGCGCAGGTCGATGCGGGGGTCGAGATCGTCGGGGAAGCTCTCCGCGACGGGTTCGATGCGCTCGTAGTAGGTGCGGACGAGCGGGAACTGGGCCTTGGCGCCCTCGACGTCGCCGGACGTGACCGCGGTGACGAACGACGCCGTCGTCTCCTGCAACGCCGTGACCTGGCTGACGACGTAGCGCTTGTAGCCGTCGGCCGCCTCGGCGAGCGTCCCGTCGGCGTCGGACTCCTTGGCGTCACCCGTGACGACGAAGTCGCCGCGGAGGCCGTCGCCGACCATGCCCGGCTTGCACGCGGTCTGGTACGTGGCGGGCTCGGGCAGCGCGACGATGAGCTGGCGGGAGACGCCGGGCCCGATGTTCTCGATCTCACCCATGACGCGGTCGCCCTCGCCGTAGACGTAGAACTCGGTGACCTTGGAGCCGTTGTTGGTCACCTGGAAGGTGGAGCTGCCCGTCTGTGCACTCGTCGTACCGACGTCGCACGAGCTGTCGGTCGCGTCGACCACGATGTCGCCGCCCTCGGCCGAGGTCGTGGCCTCCTTCTCGGTGCAGGCCGTGAGTGCCAGCGGCAGCGCGGCGGCGCAGAAGAGGAGGCGGGTGGTGGTGCGCATTTCAGTGGTGCCCTTTCGGGAGCGGGAAGGCCGGAGGCCGGTCGGTAGTGGAGCGGGAAGGCCGGAGGTTCTGGAGCAGATGTGTGGGTCAGGACGCGGCGGGTTGTGGCTGCGGTGCGGTGACTCGTGGCACGGCCTTCGGCCGCCGGAGGAACAGGGGCAGGACGACGACGAGGTAGAGCACCCAGGCCGCGACCTGCAGAACGGTCGGCTCGGGGCGGAAGTTGAAGATGCCGGCGACGACGGTGCCGTACCAACTGCCCGCGTCCCAGGTGTCGCTGATGTCGAACGCGGTCGCGCTGCCACCGGGGAGAATTCCGCCGATCTGCAGAGCCCGCAGTCCGTACGCCAGGATTCCGGCGGCGACGAACACGAGGAAGACGCCCGTCCAGCGGAAGAACCGGGCGAAGTCGATGCGCACTGCTCCGAAGTACAGGAGGACGGTGAGGAATGCAGCAACGGCGATTCCGGCCAGCAGGCCCAGCAGCGGCCAGGAACTGCCGTTGGTGTTCTCCGCGTAGCCGACCATGAGGAGCGCCGTCTCGATTCCTTCGCGCCCGACCGCCAGGAAGGCGAGCGATGTGACGGCCACCGGCCCGACGTCGAGCGCGCGGGCCATGCCGGCCTTCAACGTGCCGGAGATGGAGGCGGCGGCCGACCGCATCCACAACACCATGCCGGTGACGATCGCGACGGCGATCAGCGAGGCGATGCCGGCGATGATCTCGGCGGTGAGGCCCGTGACCGTCGAGGTGCCGAGGTGGATGACGGCGAACACGACGGCGACCATGCCCACGGCGGCCGAGACACCCGTCCACACCCACTTCAGCGCGTCGCGGCGGTCGGACTTCACGAGGAACGCGACCAGGATCATCACGACGATGCCGGTCTCGAGTCCCTCCCGCACCCCGATCAGTCCGCTGCCGACCATCTGCGTCACGACGGACGGCGCGGACGCGACGACGGCGACTGTGGACACGGCGGGATCTCCCGGGTTCGAGTGGAGTGGGGCGTCTTAGGCAAGGCGACCCTCATACGAAAGGTGAACATACACCGGCTTCGGGGTGCGAAACAGCCGCCGACCAGGACTTTTGAAGACCTTTACCCTTCTATTACTTTGACTCGGGATGATGGAGGCATGCTCCCACCGCGCTCCCGGCGCCTCCGCGTCGTCGCGGCTGCGCTCGCCACGGCCGCCGTCGTCTCCGGCTGCGGCGCCCTCGATCTGGATCCGGGCAGACCCGCGGTGGAGATCCCGGAGGGAATCCCGCCGGGGCCCGGAGCGCCCCTGCCGCCGATCGACGTGGACGCGCCCGGTCGCTCGGCCGACCTGCTCGCCGGCTGGGCGGAACCGCTGGTCGACCCCACCGGAATCGGTCGCACGGCGCTCGAGGCCTACGGCCACGCGGCCGCGGTCATGGCCCGCTCGTCACCGGGGTGCGGTCTGGCCTGGACCACTCTCGCCGGGATCGGCCGAATCGAGAGTCGTCACGGCACCTTCGGTGGATCGTCCGTCGGTCCCGACGGCACCGCGACCCCGCCCATCCGCGGAGTGCCCCTCGACGGTACCGCCGGCAACGCGGAGATCGCCGACACCGACGGCGGAGAACTGGACGGCGACACCGTCTTCGACCGCGCCATGGGACCGATGCAGTTCATCCCCGAGACCTGGCGCAAGTGGGGCGTGGACGCCAACGGGGACGGCCGCGCCGACCCCGACAACCTCGACGACGCCGCGCTCACCGCGGGGCGTTACCTCTGCGCCCGTGGGGGAGACCTCACCGCAGCGGAGGGATGGCAGGCCGCCCTCATGGCCTACAACCTGTCGGGGGTCTACCTGAGGGACGTCCGCGACGCGGCCTCCGCCTACTCCGTCGGTGCCCGGCCGTCCTGACGTCGACCTCCTCCGGCCTGCCCGCCTGACTACCGACCGGCCTCCGGCCTGCCCGCGTGCGCGCCTGCGCGTCGAATATCGAGCACGGCGGCTGCGGCGGCTAGTCTGTCTTCGAGCCGCGCCCGACCACGGGTGACCGGTTCGCGCCCGAAGCTGTGTGTTCAACGCCTGACTAGGAGTTCATTCGTGGCCATCATCGAACAGGTCGGAGCTCGCGAGATCCTCGACTCACGTGGCAACCCCACGGTCGAGGTCGAGGTCGCGCTCGACGACGGCACGCTGACCCGTGCAGCGGTGCCCTCGGGCGCCTCCACCGGTGAGCACGAGGCCGTCGAGCTCCGCGACGGCGGCGATCGCTACGGCGGCAAGGGTGTCGAGAAGGCCGTCAACGCCGTGCTCGACGAGATCGCGCCGGCCGTCATCGGCCTCGACGCCATCGAGCAGCGCACGGTCGACCAGGCACTGCTCGACCTCGACGGCACCGCCGACAAGTCGCGCCTCGGCGCGAACGCCCTGCTCGGCGTTTCGCTCGCCGTGGCCAAGGGTGCCGCGGAGTCCGCCGGACTGGAGCTCTTCCGTTACCTGGGTGGACCCAACGCCCACATCCTGCCGGTGCCGATGATGAACATCATCAACGGTGGCGCCCACGCCGACAGCGGCGTCGACGTGCAGGAATTCATGATCGCCCCCATCGGTGCGCCGACCTTCAAGGAGGCCCTGCGCTGGGGCGCCGAGGTCTACCACGCACTGAAGTCGGTCCTCAAGGCCAAGGGCCTGTCGACCGGGCTCGGCGACGAGGGCGGTTTCGCCCCCGACCTCGCGGGCACCAAGGCCGCACTCGACCTCATCTCGGAGGCCGTCGGCAAGACCGGTCTCACGCTGGGCTCCGACATCGCTCTCGCGCTCGATGTCGCCGCCACCGAGTTCTTCACCGCCGGAACGGGATACGCCTTCGAGGGCAACACCCGCACCGCGGAGGAGATGTCGGCGTTCTACGCGGACCTGCTGAACCAGTACCCGCTCGTCTCCATCGAGGATCCGCTCGACGAGAACGACTGGGACGGCTGGGTCGCCCTCACCGACAGCATCGGTGACCGGGTCCAGATCGTCGGCGACGATCTGTTCGTCACCAACCCGGAGCGCCTCGAGGAGGGCATCGTCAAGGGAGCCGCCAACGCTCTCCTGGTGAAGGTCAACCAGATCGGCACGCTGACCGAGACCCTCGACGCCGTCGATCTCGCGCACCGCAGTGGCTACCGCACGATGATGAGCCACCGCAGCGGCGAGACCGAGGACACCACCATCGCCGATCTCGCCGTCGCCGTGGGCAGCGGACAGATCAAGACCGGTGCCCCGGCTCGCAGCGAGCGCGTCGCCAAGTACAACCAGCTGCTGCGCATCGAGGAGGCACTCGGCGACGCCGCGCGCTACTCGGGCGAGCTGGCGTTCCCGCGGCTCGACTTCACCTCGAAGGACAGCTGAGCTCACCGATGGCGGACCGGGACTCTCGACGCAGTGCGGCACGGCCGGGTGGCCGTTCGCCGCGCCGTGACGCGCGTCCCGGTCGATCCACGCGCCGCGACGGGTCCGGGGCCTCGCAGCCCCGGACCGTCGCCGGCGCGGTCAACGACGTCGTCACCGAGGGTGCCGCACTGGTCGGTCGGCGCGGACGCCGCCGCGGCGGCGAGAAGAAGGAGCGCACGTTCCTCGGCCTGTCGACGGGCAAGGCCGTCGTTCTCGCCGTGGTGATCTGCGCTCTCGCCCTGACTCTCGCAGTTCCGTTGCGGACGTACATCTCCCAGCGCGGGGACGCCGCCCAAGTGGCCGCCGAGCGAGTGGCCCTGGAACAGCGCGTGGCCGAGCTCCAGATCCGCAAGGACCAGACCGACGATCCGGCCTACATCACCGCACAGGCACGCGAGCGCCTCGGTTACGTCATGCCCGGCGAGACCCCCTATCAAGTCCAGTTGCCCGGCGCGCGTGCACGATCGGACATCGAGAACGATCCGCCGCCGCCCCCGCCCGGACCCTGGTACAGCGACCTGTGGTCCACGGCGACCACCCCACGGTGACGCCTCGGCGCACGCCGATCCACCCGATCCGGAAATGAGTCAGACCCAGTGAGCGACGTGTCGCGCGAAGACCTCGACGCCGTGTCCGCCCAGCTCGGACGAGAGCCGCGCGGCGTGCTCGAGATCGCCTACCGCACCCCGGACGGCCGTCCCGCCGTCGTCAGGACGGCGCCGAAGCTGCCCGACGGAACGCCGTTCCCCACCCTCTTCTACCTCACGGATCCGCGTCTGACGGCCGAGGCGAGCCGCCAGGAATCCGCCGGTGTCATGCGCGAGATGACCGAGCGGCTGCAGCAGGACGAGGAGCTCGCGGCGGCCTACCTGCGTGCCCACGAGGCGTATCTGGCCGAGCGCAACGAGATCGAGTCGCTCGGAACCGATTTCACCGGCGGCGGGATGCCGGACCGGGTCAAGTGTCTGCATGTGTTGATGGCACACTCGCTGGCCAAGGGGCCGGGTGCCAATCCGCTGGGCGACGAGTCGGTGGCGCTGGCCGCCGAGGGGCCTCTGCGCGGCACGGCCCTGCCCGCGGACTGGCCCACCATCGAGGAGCTCCGAGCATGAGGGTCGCTGCGATCGACTGCGGAACCAACTCCATCCGTCTGCTCGTGGCCGACGTGGACGACGACGGTCTCCGCGACCTCGCGCGTGAGATGCGTGTGGTCCGGCTGGGGCAGGGTGTCGACGCGACCGGGTCGTTCGCACCCGAGGCGATCGACCGCACCGAGGCAGCGCTGCTCGAGTACGTCGACATCATCACCGAGCTGGGCGGTGTCGACGCGGTGCGCATGGTCGCGACGTCGGCCACGCGCGACGCCGACAATCGTGATCTGTTCTTCGACATGACGCGCCGGACCCTCGCCTCCGTCGCGGACGGTGCAGTGGCCGAGGTCATCTCGGGCGACGAGGAGGCTCGTCTGTCCTTCGCCGGGGCGGTCGGCGATCTGGATCCGGACGAGGGGCCGTTCCTCGTGGTCGATCTCGGCGGCGGCTCCACCGAGCTGGTGCTCGGAGATGCCGACGGCGTGCGCGCCGCCTTCTCCGCCGACATCGGATGTGTTCGGCTCACCGAGCGGTGCCTGCGCACCGATCCACCCACCGAGGCCGAGCGCAGGGCAGGGCAGACCTTCACCTCCGAGCGCCTCCAGCCGGCGTTCGACGCGGTATCCGTGAAGGATGCCCGCACCTGGGTCGGGGTTGCCGGGACCATGACCACCCTCTCGGCCGTGGCACAGAATCTTCCCGCCTACGATCCGGACGCGATCCACTTGTCGCGCATCCCGTTCACCGATCTGCGCGATGTCTGTGATCGTCTGCTCGGCATGACGAGGTCGGACCGTGCCGTGCTCGGCCCGATGCATCCCGGTCGCGTCGACGTCATCGGCGGAGGATCCCTCGTCGCGGCCACACTCGCCGAACACATCGGTGCCGAAGCCGGAATCGACAGCCTGGTCGTGAGCGAGCACGACATCCTCGACGGGATCGCTCTCAGCGTCGCCGGGCGATGATCACTCCGGTCTCGGCCCGAGCTTCCTGACGGTCACCGGAGCGCGGCACTCCCACGCTTCCTCGATCAGTTCGCGAAGCTCGTCGACGTCCACCTCGGGTAGTCGCACGAGCACCGACGCGTGACCCTCGTAGTGATCAGTGGTGAAGAACGCTGCCGGGTTCGAGCTGATGAGGGCCTCGCGGTCCTCGACGCTCGGTCTGCGGAGCAGCAGAACGTCGGGCATCTCGTGGACCCGTGCGAACAGTCGGTCCTTCACGCGGAAGCCGGGAGTGCCGTACGACGGCTTCTCCGTCACCTCGCGCAGCGCGAGTGCGATACGTCGGACGTCGTCCTCTGTCGCCATGGACGCAGTGTGCCACCTGCAGTCCTGCATCGCCGCAGATCAAGGGTGCAGTGATGCCTCTTGCCTTCGGGCGGACGCACGGGAAGGGTCGATCGAGGCCGTTGTGGTCCCCGACACACCGATCGCTCGACGACCAGGAGGTCACCATGGCAGTCCGCGACACCGACGCACCCGCGGAGAAGGGTCTGGCGCGAACAGCCCAGGCACTGGCCCGCGGCACCGAGAAATGGTTCCCCGACGCCTACATCTTCGCGCTGGTCGGCGTGCTCGTGGTGGCGATCGCCGCGTTCGCGAACGGATCGTCGCCGCAGAACGTGGTCGATGCGTTCGGCAACGGATTCTGGGACCTGACGGCGTTCACTCTGCAGATGGCCATGGTCGTGCTCACCGGGTACGTCGTGGCCACGTCGCCACCCGTGGCTCGGCTGATCACGAGACTGGCCGCGCTGCCGAACAATCCACGCACGGCGGTCAGCTTCGTCGCGCTCATGTCGTGCTCGGTGTCGTTCCTGAACTGGGGTCTCAGCCTCGTCTTCGGTGGACTGCTCGCTCGTGCCATCGCCCGGCGACGCGATCTGAGCGTCGACTACCGCGCGCTCGGCGCCGCGGCGTTCATGGGCCTGGGCGCGGTGTGGGCACTGGGCATGTCGTCGTCCGCGGCGCAGCTCCAGGCCACCGCGAGCTCGCTCCCGCCGGCCCTGCTCCGCATCACCGGAGTCCTGGACTTCGGCACCACCATCTTCACGTGGCAGTCACTGGTCATGTGCGTGATCATCATCGTGCTGACGGTGATCATCGCGCACCTCTCCGCTCCCACCGGTGCGGCGATCAAGACCGCCGAGGCCATGGACGTGAATCTCGACGACACCATCGCCGAGCCGCCGCCGCGCACCCGTCCGGGCGAGTGGCTCGAGTACAGCCGCATCCTCCCGATCCTCGCCGGGGCGATGACGCTGGGATGGCTGGTGTCGCAACTGCTCTCGAAGCCCGTGCTGTCGGTGGTGAGCAGCCTCAACGGCTACCTGCTGGTGTTCCTGATGCTGGGACTCGTGCTGCACGGCACACCGCGACGGTTCCTCGATGCCGTCGCCAAGGCCGTACCCGCCACAGCGGGGATCCTGGTGCAGTTCCCGCTGTACGCCGCGATGGCCGCGATTCTGACCACATCCGAAGGGCGGGGCGGAGTCACGGTGTCCGAGCACCTGGCCACGTTCTTCACCGAGGTCGGCGGTGGCGGAGCCTTCGCTGTGGTCATCGCCGTCTACACCGTGATCCTGGGACTCTTCGTCCCGTCGGGCGGAGGCAAGTGGTTGGTCGAGGCGCCGTACGTCATGCAGTCCGCCACCGACGTGCAGATGAACCTCGGCTGGACCGTGCAGATCTACAACGTGGCCGAGGCGCTACCCAACCTGATCAACCCGTTCTTCATGCTGCCGTTGCTCGCCGTCCTGGGTCTGCGGGCGCGCGATCTCATCGGATTCACGTTCCTGCAGTTCCTCTTCCACTTCCCGGTGGTGCTGCTGCTCGTCTGGCTGCTCGGGACGACGTTCACCTTCGAGCCGCCCGTGATCCCTGCCTGACCGAGCGGTGCGCGCGGCACACCGAGTCGTACTCTGATCGCCATGTCGGAGATCCTGGTGACCGTGTCGGAGTTGTCCGCAGCGCTGACGTCGCCGCGTCCGCCCGTGCTGCTCGACGTCAGGTGGGCACTGGGTGATCCCGACAACCACCAGCACTACCTCGACGCGCACATCCCCGGCGCCGTTTTCGTCGACCTGGGCTCGGAACTCGCCGGTCACGGGGAGCCCACCGAAGGGCGGCACCCCTTGCCCCGACTCGACGATCTGCAGATGTATGCGCGGCGATGGGGCATCGACGCCGACTCGTCCGTCGTCGTCTACGACGCCACCGGCAACATGGCTGCGGCTCGGGCGTGGTGGCTGCTGCGCTGGGCGGGCGTCGAGACCGTGCGCATGCTCGACGGTGGACTCGGCGCGTGGCAGGCGGCCGAACTACCCACGCGGTCGGGCGAGGAGAGGGCGCCGCGAGCTGGGGACGTGACGCTGTCCGAGGGCCATCTGCCGACGGTCACGGCAGACGCTGCCGCCACATTCCCCGGTCGTCTTCTCGACGCACGTGCGGGGGAGCGGTACCGCGGGGAGGTCGAGCCCGTCGATTCCCGTGCCGGCCACATTCCCGGCGCTCTCAGTGCGCCGACGTCGGACAACGTGACCGTCGACGGGACCTTCGTAGCACCCGATGTACTGCGCGATCGGTTCGCGGGCATGGGTATTCGGCCTGGCGACGAGGTGGCCGTCTACTGCGGTTCCGGTGTGACCGCGGCGCACGAGATCGCAGCGCTCGCACTCGCCGGTATCGATGCGGCCTTGTTCCCGGGATCCTGGTCCGCGTGGTCGTCGGATCCCGCGCGACCGGTCGAGACGGGACCAGGCGTCTCCTGAACGGCCCACGATAGGCTGGCCTCGAGCAGGCCCCTATAGCCCAATTGGCAGAGGCAGAGGACTTAAAATCCTTGTGTTCCGGGTTCGAGTCCCGGTGGGGGCACCGACACCGTCCTTCCGTCCTCTCGGCACGCCACGTCGATACGCTCGTGGTGTTTACAGGAACTCCCTACGGGTATCGACCTGACCCAGCGCGGTCGACGCTCCGAGCCGCGCGCTCGTTCCCGGCCGGGCGACGGCCGGAGACCAGGCATCGGCCCGACTGTTCCACGACTCGTCCGGTGTCGGAAGGGGAGAACGCCATGGTGTCGAGAGCAGACGACATGGACCGGACGGCCGACGTCGACGACGTGGTGGCGATCGTGCAGAGACGACGCGCTGCCGTACGAGAGAACGCCCCCGCAGAAGAGGTGTTCAGATTGATGGCACTCGAGCGACTGCTCGCCGAGCGTCGTCGAACGGGCGGCGGGCTGCCCGCGACGCTGAGCGATGCGTCATGACCGGGGACATCGGCGTCGAGGTGGACCAGGTGTTCGAGGCCCGGCCGTCACGGGGATCGATGTACATCCCGGTCGACCTCATCCCGTTGCTCAGCGCCCACTTCGCATCGCACCGCGACAGGTTGCTCGAGTGCGGTGACACCTGGCGCGCCGCGCGAGCGGAGCGAGTGCTCGACGAGTTGGCGAATGCCTTCACCGTGGGCGTGGCCCGATCGGACACCGGAGACGCGGCAACCGACGAGCCCTGAAAGGACTCGGTGATCTCATGCTCGAGAAGCACTGTGAGGACGCACGGCACATGGCTCGGAGCCCCTCGGATGCGGCTCTGACCTCCGTCGCCGAGGTGGTCGGGAAGATGACCTCGTTCCTCGAATCCATCGGAGACGTGGACGCGACGCTGGAACAGATGTGCGACAACCTCGTCGACGCCGTACCCGGAGCCGACGCGGCAGGCGTGACAGTCATTCGACGGGGAAGACCGGTGACGATCGTGGTCACCGACGGGTGCGTCCGAGCTGTCGACCGTGCTCAGTACGACGCCGACGAGGGCCCGTGCCTGGAGGCCGCGGCGACCCGGACGCCGGTCCGTGTGACGAGCGGGGTTGCCGCGCAGAGGTATCCCGAGTTCTGGACACGGAACGCGGACACGGGAATGCGGAGCTTCCTGTCCACACCGGTGTCGGTGGGCGATGAGCGCTACGGGGCTCTCAACCTCTACAGCCGGAGCGATCACGGGTTCGAGTACGCGGACGCGGACACGTCGACGATCTGTGTCACCGTGGTGGAGTCGTTGCTCGCGATCGCCCGGCGAGCCGACGACGCCCAACGTCAGGTGGACGGTCTTCGAGCGGCGCTCGAGTCACGCGCGGTCATCGATCAGTGCAAGGGCATCGTCATGGTCGTCCTCGACATCACGGACGATCAGGCTTTCGCACTGATCAGGTGGCGGTCGCAGGAGACGAATACTCCAGTTCGGCTGTTGTGCAGACAGATCCTCGCCGATCTCAGTGCTGAACCACTGGGCGAGGGACTCGAGTCCACTGTGGGAACCGTCCTCATGACCGCGCACACCCGGGTGGCGGCGGGCGGGTGACAGTCGGCGACACGGATGGGCTCGGGGTTGGCGTCTCCCCGCGTCGGGTACGCCGGTGGCATGGCAGAACCCGTTGCTCCTGATGTCGTCGTGTTCGATGTGGTCGGCACACTCGCCGATCTCGACATCGTCCGCGACAGGTTCATCTCGGTGGCGCCGCCGTCGTCGTCGTTCGACGGATGGTTCGCGCACCTGTTGCGTGACGGCATGGCGCTGACCCTGTCCGGTGCGTACGAGCCGTTCGCCGTCGTGGCATCGTCCGCTCTGCGGGCGTACACCCGTGGGTTCGTCTCCGACGCCGACATCGAGCACGTCGTCGGAGGGTTCGCCGAGACGACACCGCACCCGGACGTCGTCGCGGCACTCGACGCCGCTGTCGCCAGTGGTGCGCGAGTGTTCACCCTGTCCAATGGAAGCGCGGACTCGACAGCAGGGTTCCTCGACCGGGCGGGTGTGTCCGATCGGGTCGAACGAGTGCTCAGCATCGACGACGTCCGCGCGTGGAAGCCGGCAGCGGCGCCGTACGAGCTGGCGGTGTCGAGCGCCGGAGTCACCGCGGACCGGTGCGCGATGGTGGCGGTGCACTCCTGGGATCTCCAGGGCGCAGGACGCGCGGGAATGCGCACCGGATGGTGCCGCCGCGAGGAGAAGGTGCCCAGTGCCGCCTTCGGCGAGGCCGACGTCTCGTCGCAGACGCTCGACGGTGTGGTGCGTGCACTGTTCGACTCGACCGACGAGTGAACAGCCACTGCCAATCGACGACGAACAACGGCACGCCGGCCGCGCAGAGCGAATCCGGTGCACTGAACCGCGTACAGCGCGGACTGCTGCACCGGATCCCACCGCCCGATCGAGCGCTGGGGCCACCGCGCCGGACTCGTCATCGGTCGGACCACACCATCGTCGTGATGCAGAACGGATGTCCGGCCGGATCGAGGAGAACAGCCCACCGAGAATCGACCTGTGACTCGGACTGTCGCGCGCCACAGGTTTCTGCGTACCGGACTGCACCGGCCAGGTCGTTGCCCGCGTCGATGTCCAGATGCATCACGGCGGTTCCGGGCCACTCGGGAGGTGTGTACTCCTCGACCTTCTGCGCCACCAGGACGAGCCCCTCATCGGTGCGCATCCCGGACGCCTGGTCGTCACCCCAGAGTCGACGACCACCGAGGAGGGCCAGATAGAACCGAACGAGTTCCTCCGGATCGGCGCAATCCAGAGAGATGCCTGCGGTGCGTAACGGCCCCCTCGTCGTCGGGGCGACGTCGCGCTCGCGCTCCACGACGTACCGCCGTTCGATGCCCGCCGTCCGTCCGCCCCACTCACTCGACGAGACTCGCTCCTGATGTCGTGCGAAGGCAGCGTCGTCGGTGAAGTACTCGTCCACCTGCCACACGAGGGGGTCGTCGCTCTGCTGGACGTCGAAGGACACGCAACCGGGCTCGGCCCGCGTCAGCTCGACATGGCGGGGCAGACACTCCGACACGACGGCCGACTCGGCATCGTCCCGACAGATCAGCTGACCGCTGAGGTGGACGTGCGGGCGCATGCGCTGCTCCTCGTCGATGTGCTGCTGAGGGGTGTTCGACGACGATTCTCTCCTGCGGGCGCGGGAATCCCGGTGTTCGGGAGTGCATGGTTCACCGGCATCACGGCAACGTGTGCCCTGCAGCGCGGAAGAGGCGGTACCACTGCTCCCGGCTCAGAACCACGTCCGAACCGGCGGCAGCTTCCCGCACGCGGCCGGGGTTGGTAGTTCCGAGCACCACTTGAATGTTCGCCGGGTGCCGGGTGATCCACGCGGTGGCGATCGCGGTGGGCGTGGTTCCGAACTGGGAGGCGAGCTCGCGGAGCGCGTCGTCCAGTTCGGGGTAGTTCTCGCGATCACCGAGGAACACGCCGTCCGACGTCCCCTTCTGGAACGGTGACCACGCCTGCAGAGTGACGCCGTTCAGTCGCGCGTGATCGAGCAGACCGTTGTCGCGGTCGACCGACTGCTCGAGCCCGGCGATGTTCGCCGCGAGACCGGCCGCCACGAGCGGTGCATGCGTGATGCTCAGCTGGACCTGGTTCACGATCAGGGGCTGTCGCACCTCGGTCTTCAGCACCTGAATCTGTCCGGGAGTGTGGTTCGAGACTCCGAAATGCCGCACCTTGCCCGCCGTGTGCAGCGTGTCGAAGGCCGCCGCGACTTCGGCCGGCTCCACGAGGGTGTCCGGCCGGTGCAGCAACAGGACGTCGAGGTGATCGGTACGCAAGGCGGCGAGAGACTCGTCGACGGTGGTCAGGATGTGCTCGGACGAGAAGTCGTAGAACCCTTCTCGGATGCCCACCTTGCTCTGGACGATGACGTCGTCTCGATCCGACGCGAACGACACGGCGTCGCCGAACCTGCGCTCGCAGGCGTGACGATCGCTGCCGTAGATGTCCGCGTGGTCGAAGACCGACACTCCCACATCACGCGCGGTGCCGACAAGTGTTCGGATCTCCTCGTCGCTCAGCGTCTCGATGCGCATGAGGCCGAGCACGACGCTGGACGCGCGAAGATCGGTGCCGGGTAGCTCGTAGGTCTTCATCTGCACCTGACTACCCGCCGCGAACCGCCCGGCGCAACCGAGGAATCGTCAGAAGCCCCCACCCGGCATCGTGCCGCCGCCCATTCCGGTCGACTCCTGTTGCGTGACACTGTTCGCGTAGTCGTTGCTCGGGTCGCGGTAGATGGTGTGGACGTGGCCCCACCCCGAGGTGGTGACGCCCGCGACGTCCGCCCCGGCCGAGCCCTGCTGTGCTGCGAACTCGACGTAGACGTCCGGTCCGCTGATCTGGAAGTGGATTCCGTCGCCCTGGCTCATGTCGTAGGTGGTCGCGCCGGACCAGTTCACGTAGGTCGTGTCGAGCGTCGCCTCGATGGTCGCGAGCGCGTCGGCGGTGGTCTCCTCGTCGGCCATGCCGGCCCAGTTCGCGATGACCTGCAGGAGCAGTTGCTTCTGCTCGTCGGTGAGGTCGGCGCCGGAAAGTCCGGTGCCGGTGGGGAAGTCGCAGGTGCTGCCGGGCGCGCACACCATGGCCGCGACGTCCGATCCCTGGTACAGGGTGGTCTTCTGCTCGTCGGTGAGGCTGTCGTAGAAGGCGAAGGCGTCGGTGTAGATGCCGTCGAACGGCTGCACGTCGGTGCCGTCGGCAGTGGTGTACTCGGCGGGTTGGACGCCGAGGTGGGTGGGGGCGAAGGTGACGGCGTCGGCGGCGCCGTCGAGGGTGGCGTTGATGCCGAGGTGGTGTCCGCCGAACTGGATCTCCCAGGCGCTGGTGTCGGACGGGTCGCCGAAGAAGGCGATGTAGTACTGGCCGAGTGAGTCCTCGGTGGAGGTGCTGTTCTCGTGGAGGTACTCGTCGCCGCCCATGATGCCGGTGACGGTCGAGTAGGCGTCGTCGCTGAGCAACGACTCGAGCACGGTCATGGCGGCGCCGCGCTGCTCGTCGGTGAGGTCGGCGAGGTTCAGGCCGGCGCGGTCGACGAACGTGACGGGGAAGTTGGACCAGGACGTCGTCTTGGTCTCGTCGTCGTAGGCATAGGTGACCTGCTCGCGCTGCGCGTCGGTGAGCGTCGCCAGGAAGGCCTCGGCGGCCGTGGCGCTGTCGCTGATCGTGGCCGCGGTGGTGGTCGCGCCCTCGGTGACGGAGGCGGTGGACACGGCGGCCTCCTGGCTCGTGGTGGCGGAGGCCGGTGTCGCCGCGTTCTCGGTGGCGGCGCTGCAGCCGCCGAGCAGCAGACTGCCGGCCACGAGAACAGAGGCGAGGGCCGTGCGGCCGCCTCGCGGGAAGCCGGCGGGTGTGGGGGTTCTGTAGAACATCATGGGTCGGACGTTACGAATGCTTCCTGCACCCGCGGTGCGAGGACGCTGGACGTCTCCTGTGAACGACCTGCGTAACGATCCCGCACCGATGTGACTCCTGGTGCGGATGAGACGGATGGGACTGGGAGACTGCATCGGTGACGACCCTCCGACGCAGGCGACTGTCCGGCCCACCGATGGTGCTTCTCGCCGTGGCGAGCCTGCTCGTCGCCGCCCCGGCGAGCAGTGCTGCCGCTCCAGCGGAATGGACCTACACGATGGTCGCGTTCAGCAATGCCAGCGACCGTGACCTCGACGTGTATCGGTCGTCGGACGGGACCACGTTCACGCCGGAGCGTACGTCCGCGTTCCGACCGCCGTCGGGACTGATGCGGGACCCCAGCATCTTTCGCCACATCGACGGGTCGTACCGCCTCACCTACACGACGGCCGACGGTGCGAACATCGGCTTCGCTCGCAGCCCGGACCGGGTGAACTGGACGTTCACAGGTACCCAGCCGGTGCCGTTCTGTTGCGCGTTCATGCCCGGCACCGGAGACGGCAAGGGCCCACGCATCCCGTTCTTCTCCGAGTCGGCAGGCTTCGCCGACGGCCCGTCGCTGTCGCCGTTCGTCACCAAGGCCTGGGCTCCGGAATGGTTCGTCGACGGCGACAGGGTGCACGTCGTCCTGTCGTTGTCGACCGGTGGCGGCTTCGTGCCGTACCTGATGACGGCACTCGACGACTCTCTGAGTTCGTGGAGCATTCCGGTGCCACTCGACGGGATCGGAGCCGACCACATCGACACGACGATCGTGAAGGTCGGATCCACGTACCACGCGTTCACCAAGAACGAGACGAAGAAGTTCGTCGAGCATGCCGTCGCGCCGACCGTGCTCGGGCCCTACCGCTTCGTCGCCCCCGGCGCGTGGGGTTCCATGGTCGAGGGTCCGGCTCTGGTCCAGCTGCCGAACGACGTGTGGCGCATCTACCTCGATGCCTACATCGACGGGAAGTACCTGTACTCCGACAGCACGGACGGTCTCGCCACATGGTCCCCGGTGCAGGAGCTGCCCGGGGTGTCCGGAACCGCGCGGCACTTCGGTGTGATGCGAGAACCCGCGTGATCCGCACCGGACGTCGCTGACGACGTGGGACGAGTCGTCGCCGCGGGACTCACCGGTGTTCTGCTCGGTCTGCTGCCCGGGCTGCTGTGGATCGTGTCCGCCTTCGTCGGTCTGCCGCCCGACGCGTCCGTGGCGTTCCCCGTGGACGGGTTGCTCATCCTCTACGTGGGGAGCGTCGCGGCGGCATACGTTCTCGCGCTGCTCGCCGTGTTCCTGACGCTGAGGCTGACCTCCGATCCTCTGGTCCGGCGCACGACGACGGCGGTGGCAGTGGCGCTTCCCCTCGGCGCGGTGGTCGCGACGGCGGCCGCACTGGGAGCAGGCCTGCTGTTCTCCTTCGACGCGTCCGTGACCATGTGGTCCGCCCTGACGATCGTCGTCGTGCTCGTCCTCGCGAGCACCTTCGCCGGCGCACGACGCTGGGCGCACACCGACCGGTGAACGCCGCGCGGACCCAGCGTCGTCAGGGCTTGCCGCGTGCCGGGGTCTGGTACGTGACGCCGTGCCGGAGCGGCGTGTGGTCGGTGGGGGAGTGCTCCGGACCGACGTTCGACTGCCGCGGGGTGTCCGACACCTCGGGAGCGGCGGACGGGTCCCCTCCGGAGGGTTCGGCTCCGGCGCGCAGTTCGCCGAGACGAGCAGTGAGAATCTGAAGCACCTGAGGGCGGTTCGCCGCATCGCGCTCGTGAGCGATCAGCCGCTCCATCTGATCCTGATCGAGCGATCGGCAACGGTGCTGAATGGTCCCCACCGTGAGCTGGTCGTAGTCGGGTAGTGGTGTGGTCGCGTCGTCTGCAGTCATGGGTGCGGCCTACCCGAGCTGTCACGCCACAAACGAGGGTGATCAGTCAGCGATTGCCATTACCGTTCCCGGAGTTACCGTTGCCGTTCCCGGGATTGCCGTTGCCCGAGTTGCCGTTCCCGGAATTGCCGTTGCCAGAGTTGCCGTTCCCGGAGTTGCCGTTGCCGGGTGCTGCGGGTTGCGGAACGACGGGTGCGGGAGCGACCGTCGTCGTCTCGACGACCGGTGGCGCGACCTCCGGGACCGTCTCGGGAACCGGGACAGGGGTGGCCGTCGGCTCCGACGTCGTCTCGACCACCACGGACGTGCTCGGCAGCGGCGGCTCCGTCGTCGGTTCACCGTCCGACCCCGCTCCACGGATCGCGAGCACCGTGACGAGCGCCGCGCAGATTCCCAGCGCGGCGAGTACCCACGGCACGGCGGATCGACGGCCCGACACGACGGCGGCCGGCGTCGCCACCGGGGTCGGGAGGACCGCGGTGTCGGTGTCCTCGGTGAGGGTGTGCAGCCGGTGAGCCACGTCGGCGGCGGTCGGGCGCGCCGTCGGCGTCCGGGAGGTCATGTCGGTCAGCAGCGACACCCACGTAGGCCCGAGTTCGACGGGGATCACCGGTTCGCGATGCAGACGGGCTATCGCGGCGGCGATCGCGCTGCCCTCGAACACCATTCGTCCCGTGAGGCACTCGGTCAGGACCAGGCCCAGCGAGTAGACGTCGGAGGCCGGCCCCGTCGCCTCGCCGGTCGCCTGCTCCGGGCTGAGGTAGTGCGCCGTCCCGACGGCGGTGCCGTGCTCGGTCATCGGGTCGGAGTCGACGATGCGCGCGATACCGAAGTCGGTGAGCTTCGCTCGCAGTCCCGCGTCGTCGTCGCGGGTGATCAGGATGTTGGCAGGCTTGACGTCGCGGTGGACGATGCCCGACGCGTGGATGTGTGCCAGTGCCTGCGCCACCTGGTGGCCGATCTGCCGGACCACCTCGGGCGGCAGGGCGCCGCCCGCGCGGAATGTGGACAGCGTGGTGCCGTCCACGAACTCCATCACCAGGTAGGGCCCGTCGTAGCCGGCGACGTCGGACTCGGAGCCGGCGTCGTGGAGCGTGACCAGGCCGGGGTGGGTCAGCGACGCGAGGGTGCGCATCTCGCTGTCGATGCGTCGACGGTCGTGCGGCGTGTGGTCGTCGCTGCGGAACAACTTCACCGCCACGGCCCGGCCCAGCGTCCGATCGGTCGCCCGGAACACGTCCGAGACGCCACCGCGACCCAGGACAGGTCCGAGGAGGTAGCGACCGGCGACGATGCGGGGTGCGGCCACCTGCTCAGCCATTCATCGCACCTGTCGACCGGTTCACCATGGGCATTGATCCTAGGGCGGGTCGGCCATTGGTCACGCAGAGCCGCGATGTCCGACTCGAACGGAACTCGAGGCACACTGTGTGGCCGGGTGGGGACGTCGGAGCAGTTGTGGATCGGAAAGGGCATGTGGTGGACGCACCCCCTCTTCTTCCCGGACCGATCGACACCGTCTATCAGCCCATCGTCGATCTGAGGAATCGCTCGATCGTCGGCTATGAGGCTTTGACCAGGCCGGCGTCCGGCGGCTCACCCGAGGACTTGTTCGCCGAGGCCGAGCGCCGGGGTGTGACCGCCGAGTTCGATTGGCTCTGCCGCGTGTCCGCAGTGCGTGGCGCAGCGGAAGCGGGACTCCCGAGTGAACTGGCGTTGTTCGTGAACTCCGAACCCGCCGCCCTGGACGCCCCACCGCCGGATTTTGCACGCGGTGCGCTCGTGGACGCCGCCGACCAGTCCATCGTCGTGGAGATCACCGAGCGTGACCTGATGGCGGATCCGGCCGGAATACTGCGTGCGGTCGCGCACGCCCGAGACCTGGGGTGGCGTATCGCCGTCGACGACGTGGGGGCGGACTCGTCGAGCCTCGCGCTGCTGGCGTTGCTGCGACCGGACGTCGTCAAGCTGGAGATGCGCCTGGTCCAGCAACCTTCCACGCCGGAGACGATCGCGCTCCTCGCCGCGGTGGCCGCGGAGACCGCGCGAACGGGCTCCGTCGTCGTCGCCGAGGGAATCGAGAATGCTGCGCACGAGGCCCGCGCCCTCGAGCTCGGTGCCTCGTGGGGGCAGGGCTGGTACTTCGGCGCACCCGGCCCGCTACCGCGTTTCGACGCCGTGCCGCGTCGACCGCATCCAGGGCTGGCCGGCCCCGCTGTGACGGTGCGTGCCCCGGTGGCCGTGACACCCTTCGGGCTCACTCACGGCCGCGGGTCCGCGGTGCGGACCACCCTGGCCGCGCTGGCCGACCTGGAGGCGGATCTGCTCCGTCGTGCCCTGGAGTGTGGGCCGACATCGTTGGTGCTCGTCACGGTCCCGGAGCCGGAGACGATGATCGGGACTCGGCGGCAGCTGCTCGATCAGCTGTCCGAGCGAAGTGCTCTGACCGTGCTGTTCACCGCGGGAGACGCGCGATCGCTGGCCGGCCACCATCGAATCGTCGTGATCGGACAGAGCGAGCCGCTGGCGAGAGAACACTCGATCGTGGTGGTGGACCCGGAATTCGCCGCGGCGCTGACCGCGGTGCCGTGCACCGCGGACGGGGAGCCGTGTGTGGAGTATCGACTCACCCGCGACCGTGATCAGGTGCTCGACGCGGCCACGCTGCTTCTGCACCGGGTGCCGCCGCGCTGAGCGAACCCCGGGCTACATCTGCACGCCGGCGATCTTCTGCACTCCGCCCCGGCCGTCGAAGGCGAGTTGGCGGAAGGCCACCTTCTCGATGAAGAAGCGGTCGTGGCTCACCACCACGACGGCCCCGGGGAACGCCGTCAGCGCTCGCTCGAGGACTTGCGAGCTCGGGAGGTCGAGATGGTTGGTCGGCTCGTCCAGCACGATGACGCCGGCTCCGAACAGGAGACACTGGGCCAACGCGACGCGTGCCTGTTGACCTCCGGACAGCGTTCCGATGCGCTGCTTCTGTTCGGCCTCGGAGAACTGCAGCAGAGCGAGGAAGCGCGCCACGTCCTTCCGGGTCGCGGTCAGTGCCAGACTGTCCGGCATCGCGTTGACCGCGTGCGTGACGGTGTCGTCCGGATCGAGGTTCGCGAGCACCGTGTTGTAGTGAATGAAGGCGGGCGCCTTGACCTTCCACTTCACCGTTCCGGAGTCGGCGGGTGCGAGCCCGGTCAGCACGTCGAGGAGCGTGGACTTCCCGCAGCCGTTGGGGCCGGTGATCGCGATGCGGTCGCCCCGATGGATCTCGAAGGAGAGATCCGCGAACAGTGGATCGCCGCCGTGCCCCTTCGTGACGCCGTCGACGACGCAGAGGTCGTCGTGCACGTGCAGTCCGCCGTAGATCGACGTGATGATCTGATCGACCGGTCGAGGGGTCTTGCTCTTCTTGATCGACGCCAGTCGCCGCTTCAGCACGCCGCTCGGATTTTTCGCGGCTTCCTTCCGGTCGGTGATCGCGTCCTGCTCGTAGGCCAGGAGTTGCTGCTCGGTGCTGAACTCCTTCTCGAGGTTCTTCAGTCGAAACTGCTTCTGCTGCACGTACTCCGAGTAGCTCCCGTCGTAGGTGTGCAACCGGTTGTTCTCGATCTCGACGATGGTGGTCACCACCTGCTCGAGAAAATGGCGATCGTGGGAGACGAGGAGCAGTGCGCCGCGGAAGTCACGGAGCCACCGCTCCAGCCACGTGATCCCGGCTACGTCGAGGAAGTTTGTGGGCTCGTCCAGAAGGAGGACGTCGGGCGATTCCAGGACGATGCGGGCCAGCGCGGCTCGGTTGCGCCATCCACCGGACAGCTTGTCCACCGGCAGTTCTCGACGCTCGGCGTCGAAACCCAGCATCGACAGGGCGGTGTCGATCTGCTGGTGGTACGTCCATCCACCGCCGACCTCCATCTGCTCGAGCAGCTCGGCCTGGCGGTCGACGAGGCGGTACATCTCCTTCTCGTCGATGTCGCCTCCGAGCGCCGTCTCGACCTCGGCCAGTTCCGTCTCCACCGCCCTGATGTCCCCGAAGAGCGACTCGAGTTCGGCGGTGATGCTGCGATCGCCGTCGAGCTCGGAGAACTGGGAGAAGTAGCCGATCCGAGCACCCTCGGTGACGTCCACCGTGCCGGAGTCCGGCGCGACGCGACCCAGGAGCAGTTGCAGGAGCGTGGTCTTGCCCGACCCGTTACGGCCGGTGAGGCCCACCCTGTCTCCGTCGGAGAGACGGAAGAACACCTCGCGGAGAACGACTTTCTGCTCGTACCCGGCGGTGACGTCGTTCATGCGAATCCAGCTCATCGCGACGACGCTACCGGGAGCCGCCGCCGGTCAGGTGACGGGAAGGGTGGCCACGATCTTTCCGCGGTTGCCGCCGGCGGACATCGTCGACAGCGCCTCGGGGATCTCGTCGAAGGTGATGGTGCGGCCGACGACGGGACGGAGCGCCCCGTTCTCGATCAGGGCGGCGATCTCCCGTAGCTGACCGCCGTCCGCGTGCATGAACAGGAATTCGTACGACACATCGGCTTTCGCCGCCTGTCGACGAATCTTCCGGCTGATCACCGCGATGGCCGTGCGGACGACGATGTTCAGGCCTGTGTCGGAGGCGAAGGCGGGGTCCGGCGGGCCGGTGATCCCGATGGCCTTGCCACCTCGCTTCAGCACGCGGAGCGACGTCTCGAGTGTCTCACCGCCGACGCTGTCGAGCACGAGGTCGACGCCGGACAGGGTGTCGAGATCGTCGGTGTGGTAATCGATCACGACGTCGGCGCCCAGTTCCCGCAGGAAGTCGGCGTTGCGCGCACTGGCCGTGGTCACCACGGTCGCTCCCAGATGTTTCGCGAGCTGGACGGCGATGGTGCCCACACCACCGGCCCCCGCATGGATCAGCACCGTCTGACCTGCCTGCAGACCGCCTCGCTCGACCAACGCCTGCCACGCGGTGAGCGCGACGAGGGGCAGCGACCCGGCCTCGGCCATGCTGATGCCGGCCGGTTTCGGTGCCACGTCGGACTCGGGAACGGCGATGCGCTCGGCGAAGGTGCCGATCTGATCGGTCGGTGGCCGCGACCAGACCTCGTCCCCCGGTGCGAAGGACCGCACCGCCGAGCCGACTGCGAGAACGGTGCCGGCGACGTCGTGACCGAGTGTGCGGGGAAGGGTGTACGGAAGTATCTGCGTGAACTCGCCGAGACGGATCTTCTCGTCGAGCACGTTGAGACCGGCCGCCTCCACTCTGATCAGGACGTCGTGATCACCGACGATCGGCTCCGGAACATCCCGTTCGACGAGAGGGTGCTTGTAGCGGGTGAGAACGAGTGCGCGCATCGTGAGCCTCCTGAGTTCTCTTCGGCCGGTCGAATCAGACTGTGGTGGGGCGGGATCCGGGGTACAGGGCGTCGAGTGGTCCGGCCAGTGCGGCCTTGGTGCCGACGGTCAGCTCGTCGGCGAGCACCTCCGTCTCACCTGCCTCGACTCCGTCCAGAACGGCCGCGACGAGCTGCTCGGTCGTCAACTTCGGCCCGTCGGCGCCCGCCGCCATCGCGGTGTCGACGTACCCCATGTGCACACCGGTGACGAGCACGCCGTGGGGCGCCAGTTCGAGACGCAGGGAATTGGTGGCCGCCCAGAGGGCCGCCTTGGACGCGCTGTACGCGCCACCGAAGTGGTACCAGCTGGCGACCGAGTGCACGTCGATCAGCACGCCCGCGCCGTGAGCTGTCAGTGCCGGCGCGAAAGCTCGCGCCACGAGCAGGGGACCGAAGAAGTTCACCTCCATGGTGGCGCGGATGTCGGCGACCTCGACGTCGAGCAGGCTGGCGCCGGGCGGAAGTGCGCCCGCGTTGTTGATCAGCACCGTGACGTCCGTGGCCTGTGCGGCGGCGGCCTCGACGGACGCGGGGTCGGTCACGTCCAGGGTGACGGGAACGATGCGGTCGTCGTCCCAGTCGCGCGGCGTCCGGGCGCTGGCGTACACCTTGGCGGCGCCGCGGGCGAGGGCGTCGTGGACGAACTGCGTACCGATGCCACCGTTGGCTCCGGTGACGAGGACGACGGATCCGGCGAGAGCGGTCATGACGAGCTCGATTCTGTGACGGGTTTATATGACTGTACTCAGAACCGAGCACGGTCATGTTTTGTTCCGCGCTGCGGCACCGTCGTCGTTCCCGCGTGACGAGACTCGCACCCCCCTCGGGGGTAGTCCGCGCCCGGTGCGGGGTACACCCCGCTGGTGACGAGACGAGTGACGTTCAAGCGATCCGTCGCGCAGGCGATGGCCTTGTTCGCGGTGCTGGGCCTGTTCTGGGCGCTCGTCGGTGCACGCCTCGACCAGGATCATCCGTTGCGCACCATGGTCGTGGTCGGCTGCAGTGTGATCGGCGCCGGATGGTTGTTGCTCGCCGTGGTCGTCGTCGTTCGTCTCCGGCGTCTCCGCGCGCGTCGTGATGCGGTGAGCGACACCTGACGCAGCGACGTCAGGGCGCGGTCGTGAGATCGCGTATCAGGGCGTCGACGCCGCCGACGCAAGGTCGGTCGCGCGGACGCACCACGTCGACGGGCCGTCCCCGCGACCTCGAACCGCTCGATGTTGTGCCGTCCCGCCATGCGCGCCGGCGGAGTCGGAGAGTCCTTCGGCCGCCGCATCCGGCGGTCGGCACGAGCCTCGGACGCCATCGTCCGCTTCGCCGTCGCCCGCAGTTACAGCGCCACCGCGCGCATCTGCCACGGCGCCATGAAAAAGTCTCCTGGTCGGTGATCGTCCGGCGGCCATCGTGTCACGAGAGGAAAGCCCGTGAACGTCACCCGAACTCCCGTCGCGGTCACCGGATCGACCGGCGCACTCGGCGGCGCCGTCGCCGCGTCGCTCGCCGCTGCGGGCGCGTCGCAGCGTCTGCTGGTGCGGAACGCCGGTCGCGCGCCGTCACACCCGGGTGCCGACGTCGCGCAGTGTTCCTACGCGGACGCGACCGCCGCGGTGCAGGCACTCGCCGGAATCGAGGTCCTGTTCATGGTCTCGGCCTCCGAGAGCGCCGATCGTGTCGACCAGCAGAGGACGTTCGTCGACTCGGCGGTCGCCGCCGGCGTGCGCCACATCGTCTACACGTCGTTCGTCGGCGCCGCGCCGGACGCCGTCTTCACCCTGGCCCGAGATCACCACGCCACGGAGAGTCACATCCGGTCCACGGGTATCGGGTTCACGTTCCTCCGGGACAACTTCTACCTCGACGTCATGGAGCACTTCGTGGGGGAGGACGGTGTTCTGCGCGGACCGGCGGGGGAGGGGCGTGCCGCGCTCGTCGCCCGCGTCGACTTAGCGCGCACCGTTGCGGCGGTGCTGAGCGACCCTGCCCGTCACATCGGCCGGACCTACGATCTGACCGGGCCCGAGGCGCTGTCGATGACGGAGGTGGCCGCCACACTGTCCGACGTCCGGGGAGTCGACGTGCGGTTTCACGACGAGACGGTGGCGGAGGCCTACGAGTCGAGGGCACGGTGGGCGGCACCCGCCTGGCAGAACGACGCGTGGGTGTCGACGTACACGGCCATCGCCTCGGGAGCTCTCGCCGACGTCTCGGGTGACGTGGAGGAGATCACCGGACGCCGACCGCTCTCGTTCCGGGAGTTTCTCACCGTCGGCTGAGCACGAGCACGGTCGGTATAGTGCACTGCATAGAACGAGAGGAATCGCATGCCCAGGCAGAGCACCGCCCGTACCGACATGTTGCGCAGCGCGGCGCTGCTGTTTCGGGAGAAGGGTGTCGAGGCCACCTCGGTGGCCGACGTCATCGAGCATGCCCATGCGCCGCGCGGATCGATCTACCACCACTTTCCCGGAGGGCGCCCGCAGCTCGTCGAGGAAGCGACACGGGGCGCGGGTGACTTCATGGGATCGATGATCTCGGCGGGTCTCGCGTCGCGGGGACCCGAGCACACCATGGCCTCCATCGTCGGGTCGTTCCGTGACCAACTCGTCGCGACGGATCACGTCGCGGGGTGTCCCGTCGGTGCGGCGGCCGTCGAGGGGCCCAACACCCCGGGTGCCCGCGACGCGGCAGGTGCGGCCTTCACGTCGTGGGAGAAGATCATCGCGGACTCTCTGTGCGAGCGCGGTGTCGCTCGTGACGACGCGGAACGCGGTGCGACCCTTGCCCTGTCGGCCATCGAGGGCGCCCTCCTCATGTGCAAGGCGCAACGGAGCACGCGGCCGCTCGACGTCGTCGAGGAGTGGCTCGTCGGCATGATGGCCGACCTGCTGGGCACCGCCTCTCGGTGAACTGCGCCGCACGGCGCGGAGCCTTGTTAGTGTCGGTCGAATGTTCGTCCCGTTCAGTGTCACCGACTTCCTCGACCGCGCCGCCGCCGTGTACGGAGACCGGGTCGGGTTCGTCGACGAGCCCGATCAGCCCGCTCCGAGCCTCGGATCGCCGACCTATGCCGAGATGGCGGACCTCGCCCGGCGGCAGGCCGCGAAACTCGACGATCTGGGTATCGAGCGTGGCGATCGAGTGGCGATCGTCAGCCACAACGCGGGCCGTCTGCTCACGTCGTTCTACGGAATCAGTGGCTGGGGCCGCGTCATCGTTCCCGTCAATTTTAGACTCCGGCCGGACGAGGTGCGGTACATCATCGAGGACTCCGGTGCGCGCGTGCTCTACATCGATCCGGAGCTGAAGGACTCGCTCGGCGACGTCGAGTGCGAACACGTCGTCGTTCTCGGTGACGACCAGAATCTGTACGCTCCGCCGGGATCCACTCCGGCACCGTGGGATCCGGACGAGAACGCAACCGCTGCCATCAATTACACGTCGGGGACCACGGCTCGCCCCAAGGGTGTCCAGATCACGCACCGCAACATCTGGGTCAACGCGGTCACCTTCGGCATGCACGTCGGCGTCAGCGATCGCGACGTCTACCTCCACACCCTGCCCATGTTCCACGCGAACGGCTGGGGACAGCCGTTCGCGATGACGGGAGTCGGTGCGCAGCACATCGTCCTGCGCAAGGTCGACGGCGCCGAGATCCTGCGCCGCGTGCGCGATCACGGCGTGACGGTGATGTGTGCGGCCCCCGCCGTCGCGGCAGCCGTGCTCGATGCCGCGCAGTCGTGGGAGGGCGAGATCCCCGGCCGGGATCGGGTGCGCATCATCATGGCCGGTGCGCCGCCACCGACGAAGACCGTTGCGCGCGTGGAGCGTGAACTGGGGTGGGAGTTCATCCAGATCTACGGGCTCACCGAGACGTCCCCTCTGCTGACCGTCAACCGCACTCGCCAGGAGTGGGACGATCTGGAACCCGAGGAGCGTGCCGCGAAGCTCACTCGGGCCGGCGCCCCCGCACTGGGTGTCCGACTCGACGTCGACCCGACCGGCGAGGTGTTGGCGCGATCCAACGTCGTCATGGAGGGCTACTGGGGGCGGCCCGAGGAGAGCGCCAGAACGCTGGACGGCGGCTGGTTCCACACCGGTGACGGCGGCCTCATCGGCGACGACGGCTATCTCACCATCGCCGACCGCAAGAAGGACGTGATCATCACCGGCGGCGAGAACGTCTCGTCCATCGAGGTCGAGGACTGCCTCTTCTCCCATCCCTCGGTGAGCGAGGTCGCCGTCATCGGGGTGCCGAGCGAGAAGTGGGGCGAGACGATCAAGGCCTTGGTGGTGCTCGCGCCGGACGTGGACGCCGGCCCGGAGACGGAGGTCGACCTCATCGCGTGGTGCAAGCAGCGACTGGCCGGGTACAAGGCGCCGACCACCGTGGAGTTCCGGGACGAGTTGGCGCGCACGGCCACCGGCAAGCTGCAGAAGTTCAAGTTACGCACGCCCTACTGGGACGGGATGGACCGCGAGGTCAACTGACTCGCCGGAGCCGATCTCTCAGGGAGGCTGTTTACACTCGGGGACTCGACCACTCTCCGACTCTCCGACGGGATCTCACCGATGACGATGTCCTCGCTGTCCGACGACGACGTCGACGTGGACCGTCCGTCTCGCGGAACCCCGGCGCGCGTGCTGCCGTGGGTCCTGCTGATCGGCGGGGTCGTCGGATTCGCGGCCGCCTGTGTGCTGACCTACGAGAAGATACGACTGACGGCGGACCCGTCGTACGCGCCGACGTGCAACCTCAACGCCGTGGTCAACTGCGGCTCGGTCATGGCATCACGCCAGGCGGCCGTCCTCGGATTCCCCAACTCCTTCATGGGGGTGGGCGGCTTCGCCATCGTCGCCATGGTGGGCGTCGCCCTGCTGATGCGCACGCGTCTCGATCGGTGGTTCTGGGCAGGGCTGCAGGTGGGGGTCACCGCGGCCGTCGCCTTCGTGCACTGGCTCATCGTGCAGAGCCTGTACGAGATCGGTGCGCTCTGCCCGTACTGCATGGTGGTGTGGGCCGTCACGGTGCCCGTCTTCTGGTACGTGACGGTGGTGAACGTGTCGGCTCTGGCGGGACCGGGCCGGACGAGAGACCTGCTGACGCGGTACCACGCCGTCCCCCTCGTCCTCTGGTATCTCGTGCTGGCAGGACTCGTCGTGCAGAGGTTCGTGCTCGGCTGACCACGCCCTCCGGCTCCGGCTGACCGCACCCCGTGCGTCAGGCGGGGCGCGCGCCGGTCATCTCGGCCGGCGCGACGTCCGTCACCGACGACACGAATTCGCGGGCGATGTCCCGCAGTCGGCGGTTGGTGCGCTGCGACTCGGTCGAGAGCACCTCGAACGCCGCGGCGTCGTCGATGCCGCGCAGGGCCATGAGGATGCCCTTGGCCTGCTCGATGGGTGCGCGGTGGGCCATGGCATCGCGGAGGCCGTCGACGGTGGTCGAGAGGTCGCGGTGCTGGTCGTCGCGTTCCAGCGCGTCCGAGACGGCGCCGACCAGCGTGCTGAGAACCTGACGGTCCAGGTCGTCGAACGAGTGCGGGGTGTGGGCGAAGAGGGTGAGCGAACCGATGGTGCGGTCACCCACCCGCACCGGGGTGCACATCATCGCGGCGATCCCCGCGGCGCGCGCAGTGGTGCCGAATTCCGGCCACCGGGCGTCTCCCGCCTCGCAGTCGACCAGCACCGTCTCGCCCTCGCGAGCGGCGTGCAGGCACGGACCGCTGTTCGCGTCGTACTGCTCGAGGTCGATGGCGGAGACGGTGGCCGACGACGTCGCGGCCGCGAAGGGTGCGCCGTTCAGCTCGACGGTGACTCCGCACATGTCCGTGTCGGGGATGCACGCGCAGGCGGCGTCGACCAGCCGGTGCATCAACTCCGCAGCATGGTCGTCGTCGGTGCCCGCCGCGCTCAACGAGCGGACGGCGTTACCGATCACGACCGCGAGCGGCAAGGAGTCAGAGGAGTTCACACCACCATTGCACCACGACGGGGCGACAACCTTCCGGCAACGACCAGGTCACCCCCGGTCGGCCGCAGGCGTACGGATGAAGAACGAGGCGGCCACTGCCAGCAGGGACACGGCACCGCCGCACAGGAACGCGGTGTGGATCCCCGACTGCTGCGCCGCCACGTCGCCCACGCCACCGGCCAGTCGGGAGGCCGCAGCGGTGGACATCACGGTCACGAACAGCGCGGTGCCGGCCGCTCCCGCCAACTGCTGCACGGTGTTGAAGATCGCGCTGCCGTGCGAGTACAACTGCGGCGGAACCGAACCCAGTGAGGAGGTCATCAGCGGAGTCATGATCAGAGCGAGTCCGACGCTGAGCAGCGAGTGAATCGCGACGACCACGGGGAGGGCGGTGTCGGCCGTGAGGATCGTCATCGACCACAGTGCGGCGCTGACGACGACGGCGCCCGGGACCACCAGTGGGCGGGGGCCGACCCGGTCGAAGACCCGTCCGACGACGGGAGCGAGACCGCCCATGATCAGACCGCCGGGAAGGAGCATCAGGCCCGTGGTCAACGTGTCCAGCCCGCGGACGTTCTGCAGATACATCGGCAGCAGGATGAGGGCACCGAACAGCGCCATCATGCTGATGGAGAGCATGCCCAGGCCGATGCTGAACGTGGGGGTGCGCAGCGGACGCAGGTCGAGCAGGGCCCGGCCCGAGTCCTGGCGAGCGATCTGCCGGAGGACGAACACGACCAGTGCGACGACGCCGACACCCAACGGGATCCACACGGGGACCGCGGTGCCCTCGGCGGCGTGACCCAGGCTGCCGAGTCCGTACACGATGCCGCCGAACGCCAGCGCGGACAGCACCACCGAGACGGCGTCGAACGGGGCCACCGTGCTCGCCGCGGTGGCGTTCTCCACCAGGCGGGATCCGATCGCGAAGGCCAGCAACGCGATCGGGAGCACGAGCCAGAACATCCACCGCCAGTCGAGCGCACTGAGGATGACACCCGAGATGGTCGGCCCCACGGCCGGAGCCACGGCGATGACGATGGAGATGACGCCCATCATGCGGCCGCGCCGATCGGCGGGAACCAGTCGCAGCACGGTCGTCATCAGCAGGGGAAGCATGATCGCCGTGCCGCCTGCCTGGACGACTCGACCGGTGAGCAGCAGCGGGAAGCCGGGCGCCGACGCGGCGAGAACGGTGCCCACGGAGAACAGCGACATCGCCGCGAAGAAGACCTGGCGGAGAGTGAAGCGCTGGAAGAGGAAGCCCGTGGTCGGGATGACGATGGCCATGGTCAGGAGGAAGCCGGTGGTGAGCCACTGCGCGGTGCCGGCGTCGATGGCGAGATCGACCATCAGGGTGGGCAGCGCGACGCTCATGATCGTCTCGTTGAGGATCATGACGAACGCCGACACCACGAGTACCGCGATCAACAGCCGACTGCTCCGGGGCAGAGGCCCGTCCGTGACGCGCGGCGCGTCCACCTCTGTCTGCTGAACCTGCATCGTCGTGGGGCCTCTCTGTCGTTCGGTGTGGTAACAGTGTCTTCCTGCATGACAGTCACTGTCAAACTGGTTGTTGATGTAGGGTGACGGCCATTCGGAGAGGAGTGATGTCGTGAGTGGAGACGGCTCGACCGAGGTGGCGGCGACACCGGTGCCCGATCTGCGGGAACGTCGGCGTCGCGACATGTGTTCCGAGATCTCACTGGCGGCGCTGGAACTCTTCGAGCGTCAGGGATTCGCGTCCACCACCGTCGGCGACATCGCTCGCGACGCGGGCATCTCGCAGAGCACGTACTTCCGTCACTTCCCCACGAAGGAGCAGTCCGTCGTCGGCTTCGACGCCGGGCTCGAGCGCGAGATCCTGGCGTGGGTGACCGAGGCCGACCTCGCGGGTGTCGGTCTGGCCGGCATCGAGGACATCGTGGAGCGGTTCCTCCGGCGCATGAGTGCGGCGAACACGGCGTCGTCCGACCGCGTGATGCGCATCCGTCGGCTGATCGTGTCGGATGCGCACCTACGGTCCGCGGCGATCGCCCTCGACGAAGTGGTCATCGCTCGCCTGGCCGACGCGCTGGCGGCGCGAGTTCCGCGATCGCCCTCCCGCCTGACCGCCGAGACGGCGATCATGACCGTCCGGGTCGCGTTCGACTCGTGGGCGGCGCGCGTGGACGACGGGGATCAGGACGCCGACCTGGCGGAGATCTATCGCGTCGCGTGCCGTGATCTGCGGACCGTCGTGACCGGTGCCGCCCCGGACGTCACGACGTAGCCCTCGGTGCGCCGGTGGTCGACCGTGACACCAGGCTGGGCGTCAGCACGATGCTCGGCGCACTGTCGTCGACGGTGAGGGTGAGTGCGGCGTCCACCGCCGCGTCGGCCAGGCTCTCGGCGTCCTGGGACACCGTGGTGAGTGCGACGTGGTCCAGTCCGGCGACGCGCGAGTCGTCGTACCCGATCACCGACATGTCCCGCGGCACGGCGAGTCCGCGAGCGACCAGTGCAGCGAGAACGCCTGTGGCGCACCGGTCGTTGAAGGCGATCACGGCGGTGGGAGGGTGCTCGGTGTCGAGGAGTCCCTCGACTGCTCGCGCTCCGTCGTCCTCCGTGAGGCCGCCCCGCACCACCTCGGCTCGGGCGTCGTCGATGTGGGACAGGGCGTCCAGGAAACCGGCGGATCGGTCCTCGCTGCCCGGTGCGCCGTCGCCGTCGACGAAGGCGATGCGACGATGGCCGAGCTCCTCGAGATGCCGTACCGCCAGCGTGATGCCGGCGACGTCGTCGCTGCGCACCGTCACCGTGTCCGGGGTGTCGACACGGCGAGCGACGACGACGGTGGGAACGGAGCGGGCGAGCGCGGCCAGCTCGTCCTCCGGCAGTCGGCTGCCGAGGAGGATCGTTGCCTCGCAGCGATCGTGACGGAGGGAGTCGATGGCCGCTGTCTCACCTCTGCTGGGTGCGACGGCGCTGAGAGCCACCTCGTAGCCCCGTCGAGCCGCGGCGGAATAGACGTGTTCGACCAGATCCCCGTGGAACGGTTGTTGCAGCTCGAAGACGACCCCGAGAAGCCGGGAGTGCGACTGCCGCAGACTGCTCGCCCGTCTGTCGCGGACGTATCCCAGTTCGTCGGCGATCTCGCGTACCCGTGCGCGGGTCGCGTCGCTGGCACCGGGGGAGTCGCGGAAGACGATAGACACCAGGGCGGTGGAGACTCCCGCCGCCCGTGCCACGTCGGTCATCGTGACGGGACGCTCGGTTCGTCTCCTGGTGGTCACGCACCGATCGTACGGGGGTGTTGACGCCGGCGTCTAGTACGTTCTAGCCTCTGCGAACAGGCAAACTAGAACGTACTAGTAGGAGGCGTCATGGCAGTCGATCGTTCGGAGGCGGTGGGCATCGCGGTGCTCGGTGCGGGCAGGATCGGCGCCAACCACGCCGAGATCGTCGCGCGCCGGGTACCGGGTGCCGCACTGCGGGCAGTGGCGGATCCGGTGCCCGGCGCCGCCGACAGGCTCGCCGGGGAACTCGGTGCACCGACGGCGTCCACCGACATCCACGAGACCCTGCGGCGTGACGACGTCGACGCGGTCGTGATCTCCGCCCCCGCGCGGAGTCACACCGAACTCGTCGTCGCGGCCGCGGAGGCCGGGAAGCACGTGTTCGTCGAGAAGCCGATGGCCGTGACCCTCGAGGACGCGGACCGTGCCATCGCCGCCGCACGGGCCGCGGGAGTGACACTCCAGGTGGGGTTCAACCGACGCTTCGCGCCGGGATTCGCGGCGGCACGTCGGGCCGTCGACGAGGGCAGGATCGGTACGCCCCAGCTGCTGCGGTCGCTCACCCGTGATCCCGGCCCGTGGGGTGGAGATCCGAGCCGCGTTCCAGCGTGGACCATCTTCCTGGAGACGCTGATCCACGACTTCGACACGCTGTGCTTCCTCAACCCGGGAGCCGCTCCGGTGCGCGTGCACGCCATGGCCGACGCGTTGATCCGGCCCGAGGCCATGGACGACGGCTTCCTCGACACCGCCGTCGTCACCATCGCGTTCGACAACGGCGCCCTCGCGACGGCCGAGGCCAACTTCTCCGCGCTGTACGGCTACGACGTCCGCGGAGAGGTGTTCGGATCCGGCGGCATGATCACTGCCGGCACCGCGGCGTCGAGCGACATGACCCTGTACGACGCTCGCGGGATCACCGTGGACACCGCCCGTCGCGACACCGATCTGCTGCGCGAGGCCTACATCGGCGAGTTCACCGCGTTCGTGTCCTCGGTCCGCGACTCGACGCCCGCGGTCGTCGGTGGAGCCGACGCACGGGTCGCCCTGTCGATCGCGCTCGCCGCGATCGAGAGCGTGCGGTCCGGCGCCGCGGTCGCCGTCGCGGATCTCGACTCGGACGGTGTCCGATGACGTACACGCTGGCGGCCAGCGCCGAGATGCTCCACCTCGATCTGCCGTTCGTCGATCGGGTCCGACGGATCGCGGACCGCGGCCTGCAGGTCGAGATCTGGAACTGGTCGACGAAGAACATCGACGATCTGCAGGCCACGGGTGCCCGGTTCTCCTCGATGACCGGGTACCTGAGCGGAAGCCTCACCGACCCGGACGGCATCGACGAGTTGCTCCGCACGGCCGCGGAGTCGCTGCGCGTGGCCGATCGGCTCGACTGCCCGCGCCTGAATCTGCACGGCACAGGTCTCGATTCCGAGGGGTTGCCGGTCCACCCCGAGCACACGGTGACCCCCGACATGTGGCTCCGGGCGGCCGACACACTGCGCCGGGTCGCGGAGCTGGGCGAGCGTGCCGGTCGCGTGTTCACCCTCGAGAACCTCAACACCGCGGTCGATCACCCCGGTACACCGTTCGCCACCGCGGCGGACACGCTCGCACTCGTGTCCGCGGTGGACAGTGCGGCGCTGCGCCTGAATCTGGACCTGTACCACGCTCAGATCGGCGAGGGGAACCTCATCGAGACGGTGCGGCGCTCGCTTCCCTGGATCGGCGAGATCCAGGTGGCCGACGTTCCGGGGCGCTGCGAACCGGGCACCGGGGAGATCGCCTACCCGGTCGTCGCCGCCGCACTGCGCGAGATGGGGTACGACGGTGTCGTCGGTCTCGAGGGGTGGGCACGCGCCGATCCCGACGAGGCACTCGACGCCTTCGAGGCGGCGTTCATGGCGGCGTGATCGTCGGTCAGCTGTCCTCGGTGATCCGGCGGGCCACGTCGACGAGTGGCAGTTCCGCTGCGGCAGCGGCTTTCTCGAGTAGTGCTCGGGCCTCGCCCATGTCGAGATCGTCCCGCACCATGAGGATGCCGACCGCGATGCCGACGACCCGGCGGTCCGCCATGGCCGCACCGATCCGTCGGACTCCGGCGACGAGGTCGCGCCCGCGGCCGTAGGACCACAGGGCGGTGTCGAGGTGGTCCACGAGGACGCACACCAGATCGTCCTCGGCCTCGACCTGCGCGGAGGACAGGGGAGGCCCCGCGGCGTACAGGTTGACCGATCCGGCGGCCGCCCCGTCGACGGTCAGCGCGCACGCGTGCACCCGGTCCACGCCGGCCCTCGCCGCGAGGGCGGCCAGGGGCGGCCAGAGTCGGGCCACCTCGTCGTGGGAGAAGTGCAGCGACGAGTGTGTCCGCAGCGCGCGCAGGCAGGGTCCGTCGTCGAGGTCGTACTGCTGGGCGTCGAGCGCGAACACGACGGCGTCGGTGGGGGACACGGTGAAGGGGTGGCCGTCCACGGTGGCGGTGATGCCGGCGTGCGCCACGCCGTCGAGTGATCGGACCGCCGCCGCCGCGCCCTGCTCGAGCACGACGAGCAGAGCGGCATCGTCGTCCACCGAGCCGGTCAGAAAATCGGAGACCGTGGTCGTCGCCGTCGAGTCCCGTTCGCGGGCCCGACGGAAGTGGGGGAGGTCGCGCAGTGCGAACAGACGTCGCGTGAGTTCGTCGTCCATGTCCGCGCCCCTCCCGTGAGATCGAGTCGTCCGGGACGAGACTACGCGGCCGACGCGCGTCAGCCGGGGTTCCGCGGATCGATCTTGTAGTAGGCCGTCTTGCGGTAGAGCGTGGCGCGGCTCATCCCCAGCTGACGGGCCGCCTGGCTCATCGTGACCTTGCCCGACGCGAGGACCCGCACTATCTCCCCGTGCTCGAACGCCTCGATGCTCGACAACCGGCGCGTCCGGCCCGCCAGCAGTTCGGCGGGGAGCATCGCGACGTCGACGACGTCCGCACGCGACGCGACTCGCGTGACGAGTTCGCGGAGCTCCGCCGCGCCCTGCGGCCAGTCGTGGTGCTGCAGAGCGCGTTCCGCCGCGGGGGAAATGTGCACGTCGCGTCCGCGCACCGCGCGCGCGAACTCGTGAGCCAACGGCACGACGTCGTCCGGTCGGTCCGACAGTGGGGGCAGCGACACGACCGATGCGACCGCGGAGGCGAGTGCGGCCGGGATGTCGTGCAGTCGTTCGGCGGTGACCGCGAAGGGCATCCGGGTCTCGGCGGACCGCAGCAGGTCGACGAGTGACTGCGCGGCGAAGTCGGGGAGCGTGTCGACGTCGCGCAGGACGACGACCGTGTCGGTGCGATCCGCCTCGTACGTCCACAGGTCGAGCCACGTGTCGACGTCGTCGGGTGCGGGGGCCGCTGCCGAGAGAATGCGGTGGCGCGGGAAGGCGCGCCGCGCAGCGTGCGTCACCAGCGACGAGCGGCCGGAGCCGGGGCGGCCGATCACCGCGACGGTCGATCCCGCGGCCATCGCGGAGTGGGCGTCCGCCTCCAGTCGTGACCACTCCGCGCCGAGTCGAACGCCTGTGCCGGTGGACCCGTGCTCGATACGGAAGAGGCTGCGACGCACCGTCGGTCGCTCTCGTCGACCGGTCGATCGGGACGACATCGACAGCGAGATGGTGCTCGCGGCCGACCGTGCGAGTGTGAGTAGGAGGTCGCTCGACGTCCGGGACCAGGTGGTGAGATTGACGGCACCCTGCAGACGACCCGTCGCGGGATCCAGCACCGGGGCGGCTGCGCAGGTGAAGCCGGTGAGGCTGTGGGAGTAGTGCTGTTCCGCTCGGACCAGGGTGGGTGCCAGGTCTGCCAGCGCGAGACCCAGACCGTTGGTCCCCACCTCCCGTTCCGAGTAGCCGAAACCGGGCGCGAGGTGGACGTCGTCGAGCGCGCGGAGCAACGTGTGGTCCCCGCTCAGGCGGGACAGAACGAGGCCGTCGGCGTCGGTGAGCATGAGGCCCACCGGCTCGGCGGTGAGCGTCCGCTGCAGGTCGGCGAGCACTTCGTCACCGCACTGCCGAAAGAGCGACTCCTGCCGTTCCGTCCCGGCGAAGACCGGCTCGACATGATCGACCGGGATGCCGTAGCGCCGACTCCGAAGCCAGGAGGCGCGGAGCCGAGGGGGTACCGCACCGGCGACCGCGTCCACCTCGCGGCCGGAGCCGGTCCGGTGTTCGGGGAGCTGTGCTGGCACGCGGGCGTCCTGGTGGGTCGAAGCGGGTCGGGTTGTGATCCAGGTTACAGCGCCCGAGGGGTGGTCGACCGTCTCAGATTGAGACGCCGGGGACGCCCGCTTTCCGTCCGTCGCGCCCTAGCGTCGAGCCAGTGAAGGTGACGCCAGTCACACGACGAAGGGACCTCGATGTACACCAAGGGCGACAACAGCTTCTTCATCGTCGACGCGCACGTCGCGCTGTGGGACGCGCGGCCCGAGAACCAGCGCAACATCCACGGCAAGCAGTTCATCGACTGCTTCTACGACTACCACCGCAACCTGTCGCCCGAGAGCGAGCTGTGGCCGTACGACGAGTACCTCTACCAGGGCGGCGACCGCCTGATGAAGGACCTCTTCGAGGACGGTTACGTCGATCATGCGATCTTTCAGCCGGCCCACCTCGGGGAGTTCTACGTGAACGGGTTCGGGCAGACGGAGGAGGCATGGGCCCTCACGGCGCAGAATCCCGACAAGCTCACCTACAACCACCACTTCGATCCGCGCAACGGCGAGCGTGGGCTCGATCAGCTCCGCGCCGATGCCGAACGGTTCGGACTGAAGGGCGTCAAGCTCTACACGGCGGAGTGGCACGGAGACTCTCGCGGCTACAAGCTCGACGACGACTGGACCCGGCGTTACCTCGAGGTCTGCCGCGAGCTCGGGATCACCAACATCCACGTCCACAAGGGACCGACCATCAGGCCGCTCGATCGCGATGCCTTCGACGTGGCGGACGTCGATCATGTCGCCACCGACTTCACCGATCTGAACTTCGTCGTCGAGCACTGCGGTCTCCCGCGGCTCGAGGACTTCTGCTGGATCGCCACCCAGGAGCCGAACGTGCATGCCGGGCTCGCCGTCGCGATGCCGTTCATCCACTCCCGGCCGAAGTACTTCGGCCAGATCATGGGCGAGTTGCTCTACTGGCTCGGTGAGGACCGGATCCAGTTCTCGTCCGACTACGCCCTCTGGACACCGCGCTGGCTGATCGAGTCGTTCGTCGACTTCCAGATCCCGGCGGAGCTGAGCGAGTACCCGGAGATCACGATGGACCAGAAGCGCAAGGTGCTGGGCCTGAACGCCGCGAAGATGTACGACATCCCGGTTCCGGCGGAGCTGCAGATCGCCGATGCCGACGAGACGGCCACCGGCCCGCGCGGCGCCGACCGTGCGGCCGACGACGTTCTCGTGGGAGCGTGAGATGACCACCCGTGCCGACTCGGCGATGCGGGCTCTGGACGTGGTGATCGATCCCGAGCTCGACGAGCCGATCACCGACCTCGACTTCGTGCAGTCGCTCACCGTCTCCGAGGACCGTGACGTCGTGGTGCACCTGCGCTTGCCGACGTCCTTCTGCGCGCCGAACTTCGCCTACCTCATGGCCTCCGACGCGAAGGACGTGCTCACCGGCCTGCCCTGGACGCGGAACGTGACGGTGGAACTCGACGACCACCACGATTCACCGATCATCAACGCGGGACTCGCCGCGGACGTGGGGTACCGGGGCACCTTCGCGCACGAGGCGGAGAACGATCTGGAGGAGCTCCGGACGACGTTCCGGCGCAAGGCTCACGTCGCGGCGATGGAGCGGTGCCTGACCGCGCTGCTGAAGCGGGATCCGTCCCGGCGCATGGAGGACATGGGAACCGTTGTGCTGGGCGATCTCCCGGACGACGACACCACCAGGGCACTGCGGTCGCGGCGACGGTCCCTCGGTCTGGACGACGTGCCCGACAGCATCGTCATGGTCGATCACACCGGAGCCGGCTATGCGCAGCTCGACGTGCCGCTCGCACTGCGTCGGGCTCGATCGACCCGCATCTCGATCGACGGCAATGCCCACTTCTGCCGGGGACTGCTCCGTACCCGCTACGACGACCCGGACCGCACGACGGTCGACGCCTGACCTTCCCGAGAAGCCGAGGAGACACATCATGAGCACCATGCGCGCAGTCCAGGTCGTGGGGTACCACGAGAAACTCCGAATGACCGAGGTGCCCGTTCCCACTCCCACGGGGCCGTTCGACGTGGTCGTCCGGATCGGTGGAGCGGGGGTGTGCCGTACCGATCTGCACATCCTCGAGGGGCAGTGGGCCGAGAAGTCGAACGTGACCCTGCCGTACACGATCGGTCACGAGAACGCCGGCTGGGTCCACGCCGTCGGTTCCGCCGTGACGAACGTGCAGGAGGGTGACAAGGTCATCGTCCACCCGCTCATCACGTGCGGGCTCTGCCGCGCCTGCCGATCCGGCGACGACGTGCACTGCGAGATCAACCAGTTCCCCGGCATCGACACGAACGGTGGCTACGCGGAGTACCTGAAGACGTCGGCACGCAGTGTGGTGAAGCTGGACGACTCGCTGGAGCCGGCGGACGTGGCTGCCCTCGCCGATGCCGGGCTGACGGCCTATCATGCCGCGGCGAAGGCTTCCCGGCATCTGACTCCCCGCGACCGCGTCGTGGTGATCGGCGCAGGTGGGCTGGGGCACATCGGGATTCAGGTGCTGAAGGCGCTGACCGCGGCCGAGATCGTGGTCGTCGACCGTAACGCCGACGCGGTGAAGCTGGCCCTGTCCATCGGGGCGGATCATGGCGTCGTCGCCGACGGCACCCACATCGAGCAGGTGCTCGAGCTCACCGGTGGGCAGGGCGGCGAAGCGGTCATCGATTTCGTCGGTGAAGGCGGCGCGACGGCGGAGGGCATCGCGATGTTGCGGCAGGCGGGCAATTACCACGTCGTCGGATACGGCGAGAACATCGACGTGCCGACAATCGACATCGTGTCGTCGGAGATCAACGTCATCGGCAACCTGGTCGGGTCCTACAACGACCTGTGCGACCTCATGGCTCTCGCGGCACGCGGGTCCGTCGTTCTGCACACCGCGAAGTACGCACTCGACGACTTCCAGAGCGCCATCGACGATCTGGACGCGGGCACGGTGCGAGGGCGGGCCATCCTCACGCCGTGAGAACGGCCCGCCGCCGGTCAGTGCGTGACGAGGTCGTCGGCGTCGGTGAGGGTGGCGCCGGTGGCGTCGTGTACCTGCGCCGCCGTGACACCGGGCGCGGTCTCCCGCAGGACCAGGGTGCCGTCGCCGACGACGTCGATGACGGCGTAGTCGGTGATGACACGGTCGACGACGGCCTGACCGGTGAGGGGGAGCGTGCACGCGTCGACGATCTTGGGGTTGCCGTCCCGATCGGTGTGCTCCATGACGACGATGACGCGCGCGGCGCCGTGGACGAGGTCCATGGCGCCGCCCATGCCCTTGACCATCTTTCCCGGGACCATCCAGTTGGCGAGGTCGCCGGTCGCCGAGACCTGCATGCCGCCGAGGACGGCGGTGTCGATGTGGCTGCCGCGGATCATGCCGAAGGACAGCGCGGAGTCGAAGAACGCCGCGCCGGGCAGGGTGGTGACGGTTTCCTTGCCGGCGTTGATGAGATTCGCGTCGACCTCGTCCTCGGTGGGGTAGGGGCCGGTACCGAGGATGCCGTTCTCGGAGTGCAGCGTGACGCGGATCGCGGGATCGAGGAAGCCGGGAATCAGTGTGGGCAGCCCGATGCCGAGGTTCACGTAATCACCGTCGCGCAGTTCGGCCGCCGCGCGCCGAGCCATGTTCTCGCGGGTCCATCCGGTGTCGGTGCTCATCGTGCGTCTCCTGCGGGTCGGGTGGTGCGCTTCTCGATGCGGGGTGTCTGTGGGCCGGTCTCCACGATGCGCTGGACGAACACGCCGGGCAGGTGCACGTGCGCCGGGTCGATCTCGCCCGGCTGCACGAGATGCTCGACCTGAGCGACGGTGATGCGGCCGGCCATGGCGGCGAGCGGGTTGAAGTTCATGGCTGCCTTGTCGAAGACGAGGTTTCCGTCGGTGTCACCCAGGTGCGCGTGCACGAGCGCGAAGTCGGCGCGGATGCCCTCCTCGAGGACGTACCGCTTGTCGCCGAAGACGCGGGTCTCCTTCGGGGGGGACGCGAGTGCGACGGATCCGTCGGCGGCGTAGCGCCACGGGAGCCCGCCGTCGGCGATGGGGCTGCCGACACCGGCCGGGGTGAAGAACGCCGGGATGCCCGCGCCCCCGGCGCGTAGTCGTTCGGCGAGAGTGCCCTGGGGAGTGAGCTCGACCTCGAGCTCGCCGGACAGGTACTGCCGGGCGAATTCCTTGTTCTCGCCGACGTAGGACGCGGTGACGCGACGGATTCGGTGCGCTGCGAGCAGGATGCCGAGGCCATGGTCGTCCACTCCGCAGTTGTTGGAGAAGACCTCCAGATCGGTGACGTCGGTGGCGGCGAGGGCGTCGATCAGTGCGTCCGGGATGCCGCAGAGCCCGAAGCCGCCGACGGCCAGGGTGGCGCCGTCCGTGACGCCGCGTATCGCGTCGGCGGGGGTGGACAGGACTTCGGTGGCCACGAGTTCCTCCTGAGATCGAGTACTGATCAGATGTACGGTCCGGTGAGTGGACGTGCGCACTCTCTGCATTCGATCAGGACCACGGCGTCTTCGCAGGCGATACGGGGTCCGGACGGCGAACTGCTCGACTCGTGGAACGATCGGCGGCACGGTGTTCACTGAGTGGACACCCCGCGAGCCCTAGACTGTGGTGATGGCGGAGGCAGCGAGGTCGGTCATCGCGCGAGTCGCGGCCGTGATGCGTGCCGTCGGTGATCACGAGCCGGACGGCGCGTCGACCACCGACATCGCCAGGACCGCCGGGTTGGCGCGGCCCACCGTGCACCGGATGGTCACCGCGTTGGCGGCGGAGGGCTTCGTCGATCGGCACGAGTCGGGCCGGTGGGCGCTGGGGCCCGAGACCTTCCTTCTCGGATCGATGGCAGCGGAGCGGTACGACATCACGTCGAGCGCGGGAGACATCCTGCGCGATCTGGCCCGAACGACGGGGGAGAGCGCCTTCCTGTCGGCACGTCGGGGCGACGAGACGGTCTGCATCGCGAGCGAGGAGGGCAGTTTCCCGCTGCGCTCGCACGTCCTGCACGTCGGCCTGCGCATGCCCCTCGGAGTCGCGTCCGCCGGGTTGGTGATCCTCGCGCACCTGCCCGAACGCGAGCGGAGGGAGTACCTCGACCGTGCAGAGCTCGGCGGCTGGGGAGAACGTCACGCGCCGCGCGAGATCGCCGAACGGGTGGAACAAGTTCTGGTGCAGGGATACTCGGTGAATCCCGGGTTGTTGGTGGAAGGTAGCTGGGGTCTCGGGGCCGCGGTGTTCGATCGCCGCGACGCCCCGGCGTGGGCGCTGAGTCTGACGGGCGTCGCCGGCCGTTTCGACGATGTCCGGCGCCCTGTTCTCGGCGAACAGCTGCTGCGGGCCGCACACGCGTTGACCTCGCGTCTGCGGTGATCGGAGGTCGATGCGGCCGGTCGGACAGAACTGAGGCGGTACATCCAAGTTATTCACCCGTTATATCGTGAATGCATGCCCGATATCGTATCGATGTCGACATCAGAGTCCGAGAATCGTTGTCGCACAGAGATGTCAGTCGTCCATCACGTGATTGTCCGGACTCGACAGAATGTCGCAATTCCGGCATGCATTGACATTACCGTTATCGTCCTGTTCACTCTCATTTATGCCGTAAATCTACGTCGCATTCGACGGAGTCGGCTCGATCTCACACCTGCCCCCGCCACATCTCGGCACCGCGGTCGTCTTCTCGGACGGTCATCGACGCGCCGACGTCGCGGGGGCGTCATCGCACCGCTCTGCGTCGTCGGGGACAGAGTCTGCGCACCACATGTGCTGCATCTCGGATGCGGCACATTCACCACATCGCGCAAGGAACCGCATGATCAGGACACACCTCGACCGCTCTCCCTTCGACGCCGCGAAGCGAGGCCGCCTCCCCGCACTGGGTACCGTCGCCGTCGCCACGGCGGCTCTGATGATCGTCGGCGCGAGCACCGCCGACGCCGCCACTCCGGTGGGACTCGGCACCGCTGCCAGTTACGCGGTCCTGGCCGGTGCGGGCGTGACCAACACCGGCCCGTCGGTCATCTCGGGTGACCTCGGAACCAGTCCGACCGCGGCCGTCACGGGGTTCCCTCCCGGTCTCGTGAACAACGGCACGATCCATGCCGCCAATGCGGTTGCGCTGCAGGCGCAGTCGGACCTCACCACGGCATACGACCAGGCGAGTGCGGAGCCGATCTCGGCGAACGTCGCTGCCGACATCACCGGCAGCACCCTCGCCCCGGGGGTCTACAAGGCTTCCAGCGCACTGGCCCTGAACGGCACCGTCACGTTGGACGGTGGATCGGATCCCGACGCCGTCTTCGTCTTTCAGGCACCGTCCACATTGATCACGGGGTCCGGCAGCAGAGTGGCACTGATCAACGTGAATCCCTGCAACGTCTTCTGGCAGGTGGGCAGCTCGGCGACCATCGGTACCTCCACGACGTTCGTCGGAACGGTACTGGCGCTCACCTCGATCAGCGTCCAGAACGGTGCGACCGTCTCCGGACGTGTGTTGGCGCGCAACGGCGCGGTCACCCTGGACGACAACGTGATCACGGCGAACGACTGCTCCCCGCGGACGACCACCACCCCGGTCGGCGACGGGGGAGTCGTGGTGCCTCCCATCGTGATTCCGATCCCGTCGATCCCGGGACTGCCGTCGATCCCCGGTGTCCCGCCCGTGATCACCATCCCGGGTCTTCCGGGGTTGCCGGGTACACCGCCCACCTCGTCGGTGCCCACCGCACCGGCGGTCCCGCCCACCTCGGACACTCCCGGTACGCCGGGAACCCCGAACACTCCCGGTACGCCGGGAACCCCGAACACGCCGGGAAATCCGAACACTCCCGGAACCCCGAACACGCCCGGAACCCCGAACACGCCCGGAACCCCGAACACGCCGGGAACCCCCGGTGTCCCCACGGGTCCGGACGCGCCGGGCCGGTACTCGCCGGGCAGCCAGATCACTCAGGTCCCGGGTGGTGGCGTCGACACGGGTGACGGCAGCACCGTCCGGTCGGCCGACCACTGGCGGCCCGCGTCGATCGGCCTCGCGGCCGCGGCGATCATCGGGTCGGCCCTGGTGCTGCGTCGTCGAAAGAGCTGACATGGCATCACGTTCCGTCACCACCGCGGCGCGCTCACTGTGCGCTGCGGTGCTGCTCGCGCTGGCGCTGATCTCCGGATGCTCCACTGCTGCCGGCACCGCCCCGCCGGCGCCGGCCGCGACCGAGTCGGCGGACGTCGGCGTGGTCGACGAGGGCACCACCGGTGTCCCTGATGCCGTGGCCCTCTCGTCGCCGCCGGTCCGCATCGACGTTCCCGCGATCTCCGTGAGTTCCGACCTCATGGGCCTGGGTCTGCAGCAGGACGGGACGATGGAGGTACCACCCGGCGCGTTTCCGGCCGGGTGGTACACGGGTTCACCGATTCCCGGCGCGATGGGGCCGTCCGTGATCGCCGGTCACGTGGACTGGGACGGTGCGCCGGGCGTGTTCTCCCGGCTCGGTGACCTCAACCCGGACGACGACGTGATCGTCACTCTGCAGGACGGCACCACGTCGCGCTTCCGGGTCGTGGAGGTCGATCAGTACCCGAAGGCCGAGTTCCCGACGACCACGGTGTACGGCGACATCGACCACCCGGGACTCCGGCTGATCACGTGTGGCGGTCGATTCGACAGCGACGCAGCCAGTTACGACGACAATATCGTGGTCTACGCTGATCTGATCAGCTGATCCGTTCGCGGATCCGGTCGATGATCTCCAGGGTCGCGACCGCGTCGGCGAGGGGATGGACGGCGGACTCGACCTCGCCGACGGAAATCCTTCTCGCAGCCTCCACCGCGGCGAGATGCAGTCCGTCGACCTGGAGGCCGGGGGTCTCGTCGTAGGCAAGGGTGATGCCGTCGCGGAGTGCGACGGTGAACGGCCCCGGCATGAAGAAGGGCCCGGCGATGGTGAGCGTGCCGTCCCGGCCGCACACGACCGCCGTCGTCGGCGTGTTCGTCAGGATCGTGGTGTTGAGCACCGCATGTCCGGACTCGCCGGTGAGAAGGGCCGAGATCTGACCGTCGATCTGGTCATTGGCAGGTCGACTCCGAGCATCCACCGTCTCCGGTGCACCGAGAACCGAGTAGGCGAAGGACGCGACGTACGTTCCCAGATCCAGGAGCGGGCCACCGGCCAGCGCCGGATCGTAGATGCGGTGATCGGTGGTGAAGAACTCGCCGTGATCCGCGAGCACCGTGTGGATCGGTCCGAGGACGCCGCTGCGGAGCACCTGCTCTATCACGTCGAACTTCGGCAGGAATCTCGTCCACATCGCTTCTCCCGCGAACACTCCTGCCGACCGTGCGGCCTCCGCGATACGGGCCGCGCCGACCGCGTCGACGGCGAGCGGCTTCTCGACGAGCACGTGCTTGCCCGCGGCGATGGCGTCGAGGGCGTTCGCGAGGTGCTCGGTGTGCGGCGTGGCGATGTACACGATGTCGACGTCGTCGTCGGCGAAGACGGCCTCGTAGGTGCCGTGCGCGCGGTCGACGCCGTGCTCGTCGGCGAAGGCGCGTGCGCGCTCCGGTGAGCGCGATCCCACCGCGACGACGGTCTGGGTCGTGTGCCGGTGCAGTGACTCGACGAACCGGTGCGCGATCCAGCCCGGCCCGAGGACTGCCCATCGGAGCACGGGCGCGTCACGGGGATCGGGAACTCGTGACAGGGGGAGGGAGGCGCTCTGCGTCATGCGGCAGAGCCAATCAGACGAAAGCATATTTGTCAGGACATTAAGATGTAATACTTTCGATCATGACTGTGCGGGTTGGAATCATCGGTGTCGGCGTCATGGGAGCGGACCATGCCCTGTCCCTCGATCGGCGGGTGTCGGGCGCGGCGGTGACCGCTGTCGCCGACTTCGACGCAGCACGGGCGAGTGCAGTCGCCTCCACCCTGCGCGGCGCCACCGTCGCGGCGGACGGCCCGGCGCTGATCGAGCGCGACGACGTCGACGCCGTCGTCATCGCCTCGCACGATTCGACCCACGCCGAACTGGTGCACCTGGCGCTGGCCGCGGGCAAGCCGGTGCTGTGCGAGAAGCCGCTCGCGCCCACGGCGGCGGAGTGCCGCGAGATCATCGCCGCGCAGGGCGAACGCACCTTGATCACGGTCGGCTTCATGCGTCGGTTCGATCCGGCCTACGTGGAACTGAAGCGCGTGGTGTCCTCCGGTGAACTGGGTGAACCCCTCGTCGCCCACTGCGTGAGTCGCACCGTCGAGGCCTACCCCGGCGGCACGTCCGCGTCGACCATCACCAACTCCGCGATTCACGAACTCGACATCGTGCCGTGGTTGCTGTCGTCGCCGATCACGGAGGTGAGTTGGCACGCGGGTCGTACGTCCGCGCACTCCGGAACGCGCCAGGATCCGCAGATCATGCTGTTGCGGACCGAGTCCGACGTTCTGGTGACGGTCGAGATCTTCCTCAACGCCCGCTACGGATACGACACGAGGTGCGAGGTGGTGGGCGATATCGGAGCGTCTGCGCTCGTGCTGCCCACTCACGTGGTCACCGACCGCGACCGCCGGCGGTCCGTGGCCTACCCGGCCGACTGGGTTCCCCGCTATGCGGACGCGTATCGCCTGCAACTCCAGGAGTGGGTCGATTCCCTCGAGGCCGGCCGGGTCTCGGAGCTCGCCGACGCGGACGCGGGGCTGCGTGCAGGTCTCGTCGCCGACGCCCTCGTCGCTTCGATGAACGAGGGCGGCCGAACTGTCGTCGTGGAGTGATCTCGGCGGTACGTTTATCCATGTCCGACTCGGGCACCAGAATCCATGGATTCCTTCGACGCCACCCGCGCCGTTGTGGAGCGGTACGCGCCGTCGCTGGGTGTGGACGGGATCGCGGTGGCAGTCATCGTGACCGCGGCGATCCGCGACCTCGTCTACAGCAGCGACGACGTCGCGACCCGCATCGACGAACTGCAGTTCACGCTGGGAACCGGGCCGTGCCTCGATGCCTTCCGGAGTGAACAGACGATGATCAGCATGGTCGGTACCGACGAGGGCTCGCCGTGGCCGCTGTTCGACGACGCCGTTCGAGCTCTCGACGTGGGTGCCGTGTTCGCGCTTCCGGTGGGCACGGAGCCGACGGTGGGCGTGCTCGAGCTCTACCGCCGTGACGCGCATCCGTGGTCGCCGGTGACCGCGGCGCGTGCCGCGCGGTGCGCCGGGGAACTCGCGTCCGCGGTGCGCCGCGACGTCGCCGGAGTGGGGGACGGCGCGGACGATCCGCTGTCCCGCGCCTCCGTGCACGTGGCTGCCGGCATGATGGCAGCACGGTTCCGGATCACCGCCGACGAGGCCGTGGTTCGGCTCCGGTCCCTCGCCTACGCAGACGGGATACGCGTCACCCAGCTCGCGGACGACATCGTCGCGCGGCGGGTCGAGCTGACCGATGCCCTGCTGGACTGACGCCGGCCGCGGACCGGCTCAGATGACGGTGCCGACGTCGGTGGCCACGATGCTGTCGAGAGCGTGCTCCGCGACTGCGGCGATGGTCATCGACGGGTTGCAGGCGGCGCAGTTGCCCGGGATCAGGGCGCCGTCGAGAACGTAGAGGCCGCGCTGTCCCTGGACTCGACCCTCCAGATCACAGACCGTTCCCATGTTGGCCCCGCCGAGCGGGTGCCAGGTGGACGGGAACACCGCGTTGGTGTCCACGACGAGGCTGTTCGGTCCGGCGATCGCGCGCACGCGCGGGTCGATGTGACTCTGGATGGCCGCATCCCCCTCGTGCGGCCACCGCAGGATCGCATCGTCCCGCGCACCGTCGTAGACGAAACGCCCACGGGCGTCGCTGACGCCGTAGCCGACCAGAACGGTGGTCCGGGCATCCACCCCGAGAGGGGGGAACGACGCCTGGATGACCGTCATCGCGCGGGACGCGTCCGCCCAGTCGAGACTGCCGAAGACCACCGGGCCGCCCTGTGCGGGTCCGAAGTCCTGGTCGAACGTCGTCCACGAGTAGATCCTGTCCGCGTTGGTGCCCCAGCCGTCGCCGAGCGCGTCCGGCATGTCCGGGATCCGGCCGGACGCTGCCGCCCGCATCAGCAGTCGCGTGGTGTTCATGCTGCCCGCAGCCATGATCAGGGTCGGCGTGGTGAGGATCTTGTTCTCCACGACCGCCCCCGAGGTGTCGATGCGGTCGACGTACACCGTCCACCGGCCGTCTGACGCCCGTTCGACGTCGGTGACCTGGTGCAGGGTCTGTACCGTCGCCAGCCCGGTCGCCTCCGCCTCGGCGATGTACGTGACGTCCACGGAGAACTTGCCGCCGTTGTTGACGCCGATGGCGCCGTCGCCGTTGGTGTAGGACGGGGCCATCTCGCCACGAAGTTCGTCGAGCGCGAAGTTCCAGTCGATGGGCATCGGGATCTTCGACACGGGGAGTCCGAGTCGTCGTGCACTGTCCCGGAATGCTCGTGGTGCAGCGTAATTGGGGCTGTCGACCAACTCGTCGGGCGCGACCGCGAGGTGCAGCATCCGGGCGACCCGCGGGTAATGGACGCGATCGAGCAGGCCCCAGTCCAGTGCGCCGGGGAACTGCGACGCGAACACCGCCTCGGCCGGCTGCAGCGTCATCCCCTGATAGACGAGGGACCCGCCGCCGACCCCGGCCGCACACAGCGCGGTCATGTTCTCGCCGGGAACCGCCTCGACGAGGCCGGTGTACGCCGGGACGTCGATCGGACGTCCGAACACGTTCTTCGCGGATCCGTACCAGAGGAAACGACCGTCGGGTGAGCGAGCGTGCGGAAAGGTCTCGGCGTTCGGACCGGTCGGCCATCGCAGACCGCGCTCGAGCACGGTCACCGGAACGCCTGCCTGTGCGAGGCGCAGTGCGGCGACGCCGCCGCCGAACCCGGAGCCGACGATCACCACGCGGTGATCCTCGCGGGAGAGCGGAACTCGTTGTGTGCGTGCGGCGATGCCGTGAGCAGAGGCGCGGGCGGCATGGTTGCCGGCGATCAGCGCACCGCCGGCCGCGGCGGCGCCGGAGAGGAACGTGCGGCGAGTGAACGGTGACATGCGGCTTCCCCCGGATCGTTCGTGGAGTCCGCCGATACCTGTGGGCACCCCCCGGCGAACACCCGATCTCGATGCCGGGTGCTCAGAACCTAGACAGTTCTGTCCGCGAGTGTCAAGGTTTCGCCCCGACTAGGCTCGAACGATGGCTACCAGACGCATCGCAGTGATCCCGGGTGACGGCATCGGCAAGGAGGTGGTTCCCGCCGGTATCGAAGTACTGGACGCCGCGGCGGCGGCGTTCGACCTCGACCTCGAGTACGAGTACTTCGACTACGCCAGCGCCGACTACTACGTCGAGCACGGAAAGATGCTTCCCGACGGCTGGTTCGAGGAGCTCCGACCGTTCGACGCGATCTTCTTCGGAGCGGTGGGCTGGCCGGAGGTGGTGCCGGACCACATCTCGTTGTGGGGCAGTCTGCTCCAGTTCCGACGTCACTTCGACCAGTACGTGAATCTGCGGCCCATCCGGCTCATGCCGGGCGTCACCAGCCCGCTTGCGGGACGCGAGGTCGGCGACATCGACTTCTACGTGGTGCGGGAGAACACCGAGGGGGAGTACACCGATCTCGGCGGCCGGATGTTCGCGGGAACTGAGCGTGAGACGGTGATCCAGGAGACGGTCATGTCGCGCATCGGCGTCGACCGAATCCTGAAGTACGCCTTCGAACTCGCCGAGACCAGGCCGAAACGCCACCTGACGTCCGCGACCAAGAGCAACGGCATCTCCATCTCGATGCCGTACTGGGACGAGCGGGTCGCCGCCATGGCGTCGCATCACCCCACGGTGGACGTCGACAGCTATCACATCGACATCCTCACGGCGAACTTCGTGCTGCACCCGGACTGGTTCGACGTGGTCGTCGCGAGCAATCTGTTCGGGGACATCCTGTCCGATCTCGGACCGGCGATCGCGGGCACCATCGGCATCGCCCCGAGTGGAAACATCAACCCGGAGGGGCTCTTTCCCAGTCTGTTCGAGCCGGTGCACGGATCGGCACCGGGTATCGCGGGCAAGAACGTCGCCAATCCGATCGGACAGATCTGGAGCGGCAGCATGATGCTCGATCACCTCGGCGAACCCGATGCCGCGCGCACGGTCCTGACCGCGGTCGAGAACGTGTTGGCACGGGGCGGCGCCGCGCTCACCGCGGACATGGGCGGAACGTCGGGGACCGACGAGTTGGGGCGCATCATCGCGGACGAGGTGACCGCTCTCGCTCGCTGATGATGTTCTCGAAATTGACACCGTTTCGGGGCGTTGTCTGTGAGCACGACCAAGTCAGTGACAGGTCACCACACCGTTCATCGTCGTCCGTGACGACGGGTCCTTCATGATCTGTGTGCGCGAAACAATCGCGACATCACTCACTCGGGAGACATCATGCTCAGCATTCTCAACGGCCTCAGCTTCCTCAATTTCTCGTTCGGAGATCTGCTGCCTCTGACCGATTTCCTGAACATTCTGAAGAGCCTCTCGATCGCGTCCTGACGCCGACGGCCGGGCGGGTCCACCCGCCCGGCCGTTGCGTCCGACGTCAGCGAGGAATGATCCGCGCGTCCCGGTACCGAGCGAGGTTCTCCGCGAAACTCTCACTGGTCGAGCGGAATCCGAGGAACCCCGCCTCGCGGCTCTTCGTCATGTCGGTCAGGCACTCCATGTCGCGGCCGAGGTCGCCGTCGGTGTGCCACCACGATGCGAGTCGAGTCACGTCCGACTCGACGAGGTCGTACTTCTCGGCGATGCGCCGCCACGCGTCGGGTGCATCGTCCATTCGCGTCGCCAACGGTCGCGGTTCGGTGTCGAAACCGACGGGTTCGACACCGAAATGGTCGGCGATGCGCGGCCACAGCCATCGCCAACGGAACACGTCGCCGTTCGCGACATTGAATGGCTCGTCGGCGCCGTTCTCGTTCGTGGCGGCCCAGATCATCTGCTCGGCGAGCAGATCGGCATCGGTGACATCGGTCAGACCGTTCCACTGGGTCTCCGAACCGGGGAAGACGAACGGCTCGCCGGTCTCCTTGCAGAGAGTGGCGTACACCGACAGGGTGAGTGCCATGTTCATGGCGTTGCCCACGGCGAACCCGAAGATGGTGTGTGCCCGGTGCACGCTCCAGGTGAAACCCAGTCGCTCTGCGCCCGAAAACAACTCGTCCTCCTGGGCGTAGTAGAAGTTCGGTGTGTCGAGGCGCTCCTCGCTCTCGTGGAACGGGGTCTCCGCCGTCACAGCGGCGCCGTAGGCGTCGAACGGGCCGAGGTAGTGCTTCAGACCCGTCATGAGAGCGACGTGCTTCACCGAGTTCTCCGGCGCCAGCGCGTCGAACATGTTCCGGAGGGTGGCGGTGTTCACCTCGATGTTCTCCGCCTCCGAGTCCTGCATCATCCACGCCGTGAAGAACACGAGGTCGGGCGCCGTTCCGCGCAGTGCCTCACTCAGAGCATCGGCGTCGAGAAGGTCGGCCGTCACGGGTGTCACGCCGTCGACCGGCAACTCGGTCTTGCGCGACAACCCGTAGGTGCGCCACCCCGCGTCGACGAGTCGTCGACAGATGGTCTGCCCCGAGATGCCGGTGGCTCCGACGACGAGCGCCGTGCCCGGACTTCGTGCTGCCATGTGTGTGATGCCTCCGATCGGTGATCGTGTCTCGATCCAGCATGGGCTACCCGTGGGGGCGACGGAGCAACCAGTGTTGCCGAGTGGCGCGTCGCACTGGTCCGCTACGTGGCGCCGAGCGCACCGCCCGGTGCCGAGCGCGCGCTGCACCGTGCGCGGAACGCCGTGCGCAGCGCGCGGGCGCCGGAACAGCTCGAGTGGTGCGGCGCACTCGTCGACGTCACAGCCGATCGCCTCTCATCGAGCCGGGCGAAGTGGACAACTTACCGGCGAGTAAGGAAGCTTCAGCGCATCCGCTGCCCGTCCGCGACACCCGCGATCACCTGCACCGGGTGGAGAGAAGCGTGACATGCAGTGGTCGAGGAGACAGTTCCTGGGCGCGATGGGCGTCGCGGGCCTGATCGGGTCGACGGGACCGAAAGCGGTGTCCCGCGCGGCTCCGATACTCGACGGTCTGTATCGGTCGGCGGTGCCCGAGCTCTACGCACCGATCGATCCGGCGCCGGCGCATTCGGAGGCCGTGGTGGTCGGGTCGGGCTTCGGTGCCGCGGTCACCGCGCGGCGCCTCGCCGAGGCCGGCGTTCGCGTCACCGTCCTGGAGCGCGGGTCGCAGTGGCCCACGGATCCGCGTCGACAGATCTTCGCCAACGACTTCCTGCCGGACGGGCGCGCGTTCTGGCGTCGCGGTGGCACTGCTCCGCTGACCGGACTGCCCACGGTTCCCACCGACCGCTTCGGCGGCATCTTCGACGTGAGCGAACACGGCACCATCGACGTGTGGTCCGGAGCCGCGGTCGGCGGTGGTTCGTTGGTGTTCACCGGCGTGATGATCGCCCCCGAACGACGGTTCTTCGACCAGCTCTTCACCGGGCTCGTCTCGTACGACGAGATGCAGGCTCTGCACTACCCGCTCGTCCGTTCCGAGCTGCGGCTCGCACCGATGCCGGAGGACGTCTACCAGTCGCTGCCGTTCACGCATTCACGGGTGTGGGATCACCAGGTCCGCCGCGCCGGGTACACACCACAGCGCATCGACGGTATCTGGGACTGGGACGTGGTGCGCGGAGAGATGGCCGGTCGGTCCCGTCCGTCTGCGATCATCGGGGAGTCGAATCTCGGCAACTCCAACGGCGCCAAGTTCGACCTCAACCGCAACTATCTGGCCGCTGCTCGCGCCACTGGCCGGTGCACGATCCATGCGAGTCACGAGGTCACCGCCGTGACCAGGGAGGCGGACGGTCGCTATTCGCTGACCGTGGATCTGCTCGACCCGTCCGCCGAGGTCCTCTCCACCCGCACGGTGACCTGCGACGACCTGTTCCTGGGAGCCGGGTCGATGGGAACGTCGCGGCTTCTCGTGCATGCCCGCGACACCGGACTGCTCCCCGACCTGAACGAACACGTCGGTGAGGGATGGGGCACCAATGGTGACGCGGCACTCGTCCGCGGCATGAGCCCGGAGGGCAACGGCATCGTGCAGGCGTCGCCCTCGGCGTCGAGGATCTCCGACGACTCGGGCGCCCCGCTCACCCTCGAGAACTGGTTCGTCCCCGGATCGCCCGTCGATCTGACGCTGATCGGCTCGTTGGGCATGGTCATGGACCCGACGATGAGAGCACCGGGACGATGGTGAGCAGCGCGGCGATCGCGAGGGAACCCGCCGGATCGGTCACCGCCACCGCGGAGAACGTCGTACCGCACAGCATCACCATGCCCATGGCGACGAACTGGCGTTCGGTCAGCCGCCCCGAGCGCCAGATGATGCCGGCTCCCACCACGGCCGCAGCGACGGCGAGAGCGGTGGCGAGCATCGGGGCGATGCCGGGGAAGAACAGACCGGGCACCACCCAGCCCGCTCCCAGTGACAGGGCGGAACCGGTGATCGCCGTTCCCATCGCGATCGACCGGATGTCGAGCACCTGCCGTGCGGGTGTCTCGAGAGGCGACTCGGTGGGCGACGTCCGCGCGCCGCGGTGCGCTCTGTCGATGTGTGGCGTCACGCGAGCACCCCGGTCCCCGTCACCGGTGATCCGTCGTCGGCTGACCTCCACCGTGTACCCCGTGAATGTACCGACCGGGACGGTTCCGTCGCGGCGATCCGGCGCACGTCTGGCCGTGAGACCTCGGGCTCGTGACCACCGCGAACACGCGGTCGGTGCGGTTGTCACCCTTTCCGGTCATCATGATTCGAACTCGACGGATCTGAAAACTGTTGTGCGATTTGACGTCTCGAGACGTCGGCGCTACATTTTCCTCACCATCCAGAGCGACCGAGAGACCTGGCTCGTCGACGTCGCAGCAACCCGCCTCGAGTTCGAGTGTGTGGGTGCTACCGCCAGGACCGATGGAGGAGATCCGCCGATGAACACTGTGACGACCCGACGCCCGCACGTCCTGCGCCTGCACCTCGAGTGGTGTCGAGAGTGCTGCTGCGCCTGTACGCGGCGCTGACCAGGTCCCTCACTTCGTCCTCTCGAAAGGCACAGCGATGTTCGCTGCCCTCACGCACCGGTGCAGCCGGTGACTCAACTCCACGATCGACCGGTCGCCACCGACGCCGGTGACGTCTCGGATCACGACCTCGTCGTCGCACGCACGGTGCACCCGTGGCGGTGGATCATCGCCGTCGCGACCCTGGTCCTTCTCGCACAGTTCGTCCACGGGCTGGTCACCAACGCCGGCTGGGACTGGGGCACCTTCGCTCAGTACTTCACGGCGCGGTCCGTCGTCACTGCTCTGTGGCTCACGATCCAGCTGACCTTCTGGGGCACCCTCATCGGGTTCGCACTCGGCATCGCTCTCGCGGCGGCGCGGTTGTCGCAGAACCCGGTCCTGCAGATCATCTCCTGGTTCTACATCTGGGCGTTCCGGTCGATCCCGCTGATCGGGCAACTGCTGTTCTGGTTCAACATCGCCTACCTGTATCAGCGGTTGTCCCTGGGCATTCCGTTCGGACCGAGCTTCGTCGAGTTCGACGTCAACAGTGTCATCAGCGGGTCCACTGCGGCGATCATCGGTCTGGCCCTGCATCAGGCGGCGTACTCGGCGGAGATCGTGCGCGCCGGCATCATCTCGGTCGATCAGGGGCAGCTCGAAGCCGCTGCGGCGCTGGGGATCCCGAAGCGACGCGAATTCTTCGCGATCGTGCTGCCGCAGGCCATGAGGGGAATCCTCCCCAACGCGGCCAACGAGGTGATCAGTCTCTTCAAGGGCACCTCGATCGTCTCGGTCATGGCCATCGCCGAGCTGTTCTATCAGGTCCAGGTGATCTACGGACGGACCGGCCGCGTCGTCCCGATGCTCATGGTCGCGACGGTCTGGTACGTGATTCTGACGTCCGTCCTGTCCGTGGTGCAGTTCTACGTCGAGCGGCACTACTCCAAGGGTGCACTGCGCACGGTGCCGCTCACGCCGATCCAGAAGTTGCATTCGCGCATCGCTGCGCTGCCGCTGTCACCGAGGGGAGCAACTCGATGACCGCCGAGATCGAGACTGCACGGTATGCGGTCGAGGTACGGGGAGTGCACAAGTCCTACGGTGCTCTCGAGGTCCTGAAAGGCGTGGACCTGACCGTGCGGCCGGGGGAGGTCGCGGCCGTTCTCGGACCCTCCGGGTCGGGCAAGTCCACTCTGCTGCGCACGGTGAACCACCTCGAGAAGGTCGACGCCGGATCCGTCCGAGTGGACGGTGCCCTCGTGGGATACCGCCGCAGAGGGCGGAAACTGCACGAACTGACGCCGAAGGAGATTCGGCGCCAGCGCTCGCAGATCGGCTTCGTCTTCCAGAACTTCACCCTGTTCCCGCATCTCACGGTGCTCGAGAACGTGGTCGAGGCACCTGTGTCCGCACAGCGACGTCCGCGGTCGGAGGTGGAACCCGAGGCTCTCGCACTCCTGTCGCGGGTCGGTGTCGGTGACAAGGCGCACGACTACCCGCGGCGGTTGTCCGGCGGACAACAGCAACGCGTCGCGATCGCCCGGGCGCTGGCGCTGCGCCCGAAGGTGATCCTGTTCGACGAACCCACGTCGGCACTCGATCCCGAGCTGGTGGGCGAGGTGCTCGATGTCATCCGCGGTCTCGCCGCAGACGGCGCGACGCTCGTCATCGTCACGCACGAGGTCGGCTTCGCACGCGAGGTCGCCGACACCGTGGTGTTCATGGACGGCGGCGTCGTCCTCGAACAGGGTTCTCCTGCAAAGGTGTTCGACACCCCGACCCACAGTCGCACTCGAGAGTTCCTCTCCCGGGTTCTCTGATTCCCACGCACACCTCTCCCGAAAGTGACCTCTCCCATGTCTCGATCGTCCCGTCGCCTCGCGTCGGTCCTGTCCTCCGTCGCCGTCCTCGCGCTCGTCGCGTCCGCGTGCGGCGAACCCGCAGCCGAGAACACCGTGGTGTCCGAAGCCGGTGTCTCCTATGATCTCTCGCCCGAGCAGTCCGGGCGCATCCACACCGAGAAGGTGGACGACATCGCGGCGAAGGTGCCGCAGGCAATCCGTGATCGCGGAACCCTCGTCGTCACCGGAACAGCGGGTGCGACTCCGCCTCTCGGCTTCTATGCCACCGACGACACCACCGTCGTCGGATCCGAGATCGATCTCGCGAGCCTCTTCGCCGACGTCCTCGGTCTCTCGGTCGACCGCCGGACCGCGGACTGGGCCCAGAACTTCGTCAAGATCGATTCGGGCGAGAACGACGCCTTCATCTCGAACGTGACGGTCACGGAGGAGCGCAAGGAGAAGTACGACTTCGCCACCTACCGCCTCGACAACGTCGCCCTCGAGGTTCCGACGGACTCCGACTGGACGTTCGCCGACCGCAAGGACATCGCCGGCAAGAAGATCGGTGTCTCGTCCGGTACCAACCAGGAACAACTGCTCGTCGACTGGAACACGCAGAACGGGGCGGAGGGCATCGCGCCCGCCGAGATCGTCTACTACCAGAACGCCGCCGACTACTACCTCGCCCTGTCCTCGAAGCGCATCGACGGGTACCTCGGACCCAATCCGTCCGCGCAGTACCACTCGTCGAGCACAGGGGAGTCGAAGATCATCGGCACCTTCTCCGGTGCGGGCGAGGCGCTCCAGGGTGAGATCGCCGTCCTGGTGAAGAAGGACAGCGGGCTCGCCGAGGCGTTCGCGGACGCCATCGATCACACCATCGAGAACGGGACCTACCAGCAGGTGCTGGACAAGTGGGGGCTCGGCGGCGAGGCCGTGTCGGCGTCGGAGATCAATCCACCCGGGCTCCCGAAGAAGTGACCTCGGTCCGACAAGGAGCCCCCGTGGCCGGCAGCGATCGCCCGCAGCTCGAGGTCGCGCGAGTCGACCAGGGCGATCCGCTGGCACGACCCCTGCCCGCGGCGCTGGCGATCGAGTACAGCACCCGCTACGGCGGGACCGCCGACCAGATGTACTCGGCTCTGTCCACCCATCCGGCAGAGGAGTTCGCGCCGCCGCACGGCGGGCTGATCGTGCTCCTCGAGAACGGTGAACCTGTTGCCGGCGGGGCGTTTCGGCGTCACGACGAGCAGACCGCCGAGCTGAAGCGCATCTGGACGTCCGCATCGCACCGCCGACGAGGACTCGCTCGGCGCGTTCTCGCCGAACTGGAATCGGAGATCGCGGCCCGAGGCTACGAGAGCATCCACCTCACCACCGGGTGGCGCCGACCGGAGGCTGTCGGCCTGTATCTGGCGGCGGGGTATACACCGCTGTTCGACCCGGCGGCCCCGCCGGCCGAGGGCGTGCCCCGTGCGTTCCGGAAGACGACTCGACCCACCGACCGACCCACGTTCTTCCTCCCTGCACACACACACATCTTGGAGTTGACCCAGTGATCGACCGCCATCAACGGACACCCGCCGTCAGGGCCGCGATCGGCCTCGTCGCCCTGACCACGGCCCTCACCGCCTGCGGCGGCGCTGCTGGTTCGGCGGGCGCCGACGCCGGCCCCGCTCAGCCGGGAGGCACCCTGAACTACGGACTCTCCACAGCGCCGACGTGCTCGGATCCCGCGCAGGCAGGGACCAACCAGACGATCTACGTCACGCGCGCCGTGGTCGACTCACTCACCGATCAGGATCCCGACACTGGCGAGATCGTGCCGTGGCTCGCCGAGAAGTGGGAGACCGATGCGGATGCGACGTCGTTCACGTTCACACTGAAGGACGGGGTGTCGTTCAGCGACGGCACACCGGTCACCGCGCAGTCGGTCAAGAACAACTTCGACGCCATCGTGGGCACGCTCGGGGCGGCGAAGGCGCCGCTCGCCGCCAGCTATCTCGCGGGATACGTCGGGACGACCGTGGTCGACCCGCGGACCGCGCAGGTGACCTTCTCGTCGCCCAATGCGCAGTTCCTGCAGGCATCGGCGACCTCACAGCTGGGACTGCAGGCCGATGCCACCACGTCGCTGTCCGCCGAGGAGCGCTGCCAGGGCGGAAACATCGGCAGTGGCCCGTTCACGTACACCGACTACCAGCAGGATCGATCGGTGAGTGTGGCCAGGCGAGCCGGCTACTCCTGGGGTTCGCCGGCGTTCGGTCACACCGGTGAGGCCTACCTGGACGGCATCGAGTTCACGGTGGTGCCGGAATCGGGCGTCCGGACCGGAAGCCTGTCGTCGGGTCAGCTCGACGCCGTCAGCGACGCGCTCCCGCAGGACGCACCGACCATCGAGGCGACCGGCGGTCGAGTGCTGACGACGTCGAATCCCGGAACACCCTTCGGTATCGCGCCCAATGTCTCGCGAGGCGTACTGGCCGACCCGGACGTGCGCCGCGCACTCGTCCCCGCGATCGACCGTCAGCAGTTGGTCGACACCGTCCTCGGCCCGAACTTCCTGCCGGCGACCAGCACTCTCGCGAGCAGGACGCCCGGCTACGTGTCGTTGCCCGACGTGACCTTCGACGCCGACGCGGCGCGGACCGTGCTCGACCGTGCGGGTTGGGTACCGGCCGCGGACGGGATCCGCGAGAAGGACGGTCAGCGGCTCAGCTTCTCGATCCTGTTCAGCGCCGTGTTCGCGGGCAACCAGGCAATTCTCGAGTTGCTGCAGCAGCAGTTGCGGGACGTCGGTGTCGATGCCCGGCTCGAGCTGACGTCCGTGCCCGAGTCGATCGCACGACAGAACGCCGGTGACTTCGACGCGACGTACTACAACAGCACGCGTGCCGACGGCGACATCCTGCGGACGTCGTTCGCGGCGGACGGCCGAAATCTCAACCAGCGTGGCCCGATCGCCGATCTGGATGCCTCGTTGACCGATCAGCTGCGCACGACGGACACGACGCAGCGCGGCGAGTACCTGGCGAACGCACAGCAGCAGGTGCTCGACAACGGACTGTGGATCCCGACCGTCGAACTGTCGCAGGCGGTCGGCGCGAGCTCGGCGGTGCAGGACCAGAGGTTCGACGCGTCTGCTCGGCTGCAGTTCTTCGACACCTGGTTGAGCAGGAGCTGACATGCTTCGCTACCTCGGCCTGCGCGTCCTGCAGGCGATCGGTGTCCTGTGGGCCGCGTTCACCATCTCCTTCGTGGTGCTGTTCCTGCTGCCCTCCGATCCGGTGAGCATCGCGGTCGATTCCGGCGGCGGCAGTGGCACCCCGGTGGACGCGGCCGCGGTCGCCGAGCTGCAGGCCCGGTACGGACTGGACAAGCCTGTCCTCGAGCAGTACTGGACATCGCTCACCAGCGCGATCCGCGGTGACTTCGGCACGTCCATCTCCACGGGTCAGCCGGTGACCACCGCGATCCTGGACGCCGTTCCGAGCACCCTCGCCCTGGCCGGTCTCGCGCTGATGCTCGCCGTCGGTGTCGGTGGGGGGCTCGCCTTCCTCGCTACCTACACCCGCGCACGATGGTTGCGTACCGCGCTGCTCTCCCTCCCTCCGCTGGGCGTCGCGGTGCCGACGTTCTGGGTGGGACTTCTGCTCCTGCAGGTGTTCTCGTTCGGGCTGCCGATCTTCCCGGCGTTCGGCGACCGCGGGTTCGGATCGCTGGTGCTGCCGGCGATCACGCTGGCGGTACCGACCGGGGCCGTCATCGCGCAGGTGCTCGCGACCAGCCTGACCACGACGTGGCGGCAACCGTTCACCACCGCGGCCGAGGCGAAGGGTGCGTCCCGGTGGCGGATCCAGACTCGCCACGTGCTGCGCCTGGCCAGCGTGCCGGCGTTCACCATCGCCGGCGTCCTCGTCGGCGAACTGTTGGCCGGTTCGGTGGTCGTCGAGACCGTGTTCTCCCGGGCCGGCGTAGGCCGACTGACGCAGACATCGGTTCTCGCGCAGGACATCCCGGTGGTGCAGGGAATCGTGGTCCTCACGTCGCTGGTGTTCGTGGTCGTCACGCTGGCCGTGGACATCGTGTACCCCCTGATCGATCCCCGGATCGTCCAGCGCACCACCCGACCCACGAAGGAGCCGGCCCATGTCTGACGTCCTGGTACGAGAGACGGTCCACGCGAACGTCTCGCCCGAACCGACGTCCCGTCGACGGCGAGTGACCCCGCGGGCCGTCGGCGGCAGGATCGGCGTGGCGGTGTCGGTGGCCGTCCTGATCGTCGCCGTCGGGTTCGCCGTCGTCCCGTCTCTGTTCGCCAGTGGGGATCCCTTGCGCGGCGTCCCGGCGGAGAAGTTGCAGGGACCCAGCGCCGCTCACTGGTTCGGCACCGACAACATCGGCCGCGACGTCTGGACCCGGGTCGTGCACGGCGCCGGGTTGTCGCTCAGCGCGACGCTGATGGCCGTGGCCATCGCGCTCGTGGCGGGATCGCTTCTCGGCCTGATCGGAGGCGCTGTCGGCGGAACCGTCGACGCGGTGCTCATGCGTCTCGTCGACGTGCTGTTGTCCATCCCGACTCTGCTACTGGCCCTGGCCCTGGTCACCGCTCTCGGTTTCGGAACCGTGAACGTCGCGATCGCGGTCGGTGTCACCCTCGTCGCGAGCTTCGCGCGCGTGATGCGGTCCGAGGTGCTGCGGGTACGGCGGTCGCTGTACGTGGAGGCCGCCTTCGCGTCGGGTTCGCGGTGGCACACCGTGCTGTGGACCCACATTCTCCGGAACGCGTATCCACCCGTGATCGCCCTGGCGGCAGTGCAGTTCGGCATGGCCGTGCTCGCGGTGTCGTCGCTCAGTTTCCTTGGTTTCGGAGCGGTACCGCCCACACCGGAGTGGGGTTCGCTCGTGTCGGAGGGGCGCAACTTCCTCGCCACCTCCTGGTGGCTCACCACGCTGCCCGGTCTCGTCATCGTGGCGGTCGTGCTGTCGGCGCACAGAGTGGGCCACGCGCTGGATCGGGGTGATCGAGCGTGAGCAGCAGGAGTGGAGCCGGCGGAACGACCCGGACGAGCCTGCTCAGGGTCGACGGTCTGCGCGTGTCGTACGGGGCGACAGAGGCAGTGCGGGGTGTCGACTTCGAGATCGCGCGGGGTGAGGTGCTCGCCCTGGTCGGCGAGTCCGGCAGCGGCAAGACGACCACGGCCCAGGCGATCATCGGTCTCCTCGCCGGATCGGGCACCGTCACCGGGGGCACCGTCACGTTCGACGGTGACCGTGTCGACGACGCGGGACACCGTCGGTGGGAGAAGCTTCGCGGTGCGCACATCGGTCTGGTGCCGCAGGACCCGACCACGTCGCTCAATCCCGTGAAGCGAGTGGGGGAGCAGGTCGCAGAGGTGCTCCGCATCCACGGCCGGGCCGACCGGCGCAGCGCCGCGGCGGCGGTCGTGCGGATACTCGACGAGGCGGGGATCGACAATCCGGACCTCCGTGCTCGGCAGTATCCGCAAGACCTGTCCGGCGGGCAGCGTCAGCGCGTGCTCATCGGTGTCGCGCTGGCGTGCGAGCCTGAGCTGGTGATCGCCGACGAGCCGACCAGCGCTCTGGACGTGACCGTGCACCGCCGCATTCTCGACCACCTCGCGGATCGGATCGCCGAGCACGGCACCTCGGTACTGCTGATCACGCACGACCTCGGGGTCGCGGCCGACCGCGCCGATCGGATCGCCGTCATGCGTGACGGTGAGATCGTCGAGATCGGGCCGGCGCGAGAGGTGTTGGAGAACCCGACCGCCGACTACACGAGAAGCCTGATCGCGTCCGCGCCGTCTCTGACGTCGGTACGGCTGCCGCGTGCGACGCGCGAGGCGCAGCCGGTCCTGTTGTCGCTGAGACACGTGTCCAAGACGTTCCGCATCGGTCGTGGGCAGAACCTGACGGCGGTGGACGGGGTGTCGCTCGACGTCGAGCGCGGACGGACGGTGTCGATCGTCGGGGAGAGCGGCTCGGGAAAGTCCACCACCGCTCGCATCGCCCTGCGGCTCGAGAACCCGTCGGCGGGGTCGGTCGTCTTCGACGGCGACGACATCACGTCCGCACGCGGCAGGGAGTTGCGCACCCTCAGGCGACGCTTCCAGATCGTGTATCAGAACCCGTACGCATCGCTGAATCCCGCACTGCGCGTGCGGGACATCGTGGCGGAACCGCTCGTCGCGTTCGGGCTCGGATCACGCTCCACGCGTCCCGCCCGGGTGGCCGAACTGCTCGAGCAGGTCGCCCTGGCGCCGGAGTACCTCGACAGGCGCCCCGCCGAGCTGTCCGGTGGGCAGCGCCAGCGGGTCGCCATCGCCCGCGCGCTGGCTCTCCACCCGGAGTTGCTCGTGCTCGACGAACCGGTGTCCGCACTGGACGTCTCGGTGCAGGCGCAGATTCTCGAACTCCTCACTCGGCTGCAGGACGAGCTGGATCTGAGCTATCTGTTCATCTCCCACGATCTCGCGGTCGTGCGGCAGATCAGCGACACGGTGCTGGTGATGCGCAACGGGCGAGTGGTCGAGTCCGGGTCGGCGGAGGACGTGTTCGATCGACCGCAGCACGAGTACACCAGGGAACTGCGCAACGCCGTTCCGGGAACGGGAGTCGACGCACGACCGTCGTGACCTTTCCGATCACGCCGAGCAGAACTGTGTCTCCGCGCGCCGCGCGGCTCTAGCGTCGGGCCATGACCTGGAACTCGATCATCGATTCGATCCGTCACTGGGTGTCCGACTGGAGCGACGAGTCTGCCGCCGGCTGCGTCGAGGCTGCGGTGCGCACCTCGTTCTGAGGGCGCGCGACGACGCGGTCAGCGTACGGCTCTCGGCCGGGTCGCCGCGACGACCGCGGCCCCCAGCGCGGTGATCGCGATGACGATGATCACGGCGTGGTTCCAGCCGTCGAACACCGCGGACGGCGCGGTGCCGGCCGACAGGACCACCACCGACACCACGGTCACGCCGATCGCCGAGCCGAGGTAGCGCGCGGTGTTGTTCGCCCCGCTTCCCATGGCGGCGCGCCCGGCAGGGACGCTCGCGACGGCCTCGCGGCCGAGGGCGGCGTTGACTATTCCTGTCGCGGCACCGGCCAGGACGAGACCCGGCACGAGGCGCAGGGGCGACGACGTCTCGGACAGTCCGAGTAACAGCCCCGTCCCGACGGCGACACCGACGAGGCCCAGGGCCAGTTGCGTTCGGCCGGAGACGGACGCGGGTATGCGCCGCGCGAGCAGGGCGGTGATCACGCTCGTCGCGGACCAGCCGAAGAGCAGGAGGGCGCTGTGGAGTGCGTCCAGACCGAATGCCGCGCTGACGAATCCGGCCATGTACGACATCAGCGCGATCACCCCGGCTCCGGTGGCGAGTGCGGCGACGGTGGCGGCGAGGAAGGCGGGTTGGCGCAGCAGCGTGAGATCGAGCATGGGCGAGGCGGTCCGGCGTTCGTGCAGAACGAAACCCGCGAGCAACAGCGCGGCCACGGCGAGCAGGACGAGGGGTAGGGGTCGCGTCCACCCGGCACGGCCCTCGACGAGCGCGGCGAGGAGGGCCGACAGACCCCCGGACAGGGCGACGGCGCCGATCAGGTCCAGCCCGCGCGGTGTCTCCGTGCGGGATTCGGCGAGGAGGCGCCCTGCGACGACCGCGGCGACGAGTGTCAGCGCGGTGAGCAGCCAGTACCCCTCGCGCCACGTGGCGAGACGATCCGAGGTCGCGGACAGCAGGGGCCCGAGGGTGATGCCCGCGCCGACGGCCGCGCCCCAGATGCCGCTGGCACGGGCGCGCAGCGGGCCGGGTTCGAAGGCGTGCGCGATGACGCCGAGACTCGACGCCAGCACCGCGCCCGCCCCGACGCCCTGGACCACGCGGGCGAGGACGAACACGAGCGTGGACGGAGCGGCCGCGCACACAGCGGACGCGAGGGCGAGGACGACGAGACCGAGAACGAAGGTGCGCCGACGGCCGATGTCGTCGGCGAGTGCGCCGGACACCAGCAACGCGGCACTGAGGCCGATGCTCATCGAGCTCAGGATCCAGGTTCTGCCCGACGCGTCGCTCCCGAGCGTCGCGGCGGTGCTGCCGATGGTCGCCAGGGGAAACGTGAACGCAGCCAGGGCGAGGAGGGTCCCGAACGCCGCGACGGGCAGGGGACGGGCGAGAGGTGGTGCGGATCGCTGCTGAGTCATGCCCGTCCTTCGGTTCGGTGAGCGGACCGTAACCCGCCGATATGGTTCGGTCAACAGACCGTTCGAGGTAGGCTCGGGCCATGGCGATGGGAACGGATTACGCCGCGCAGGACTGCTCGCTCGCTCGCGCCCTGGAGATCGTGGGGGAGCGGTGGACACTGCTCGTCGTGCGGGACTCCCTGTTCGGTGTACGCCGGTTCTCCGACTTCCAGCACCACCTCGGCATGTCGAAGGCAGTGCTGTCGCAGCGCCTGTCGGCCCTGGTGGACCACGGGTTGCTGAGCAGGGAACGTGTCGGTGGGCGTGAGGAATATCGTCCCACCGAGATCCTCGTCGACCTGTGGCCCGCGCTGCACGCGCTGACGGTGTGGGGTGAACGAGCAGTGCCCGCGCAGGACGGCCCCCGTCGGGTGTTCCGACACGAACCGTGCGGCGGTGAGCTCGACGATCACGGCAGCTGCCCGCAGTGCGGGACCGTGCCCGCTGCCGGTCGGGTCGTCATGTCGCCGGGGCCGGGTGTGACCGCGACCCCGCGGCCGAACACCGTGTCCCGCGCGCTCCGCGCACCTCGTCGGTTGCTCGAGCCGATCAGGTGACGGCGACACCCGGCGCGAGGTGAAGGGGGGCGGTCGCGCGACGGCCCCCTGGCCTCGCTCTATTCTGGACCGGGTCGGAAACACAGGTCCGCGACACGGTCGGTTGTCATGGGCGTCGAGAGTGGGGAACACATGACGGTGCCGTACGGCGATCGCGGCGATCTCGTCCGCACCATCGACGAGGACACCTCCGTCGATCAGCAGGCGTCTGCGCTCGGCAGCATCGCCGAGATGGCCCGCACTCTCCGCGGAACCCGTCGATCGGTGGACGACACGCTGACAGCCCTGGTGCGGTCGGCCACGCAGCTCATGCCCGGCGTCGACCATGCGTGCGTCACCGTGATGACCGGTGCGCGGCGCACCATCCACGCCCGCACCGACGACGTCGCCGCCGATCTCTGCCGTGTGCAGTTCGAACTGGGTGAGGGGCCCACCGAGAACGAGATCTGGCAGATCGACACCGTCGTGGCCGAGAATCTCGGCAGCGAGCGGCGGTGGCCCTCCTTCGCCGCGGCCGCACGCGACAGGGGAATCGAGTCGATGGCGGCGTTCCGCCTCTACACCGATCCGTCGGCGCGTGATCTCGGCGTGTTGCTGCTGTTCAGCAGGACTGCCGACGCCTTCGACGCCGATGCTCAGATGGTCGGATCCGCGCTCGCCGCCCACGGCGCGGTGGCGCTGCTCAGTGCCCGCGACGACCAGAACTTCCGGGACGGCCTCGCGAGTCGCGACATCATCGGCCAGGCCAAGGGGATCCTCATGGAGCGATTCGACGTCGATGCCGTGCAGGCCTTCACGATGCTTGCCCACATCTCCCAGTCCGAGAACCGCCCGCTGCGGGAGGTCGCGCTGTCTCTGATCGAGGAGTCGCATCCCACGAGGTCCGTCGAGGTTCCGCCCGTCGCGTGACGGCCCGCCGGAACTGCCCGTCGGAACAACGCGGTGCGCGCGGACGTTGTCGGAACAGAGTGTTACTGCGACAAGAGGAGACACCATGGCGGACAGCACACAGGCAGGTTCCACGACCGAGACGGCCATCCTGGCGGGTGGATGCTTCTGGGGTGTCGAGGAACTGATCCGCAAGCAGCCAGGCGTGCTCTCCACGCGCGTCGGGTACTCGGGCGGAGACGTGCCGAACGCGACGTACCGGAACCACGGCACGCACGCCGAGGCGGTCGAGATCGTGTTCGACCCGACCCGGACGACCTACCGCGACATCCTGGAGTTCTTCTTCCAGATTCACGACCCGTCGACGAAGAACCGTCAGGGCAACGACCGCGGAGTGAGCTACCGCTCGGCGATCTTCTACACCTCCGACGAGCAGAAGCGCGTCGCGCTGGACACGATCGCCGACGTCGACGCGTCCGGTATCTGGCCCGGAAAGGTGGTCACCGAGGTCACCGCGGCGAGCGAGTTCTGGGAGGCCGAGCCCGAACATCAGGACTACCTGCAGCGGATCCCCAACGGATACACCTGCCACTGGGTCCGCCCCGACTGGAAGTTGCCGCGCCGGAACGCTGCGGTCAGCTGAGCCGTTCGACAGTCGACGCCCGTCGTCCCCTCAGGGGCGGCGGGCGTTTCTCGTCAGCTCGATCGTCGCGGCACGGAGATCGTCGAGTGACGCCAACGGCGACGTGTAGCCGACTCGCGTGTAGGACACGCCTCTCGGAGTGGTGACCGTGATGTCGAGTCCGTAGCGGTCGGCGCCGGTGCACACAGCGGACGTCGCATCGGGGAATCCGCCGAATGCCGCGGTCATCGCGGTGAGTGCGTCCGCGTGGTCGTCGTTCAGGTGCTCCACCGCAGGCCCGCTCACCGGCCGTACCGGATCCGGTACGGCGGCTGCGTAGTCCGCCGCCGTGGCCGAGTCCATGCGGCCGTAGCCGCCCACCCATCTGACTCGGTCCACCGACAGGATCCAGACGGTGAAGTCGCTGTAGTCGATGTAGTACCGCGCCGCCGGGACGGCCGTCAGGTGCGCCTCCCGTGCAGCCTCGACGTCCGAGCCCGACGGCCGAAGCACGGTGCCCGCCAGCGTGATACGTCCGCTCGCGAGCGGATCACTGTTCTCGCCCGGAGCGACGACGGACAGACTCACCCGTGGATCCGCCGCGAGATTGCGACCGTGCTCCGCCATGTGGGAGACACAGAGCACGGGGTTCCCGCCCAGGAGGCCGTACGTCACGTAGGACGCCCACGGATGTCCGTCGGCCGAGAGGCTCGCGAGCGTGGCCGTGTTGGTCGACGCGGCCACCGTGCGCGCCTCCTCCGCCGCGGACGGCCGGCGAGGGTGGGTGACGGGAGCGATGGGCGTCGGCATCGACGGGGCGTCGCCGGGGTCGCCGTGATCGAGAGTGGCCATGGGCGAACACTACCGGCGCCCGGCGCCGACCGGTGGCGCCGGAATGCCCTAGCGGACGGGCGGTCGCAGCAGGAGGGCAGCGCCCGAACCGACACCGACCACCATGAACATCAGCAGCATGACGACGTTGGCCATCTCGTTCTCCGTCTTCCGGGCGGGTACGTCCACATCGCGACCCGTGTGGACAGATCTCTACCCCCGGCCGTGTGACCGCAAACACTCACGCATGAGCGTGCATCTCCCACACCAGGATCTCGGCCGACGACGTCGTGTGGACGACATGTCCGCCGGTGTCGGTACCGCGGAGCGCGTCACCGGGACCGAGTGTTCCGATGCCGTCGATCTCGACGGTGCCGCGCGCGACGAAGAGGTGGAGGAACGGCGCGGTGGGGAGGGTGACGGGCGTGCCCGGCCGCAGCCGCGCCACGTGGAGCGCCGCCTTGCTCTGGCCCAGTCCGACGGCCGTGCCACCGCGGTCACGGTCGAGTCCCGACGCGACCGTGACCAGGCGGCCGGAGGCCAGTTCGCCTGCCGCCGCGTACTCCTCGTACCCGGGCGGCCGCCCGTTCTCGTCCGGCGGAAGCCACATCTGGACGACCCGCAGCGGTGTCCCGGCGGAATATCCGGCCCCGTTCCGCTCGGAGTGGACGACGCCGGAGCCCGCACTCATCCGCTGCGCCAACCCGGGCGTGATGGTCCCCTCGTTCCCGAGCGAGTCACGGTGCACCAGTGATCCGTCCAGCACCCAGGTCACGATCTCGACGTCGGCGTGCTGGTGGCTGTCGAATCCCTCGCCCGCGTCGACGGTGTCGTCGTTGTGGACGAGCAGCAACCCGTGCGCATTCGCGGCGAGATCGAAGTTGCCCGCCACGGGGAAGGACTGCCAGGAGTCCAGCCACTCGTTGCGCCAGTGGATTCGATCGGCAGCGGGTACGACGACGTCGGGCATGACACGCACAGTACCCGGGCACATCGACACTCCGACGCGATGTGATGACAGCTATCATCAGATGATGGTGGGACGACGGAGACCGTTGGCGGACCTCGCAGGCAAGGTGGTGGTGATCACCGGAGCCGGATCCGGCATGGGCCGCGCGTACGCGGCGGCCTTCGCCGCCCGCGTCGCCCGGGAGGTGGGCCCGGCGACCGACGTCGTCAACAACGCCGGCATCGAGGGCGGTTTCCGGCCCGCCTGGCATCTCGACGACGCGTCCTACGACCGGGTGATGGCGGTCGATCTCGGTGGGGTGGTGCACGGGACGCGCGCCTTCCTGCCGCAGCTGATGTCGCGGCCGGCGGCTGCGCTGGTGAACGTGTCCTCCATCTTCGGACTGCAGGGGACGCCGAACCACACCGACTACTGCGCCAGCAAGTTCGCGGTGCGGGGATTCACCGAGGCCCTCGCGACCGAACTCGCCGGGTCCACCGTCTCGGTCCACCTGGTCCATCCGGGCGGCGTGGCGACCAACATCTCGCGGGCCGAGGGATCCCAGCAGTTCGCAGCGAAGTACTACGCCACCTCGCCCGAGGCGGTGGCCGAGCGCGTGGTGCGGGACGTCGAGTCCGGACGGATGCGCATCGTCACCGGACACCGGTCGCGCCAGGTCGCCTTCGGGGCCCGGTTCCTGCCGCTCCCGCTCATGGTCCGGCTCGTCCGTCGCGACATGAACGACATCCTGGACCCCGGCGACTACGCCGACTGAGCCTCGGCGCCGGGCGACCGCAGGACCAGTGCCCACAGAGCGGCGACGACGGCCAGTGCGATGACGAACGCGGCCATGGCCGACCAGCCGTAGGCCTGATACACGACGCCGCCCGTCCAGCCGACGATGCTCGAACCGCCGTAGTAGAAGAGGTTGTAGAGCGACGCCGCCTGAGCGCGACCGTCCGTCGCGCGATGCCCGGTCCATCCGGACGCGATGGCGTGCGCGGCGAAGAATCCCATCGTGAACACCACCAGGCCGAGGAGTACGACGATCAGCGAGTGCGCGATCGTCAGGGCGACCCCGGCGATCATGACGCCCGTCGACCCGGCGAGCACCGCGGAGCGTCCGAACCGGCCGGCCAGCTGTCCGGCGACGCGAGACGAGACGGTTCCGCTGAGATAGGCGATGAAGATGAGGCTGATCAGCGACTGGGGGAGTCCGAACGGGGCTGCCTCGAGGCGGAAGCCCAGATAGTTGTAGACGGTGACGAAGCCGCCCATGAGCAGGAACGCCTGCCCGAACAGCGCGCGCATGCCGGGGTCCCGGAGGTGTGTGGTGACGCGTTTCCCCAGCCCCGGGCCGCCATCCCGCGCAGGGAGCGCGCGCCGCGGTGCGGGGGCGAGGCGCAGGAAGGCGATCGCGGCCACGGCGGCGATGATCGAGACCGTCAGTGTTCCGATGCGCCAGTTCGTGTACTCGGCGACGGGTCCGGCGACGATGCGGCCGAGCAGCCCGCCCAGCGTGGTGCCCGAGACGTAGGTGGCCGCGGCCACCGCGGTGTTCCGGCGGTGCACCTCCTCGCTGAGGTAGGCGATCGCGATGGCCGGCAGCCCGCCGAGGGCGGCGCCCTCCACGAACCGCACCGTCAGCAGCATCGGCAACGACGTGGAGAGCGGGACGACGAGGCCCAGGACGGTGGCCGTGACGATCGAGATGCTCATGGCACGCACCCGGCCGACGCGGTCGGCCACCACGGACCACGGCAGTACGGCGACCGCGACGCCGACCGTGGCGCAGCCCACCGCGAGCGAGGACTGCGACGGCGTGATCGAGAGGTTCGAGGCGATGAGCGGGAGGATGCCCTGGACGGAGTACAGCTGGGCGAAAGTGGCGACACCGGCGAGAAGCAGCCCGGCGACGAGCCTGCGGTACTCGCGGGACCCACGGGTGTGTCCGTCCCAGTCGGTGTCGGTCGCCTCGTCGATGGTCACGGGATCCGACGGTAGGCCGGACGCGACCTATTCGTCCAATGCATTGCATCTCGCACAATCATGATCGTGACGTATCGTTCGATTCATGCGTGAGGAAGCCGAGGCACTCCTGCCTCTGATCCCGACACTGCTCGCCGTGGCGGAGACCGAACACATCACCGAGGCGGCGCACGTCCTCGGCCTCCCGCAGCCGACGGTGAGCCGGCAACTCGCCCGCGCCTCGGCCGCGTTGGGAGTGGCGGTCGTCGAGCGTCGTGGTCGGGGCATCGCCCTCACGCCTGCGGGACGTGCACTGATGCCCTTCCTCGACCGGGCGGTCCGCGAACTCGAGGCCGGGCTCGACGCCATGACCGAGCAGGACGCCCGCACTCGTGGCCGCATCTCGGTCAGCTTCCAGAACACGGTCGGCGAGGGCGTGCTCCCGCTGCTCATCAAGCGCTTCCTCGCCGATCATCCCGCCGTCACGTTCACCCTCGACCAGGGCGCGCGGGCCCGGTGCCTCGACAGACTGGAGGACGGGAGCGCGGACCTCGCATTCGTGGCGCTCGGCACCGAACACGGCACCGACACGTCCTTCGGGCTGTACGACGAGAGGCTCGTGTTGGTCGTCCCGTCCGATCACCGACTGGCGGGCCGCCGATCGGTGGACCTCGTGGAGACGGCGGACGACCCGTACGTGGCGATGGAACACGGGTACGGCATGCGTTCTCTCTGCGAGACACTGTGGGCCGCTGCGGGAATGGCCCCGACCATCGCCTTCGAGGGGCAGGACATCCACACCGTGCGCGGGCTGGTCGGGGCGGGCCTCGGCGTCAGCGTCCTCCCTCGCACGACCGCTCCCGCCGGCCCGCTTCCCACGGTCGACATTGCGGTGAACGACCCCGCGGCGCGGCGGCGCATCGGCGTGGTGTGGCCCGCACGCACCCTGCCGGCGCAGGCCCTCGCCTTCCGCGACATGGTGGTGCGGCGAGGGGCCGCTGTCCTGGCGCGCTGACGATCGGCGTCAGGAGCGAGCGCGACCGTCGGTTGCCATCCCGCGGTGCATCACCCGGTCGCCCACCACTCCGCTGTGGTCGGCCCGGTGCATGACGCACCGGTTGTCCCACAAGACGACGTCGCCCGGCTGCCACGTGTGCCGGTGCACGTTGTCCTCCGCAGTGGAGTGGTCGTAGAGGAACCGGACGGTCTCGGCGGTCTCGTCGGGCGACATCCCGCTGATCGACGCGCATCGCGCGGGAGTCGACAGGTAGAGCGAGCGCCGTCCACTGATCGGATGGGTCGCCACGAGCGGATGCACTGCGGACGACTCGGCATCGTCGGCGAGATCGAGACCGGTCACGACGTGCGTGAGCGTGCGGTCGACGAGTTCGTCGCGAAGGTCGTCGGGCAGTGTGTCCCACGCGCGGTACTGGTTGCTGAAGACGGTCTGTCCTCCCTCCGACGGCACGGTGACCGCACGGAGCGAGGTGTACGCCGGTGGGTGTGCCACATAGCTCGTGTCCACGTGGAAGGTGGAGCGCGGCGTCGTCGTGCGACCGACATTGCTGATGACGTTGAGATCCGGGTGTCCGGGGACCGGTGTCTCGCCCTCGGTGAACACGAGGTCGCCGAACGCACGGAGGAACTCGGTGAAACGGTCGTCGTCGAGCGACTGCCCCCGGAAGACGACGACGCCGTGATCTGCTGCGAGGCGGCGTGTCTCGTCGATTCCCGCCGCGTCGAGGTCCTCCACCCGGACGTCCTCGACGAGTGCGCCGACGGGTTCGAGGGTGGTGTGTCGCATCATCGTGCTCCTTCGATCGAGAGTTCGCGCAGTCCTGCGGCGAACAGGTCCTCGAGAGGTATTCCCGCGGCCGCGGCCATCACCGCGACCACGCTGCCCCGCGCGTAGGAGCAGTACAGGCCTGCCTCGAGAAACCACGGTCGACCGTCGGGGTCCACCCGGAAGTCGAAGAGGCTGTAGTGCCGACACCCCAGCGCTCGGTGGCACTCGAGGGCCACCGCGTGGATCCGCTCGGTGATCGGATCGTCCTCGGGGACGATCCACGCCTTCGTGGCGTTCTTGGCCACCAGGTACAGCGCCCCGTCCTCGTCGCGGGACAACTTGTCCTCGCGTGTGCGGATCGGACGATCGTCCGCGTCCACGGCGTACTCCTCGAGCGGCAGGCACACCGGTTCACCGTCCACCACGACGATGCCGCAGCGCACCTCACGTCCCAACTCGACGTAGCGCTCCACCAGCACCCGGCGGGAGAACCGCGCAGCGTCCGCGAGCGCGTCGGTGTACTCGTCAGGAGTGCGCGCGAGCGACACCCCCACCGAGTTGTCGGAGTCCACCGGCTTGACGACCACTGGTAACGGGACGGGCGACCGCGTGCCTGACCGTGGTGCGTCCGGGGGCACGACGACGACGTGGCCCTCCGGCACCGGAACGCCCGCCGCAGCGACCACCGCTCGGGTCAGCGCCTTGTCCGCCGCGAGTGCCATCACGTCGGCGGTGTTGCCCAGCAGAGCGAGACCCACGACGTCGACCAGCGCCCGGTAGGACGTCATGCCGGGCAGGCAGAACATCTGCGGCACGACGACGTCGACACCCAGAGCCTCGATGTGACGCAGCGCGTCCGCGAGCGACAGAGGCGGAGCCCCCGCCACCGCGTCGTCGGTGAGATCGACCGGGAAGCGCCACGTGCGGTCGGGCGAGACCAGTGCGACGTGGAACTCGTACCGTGCGGGATCGGCGAGCGCGGACAGCGCGTCCGAGGCGTACACCCGCGACAGGTCCGAGTGGAACTCGTCCTCGGCGGACCCCGCGAGGTGCAGCACGGTCACCCGTGCGGTCGGGTGGACGAAAGCCGTGTCGTCAGTCACCGCCGGCCTCCACGAGTTTGCCGATGTTGAAGTCGATGCGGCTCCACGAGCGACCGGCGCGAAGGTTCGCCCAGATCAGCGACGGCATGTGGAGGTGGTGAAGCATGAAGTAGGGCAACGGATCCCACCGCGTGAACACCGCGTCCTTCCCGGTGGCGATGGTGCGTGCGCGGGCGAGGCGGCCAGGCTGGGTGAGCAGCCGCCAGATCTCGTGGTAGATCCAGTAGGTCGGCCGGGCGGACGGGAGCGGCGTGATGACGGGGTGCCCGTCGTCGAGGTACGCAGCCGCCACGTCCGGGTGATCGTGGAACATGGTGATGGCCGAATGCGTTCGCGGATTGCACTCGATGGCGTAGGCGTGGCCGTCCGCCGCCTCGATGAAGTCGAAGGACACCTGGCCCGTGAGCCCGAGCTCGCCGACGAAATGCTCCACCCACGAACGGATCTCGGGCTTGTCCACCATGGCGTAGTTGATCTGGAACGCCGACGACTCGCAGCACCCGTACACCTGCACGCGCCCGTTGCGGACAGTCGAGTGGGTGCAGTACTCCTGACCGGTGACGAACTCCTGCATGATCCACGGATCCTCGTCCGAGATGTCGAGCCCGGAGACGAACGCGGCATTCGCCGCGCGGTCCCGTCCCGTCAACGGCGTGAGGTCCATACGACCCACCGGGTTGTACGCGATGCGCTTGAGGATGTAGGTACGGCCGTCGGGGAAGTCGAAGTCCTCGACCTGCCGACGGTCGGTGACGAGGTGTGATTCCGGCACGCGCAGACCGAGCGACTCCGCGACCTTCGAGAACTGCACCTTGTCGTCGAGCATGCGCACGGTGGCCGAGTCGACGTGGACGACGTCGCACCGCCCGTCGAGCAGACGACCGACCTCAGCGTCCGGCACGCTGGACGCCGGACTCGACACCGGCACGAACACGTCCGCTCTCTCGCTCAGCACGATGTCGGCGATCGCGCGCGCATATCCGGGTTCCGACGCCTCGGGGACGGTGTGGAACACGTCCACCGCTCGGGAGAACCGATGCGCGGTGTACCGGTACTTGGCCGATTCGACCAGTACCACCCGGTGGCCGGCGCCGTGGAACGATCTCGCGAGTTGTAGCGCCTTGGTCATCTTGCCGCCGTTGATCACGACCGTCCTACGTTGTGCGGCAGGCGAACCGGGTGCCGTGCGCGGTCGGGCTAGCGCCGCCAGGACGGGCACGAGGTCGAGCGGGGCGGTGACGAGCGAGCCGACGAGGACCGCCACGGACCGGCCGACGCTCGTCACGACGCACTCGATCGACGGATGAGCGTCAGTCCGTCCCGCATCGGGACCAGGACCTGCTCGACGCGGGGGTCCGCCGCCACGGCGCGATTGAACTCCGCGATGGCGGAACCGTTGTCCGACATGGCCGTACCGAGGTACGGCTCGGCCTGCAGGAGTGTGTTGTCGACGGCGACCACGGCGTCCGGCGTCAGCAGCTCGGAGTCGAGAAGCGCCGTCAGGTATCCGAGGTACCCGGCCTTGTCGGCATCGATGAACACCAGGTCGAACCGGCGTCCCTCGTCGGCGAGACGGGTGAGGGACTCCGCCGCAGGACCGACGAGAATCTCGATCGCGTCGCCTGCCGACGACGCGTCGAAGCACTGTCGGGCGAACGCCGCGACGGGTTCGTCCAGTTCACAGGCGACGATGCTTCCGCCGGGTGGAAGTGCCTCGGCCATGGCGAGAGCGGAGTACCCCGTGAACATGCCGATCTCGAGGACCGACGTGGCGCGGGTCATCCGCACGAGGAAGTCGAGGAAACGGCCCTCGACGTGGCCGGACAGCATCTCCTGCTCGAGCGCGCTGCCGGACCATTCCGCGGATCGGGTGCGTGCGGCCAGATCCGCGAGAGCGGGTGATTCCGGGGTGGTGCACTCGTCCAGGTACGGGTCGAGGCCCGCGATCACGTCACGCGCACGCCGAGCGCGGCCGAGAACGGCTGCCGGGACCCCGAGGTCGTCGAGGTCCCGGCACAGCTCCGTCAGCTCGGCCGCGGCGATGGTGGTCGGTGTGACCGGCCGTGCATCACTCATCGTGGGACGAACCGACCGCGACCTCCGGTTGCGGCGCGGTGAACATGTCCACGCCGTCGCCGTCGCGGTCGTGCTCGAGGCAGATCTTCTTGTGCAGGGTGAGCGTGTCCGACAGCTCGTCGACGGTCACGTCGTTCAGGAATTCGCAGGACCCGATGGGCGCCGGCACCGCCGCGCGGAGAATCCCGTCTCGGGTCTTGAGGATGGACGACGTGGCCTCGGCGAGCAGGTCGGCCGTCAGGTACGAGCTGTCGAGCGCGAGCCCGATCCCGCTCATGACGCCGAGCACGCGGTCGCGGTCGTCGGCCGTGATGTGGCCGCGCTGCTCCGCGAGGGTGGTGGACAGCGCCATGTCGATGTTGATGGCGTGTCCGTGGAAGAACGGCGCGGGCGGGGTGAGCTCGAGCGTCGGACTCCAGGTGTGGCCGAAAGCGATCACGCGATCGAGGTCGATCTCGTGGAGGTTGGGCGCTTCCAGGTCCAGCATGGTCGCGATGGCCTTGTAGGTGAGGCGGTCGGCGATCTCGCGCAGTTCCGCGGTGCCGTCGAGGTGACCGAAACGCGTCGCGAGCAGCTCCGGGCCGTGCTTCTCGAGCATCTCGAAGATCTCGAGATTGCCCACGACGGAGATCTTGATGAGTTCCGCCATGCCGTTGCGGACCTGGTCCTCCGGCAGGGTGCCCAGGAAACTGAAGTCCAGCAACACCTTCTGCGAGGCGTGGTACGCGCCCAGACGGTTCTTGTGCTTGCCGTAGTTGACGGCGACCTTGATGCTGACGCTGGCGTCGATGAGACCGATCAGCGTCGTGGGGATGCGGATGTACGGCGTGTTCCGGCGGTAGCTGGCGCACGCGAAGCCGGCGACGTCCGTCGTGAGTCCGCCGCCGACGACCAGGACGGGCTCGGTGCGCACCAGGCCGAAGCGATCGAACTCGCCCACGATCCGCTCGAAGGTCTCGATCGACTTCGCCGTCTCGCGGATCTGCACCGGGACGATGGTCAGCGCGATGTCGTGATGGCGGAAATAGGTGTGGATCGCGTCGCCGTACAGCGCGAGGACGCTGTCGTCCACCACCATCAGGCAGCGGCCGTACGGCCGGTAGCTGTCCGCGAGCTCGGTGTTCGCGGTGTCGAAGACGCCGTCGACGTACACGAGGTCGTACTCGATCTTCTCGTATCCCTCGACGTGGAAGGTGCGATCGTCTGCGGTGACACGTGCCTGGAGGTTGCTCACTACTTCTCTCCCGAGGAAAACGGTTCGCGAGCATCGCGCTCGACGGGTGAACCGGGGTTGGCGTGGATGTGACTCGACAGGGTGTGGAGTCGACCGGTGAAGGTCACTGTCGAGCCGTCACCAGAGATTCGATGCGAGCGGGGTCGAGGGATTCGACTGTCTCCGATGCCGAGGAGAAGTCGCTGCCGGCCGTGTTCTCGTTCGGGAACGCGACGCAGGTGATGTCGGCTGCGGCTGCGGCGGCCACACCACCGGCGTTGTCCTCGATCGCGACGCAGGCGGAGGGCTGTTCGCCCAGCTTGTCGAGGGCGAAGGCGTAGGACGCGGGGTCGGGCTTGCCCTGCTCGACGTCGTCCGCGTCGACGAGGACGTCGAAGGAGTCGCGAGTGACCTCGGGGGACAGCGCCTCGAGCACGGCGTCGACGTTCTCCTTCGACGTGGTCGTGACGAAGCCGAGCTTGGCGCCCGACTTCTTCGCCGCGGCGATGGTGTCCACGACGCCGGGTCGCGGGCTCACACCGGCCGAGGAGAGGAGGGACCGGAAGATCTCCGACTTGGTCGCGTGCACCGCGGAGGCGTCGACCTCGACGCCCTCGGACGCCGCGAAGTCCTCGATCCGGTTCGCGCCGCCGTTGGAACCGAGCATGGACCGGTAGTCGTCGCGTGACCAGTTCCAGTCGAGCCCGTGCGAGGAGAACGCCTCGTTGAAGGCGCGTCGCTGGAGCTCGGACGTGTCGGCGAGAGTGCTGATGGAGCCGAAGAGGATGGCAGACATCGGTGTCCTTCCGTGGACCGGCCCGACGCTGTGCTGCGCCGAGGCCCGAGGCGACGGATGACCCGTCGCGAATGATGGTGGGGGAGTTCGCGGTCGAAATGCCGTGCACGAAGCTGGTCCAACAGTACAGTAATGAACATTTAGTTCAATAGGTCTGCACCCGAAATTCGCGTAACTTCAACCCTCGAACTTCGATGCCCGAATTTCGAAGCACAGCGACCGAGGAGGTGAGTGACGTGATGAGTGATACCCCGTCGGACGAGAACGGAATCGGAACAGAGCCCGACGCCGTGGCAGAGGACGCCCGCGTCGCTCGCACACGCGCGGACGTCTCGCGCGCCGCGCTCGAGGTGCTGACAGGCGAGGGGTGGGAGGCGGTGACCCACGCGCACGTCGCACGGGTGGCCGGTTACTCCAAGACCACGCTGTACACGCACTGGCCGTCCCGTTCCGACCTGCTCACCATGGCTCTCGAGGCGATCGGCGACATGCCGCATCACGACCTGGTCGGCGACGTCCGCACGGACCTGATCGGTGAGCTGCGGATGCTCCGCGACGCCATCGCCACGCAGCGCCTCGATCGCGTGCTCATGGCCATGGCGCAGTGGGGGGCCACCGTCGCCGAGATCGGCCGGGTGCGCCGCCGCATCGTCGACGACGGCGAGAAGCACACTCGGCAGATGCTCGGTGCGGTGATCCAGGGCCCGGAGCTCGAGGCGGCGGTGTCCATGCTGTCCGGCTCCGTGGTCTGCCCGACGCTGATGTACGGGACGCTGCCCGACGACGCCACCATCGAGGCCGCCGTCGACATCCTCCTTCGGGGCATCGAACTTCGGGGCAACGAACGCTGACTCAGCGGCTGCTGTGCACCAGGTCGGCCAGGGACTGCCGCGACTGCGCGGACTCGGCCAGTGCCGCCGTCAGTTCCTCCCATGCGCGCTGGACGCGGAGTTCGTCGTGGGCGAGGCGTGCGCGGGCGCGAGCCACGCGCCGGTGCTCGGCGTCGCGGGTGAAGGTCGCGTGTTCCTGCCGTCGGACGAGCAGGAACACGTCGGGATCGGTGGGATACATGCGTGCGTCCTCGTGTCGTGGTCGGTTCGATGTCGGCCTGCCTCCGGCCTTCCCGGTGGTCGGTTCGCACCACTGAAACACCCGAGAGGGGACCGCGTCGACCGAATTACTCGGGCTCTGCCGCACCGACCACCGCGGCGAGGAACCGGGCGGTCCCGTGAACGAGATCGGTTCTGTCCGCTCGGTACCCGTCCATGAGCCAGGTCATGGCGGTGTGGCTGATGCCGCCGACAGCGGCGGTGGCCAACCTGTCGAGGGAACTACCGACGGCAATGTCCGGCGTGTGGCGGCCGAGGAGCCCCACCATCAGCTCACCGAATCCGTGCATCGTGTCGAGATACGTGCGGTCCACCCGTGGGCTCACCCCGAGCACCTCGAGCCACACGATCCGTGCGAGCTCACGGTCCTCCACGGCGCGGAAGAAGCCGTCGAGGCCGTGACGTGAGAGCGTCAGCGGGTCCGTCCCGGCGGGCAGGTCGTCGACCGCCGCCGTGGTGGATCGCGTCAGTGTGGCGATGCACTCGCTGTACACCTCGACCAGGAGGTCCTCGAGAGTGGGGAACAGCTCGTAGAAGTAGCGATCGGCGACATGCGCGTCACGACAGATGCCGCGCACCGTCGACGCTCGGAAACCCACCGATCCGAAGGACGCGCGCCCCGCGTCGAGCAGTTGGCGCCGGCGACGAGCCGTGCGCTCCTCGGCGCTCTCCCCGCCGTAGGTACGTGCGGGCGATGGATCGGTCACGCCACCATTCAACCGGTCGACGCGAGACCGCGCGCCGTTCCCCCGTCCACGGCGACGCAGTGCCCACCCGATCGCTTCGCCCGGTACATCGCGGTGTCGCCCCGATCGACGAGCTCGGTGAGTGTGGCCGACAGGCGCCGGCGATCGTGCAGCAGGGCGGTCGTGCTCGCCATCGCGAGTCCGACACTGGCGGTGACCGCCGGCCCCGGGATCCTCTCCGCCACCGCGTCGCGGACGGCGCGGGCGGCCCGCAACGCCGCGAGCGCGTCGTCGTACAGATCGAAGACGAGGAATTCCTCGCCGCCGTGGCGTGTGACCACGGCGGTGGGTCCCGCTGCGCGCACCAGGCTGTGTCCGACGCGCACCAGCACCTCGTCGCCGACGTTGTGCCCGAGTTCGTCGTTGATCGCCTTGAACTTGTCGAGGTCGAGCACGATCACGGCAGCCACCGGGTGGGCAGCGGCGGCGCGGGTGGTCGTGGAACGCATGTCGTCGGCGAGGAGCATCAGTCGGGACTCGAGCCCCCGGCGGTTGCTGAGGCCTGTGAGCGGATCGGTCAACGACTTGTCCGCGTCGACGCGGATGAGATGGACACCCAGCTCGATCACGAGGGGGACCACCACGCCGACGACGGTCAGCATGATCGCCTTCGCGACGGCGATGGTGAGGTCGTACTCGGGATCGAGCGCGACCTTCACGGCGAGGACCGTGATGGAGAACGCGCACCACAGGACGTGCACGAGTAACACTCGTGGCCCCAGCAGGAAGGTCGCGTAGGTCCCGAGGAGCACCAGGAGTCCGGCGCCGCTCAGACCCGCGAGCGAACTCGAGTCGAGGAAGCAGACCACGGCGATGGCGATGTCGGCGTAGGCGAAGAAGACGACGGACTCGCGGAAGGACGGCCAGTGCGCGACGTTCCAGCGCACGGCCCAGCCGATTCCGCCCACGATGGTCACGACGACGACCGCGCGGTCGACGAGACCCTGCGCCCCGGACGGCGATCCGAGCGACAGGATCGCGATGGCCGTGACGACGAGGGTGAGGCAGGAGATCAGACCGCGCATCCATCGCGCGAGACCGCGCGACTCCACGAACAGCCGCAACTGCTGCGTGTCACGCTGGGCGGTCCAGCATTCCCGGAGCAGCGCGGCGAGCGTCATGCGTCGGAACGATACCCGTGACAACGGACACTGGTGGTGCTGATGACCAGTGTGGGGGTCACAAACGGGGAAATAGCCGAATCAGGGCTCTCGACGTTCGAGCCGCGCGACGAGCGTCCGGATCGTCCGGTCCTTCTCCAGCACGAGATCGGACAGCGGGTTCGCTGTCCCGCGCATCGCCGAATAGGCCCGCCACCGTCCCGGAAGCTGGATCCGTGCTGCTCGTCGCTCGATACCGTCCACCGCTCCCGCCGCGAGAGCCTCGGGGGAGATGGGCGTGAGAAGGGGTGCGGGGAAGGCTCGCGCCACCAGAGCGGTCGCGATGTCGTCGGCGCCGAAAGCCACGTCAGCGATGGGGGTCGCGACCCACCCCGGGTACAGAATCCCCGCGGTCGCGCCCGTGTGAGCGAGCTCTGCACGCAGGGCGCGACCGATCTGCTCCACCGCGGCCTTGGTCGCGGCGTACGGAGCGTTCGCCAGGCCGTTGAGATAGGCGTAGGTCGACGATGTGATCAGCACGTGGCCGCGGGCGGCGACGATGTCCGGCAGTGTCGCCCGGATCGTGTTCCACACGCCGTTCAGGTTGACCGAGACGACACGCTCGAAGACACCGTCGGGAACGGTAGCCACGGTGTACGCGGTGTCGCCGCTCGAGATGCCCGCGTTGGCGTGCACCACGTCGATCCCGCCGAACCGGTCGTGGACGGTGGCGACGGCCGCACGGAGTTCGTCGGGAGACGTCACGTCCACGCGGAGGGCGATCGCCCGGTCGCCCAGGGCACGAGCGACGTCGTCGACGGACGGAGCGACGTCGAGCAGCGCGACCGCGGCGCCGCGGGAGACGAGTTCGCGTGCGACGGCGGATCCGATGCCGCCGCCGGCCCCCGTCACGACGGCCACGCGCCCGTCGAGGCGGAGCCGCGGGGATCTCCGGAACATGCCCGTGGTGCCGGAGGTCATGACGCTGCCACTGCCTCGGTGTCGGTCGACGCGGGCCGCAGGACGTGGTCGTCGTCCCGGAACGAGCCGGCCAGTCTGCGGTAGGTGAAGCTGAAGCCGGGGAACATGGCGATCACGCGTCCGGACGCGGACTTGTACCAGCTCGTGCAGCCACCGTTCTGCCACACTGTGCGTGTCATCTCGTCGTGGATCATCGCGGTGTAGCGCTCCTCGGCGGCGCGGGTGACCTCCACCGTGCGCGACGACGTCCGCCGAGCGTGCTCGATGGCCGACATGATGTACCGCATCTGGGCCTCGATGACGAAGATGGCGCTCGTGTGGCCGATCCCGGTGTTCGGTCCGGTGACGATGAACAGGTTCGGGAAGTCGGGGACGGTCGTGCCCAGATAGGCCCTCGGGTAGTCGGACCACACGTCGCGGAGCGCGGTGTCGTTCCGGCCGATGACCGGGTAGGAGATGACGCCGTCGGTGGCGTCGTATCCGGTGGACCACACGATCACGTCGAGGGGGATCTCGCGCCCCGTCGCGGTGGTGATGCCGGTGGGGGTGACTTCGGCGATGCCGTCGTCACGGTCGTGGAGCGTCGTGTTCGCGGAGCTGATGGCGGGATACAGCGTGTTGGACAGGATGATCCGCTTGCACCCGATCGTGTAGTCCGGTGTCAGCCTGGCCCGGAGATCGGGGTCCGCCACCTGGTCGCGGAGCAGATTCCGTGCGTGACGCTCGGCGAACAGCCAGAGGCCGACCTTCGAGTACTTGAAGCCGATGATCCGGGCCTCGAGCTTCCAGTAGATGGCCGCGCGCAGTGCTCGACGCGCGAAGCCCACCCGCAGGGCACGGCGTTCCCAGGGTCGAAACTTCCGATCGGGTCGGGGCATCACCCAGTGCGGGGACCGCTGGAAGACGTGGAGCTCACCCACCTCGGGCTGAACGGCCGGGATGATCTGCGCCGCGCTCGCGCCACTGCCGACGATGGCGACACGCGCGCCGGCGAGGGGGACGTCGTGGTCCCACGCGTTGGTGTGGAACTGGGCGCCCGCGAAACTCTCGCGACCCGGGAAGGGCGGAACGACAGGCGTGCTGAGCGGCCCGGTCGCGTTGACCACGAACTGCGCACGATAGTCACCCGCTGTGGTCGTGACGTGCCAGGAGTCGTCGACCCACTCGATGCGCTGCACCTCGGCGCCGAGCACGGTGAGATCGTCGAGACCGTGCTTGTCCAAGACGTGGCGGGTGTAGTCCTCGAGCTCGCTCTGCACCGCGAACATCTGCGACCAGTCGTACGGCTCGGACGCGATCGAGTAGAGCGGGCTCTGCACGTCGACGGCCGCTCCGGGGTAGGAGTTCTGCCGCCAGGTTCCGCCGGCGAACTCGCGTCGTTCCAGGACGACGATGTCGTCGATGCCGCGACGCAGCAGTTCGATGGCGGCGCACTGCCCACCGAACCCGCTGCCGATGATGACGACCGTGACGCTGCGCATCGCGCTCCCGAGTGGTGGGGCGCCCGTTCACGGACACCGCGGCAAGTGATGACAGCTATCATCACACCACATCTGGTGTACTCCGGGGAACGGATCCACCCACCCATTCACCCGACGAGGGGTTCCATGCCTGACGTGTCGCTGTCCGCACCGCTGACGTTGCCCAACGGGCAGGTCCTGCCGAACCGGATCATGAAGTCCGCGCTCAGCGAAGCGCTGGGTACCCGTGACAACGCCCCGGACGAGAGACTGTCGCGTCTCTACCGCCGCTGGGGCGATGGTGGCTACGGGCTCCTCGTCACCGGGAACGTCATGGTCGACCACCGGCATCTGGGCGAGCCCGGCAACGTCGCGGTCGCGGACGGACGCGACCTGGACGCCCTCTCCCGCTGGGCGAAGACGGCGCAGGACGGTGGCAGTCCGATCTGGATGCAGATCAACCACCCCGGCCGTCAGGGCAACCCGGTGACGACGGTCGGCGGCACCCTGGCGCCGTCCGCGGTGGGCCTGGACATCCCCGGGATCCCGGCGCCCCGCGCGGCCAGCGGCGCGGAGATCGAGGACATCCTGTCGCGGTTCGCGACGACGGCCGCGGTGGCCGAGGAGGCGGGGTTCGACGGAGTGCAGATCCACGCCGCCCACGGTTATCTCGTCAGCCAGTTCCTCTCGCCCCTGACGAACCTACGGACCGACGAGTGGGGCGGCGACATCGAGGGCCGTGCGCGTTTCCTGCTCGAGGTGGTGCGACGAGTACGGGCCGCCGTCTCCCCGGGCTTCGCCGTCGGCATCAAACTCAACTCGGCCGACTTCCAGCGCGGCGGTTTCAGCGAGGACGAGTCCCGTGAGGTGGTCTCGATGATCGGTGATCTGCCGGTCGATCTCATCGAGATCAGCGGCGGCAGCTACGAGTCGCCCGCGATGATGGGCACCGCGGTGTCGGCCAGTACGGCGTCGCGCGAGGCGTACTTCCTCGACTACGCCGTCACGGTGCGCGACCTCGCTCCCCACATCCCGCTCGCCGTGACCGGTGGGTTCCGCACGCGCGACGGAATGTCGGACGCGGTGCGGTCCGGTGCGTGTCAGATGGTGGGACTCGGCCGCCCGACCGCCGTCCTGCCCGGAGCGGCACGGGACGTTCTCGACGGCACCGTCAGCGTACTGCCCAGCCCGTCCATCTCCGTTCCGGTGCCGGCCCGCTTCGCGACCCACCGCTCGGTCCGGTCGCTGGGGGGACTGCTCGATCTGCAGTGGCACACCGATCAGTTGCATCTGATGGGAGCCGGCAAGGATCCGGATCCGGCTCGGCCCGTGGCGAAGACGATGCTGTCGTCGTTGCAGCGCAACGGGATCGACGCTTTCACCGCGGCGCGGCGAGGATCCGGTGGCGGTGCGAGCTCCCCCGTGGGGACAGTGTTCGCGCTCGCACGCCATCGGATCCTCGATCCCGCCGTCCGGCTCGTTCGGTCACGCACCGGACGCTGATCGGCTGTCAGAGCGTCGGGATCAACCCCAGCGCCTCGAGATCACGCACGTACTTCGCGACGAGATCGCGCGACAGGTGCGGGATGTCGTCGATGTCCGCCAGTGCCGACCCCGGTGTCGACGTGTCGCGGACCGCGGCACGGAACACCTCGGCCGGCAGGGGTGACCCGGCGGTCGGCAGGTCCGGCCGCGCGTAGGCGTGCCGCAGCGGCAGCACCGAGGCGGACCGCTGCGCCGACGGCAGGGACTCGAGCGCGTCGGAGAACTCGGCGAACCACGTGTCGTAGTCAGCGATACGCCGAATCGTTCTGCCGGACTGGATGATCCAGTCGACGACGGTGTCGAGAGAGATGCCGTCGTCGTGCGGATTGAGCACGTCGAAAGTCCGGTGTCCCGACGTCGCGCTGCCACCGAGCTCGGTGATCGCCGCTGCGGTGAAATCGGCGGGGAGTCCGTCGTAGTGTGCGCGCGGCCGCCCTGCATCGTCGACGGGTGCGCCCGTGTCCTGCCGGTAGAACGTCTCCGGGGCGATTCCGGTGGCGATCAGCGACAGCACCGTGCGGGTGAAGATGTCCGGGACGTTGAGCTGACCGGTCCACCGGGGGTGTGCCAGGATCATGTCCGAACGGAAGACGGTCACGGGGAGTCCGAAGGCGTCGGAGGCGTTGCGCAGCACCACTTCACCCGCCCACTTGGAGGTGCCGTATCCGTTGGCGTACGACTCGTCGAGGGCGCGGACCGGACTGATCTCGCGGATGTCGCCGTCCTCGGAGAAGGCCTCGACGCCCGCCGCGACGGCCACGGTGGACAGGTAGGTCACCGGCTTGAGGTGATGCGTCAGGGCGAGCCGGGCGATCTCGGCGGTGCCGATCACATTGGGGCCGAACAACTGCTCGTACGGCAGCGCGTGATTGACGAGCGCCGCGGGATGCACGATGCGGTCGACCCGCTCGGCCAGCGACGCGTACTCCTCGTCGCTCACGCCCAGGTTCGCCTCGCCCACGTCGCCGACGACGACCTCGAGCGCGGTGTCGGCCAGCGTCGTCCACCGCGACCACAGGGCCGGGTCGCCGGTGTCGAACGCGGTGTCGAGACGGGCACGAGCGTCCGCCGCGGTGCGTCCGCGCACGAGGCACACGACGGTGCCGCCGACCGCGGCCTGGCGTTCGAGCCACTCCAGGCACAGGAAGCGCCCGAGGTATCCGTTGGCGCCCGTGAGCAACACGGTCCGGGTGTCGGTGCGCACCGGTCCCACGTCAGCCGCGGACGAGAGGAACTCGTCGCCGAGGACGGCGCTCAGCGTCAGCTGATCGGCACGGGCCTGCGTCGCGTGCGCTCCGTGCACCGAGGCGAAGGTCGCGGCTCCCGTGGCATCCGCGTCGCCGCGTCGCCGCTCGATGTGGGTCGCGATCGCCGCGAGGTCGGACGACGGCGCGATGACGACCGTGACGGGGACGTCCACCTCGAAGATGTCCTGCAGCAGGGTGGCGAACGTCAACGCGGACAACGAGTCACCGCCGAGGTCGGTGAAGTGCGCATCGGGTGAGACCTCCGTGCCGGCGCATCCCAGCAACGCCGCGGCGGCCTCGCCGACGGTCTCCAGGACGGGTGCGTCGGCGCCGCGGCGGCGTAGTTCGCTCATCTTCGCCGTCTGGCCCTCGTCGATCTCGCGGTACCTGTCCTCGAGCGCCTCGCCGTAGCGCGCCGTCAGAGCGGGACGCAGCTGCTTGTTCGCTCCCGAGAGCAGACCGTTCTCCTGCGTGAAGGGCTCCGCGGCCAGGACGATGTCGCGCGGGACCTCGTAGGACTCGAGCTGCTCCTCGCGCGCGAGCGCCTGCAGGGAGTCGAGCACGGTGGCGGTGTCGGCTCCGTCGGCGGGCACGACCACGGCGAGGAGGTAGGACCGCTCGCCGCTGCCGTGCAGATGGATCTGGTCGACGGCGTCGGCGGACGCGTAGATCGACTCCAGGCGCGAGAGGGCGACGAACTCGCCCTGCGCCAGTTTCAGCACGTTCTTGCGGCGATCGACGTACACGAGATGGTCCGGCTCCGTCTCCGCGACCACGTCGCCGGTGCGGTAGAAGCCGTCCGCACTGAACATCTCGGCCGTCACGTCCGGCCGCTTGTAGTAGCCGGGCACGAGGGAATCGGTCTTGAGGAGAAGCTCACCGCGCGGGTAGGGGCGGTCGGTCACCGCGTACCCGAGCTCCGGAACGTCGTCGAGGCGGTACTCGAGCACCGGCGGCCGCTGGACGACGCCGTCGAACAACACCATGCCGGCCTCGGTGGAGCCGTAATTGTTCTGCACCGTCGTGTCCAGGAGTTCGGAGACGAAGTCGATGACCTCGGGGGAGGTCGGCGCGGTACCCACCACTGCGGAGAGGATGCGGCCACCGAGAGTGGTGGATCGCATGTCCTCGAGGACCTCGGCGCGGACGGCGTCCACGCTCTCGCCGGTGCGGTGCGCTCGGGTCTCGATGCGTCCGAGGGCTGTCTGACGCAGTAGATCGCACACGCGGGGAACCAGCATGGCCACGGTCGGCCGGGCGAGTGCGTAGTCGTCGAGAAGCGTGGACAGATCGCTCGAACTCGCGAAGTACACGATGCCGCCGGCTGCCAGGGTCGTGAACACCACCGCGCGCCCGGCGAGATGGCTCATGGGCAGGTAGTCCAGCGTGATCGCACCGGGTCGCCCGGCCTCGTCGGACTCCGCGCTCTGGTCGTACCAGTGGGACGTCGACCACAGGCGCGAGACGATGCGCTGGGTGTGGATGGCGCCCTTCGGGGTCCCGGTACTGCCGGAGGTGTAGATCAACGTGGCGATCCGGTCGGGATCGACGGCCTCGGGGCCGGCGAGCCCGGGGAGAGTGCGACCGCGTGCGATCGCCTCCCGCAGCGTCTCGATCGCGAGCACCGTGCCCGGTGCGGATCGTCGAGCCTCGGCGAGGCGGTCCTCGTCGTCGTCCACACGGTCGTCGTGGTCGAGGACGACGATGCGGCGGATGCTCGGGCACGCGGCGGCCACAGCCGTGGCGGTGGACAACTGTTCGTTGTCGACGACGAGTGCGACAGGCTCGACCTCGGCGGCGATGTCGGCGAGGCGTTCGGGAGCGGCGCCGGACTGGAGGGGAACGGCAACGGCACCGGTCCGGACCGTCGCCAGTTCGGCGACGACGTAGTCGGCACCGGCGAATCCCAGGGTCGCGACGAAGGTGTCCGGAGTGGCGACGTCGCCGAGTGCGGTCGCGAGATCGAGGGCATCGGACCACAGCGATTCATAGGTGATGGTGTCCATGCGCTGCTGGAGCCGACGCACCCGGCGACCGTCGTCCGCGGGCTCGACGTCGTACGCCCGGCGACCCAGCGCGGGCCGGTCTGCGTAGCGGTCCATGACCAACTCGACCATGGCGTGCAGATCGGGCGTCAGGTCCGCCACCTGTGCCGACACCGCGGGATCGGCGGCCGCGGCGCGCACCTCGGCGTCGGTGTCGAACAGGTGTGCCGCGCGGGCGGCGACAGCGTCGGTCCGTGTGTCTCCTGATGTGATGGTGCTGGTCATGCTGTGTTTCCCCCTCTGATCGACGTCGCGCGGTCCCCGTCGCGCGGTATATCGTTACTCGAAGTAAGAGTAAGCCCTCGCGGACCTCCGGAAACGTGATGTGCGACATAGCGTGCCCGAGATGTCCGGTGCGCCAGAAACTTCCGGGTCCGCGGTGCCGCGATCGATCGAGCGCAGGCACGGTGCGGGATACTGGGGAAGTGCCGGAGAAGATGCCGACGTCCAGGGTGGCCCGGGGCGCCGAGGTGGGTCGCCTCGTCGCGGGTCGCACGGCGCGTAACGCCACCATGCGAGTACGCATGGCGGGTCGCACCGAGGAACTGCGTGCCGCCCTCACGGCGAAGGAGGCGGTCCGCTCGGCCGAACGGCTGGTGACCGTCCTGGGCGGTCTCCGCGGAGCGGCGATGAAGCTGGGCCAGATGCTGTCGATGCTGGACCTGTCGTTCGTCCCCGACGAGCACCGCGACGAGTTCCACCGCAAGCTCGCCGAGTTGCAGAGCCGCGCACCCACCGTCTCGTTCGACGACGTGCGCACCGTGATCGAGGCGGATCTGGGCGAGTCGATCGAGTCGCTCTACGCCGAGTTCGACGAGAGCCCGTTCGCCGCCGCGTCGATCGGTCAGGTGCATCGTGCCCGCTTGCACGACGGCCGGGAGGTGGCCGTCAAGGTGAAGTACCCCGGTATCGACGACGCGGTGCGGGCCGACCTGAAGAATCTGTCGTTCTACGTCAAGCTGTTGCCGGCGTCGATCCCGATGCTGTCTTCCCGTGCCGTCGTCGACGAGTTGCGCCGAAACCTCGAGGCGGAACTCGACTACCCGGCGGAGGAGCGGACGCAGCGCCGCGTCGCGGCGCTGTATCGGGAGCACCCGCACTTCTTCATCCCGGACACCGTGCCGGAGCGGTGCGGCGCGGCGGTCCTGACGACCGAGTTCGTCGACGCGGTGCCGTTCGACGAGATCCGTGCGATGTCGGCGGAGGTGCGAGACCGGGTGGGTGAGACGGCGTTCCGCTTCTACATCGGGTCTCTGCACACGCTCGGCGAGTTCTGCGGTGACCCTCATCCGGGCAATGTCCTGCTGGCTCGGGACGGGCGCGTCACCTTCGTCGACTTCGGTCTGTACCTGCGGATGAGTCCGGCGGACGTCCGTTTCGAGAGAGAGTGCCTGCGAGCGGCGATCGAGGGGCGCGGAGACGATCTGCTCATCGCCATGTCCGCGCGGGGGATTCTCGACCCCGGCGCCGCCGTGACGGCGAGCGATTGTCTCGACTACGTCTGCGCAGCAGCGGAACTCAGTCTGAACGACGGGTCGGTCACCGTGACGCCAGAGATGGCGGGGGCGTGTTTCGTCCTCGCCGTCGACCCGCGATCGGGCAGTTTCGGCACCATGACCAAGCAGTGGTTGCCGCCCGAGCACGTCTTCTCCCGTCGCGCGGACTTCCTGACGTTCGGCATCCTCGGGCAACTTCGTGCCACCGCGAACTGGGGGCGGATCGCGCGCGAGTGGTTGTACGACGAACCGCCGAGCACCGCCATGGGTGTGGACATCGCCGCATGGCAGCCCCCGCCCGCGTGAGGGAACGCATCCTCGCGGCGGCGGTGCGACGCCTCGAGCTCGGTGGTTTCGACGGCGTGACCATCAGTTCCGTGGCCGACGAGGCCGGTGTCTCCCGCCCGACGGTGTACGCGCACTTCGGTACCCGCGACGCCCTGGTGTCGGACGCGTTGCAGGACGTGAGTTCGCGTGTCATCGGGTCCGTCGTGTCCGCGGTCGGCGAGCGGGAGTCGGTGTCCGAGTTCGTCGTCGAGGCCATGGTCGCCGCGCGTGCGGCGTTCCGGTCGTCGCCGGCGTTGGCGCCGCTGGTGCATCCCGGCCGTGGAACGGTGATCTACGACGGATCCGCCTTCGGGATCGACGCGCTGAGCCTGACCCGGTCCTTCCTCACGCCTCTGGTGGGAGCGCCCGCCGAGGCCGGCGGCGACCTCGACGAAGTCGCCGACCTCTGCATCCGCATGTTCCTGTCCGTGGTGCAGTTCGACAGCGAGGCGACCCGCTCCGACGACGCGCTCCGGGGCTATCTGCGCCGCCGCCTCGTGCCGGTCCTCGACCTGCCCGGTGCGTGACCCACCCGGCCGAGACCCTCCTGGACTTGACAATCTTTACGGGTGTGTCAAAGGTGTAAACCCTCCGGGGGGACAAGCAGATCCGGACTGCCCAGCAGCGCGCTCACGAGGCGTGGGGCTCACATCATCCGCATCTCGCGCATCGGGGACTCATGCCATCGTTCGACCGTCGATCCTTCCTGTCCGCATCCGCCGCCTCGGCCGTGGCCGCCACGCTCGCGGGGGTGTGCCGGCCCGTGCCGGCGGGAGCCGTTCCGGCGGGTGTCGGGGAAGGCGTCGCCGCGCCACCCGACTTCCCACCGGGAATCCCGCTGTTCCGGCAGCGGTACCAGAACTGGTCGAAGGAGATCGTGGTCGACGCGGTGTGGACGTGTTCGCCGCGATCCGCCGACGACGTGGTGACGCTCGCGGACTGGGCTCACGCCTCCGGTCACCGGCTGCGGCCGCGCGGCGCGATGCACGGGTGGACCCCATTCACCATCGAGAACGGCGAGAACCTGGACCGGGTCGTGCTCGTGGACACCATGACCGGGCTGACCGGTGTCACGGTGGACACCGCGTCGTCCACCGTCACCGCCGGTGCCGGCGCGACTCTGTCCGACGTCCTCCAGGCGCTGGAGGACCACGGTCTCGGATGGTCGAGTGTGCCCGCGCCGGGGGTTCTGTCCATCGCGGGCGCTCTGGCTGTCGGGGCGCACGGCGCCGTGGTACGCGCAGTAAGAGAACAGGTTCCGATCGGTTCGTCGTCGGGATCCTTGAGCAATCTGGTGACCTCGATGACGGTGGTCGCGTGGAACGGGACCGGGTACGCACTGCGGACCGTCGCCCGGTCGGAGGCCGACGCGCCGGATCTCGCGGTCCATCTCGGCCGAGCGTTCGTCACCGAGGTGACGATGCAGGCGCATCCGGCGACTCCTCTGCGATGCGAGAGCATCACCGACATCGGCTGGGCGGAGTTGTTCGGAGCGCCGGGGGCACCGGGGCGTACGTACGTCGATTTCCTGGACCGGTCCGGCCGCGCGGAGGCGATCTGGTACCCGTTCACCGACACTCCGTGGCTCAAGGTGTGGACGCCGACTCCCGTCCGACCGCCGTCCTCCCGCGAGGTCGACGGACCGTACAACTACTCGTTCTCCGACACCCTCCCGGAAGCGGTGTCCGACGCGATCGGTGCTGTCGTGTCCGGGCGGACGGAACTGACGCCCGCGTTGGGTCAGGTGTTCCTCGCGACGACGGTGGCGGGGCTCGCGGCCACGGGGTCGTCGGACATCTGGGGAGCGCCGAAGAACACGCAGTTCTACATCCGTCCGAGCACACTGCTCCTGACGGAGGGCGGCGGTGCGGTGATCACGGCTCGCGCGAACGTGGCTGCGGTCCTGCACGACTTCACCCGCTGGTTCCGAGAGCGCACCGAGCACTACGCGTCCCTGGGGCAGTTCCCGATCAACGGCCCAGTCGAGATCCGGTGCTGTGGTCTCGACCAGGGCTCGGACGTCCTCGTCGACTCGGCCGGCCCGCCGACGATCTCGGCCATGCGTCCGGTACCCGATCGTCCCGAGTGGGACACGGCGGTGTGGCTCAACGTGCTGGGCATTCCGGGAACGCCCGGGATGTTCGCGTTCTATCGCGAGATGGAGCAGTGGATGCGAGAACGTTTCGACGGTGCCGATGCGGTGTTCCGGCCGGAGTGGTCCAAGGGGTGGGCGTTCGACGAGGACCGCCCCTACCGAGACGTGCAGGCGCTCACGGCCACCATCCCCGACTCGTTCCGCGACGGGTACTCGGGCGAGCGGGACTGGGACTCCGTCGTCGGCACCGTCGACCAACTGGACCCGCACCGCGTGTTCGGCAATGCCTTCCTCGACCGATTCGTCCGGTGACGTGGTGATGCGGGCCACAGGAGCGGCGAGAACGTTGACGTGGGTAAGGATCGGTGCCTAATTTAAAACAGCTGTTTCAAACTAGCTGAGAAGAGACTCGACCCATGTCCTCACCCATCGCTGCCACGGCCGAGACGGAGGAGACCGGAACCGGACGCATCGTCGCGGTACTGGCCTTCGCCGGCATCACGGTCGCCCTGATGCAGACACTGATCATCCCGCTGGTTCCCCAGCTCCCCGCTCTGGTGAACGCCTCGGCCGCGAACACCGCGTGGGCCATCACGGCCACCCTGCTGGCGGGTGCGGTCGCCGTTCCCGTGACCGGCCGACTCGGCGACATGGTGGGCAAGCGGCGCATGCTGCTGGTCAGCCTGGCGCTGCTCGTCGCCGGATCGGTGGTCGGTGCCCTTGCGAACAGCCTCGTGCCCCTCGTCGTGGGGCGGGCACTGCAGGGTCTCGCCGCCGGTGTGATTCCCCTCGGCATCAGCGTGATGCGGGACGTGTTGCCTCGCCACAAGCTTCCCGGTTCGATCGCGCTGATGAGTGCGTCGCTCGGAGTGGGCGGCGCCCTGGGTCTTCCGGCCGCGGCGATCATCGCCGAGTACGCGGACTGGCATTTCCTGTTCTGGACGGCGGCTGCGCTCGGCGCACTGGTGGCGGTCGCCGTGGTCGTCGTCGTTCCCGAGTCGACGGTGCGCACCGGCGGCACGTTCGACATCGGTGGAGCGCTCACGCTGTCGGTCGCCCTGGTGACCCTGCTGCTCGGGATCTCGAAGGGTTCCGACTGGGGGTGGAGCAGCGCGTCGATCCTCGGCCTGCTGCTGGTGTCCGTCCTCGCGTTCGCGGCGTGGATCGTGTGGGAACTGCGCACTCCCCAGCCACTGGTGGACCTGCGGGTCTCGCTGCGGCGGCAGGTGCTGTTCACCAACGCCGCGTCGATCATGCTCGGTTTCGCGATGTTCGCACTCAGTCTCGTTCTGCCGCAGATCCTTCAGTTGCCCGCCGCGACCGGTGTCGGCCTGGGACAGTCGATCCTCGTCGCGGGCCTGGTGATGGCGCCGTCCGGACTGATCATGATGGCCGTCGCGCCGGTGTCCTCGCGCATCACCACCACGCGCGGACCGAAGATCACGCTCATGGCCGGCGCGGCGACGGTTGCCGTCGGCTACCTGCTGGGCATCGTGATGATGGGCGCGGTGTGGCAGCTGATCGTGGTCTCGCTCGTCATCGGTGCGGGCATCGGACTGGCGTACGGAGCGATGCCCGCCCTGATCATGTCGGCGGTGCCCGCCTCCGAGACAGCGGCGGCCAACAGCTTCAACACGCTGATGCGGTCCCTCGGAACGTCGTTCGCCAGTGCGGTCGCGGGGGTCGTTCTCGCGTCGATGACCGTGTCGTTCGGATCCACCGCGGTGCCGTCCGAGGCCGCCTTCCGGATCACCATGGCCATCGCCGCCGGCGCGGCGATCCTCTCGGTCGTACTCGCCTCCTTCCTTCCGCGTCACCAGGACGGCGAGGGCGAGGCGTCGGAGGTCGTCGGAGGTGCCGTCACCGACCGGGCCACCGAGACGGTGGAATGAGCCAGGCCCGGTCGACGCGAGCCCCGTCCGCGCGCTCCGAGGCGACGCGCGAGGCGATTCTGGGTGCCGCCGAGCGGCTGTACGCGGAGAACGGTGTCGTGTCGGTGTCGAACCGTCAGGTCGGCGACGCGGCGGGGCAGAGCAACAGCGCCGTGGTCGGTTACCACTTCGGCAGCAAGGAGGATCTCGTCCGCGCGATCGTCGTCCGCCGGACGGGCGACGTCGAACGGATCCGCTCCGGCCACGTCGCGGCGATCGGAGAGGGTGCCGACCTGCGAGCGTGGGTGTCGGCACTGGTCCTGCCGTCGACGCAGTACTTCGCCGAGCTCGGCGCCCCCACCTGGTACGCGCGCTTCGCCTCCCAGGTCATGACGGACCCGGTGCTGCGGCCGATCCTGGTGGACGAGGCACTGTCCTCGGCGACGCTGAGAGAGACGGTGGCCGGCGTCATCTCGTGTCTGCCCCCGATTCCTGCCGACGTCCGCTCGGCCAGAGGGGCCATGGCGCGCACTCTGCTGACGCACGTGATGGCCGAACGAGAGGCGGAGTTCGCCGCGTCGGGCGCCGATCCGACGGCGTACTGGACCGCGTGCGGCATCGACCTCGTCGACGCCATCGTGGGGATCTGGTCCGCTCCTGTCTCCCGCTGACGTCGCGACGCGTCGTCAGCGGGCTCGCCGCGCCGACGACCGGGCACCCGTCGACCTAGACTTTCCGGATGCAGACTGCCGGGAACAGGCTCGAGCGACGGAAGGCGCGCACGCGCCAGGCTCTCGTGGACGCCGCGCGCGAGATGATCGCCGACGGGCGTTCCTCCACCGCGAGCATCGCCGACATCACGGCCGCCGCCGACGTCGGGTTCGGGAGCTTCTACAACCACTTCGAGGACAAGCCCGCACTCTTCGCCGCCGCCGTGGAGCAGGTTCTCGAGCAGATGGGGGAGACGCTCGACGGAGTCTCGCCGCGCTCGGACGATCCGGTGCAGATCTTCTGCGACGCCGTCAGGCGGACCGGTCGTGCCGCCGTCTCGCATCGTCAGGCCGCGGAGATCGTCGACCGGTCGGGGTTCGCGTTGCTCGACGCGCCCGGTGGTCTCGGGCCGCGGGCCCGCCGGGATCTCGCGGCGGCGGTGGACGCCGGACGACTCGAGATCGAGGACCTGTCTCTCGCGACGGCGATGACGGCGGGTGTGCTGTTCGCCCTGGTACACCGATGGCTGGAGGACCCGGGCTCCGTCGACGATCGCCGGATCGACGACGCAGCGGAGCGGCTGCTGGTGATGCTCGGAACGGACCCCGACACCGCTCGGGTAGTGGCGCACACGGACCTGGAGATGCCGCAGATCTCCTGACGATTCGGGACCGTCCCGACCCGGCGACGTCTTCCCGTGACGGCGAGTACCTGATAACCTCTGTCACAGTTAGTCACGGAGATGTACCCGCCCACGGAAGGACGACGCCATGACCAGCACACTCGACCCGGAACTCACCGTCTCGGACGCCGAGGACGTGTCTGCTCGGCTGCTCGATTCCGTCGCAGCGCTCTCGTACGACCCCATGCAGGAGGTCGACTGGGAGGCTCCCCTCGACCCGGAGCAGTTCGGCCTCAATCCTGAGTGGAGCACCCTCTACGGCACTGATCTGTGGAAGGAGATGACGCCCGAACAGCGCGTCACCCTCACCCGCCACGAGGTCTGCTCGATCATGAGCACCGGCATCTGGTTCGAGATGATCCTGCAGCAGATGGTCCTGCGTGATCAGTACTGCAGCGACTCGTCGTCCTCGGACTTCCAGTTCGCGCTCACCGAGATCGCCGACGAGTGCCGCCACTCCCTGATGTTCGCCAAGGCGTGCCGCACCATGGGCATCAAGGCGTATGTCCCGCGCCGGCTCAGCATCGAGCTCGGTCGTGGCTTCAAGACCCTCGCCGTGTCCGAGGCCGCCTACGGCGGCATCCTCGTCGCCGAGGAGGTGCTCGACGTCATGCAGCGCGACTGGATGCGCGGCGAGAACGTGCTCCCGTTGGTACGCACCACCAGCAAGATCCACGTCGTCGAGGAGTCGCGGCACATGACGTTCGCGCGTCAGCAGATGCGCGAGAACATGGCGGGAATCTCCACCGCCCGCCGTAAGTCCGCGGCCCTGCTCATCGCCATCGCCGCCCGAGTCATCGTGTCCAACATGGTGAACAAGGACGTCTACGCCGCGGCCGGTCTCGACCGGGACCGCGCCGTGCGCGAGGCGAAGAACAACACGCACCACCACGTCATGATGCGCACGAGCAGCCAGCACCTGATGGCGTTCCTCAGCGACTGTGGACTGCTGACCAAGCCCGCTGCGGCCGTCTACCGCACCATCCACATGGTCTGACGCTCCCATGGCCTTCGCGATCACCCAGAACTGTTGCAACGACGCATCGTGTCTGTCGGTCTGTCCGGTCAACTGCATCCACCCGACGCCGGACGAGCCGGACTTCGGCAAGACCGACCTGCTGTACATCGATCCGCGGTCCTGCATCGACTGCGGCGCCTGCGCGGACGCGTGCCCGGTGGACGCGATCACGCGGGTGTCGCGGCTGTCGCCGTCGCAGGCGATCTACGCGGAATTGAACGCCGACTACTACCGGGACCGGCCGGTCGATCATGCATGGGGCGCACCGACGTTCCCGCCGGCGGACATCGGCTCCGTGTCGCTGAAACGGGTCGCCGTGGTGGGAACCGGGCCGGCCGCCTGCTACACCGCGACGGCGCTCCTGCGGCAGACCGATGCCGCGGTGACCTTCTTCGACAAGCTGCCCGTGCCGGGTGGTCTCGCGAGATACGGTGTGGCACCGGATCATACGAGTACCCGGCGCATCGGTGAACACTTTCGGTCGCTGTTCGTGCACTCGCGCGTGACGATGCGCCTCGGCGTCGAGGTCGGGGTCGACGTCACGGTGGAGGAACTCTCGCGGACCTTCGACGCGGTGGTCTACGCGGTGGGTGCCGATCAGGACAGGCAGCTTCCCCTCGAGTCCGAGGTCGTCCCGATGAGTGCCCGCACCCTCGTCGGCTGGTACACCGGTCACCCCGACGTCCCCGCCGACGCCGTGGATCTGCGCGGCGTGACGCGCGTCGTCGTGATCGGCAACGGGAACGTGGCGCTCGACGCGGCGCGGATTCTGACAGCTCCCGTCGAGGACCTCGTGGGCACGGACATCTCGGCCCACGCGCTCGCGGCGCTACGGGACAGTGCGGTGCGGGAGGTCACCGTGCTCGGTCGACGCGGTCCCGAGGTCGCCGCCTTCACCCGGTCCGAGTGCCAGGCGCTCGTCGATCGCACATCGGTGCCCGTTCTGGTCGCGGGCGACGACGATCTCTCCTCGGTCCTGGCGGCGCTGCCGCTGTCCGCGTCCGCTGCACCGCTCGCCACCGCACCGCGCGCCGACGAGGCCGAGACGGGTGACGGTGCGACGCGCATCGTCTTCTCGTTCGGGCGCGCACCGGTGGCGGTACGCCCGGGAGCGCTCGACGTCCGCGGATCCGGCACGTCCGACGCGGGGATCGCGAGCTCGATTCCCGCCGATCTGGTGCTGCAGGCGACCGGGTATCGCGGGTCCGCCCTGCCCGGACTTCCCTTCGACGCGGACCGCGGAACCGTGCGCAACGTCGAGGGGCGCGTCGTGGACTCCGAGGACCGACCGGTGGCCGGGGCCTACGTCGTGGGATGGGCCAAGCGTGGCGCCACGGGGGGTATCGGCGACAACAAGCTCGATGCCGAGCGCACCGTCGAGCTGATGCTCGCGGACTCCCTGTCCGCAGCCACGTCGTCGCGTCGCGAGACGGCCGGCAGACGACCATTGTTCGGCCGCGCCGGCCGATAGGCGAGCCGTTCCCGCGCTCCACTCCCGGGTCTCCAGCAGCCCCGGACCGTACCTCTCGGGAGGTGTGGTCCGGGGCTGACTGCGTTCCGAGGTGTCGGTGTGGCGCTGTGAGAGCGCCCGAGTGGTCGTGGTGGAGCGCGAATTCGCCACGAATCGCCGACCCGCCGTTCGTGGCTTTTCACGAAATTCAGTCTGCTTCGTCGGTGCAGTTCTACGAGGAGTCACCAAAGCGACCCGGAATACGAACGGGTAACTCGGATATAGGTTGTCGTAACGGGTCAATGACCTGCGGTTCGTTCTCGGGCCTCGAAAAGGGCACATCCGTCGCACGTCACCGATTTCGGGGCGGAATCCACTTTTTGCTCGGGAAGCGGGACAATAAGTGTGTGGATTCGTCGTCCGGCGAGTCCGTGGTCTGTTGGTCGGGGCGCCGGACGGCGATCCGACAACTCTGTCCGAGAGGTGTCCGATGTCGACGACTCTGCTCGCCCCCACCCGCCTGATCACACAAGGGAGCACGCGCCTTGCAGATCGTGATAGTGGGACCGTTCTGGTGATGAGTTCCCCGTCCGCCGATCGTGGGCTCTGGGACGAGTACCTCGCCTGCGCCACGCGGTCCTACGAGCGCCACGGAGTGGGCGTCGCGCTCGACGTCGAGCGCGTCGCCGACGGTGCGGACACCGCTGTGTTCTACGCGGCCGTGGACCGTGCGGGGCAGGTCGTCGCCGGCGTCCGCGGCCAGGGCCCGTACCTCAGCGTGGACCAGTCGCACGCTCTGGTGGAGTGGGAGGGCAACGCCGCTCGGCCCGACGTCGCGGAACTCATCCACGGTCGACTGCCCGCCGGTGTCGTGGAGATGAAGACCGCGTTCGTCTCCGCGGACGCCGAGCATCCCGGTGCGCTCTCCGCACTGCTGTCCCGTACGGCGCTGCCCACCATGGTCTTCACGGGCGCCCGGTACGTCATGGCCACGGCGGCCGATCACGTGCTGCGACGGTGGGAGTCCGGCGGCGGCCGCGTGGCCGAGAACATCGCCCCGGCCGCGTACCCCGACGAGCGCTACCGGACCCGCATGATGTGGTGGGACCGGTTCTCGATCATGGACGACGTGACCGAGGACGTGTGGGCACGCATCACTCGCGAGACGGAGGTGCTGACGGGCCGCGATCTGGTTCTGGCGGCGTGATCGCCGGGGTCACCGGTACCAGTCGGCGAGCCACCGAGCGCAACGTCACTGCCGCCGCGAGCGGCAGGACCGCCGCGGCCGCCCACGGAACCGCCTCGCCTGCAGGCGTGTCCGGCATCGCGTCGATGATCGCGCCGAGCGCGACCGACCCCACGAGCACCCCGACCCCGCCCAGCGAGGCCAGCAGACCGTAGTACGAGCCCGTGCTGCGCTCCCGCGCCATCCGCGGGACCAGGTCGCGCGCGAACGGCATGGCGATCATCTGACCTGCCGTCAGCAGCACGACGAACGCGGCGGGCCCCACGAGCCCTGCGGCACCCTCGGTGCCGAGCAGTGCGGCCACGGCCGCCGCGGCGAACGCGGTCGCCATGACGGCGAAACCCAGTGGGAGCACACGTACCAGCGGGAACCGGCGCAGTGCTCGGGTCACGCTCATCTGCCCGGCGACGACGAGTGCCGACGCCGCGGCGAAGAACCATCCCAGTGGTGCCTGCGATCCCCACACCTGCTCGACCCGCAGCGGCAGCAGGAGATAGAGCTGGTTGTACGCGACGAGCTGCGCGCTCATCGCGGCGGCGAAGACGAGGAACAGACGGTTGCGGGCGATCTCCCGCCAGTCGTCGAGCCAGGAGTCCGTGGTCGACTCGGCGCGTCGAGCTGGCAGCAGCACCACGTGCGCGAGCGTGATGACGACGAAGACCCCGGCCGCGACGAGGCAGGTCAGTCGGAAGTCCACCGCGAGCAGCGCGGAGCCCAGCAGCGGACCGGTGAACGCGCCGATCTGGCCGAACACGGTGAACAACGCGAACGCGTCCAGGCGGGACTGGCCACCCGCGCGTTCACCCTCGCCCGCTTCCAGCGCCACCGCGCTCTCGACGGCCGGCGAGAACAGCGCCGCGGCCACGCCGGTGAGCGCCGTGGCTGCGAGGACGGCCGGAAGGCTCTGGGCCAGAGCCAGTCCCACGAATCCGAGGACGCGCAGGACGCAGCCCGTCAGCACCACCGGTTTGACGCCGAGGCGGTCCGCCAGCGTTCCGCCGACGACGAAGAGTCCCTGCTGCGAGAACGTGCGGACTCCGAGCACGACACCGACCAGCGCGGCGCCGAGACCGAGGTCGGACGTCAGGTGCACGGACAGGTACGGCAGCACCATGAAGAAGCCGATGTTGAAGGCCATCTGCGTGAGGACGAGCAGTCTCACGGTGGGCGTGGCCGCACGGAGGTCGTGCCAGGGGAGCACTCGACCGCGGCGAGACGCCCTCAGCACGCGGAGACCGGGGTGGGACGGTCGGCCTGCGCGGCGGGACCGTCGGTGGACCGACGCCCACGGCGGGACCGGACGGCACTCGACAGCGACACCGCCGTGACCGACAGCAGAACGAGGCTCACCAGGGGCGCGAGGGCCACCCAGGGCGCCCGCTCCACCGTGGACACCCCGTCGGCCAGCACGAGACCCCAGTCGGGACTGGGTGGTTGCGGTCCGAGTCCCAGGAAGCCCAGGGCGGCGAGTGCCAGGGCGATACCCGGCAGCCGCACCACCCCGTGACGCAGAACGGCCGGACCGACCGCCGGGAGCACCGACCCGAACAGCACGCGCAGTCGACCCGCGCCGAGGGTGGGCAGGACGGCGACGTACGGCCTGGCCGCGACCTCGGCCGACAGTGCTGCAGTGTGCGCGGCCAGGGGTGCCCACGAGACCAGCAGGACAGCCACGGCTGCCGCCGCGGCGCCGGGGCCCACGACGGAGGCGACGATCACGCCGGCGATGACCGGTGGCGCGGCGTTGGTCACCTCGATCGGACCGGTGAACACCCGCGCCGCCGAACCGAGAACCAGACCCACCAGCACACATCCCAGTGCGACCGTCGCGGACACGGTGACGGTGTGCGCCGCACCATGAGCGACGCGGGCGAGCACGTCGCGTCCCGACGCGTCGGTGCCGAAAGGATGCGCGAGGGACGGTGGCAGGAACTTGCCTCGCGTGGTGGCGAACGGGTCGCGGGGCAGGCCGACGAGCACCATGGTGCCCAACGCACTCGCGGCGACGGCGGGCACGACGAACGGGAACCGACCCGCGGCGACTCGAGCGGTGGGTACCGGGACGGCGTGATCGTGCACCGACCGGCCGAGCAGTGCCCGGCGGGCGGCCTGCGCGGCCACACCGATGAACACGCTGACCCCCATGAGCAGCAGGATGTCGGCCTGCAGCGCCGGAAGGTCCTGCGACTGAGCGTGTCCGAGCATCGATCGTCCGATCCCGGGGATGGCGAAGACGCGTTCGACCGCGACCGCTCCACCGAGCAGACCCACCATCACGAGGGCGATCTGGGACGTGAGCGACGAGGCCGCGCGACGCAGCACCGCACGGGCGAGCGTGCCGCGGTCCACGTCGGCGACCGTCCACGTGGTCACCCATGCCTCGGTGAACGACACCGACACGGCATCGGCGAGCAGACGGCCGAGCAGCCCGCCGGCCGGGAGACCGAGTGCGAGAGCCGGGAGGATCGCCGAGGTCGGGCCGGTCCAGCCGTAGGACGGGAGCGACAGCCACACGCTGCCGACGATCACCGCGACGGACGCCAGCAGGAACTCCGGCACCGAGGTGAGAACCGAGGCGCCGACACCCGACGAGCGGGTGGGACGCCCCCGTAGCCCGGCGCGCAGTGCCGGAGCCACGATCACCGTCCCCACCGCACAGGCCACCGCGAGGGCGAACCCCATCAGGGTCGTCGAGACGGCGAGCGCGTCGAGGGCGCCGGGAAGGACGGGCCTGCCGGTGTTCCACGACGTGCCGAGATCGCCCCGCAGAACTCCGCCGAACCACCTGCGCAGCAGTGTGATCGGACCCGCATCGAGTCCCAGATCGGCGCGGATCGCGGCGAGTGCGGCGGGTGTCGGCTCCTGGTCCGCGGAGCGCGCACGCAGGATCGACAACGCCGGGTCGCGGCCCGACAGCCACGGCAGCAGTGCGACCACCACGATCACGCCCGCGACGGACAGCAGGCGAGAGGCGGAGACGAGGACGCGGCCGGACGTCATCCGGCCGTGGTCTCGGTGGTGACCAACATCCGTTCCCGCGGATCGCGCGCTGCACCCGACACCGACGCGGCCTCACCCTGCACGACGCGCTCGTGCAGCATCGGCACCACCGCATCGCGCTCGAGTATCAGCCGCTCCGCCTCGAGGACGGCGGCTCGGCGCGCTGCTCCCGGCTCGGTCGCCGAGGCGGTGAACAGAGCGGCGTCGACGGCGGGGTCGCAGAACTGCGCGATGGTGAAGGAACCGGCGCAGGCGAAGTCGGAGTACAGGTAGGCGACGGGGTCACCCGAGTCGAGCACGGTCGCCCGCGACAGGACGAACGCGTCGAACGCGCCGGCGAGAGCATCGGCCTCGATGAACTGGTACTCCCGGACCACCTGCTCCACCACGAAACCGCGGGCCTCGAGCTCCTGCTGCAACAACACCGCGACCTCGGGCAGTTCCGCGCGATCGGTGAAGGTGCCCAGGGTGATCCGTCGCCCCGCGGGATCGCCGGCCGGGGCGGTCGTGCGTGCGGGCCGGTCCGCCGTCCACGGCAGGGCGGGACCCAGCAGTCCGCGGGCCACGTCGGCGCGGTTCTCGTAGACCTGGTCGACGAGTCGATCGGTGTCGACGGCCTCCCGCGCTGCGGCGCGCATCGACGGGTCGGCGAAGGCGCCCGTCCTGTTGTTCAGGTAGAGGGTGTTGGTGCGCGGCATGGGCACCTCGTGCACGAGAGCCGGATCGACCAGCGCCGCCTGCGACACCGGCACCGCCTCGACGATGTCGGCGGTACCGTTCCGCAGCGCCGCGGCCCGGGCCGTGCCGTCGGGGACGAAACTCACGTCGATGCCCATGGCCTTCGCCGGACCACCCCAGTAGTCGTCGTTGCGATCGAGTGTCGCCGTGGACGTGCCGTCGACGGCGGTGAGCACGAACGCACCGGTGCCGTGTCCGACGGGATCGACGGGACCACCGCCCGCGTACGCGCCCGGCGAGAGGATGGCCAGCTGGGGGCTCGACAGTCGTTGCGGTACCAGCGGATCCACCGTCGCGGTGCGCACCGTCACGGTGTCCGTGCCGTCCGCCTCGACGGTCATGTCGACACCGTCGAGAATGCGGGGCTTCGGCGAGGCGGTGGTGGCCGCGGTGAGTGCGGTGACCACCGCGGCGGCGTCGAGCGGCGTCCCGTCGTGGAACCGGACGTCGGGCCGCAGGTCGATGCTCCAGGTCGTGTCGTCCACGCGAGTCCATGCGGTGGCGAGGGCAGGCTGTGCTTCGCCGAGATCGTCCAGTACGACGAGGGTCTCGGCCGTCGACCATCGGGACAACTTGAAGGCGTCGTCGCTCAGCGGGGTCAGCCCGGAGCGCGGCGGCTGCAGCATCGCCACACGCACTCGGCCGCTCCCGTCGTCGGCGGACGGTGATGCCGCGAAACAGCCGGACAGCGCGAGCACCGACACGGTGAGAACGGCGGAGAGGGGCAGCATTCGGCGGGGGGACCGCATCATGGGCATTCTTTCGAGGGAAGGTCGGACGGAACGAACTACAGGTGCGCGCGGACGGGAAGACGCGGTACCGCATCGACCAGGGCGCGGGTGTGGGTGTGCTGCGGGGACCCGAGAACCGTGGTGGTGCAGCCAGTCTCGACGATCACGCCGTCGGCCATGACCAGAAGACGGTCACTCGTGCGGGCGGCGACGGCGAGATCGTGCGTCACCAGCAGCGACGCGGTGCCGTCGCGGTCGCACACGGTCTCGAGGACGTCCAGGACGAGATCTCGCAGGGGCAGGTCGAGTCCACTGACCGGTTCGTCGGCGACGAGGTAGCGGGGTCGGCACGCGAGGGCGCGAGCGATGGCCACCCGTTGTCTCTGGCCGCCCGAGAGCTCACCGGTGCGGGCGCCGACCATCGACGCGGCCACCTCCACCGAGTCCAGGGCCGCGAGGGCGCGAGCGCGGTGATCGCCCTCGCACCGCAGCCACCGCAGCGGTGCGGCGACCGAGTCGAGCACGGTGCGACGCGGGTCCAGTGAGGAACCGGGATCCTGCGGAACGTACTGCACCTCGCGGCGGAACCAGCGGGTCGAGCGGGCCGTTCCCGGCCGGATCGCGGCGCCGTCGAGTGTCACCTCGCCGGAGTCGGTCGTCTCCATCGCCAGCAGCATCCGGAGCAGGGTCGACTTGCCCGAGCCGGAGGCGCCGACGAGTGCGATTCGCTCCGAGGGCGCGAGGGAGACGGTGACGTCGTCGACCGCGAGCGTGTGTCCGTCGTACCGGCGCGTCAGTGCGCGGCCGTGCAGACCGGGAGATCCCGACGTCACGATGCGACCGGGGCGGAGTGCAGCGCCGCGTCGGCGGACCGTGCGCGCGAGACGAGCCTCGCCGTGACGGGATGGCGCGGTGCTGCGAGAATGTCTGTGACGGTGCCTGTCTCGATGATCGTTCCCCGGTCGGCGACCACGACGCGGTCGCAGAGAGAGGCGGCGACGGCCAGGTCGTGCGTGACGAACAGCAGGGCGGGTCCTCGATCGCCGCCGGTCGCGGCGCCGAGAGTCGCGACGACGGTGCTCTGGCTGACCACGTCGAGTGCCGTGGTGGGCTCGTCGGCCACGATCACCGGGGCGTTCGAGGCCAGAGCCATCGCGATGCAGACACGCTGACGCTGCCCGCCGGAGAGCTGGGCCGGACGCGCTGCCGCGATGCGCTCGGGATCGGTGAAAGCCATGCCCCGCAACAGTTCCTCTCGGTCGGCACGTCGCCGACTCGCCTCGCCGCGATGGCGCAGTGCGAGATCGAGCTGCCGTCCGACTGTGAGGAAGGGGGCGAGTGCGGACGACGCGTCCTGGAAGACCATCGCCGCCCGGGCGTCACGGGGGCGGCGGGGGACGGGCGTGCCCGCCACGTCGTGACCACCGATGCGCACGTGACCGGCGACGACCAGGTCGGGAGGAGTGACGCCGACGACGGCGGACGCGATCACGGATTTCCCGGAGCCGGACGCGCCGACCAGTGCGACACGGTGTCCCGCAACGACATCGAACGTGATGCCGGTCACGAGCGTGGTGACGCCGACCCGGACGGTCAGGTCCTCGACCTCGAGCACGGTGGTGTTCCTCCGCCTTCTGTCGATACTGATAATCGTTGTCGTCGAGACAGTAGGGGTTCGTGACGATGGGGGCAAACCGGCCGACGTCGCCCGTCCGATCCGACAACGGTTGTCGGTAACGCTATGATCGCTGCACGTCGTCCTCGCAGGCGATCCACCGTCACCGATCCGCAGCTGCTCGCAGTGCGGTGCAGAGGGAGTCCCACCATGATGTTTCCCGTCATCGCCAAGGCGGCGTCCACCGTCGTGACCGGGGTCGTGGGCGTCGCGGCCTACAACGGTGTGAAGAAGGTCGTCGAGCGTGCACCGCTGCGCGAGGCTGCCGTCCGGGTCACCGAGGTGAGCCTGCGGGGGGTGCGCAAGGCGGAGGTCAAGGCCGAGTCCGCCCGTCTCGCGGTCTCCGACGTGGTCGCCGAGGCGAAGGATCGCATGGGTGAGGAGGTGCGGCCCCCGGCCGCGTCCGACGTCGGTCACGGCCACGACCACTGAGCGCCGACGTGAGCACCGCGGTCGCCGCTCGCACGGACACCGATCCCGCCGAGACGCCGACACCCGCAGCACCCGAGGTCCTGTCCCACGGCGCCGGCAGGATGCGCGTCCGACTCGACTGGATCGCCGGCAGTGACGTCCGCGCGGTCGCGGTCGAGGACTTTCTCGACGCCGTTCCCGGTGTCCGCGCCGTGCACGCCTTCCCTCGGACGGCGTCCGTCGTCGTCTGGTACTCCCGCTCCCGTACCGACGCCGCGTCGGTGCTGGCCGCGCTGACGGCCGTACCCGCGGCGACCGCGCTCACGCCGGGCCAGGCCGCGGTGCGCACACCACGGTCGGCAGACGTCGGTACCGGCGAGCTGCTGCGCATGACGGTGGGCGGAGCGGCCCTGGTCCTGCTGGGCCTGCGCCGGTACGCGCTGCGCCGACCTCCCGTGCTGGGCCCCACCAGTCGGCTCGTCGCCACCGGGGTCACCGTCTTCACCGGCTATCCCTTCCTGAAGGGCGCCGTGCGGTCCCTCACGGGAGGCCGCGCGGCCGGAACGGACGCCCTGGTGTCCGCGGCGACGGTCGCGAGCCTCGTCCTGCGTGAGAACGTCGTCGCCCTCACCGTGCTGTGGCTGCTGAACATCGGCGAGTACCTCCAGGAGTTGACGCTGCGCCGCACCAGGCGTGCCATCTCGGATCTGCTCAGCGGCACCCACGACACCGCGTGGATCCGGACCGATGACGGTGCCGAGGTCTCCGTGGACATCGACTCGCTCGAGGTCGGCGACGAGGTCGTGGTGCACGATCACGTCGGAGTCCCGGTCGACGGCACCGTGATCGAGGGCGACGCCGTCGTCGACCAGTCCGCCATCACCGGCGAGACGCTGCCGGTCACTGTGACCGTGGGGACCCGGCTGTCGGCCGGATCCGTCGTGTTGCGCGGCCGCGTCGTCGTCCGCGCGTCGGCCGTGGGTCGCGACACGGCGATCGGCCGCATCATCGCCCGGGTCGAAGAGGCGCAGGAGGATCGCGCGCCCATCCAGACGGTGGGCGACAACTTCTCCCGTCGCTTCGTGCCCGCGTCGTTCCTGCTCTCGGCCGCCACGCTGCTCGTCACCCGTGACGTCCGCCGGGCCATGACCATGCTGCTCGTCGCGTGCCCGTGCGCGGTCGGTCTGTCCACCCCCACCGCCATCAGCGCTGCCATCGGCAACGGTGCCCGGCGCGGAATCCTCATCAAGGGCGGGTCCCACCTCGAACAGGCAGGCCGTGTCGACGCCGTCGTCTTCGACAAGACGGGAACGCTGACGGCCGGGCGCCCGGTGGTGACCAACGTGATCGCGTTCCACGACGCGTGGGAGCCGGAGCAGGTGCTCGCCTATGCGGCCAGCTCCGAGATCCACTCTCGGCATCCGTTGGCGGAAGCCGTGATTCGCAGTACCGAGGAACGTCGCATCGAGATTCCACCGCACGAGGAGTGCGAGGTGCTCGTCGGGTTGGGCATGCGGACCGTCTCGGACGGCCGGACGCTGCTGCTGGGCGGTGCGTCGCTGCTGCGCAGAGAGAACGTCGAGGTCTCCGAGGAGGCGTCCGACTGGGTGTCCCGTCTGCAGCACCGTGCCGAGACGCCTCTGCTCCTCGCGGTCGACGGCGTGTTGGTCGGGCTGGTCAGTCTGCGCGACGAGATCCGCCACAACGCCGCCGAGGTACTGCGCGCGTTGCGGGCCGACGGTGTGCACCGCATCGTGATGCTCACCGGGGACAACCCGGCCACGGCCGCCGCCGTCGCGGCCGAGCTCGGTATCGACGAGTGGCGCGCCGAGGTCATGCCCGAGGACAAGCTCGACGTCGTCCGCGCCCTGCAGGCCGAGGGCCACATCGTCGCGGTCGTCGGCGACGGCACCAACGACGCGCCGGCGCTCGCGGCCGCGGACATCGGCATCGCGATGGGCGCCGCCGGGACCGACGTCGCGGTGGAGACCGCGGACGTCGCTCTCGCCGGGGACGACCTGGCGCGACTGCTCGACGTGCGCGCGCTGGGGCGGCGCTCGGTGGCCGTCATCCGCCAGAACTACGCCATGTCGATCGCGGTCAACGCGATCGGGCTGGCCGTGAGTGCCGGCGGAGCGCTGTCACCGGTACTCGCGGCGATCCTGCACAACGCGTCGTCCGTCATCGTCGTCGGAAACAGCGCGAGACTCATCGAGTACAGGCCCGGATCCGGGTAGGTTCGACAGGATGACGACCACCGCACCGCGCACCACCGCAGCACCCGTCGGACCACTCGATCTCTTCGCCGCCGACTCCCTGCTCGACGAGGACGAGCGGGACATCGCGGCCACGGTCCGCGCGTTCGTCGACAAGCGGCTCAAGCCCGAGGTGGGGGACTGGTTCGAGGCCGGCACGCTACCGCGGGAGATCGCTCGCGAGTTCGGCGGCATGGGTCTGATGGGCATGCACCTCGAGGGGTACGGCTGCGCCGGGACCAACGCGGTGAGCTACGGCCTCGCGTGCATGGAACTCGAGGCGGGTGACAGCGGGTTCCGGAGTTTCGTCTCCGTGCAGGGCTCGCTGTCCATGTTCTCGATCCACCGGTACGGGTCGGAGGAGCAGAAGCAGGAATGGCTCCCACGTCTCGCCACCGGGGAGGCCATCGGGTGTTTCGGACTGACCGAGGCCGACTTCGGTTCCAACCCGTCCGGGATGCGCACCCGTGCGCGACGGGACGGCGACGACTGGATCCTCTCCGGCTCCAAGATGTGGATCACCAACGGCACCCTGGCCGACGTGGCGACGGTGTGGGCGCGGACCGACGAGGGCTTCCGTGGGTTCGTCGTGCCCACGGACGCACCGGGATTCGCCGCGCACGCCATCGGTAAGAAGCTGTCGCTCCGCGCCTCGGTGACAGCGGAACTCGTCTTCGACGACATCCGGCTTCCGTCGTCGGCGATGCTGCCCGGTGCCACCAGCCTCGGAGCTCCGCTCTCCTGCCTCAACGAGGCGCGGTTCGGCATCGTGTTCGGCGCTCTCGGCGCAGCGCGGGACAGCCTCGAGACCGCCATCGCGTACGCGAATTCTCGCGAGGTGTTCGACCGGCCGCTCGCGAGTTTCCAGCTGACGCAACAGAAGCTGGCCGACATGACCCTCGAGCTCGGCAAGGGGTTCCTTCTCGCCGTCCACCTCGGCAGGATCAAGGACCGCGGTGAGATCACGCCGGATCAGGTGAGTCTGGGCAAGCTCAACAACGTCCGCGAGGCCATCGCCATAGCCCGCGAGTGCCGCACGATCCTGGGCGGTAGCGGCATCACTCTGGAGTACTCACCTCTGCGGCACGCCAACAACCTGGAGTCCGTGCTCACGTACGAGGGGACCAGCGAGATGCACATGCTGTCCATCGGTAAGGCGCTGACGGGACAACAGGCGTTCCGCTGACCTGTCACCGCTTCTTCGCGGTCTGCTTCCTGTTCTCCTTGTCGATGGCGTCGACCAACTCGTCCTTGGTCATCGTCGAGCGGCCGTGAACGTCGAGGTCGCGAGCGACCTCCTCGAGATGCTTCTTCGACGCGTTCGCGTCGACGCCGCCCGCGCTGCGGCCCTTCGGATTCGGGCCGCCGCTCTCGGCGCGCTCGTCGGAGGGGCCTTTCTCGTCCTTCGGCTCCCAGTGGTCGCCCACCTTCTCGTAGCTGTGCTTCAGCGAGGAGTAGGCGACTCGGTGCGCCCGCTGCTCGTCGTCGTATTCCTCCTCCGCGGAGTCGAGTGTCTTCGCGAAGGTGCGCTGCGCCTTCTCGTCCGATTTCTGCAGGGTGGAGGGCAGCTCCGACTCGATGGGCTTGCCGTCGTCGTTCGTGGTGGGCACGACTGCCTCCTTCTCTCGGGTCCTGACGTCGGGTCTCGTGTCCAGGTGGCCTACCCGCGTCCCGAGACGCGAAAACCCTGCCGACCTCACCGTCTCAGCGGCACCGTCTCGCCGCGCCCGACGTAGGTGATGCGGTCACCGAGACCTCGCGCGCGCATCTCGCGGGAGAAGTCGGACAGGGGAGAAGCGAAGACACCGTAGTCGTCGACATGCACGGGCAGTACCTGCGCCGGGTCGACGAGCTGCATGGCGTCGGTGCCCTGGCGGCCGTCCATCGTCACCATCGCTCCCCAGCGCGGGTTCTGCCCGAACGGCAGGGTGGTGCCACCGAGGTGCACGACACCGGTGTCGATGTCCGGATAGCGCGTGGGGATCTCCCGAAGCTCGTCGACCATCAGGGTGTCGCCGGAGACGTACACGCGCAGGTCGACGGTGTCGGACTCCGCGGATCCGAACTCGAGCATCGTGCCCATCACCGGCGGAAGCACCCGCAGACGCTGTGCCCAGACGGGGCCGTGCCGACCGGGCATCGCCGTGATCGTCACGACCTGCTCTCCGACTCGCAGGCGTCGTGATTCCCACGTCGACAGTCCGGTCGCCGCCTCGAAGCCGCGACCGGTCAGTTTCGAGGCAGCGTGACCCGTGGTGAACACCGGCAGCGACCGGTCGAGCCCGCTCTGTGCGCGCCGGTCCCAGTGGTCTCCGTGCATGTGCGACAACACGATCGCGGACAGCGGTGGCAACTCGTCGATCGAGACGGCCGGATCGAGACGGCGTGTGGAGAACAGACCGTGACCGAGATAGGCACGCTCGCCGGCGTGCAGGAAGTTCGGATCGGTGAGCAGCGTGATATCGCCGTAGCTCACCAACCCGGTCGCGTTACCGATGAACGTGTAGCTGCCGTGGGAGACCATGCCGGCGGCTTCCCTGCCGACATGGTCCCAAACGACCTGGTTCTACTTGGACAGCGTGAACTGCATGATGTCGATGGTTCCGCGGCGGAACTGCTTCGCACATCCGCCGAGGTACTTGATGTAGCGCTCGTAGACCTCGTCGCCGGCGATCGCGATGGCCTCGTCCTTGCGGGCCTCGAGGTTCTCCGTCCAGATCTCCAGCGTGCGGGCGTAGTGCTGCTGCAACGAGTGCACCCGGTCGACCGAGAACCCGACGGACGTCGCGCGTTCCTGGATGGTGCCCGGGCGCTCGAGCTCCCCGCCGGGGAAGATCTCCCGGAGGATGAAGCGCATGAAGACGGCGTCGCGCTTGTCGACGGCGACACCCTTCTCCTCCAGATCGTCCAGTCCGTAGCCGACGATGGTGTGCAGCAACATGACTCCGTCGGAGGGGAGCAGCGAGTGCGCCTTCTCGAAGAACGGGACGTGGCGCGCGCGACGGAAGTGCTCGAAGGCGCCGATGCTGACGATTCGATCGACCGGCTCGTCGAACTCCTCCCAGCCCTGCAGGCGTACCTCGGCCTTGCGGTCGCCCGTGAGGTCGTCCAGACGGGACTGGACGCGTCCGAACTGGTGCTCGCTGAGCGTCAGGCCGACCACGTCCACATCGAACCGCTCGCGGGCGCGGATCATCGCGGTTCCCCATCCGCAGCCGACGTCGAGCAGGCGCATGCCCGACTCGAGGCCCAACTTGTCCAGGGCCAGATCGATCTTCGCGAGCTGTGCCTCCTCGAGCGTCATGTCCTCGCGCTCGAAGTACGCACAGCTGTACGTCCACGTGGGGTCGAGGAAGAGCGCGAAGAAGTCGTCGGACAGGTCGTAGTGCGACTGAACGTTCTTGAAGAAGGGCTTCAGGTCTGTCATGTGGTCTAGCAACCTCACACTCGACGGGCAGGAAGGAGCGACGGCACACCCTCCCCCGGGGGATGTCTGTCATGCGCGAATCTACGGTCTTCCCAGTCGATCCGCGCTCGGAACCGCCAGGTCGACGGGCTAAACGAACCTGCGGTCCGAGTCTCGCGCGTCCGTCGTGGTCGGTCCCGGTTCTCGGCTCCCGCAGGTCGTCGAAGGTCCGTTTCGAGGCTGTCACTCGGCGATGTCGCGCTCCTCCAGGATCGTGGTCGCCAGGGTGCGGTAACCGTGTTCGGGAAAGTGCACGGTGACGCGGTCCGCCTCGGCCGACACCACGTTCCCCGCGCCCCAGTCGCGGTGATGCAGCGTGTCGCCGGGCTGGTAGCTCGTGTCACCGCCGTTGACGTCGGACTCGGCCGCGGTGCCGGACTCGCAAGTGTCGCACCGACCGCAGAGTTGCTCCGTCACCTCGCCGAGGTACTCGAGGAGCACCTGTCGTCGGCATCGCCGCGTCTCGGCGTAGGTCCGCACCATCTCCACCCGCGATCGCGCCGCCGTCTCCTGCCGGCGAGCCGCCTCCAGTGCGCGCTCGACGGCCTCGGTCGTCGAGAGGCTGCCGGGCACCCACCCGGCGTCCGTGTGGTGCACGGCGTCGACGTGATCGAGCAGCTCCAGGGCGGTCTCCACAGCGCGCGGTGACAGGTCGGGCAATCCCGTGAGCGACTCGGTCGACATCGGTTCCGTGGCGGACCGCAGCGCCCCCTGCACCGCCTCGAGCGCATCTCGGCGCGGTCGGCGAGTGGCGAAGAACGACGGCAGCCCCAGGTCCTCGGCGCGAAAGTGCAGGACGGCAGCGGCGTCCGCACCGTCGCGACCGGCGCGGCCGAACTCCTGGTAGTACCGCTCCAGCGAATCGGGCGGTGCAGTGTGGACGACGAACCGGACATCGGGCTTGTCGATGCCCATCCCGAACGCCGACGTGGCCGCGACGACGTCGACCGTCCCGGCCGCGAACGCCTCGTGCGCCTCGTCGCGCGCGGACCGTGCGAGACCGGCGTGGTACGCGAGCGCTCGGAGGCCGCGCTCCGCCAGCAGAGCCGCGAACTCCTCCGCCTGCGCGCGAGTGGCGGTGTACACGAGACCGGTTCCGGCCTGCCCGTTTGATTCCGACCGGCCTCCGGCCTTCCCGCCTGATTCCGACCGGCCTCCGGCCTGCCCGCCTGATTCCGACCGGCCTCCGGCCTGCCCGCCGGACTCCGACCGGCCTCCGGCCTGCCCGCCCGACTCCGAGCGCTGGACGACATCGTCCACGGCCGCCCGGAGTGCCATGTCCGCGTCGTGGTGCCGGACGACGGACAGCCGGATCTCGGGCCGATCGAAGGAGCCGACCACCGTCAACGGATCGAGCATGCCGAGGCGCGTCGTGATCTCGTCACGGATCGGCGGGGGAGCCGTCGCGGTGACGGCGATGATCGGCGGGCGTCCGATCGCCTCGGCCACGTGACCGAGACGAAGGTAGGCCGGACGGAAATCGTGGCCCCAGGCAGCGATGCAGTGGGCCTCGTCGACGGCGACGCACGCGACGCCGAGTGCGCGCAGCCGATCCTGCACCTCATCCCGCGAGGCTGATTCCGGCGTCAGGTAGACGATGGTCGCCTCACCGCGAGCGAGGGACTCCCACGAACGCTCGTTCTCGGTGTCGCTCTGCTCGGAGTGCACCGCGACCGCCCGCACGTGTGTCGACCGACGACGCAGACCGTCCACCTGATCGCGTTGCAACGCGATGAGCGGGCTCAGGACGACGGTCGGCCCGTCGAGCAGCGACGCGGCGACCTGATAGATGGCCGACTTGCCGAAACCGCTCGCCAGCAGTGCCAGCACGTCTCGTCCGGACACGACGGCATCGATCGAGTCACGTTGTCGCGGATGCAGTTCGGCATGACCGAGCGCCCGCGCGGCCGCATCGATGTCGGGCGGTGGGACGGTGTCGGGGCTCACGAACGCCCAGGTACCCGCGAGTGGGCGTGCGAATCCTGCGCGGCCGCACCGTCAGAAGCGGCGCGTCAACCGCAGCCGCAGTGGTCGGCCGTCGGGGTCGACCACCAGCCGGTAGAGGAGCGAGAACACCCGCTGCTTCCACAGCGGCGGCACCTCGATGGCATGCATGCGCAACCGTCCCCGCGGGCGATCACCGTCGCGGCCCCCGTCGTGCCACGCGTCGAGCTCGCTGACCTGCTCGGCGACCGCGTCGAAGCAGTCGTCCGGGTCGAGGAGGTCGGCGACGTCGGCGTCCGCGCCGCTCCCACGGGACAGGTGTTCGGCGAGGAGCTCGAGGCGGAGATCTCGGGCGAACACCCGCGCACCGTCACCCAGGCCACCGGGATCGACGGGCTCGCGCGCATCCCGCTCCTCGTCGACCACGGCCGCCGTGAGCTCCGAATCGTGCGTCCAGGAGCGGCGATTGAAGTTGTCGCTACCGACGGCCGCCCACACGTCGTCGACGATGCAGACCTTGGAGTGCACGTAGACCGGCACGCTGTCGTCGTTTTCCACGTCGAGGACGAGCACCCGGTCGGCGCCCGCGTCGCGTAGTAGGTCCAACGCGGCGGCGTGACCCAGGAGCGACGGCGGGATGGTCATCGCACTGTCGTCGTCGAGGTGCCGGGGTACCACGATGATCATGCGGAGCCGGGGCGAGCGCCGCAGCGCACGCGCGAAGACCCGCGCGACGTCCACGGACCACAGGTACTGGTCCTCGATGTAGATCAGGCGCTCGGCGCGACCGAGGGCTTTGGCGTACGCACGGGCGGCGCTGCGCTCGCCGTCCTGCGCGAACGGGTAGGACGGTCGGCGACGCGGGTAGGTGCGGAGCAACTGCACCGAGCACGTTCCCGTCGCCTCCGGGTCGGGGAGGGCAGCGGGCAGCTCGGACGGCTCGCGCCGGTGCCGGCGGACGACGTCGCTCACCACGTGCCACGGCAGCCGCGACAGCGCCGCCGGATCCTCCCAGCGCTCCCGGAAGGTGTCCTCGACGTCGCGCACGGCCGGACCGCGCATCTCGAGTTGCAGGTCGTGCCAGGCGGGGGTCTCCCCGTACTCCGGCGGAAACGGTCGGCTCAGGGCATCGCCGTGATGGTGCGCATCGTCGCGTCGCGACCGGGCCAGATCGATCCCGCCCACGAAGGCGACGTTGCCGCCGGGCCGCGACGCGGAGCGCATCACCACGAGCTTCTGATGATGGGACCCGAAGGCCAGAACGCGCTGATCGAGAACGCACTCACCGCCCGCGTCCTCGAGCGCGGTCGCGAGGGCACTGTTCTTGCCGCCGGTGTATCCGAGGCCCTCCGCGTGCGAGCGCCACAGCAGACCTCGGACGACGACACCGCGCGAAGCGGCACCGGTCAGCGCGTCCTCGACCGTCGGACCGCGGTCGGTGAGCACCTGCTCCGGGTCGCCGCGCCAATCGGTGAACAACACCAGATCGTCCGGTTTCGCGTCGGCCAGGTGCTCGTTCAGCACGCGGAAGTAGGTGTCGCCGTGCACGAGAGCGACGCAACGGTTGCCCTCCGTCCAGGCGCGGATGCGAGTGTCCGGGTTGGCGCGCTCCTCCGCGGACAGGAACCAGGGATGCGTCTCGTCGTCGAAGTCGATGTCGGCGAAGATCGACGACCGACCCAGAGCGTTCGAGATGCGGTCGACCGCCGTCATCAGCACGTTGGCGCGCGGTGGTGCACCCGTCTCGACCGCGCGTCGTCCCGACCCGTGCGTCACGCGACGCGTGCCGCGGGTGGGAGGGACTCGGTGCCGCCGGTGGGCCACGCCAGAGGGTCGGAACCCAGGGCGTGCAGCTGACGGACCTGGTCCTGACACCACGGCGACAGATCGCTCTCGCCCGCCAACACGGTCGCGACGAACTCGTTCCACGGTTCCCAGCGGTAGTCGGCCACCTCGTCCGGTCGCGGATCGACGGTCCTGTCGTCGTGCAGGACGAGGAACACCGGGCAGATCTCGTACTCGACCACGCCGTTGTCCATCACGGCGCGGTACCGGAACGACGGGAGCACCGGAGCCGCGCTGTCCGCACCGATACCCAGTTCGTGATCGAGGCGCCGCAGAACCGCGGAGTCGAGACGCTCACCCGGCGCGGGGTGTCCGCAGCACGTGTTGGTCCAGATTCCGGGCCAGGTGCGCTTGTCGTGCGCCCGCTGTGTCACCAGGACCTCGCGCTCGCGGTTGATCACGTAGCTCGAGAACGCCAGGTGCAGCGGTGTGGCGTCGTGATGCACAGTGGCCTTGTCGTGGGTGCCGATGGCACGGCCGTCCTCATCGAGCAGTACTACGAGTTCCACACGTGTCCCTTCCGGATGTACGACCGGCCTCCGGTCCAGAGTAGTGGTCGCTCAGCGGGGCCGAGACGGGCGGACGGACACCACCTCGTGGGTGCGCACCGGCCCGGCGACGCGGGCGTGGCACGTGGTGAGGATCGGCGCCGACCGAGACTCCTGGAGGACCACCTCGACGGTGTCCCCGTGGTGGTCGAGGAGGACGTGTCGCCGACCGTCCGGGCCGGGAGCCTCCGACAGGGGATGCAGGGTGTCGATGGCGAAGTCCTGCAGGACGGTTCGTGCGGCGTGCTGGGCCACCTGCACGGCCCCCGAGAGCGCACTGCGGCCGCGCAGGAACTCCGGGGTGACGAGTCCGTCGTGGTGGCGGCGCAGGATGCGGACGACGTCCGCGTCGTCGACGTTGCCGTAGTAGAGACCGTGCGGCAGGACGATCATCGTGCCGGCGAACCGGTCGCCACCGAGGTGCGAGCACTCCCACACCTCGCCGGGGTACGCCGACACGGCCGGGGCGAGGATCGTGCGACCGCGGACGGCGCAACAGCGGTCGTGCCTGCCGTGGGTGCACACGGCCACGATGGTCTCCGTCGACGCGGTACCCGACGATCCGTCGAGCGGGACGTCGAGCAGTTCGGCCGCGTCGGACACCTCGCCCCGGTGCACGCTCTCGTGCCCCGGCCGTGCGTCCACCGACGCCCACCGCCACCGGCCGCGGCCTCGGCGACGGCCGGGCTCCCGGACGGCGAGGGGGCGGAACCCGGCACTCTCGATGCGGCGCACCAGCGCTCCACCCAGTACGGGATCGAGGACGGACGAGGAATCGAGGAACGCCGACGGGCCCCAACTTCCCGCGACCTCGACGAGGAACCATCGTTCTCCGCGAGAACCGCTTCCCGCCAACGTGTCTCCCCGATCACGAGCATTGTCGCTGCACGGGCGCCACGCCGCGGTGGTGCTCACCGGCGTCGTCACGATCGGGCGACGACGAGACCCTCGCGGAGCAGGCGACGCACCACGACGATCGCGTCCTGATCGTCGAGACCCGTGAGGTCGCCGACCGCGCAGTCTTTCCCGCTGTGCAGCTGCCGAACGGCGTCCGCCGCGATCGAGGGCAGCGTGATCGTCTTGGTCCGCGTCGTCACGGCGACCGACTCGGGCAACTGCGTCACCCTCGCGGCGAGCCCGGATCGCCACGTCACCACGGTGGCCGCGGACAGGCCGGCCATCGTGCGCACGGTCTCGAGAGGACGCACCGGGGCCGGCCGCGTGACCTCGACGAAGCGACGGCCGACACGCTCTGCCGCCGTCCGCGCTCGACCGTCGCGGCCGTCGGTGTCGGCGAGGGTCGCGGTCAGATCTGCGATCAGCGCGCGCACGTGCGGTACGACGGCGTCCGGATCGGTCAGATCGAGCCCCACGGGCAGCGGGGCCCGGAAGCTCGCGTCGTCCGCGAGGGTGCCCAGCACGTGATGCAGGAGGTCGTACCGGGTGAAGGCCGACATTCCGACGGTCAGATGGATCGAGGTGTCACCCAGGGCCTCGGCGGAATGGATCCAGCCCCTCGGAACGTACAGCGAATCACCCTCGCGCAGAACGACGTCGAGGGTCGGGTCCGTGCGCGCCATGGCGGCGACGGCGTCCCTGCGGTCCGACCACGGCTGGTTCGACAGCGGGTGCTCGTGCACCGGGGGGTGCAGGATCCACCGCTTCTCGCCGGCGATCTGGAGGACGAAGACGTCGTGCACGTCGTAGTGGGGATCGAATCCGCGCGACGACGCGGGGGTGATGTACGAGTTGACCTGCACCGGGTGGCCGAGATCGGCGACCAGGTCGCCGGTGAAGTGGATGAGGGGAGGCCACAGTCGATGGAGTCCCTGCAGGACCAGGGTGTGGCCGTCCGCGAAGGCCGCCAGGATTCCGGCGGAGTCGAGCTGATCGGTCACCTCGGCCCCGAAGCCACCCGAATCGGTGAACTGACCGCGGTCGGTCAGCGCGCCGTTCCTGGCCATCCGGGCGAAGGGTGTGCGCACGCCGCGTTCGGACACCAGCTCGTCGACGGCGTCCGTCGACAGCAGATCGGTGAACGGAGCGGGAAGGTCGGCCGCGCGCGTCAGGAGCGGCGCGCGTCCCCAGTGGTCCTCGGCGAAGGCGCGGGGCTCGATGCTCAGAAGACGACGCAGCGCGGACCGGTCTCCCGGTCCGCGCTCGTCGTCGGTCGGTCGGCTCAAGCCGTACCGTCCGCACCGCCGTCGTGGCCGTCGGGGTTCGAGCCGCCGTCGGCCGGGCCCTCGCCGCTGGCCGCGGAGCCGTCCGCGCCGCCGTCGTGTCCACCCGGGTTCGAGCCGCCGTCGGCGGGGCCCTCCGTGCTGGACGCGGTGCCGTCGGCGCCGCCGTCGTGACCGTTCGGGTTGGAGCCGCCGTCGGCGGGGCCTTCGCCGCCTGCTGCTCCGGAAGTGGTGATGTCGTCGTCGTTGATAGCCATCGTCTACCTTTCAGTCGTCACGACCGGACGCCGGAATTCCGGCGTCGGACACACATCGAACGTCCCCGTTCTACAGGAGACAGGTCACGTGTTGACGATTTCGGGACTTCTCAAACTCCGTGTCCACCGCATCGCCGCGTAGAGCACGCCGCCGACCATGAGCAGCACGCCGGCACGCAGCCACGTCTGCGCGGTCTGCTGCGTCGCGAGCACGCCGCAGCTGATCAGAGCGAGCACCGGAAGGATCACCGGGGTGCGGAAGTGCGGGTGGTCCACCTGGTCCTTGCGCAGCACCAGCACGGCGAGGTTGGTGCTGACGAACACGATCAGGAGCAGCAGGACGACGGTCTCCGCGAGCGCTGCGACGGTCCCGGTGGCCGCGAGAATCATCGCCACCACCGTGGTCGCGACGATGGCCACCCAGGGAGTCTGCCGACGTGGCAACACCCGGCCCGCGACGGCGGGCAGTAGTCGCTGTCCGGCCATCCCGTAGGTGAGTCGGCTGGCCATGATCATGGTCAGCAGGGCGCCGTTGGCCACGGCGATCAACGCCACGAGTCCGAAGAGCCTGTCGGGGACACCGACGTCGGCCGCCGAGACGACGGCGAGCAGGGGCGCCGACGTGTCCGCGAGGTCGCTCGCGGGCACGACCGCGCTCACCGCGAGTCCGACCGCGACGTAGACCGCACCGGCCGTCGCCAGCGAGAGGAAGAGCGCGCGAGGGTAGACGCGGTGCACGTCCCGGACCTCCTCCGCCATGTTGGCCGAGGTCTCGAACCCGACGAACGAGTAGAAGGCGAGCAGTGCCGCCGCGAGGACCGCCACGGCAGGGTTCACGGCATCGGTGAACTCGAGGGTGCGGCCGAGATCGCCGTCGCCGCGACCGAGCACGATGCAGGCGAGGACGACGACGAGGACGAGTCCGCTGACCTCGACAACGGTCATGACCACGTTCGCCCGCATCGACTCCTTGATGCCACGCGCGTTCAGGAGAGCGACGACGGCGAGGAACACCAGCGCGGCAGGAACCGTCGGGACGTCGAGGAAGGCGCCCAGATAGTCACCGGCGAAGGCGACGGACAGCCCGGCCGCGCTCGTCACACCCGCCGCCAGCATCGAGAACCCGACGAGGAACGACACCACCGGCCGTCCGAAGGCCCGCTCGGCGAACACGGCGGCACCACCTGCGCGCGGGTACTTGGTCACCAGCTCGGCGTACGAGGCCGCGGTGAGCATGGCCATCGCGAGTGCCACCAGCAGCGGCACCCACACGGCACCGCCGACCTCGCCGGCGATCTCGCCCACGAGTGCGTAGATGCCCGCTCCGAGAACATCACCCAGGATGAAGACGAACAGGAGTTTGCCGGTGACGGCGCGACGCAGACCGGGGGAGTCGCCCGGTGCCGCAGGGTCGTTCAGGTCAGTGCTCATCGCACCGGGTTACCCGTTCGCGGGGCCGTTACCCACGCGCACGACCCGGCGATCCGGGTCGTTTGTCGGGTCCGCCTCCGGGTAGCCGGGGCGCGACAAGAGCACGACCCCGAGCACTGTCAGGAGCCTTCATGTTCCGTCATACCGACCACCTCCAGTTCGACGTGAAGCCGGAGAAGCCGGATCCCGTCTACGCCCGCAAGCTGCAAGAGTTGATCGGCGGCGCGTACGGCGAGATGACCGTCACGATGCAGTACCTGTTCCAGGGATGGAACTGTCGCATGAAAGGCAAGTACAAGGACCTCATCATGGACATCGCGACCGAGGAGATCGGTCACGTGGAGATGATCGCGACCATGGTCGCGCGGCTCCTCGAGGGCGCACCGGCCACCGAGTCCACCAAGAACGCTGCCGCCGATCCCGTCGTCGCCGCGGTGCTGGGCGGGATGGATCCGCAGCAGGCCATCGTGTCCGGTGGCGGACCCACCCTCGCCGACAGCAACGGTGTCCCGTGGAACGGGCGCTTCATCGTCGCCAGCGGCAACCTGCTGGCGGACTTCCGCGCCAACGTCGCGGCGGAGGCGCAGGGCCGCGTGCAGACCGCACGCCTGTGGCACATGACCGACGATCCCGGTGTCAAGAACATGCTCGAGTTCAACCTCGCCCGCGACACGTATCACCAGAACATGTGGCTCGCGGCCATCGAGGAGCTGCAGGCGGACGGTCTGGAGGGTGTGGTGGCGCCGAACGACCTGTTCGACGAGGAGTACGACGAGCACGCGAGCACGCTGTGGCATCTGTCGGACGGCACCGAGTCCGACAAGGGCCGGTGGGCGCACGGCACCGCACCCGACGGCCGCCACGAGAACAGGTTCCTCGCCGATCCGCAGCCGCTGGGCAACAAGCAGAGTGGACCGCCGCCGGACCCGAAGCTCTACGCCACCTACGACGGCGGACTCGGCGAACCGTCGAACGCGGCTCTCGGCACGGAGAAGGGCGTCATGGGCAAGATCAAGGAGACGTTGGACCCCAACGCTGGCTGATCGGCCGACCCGAACGACGAAGAACCCCGGCGCCGATAACGGCGCCGGGGTTCTGTCAGGTTGATGTGGATGGTGCGAGTCGATCCGGAGAACAGGCTCCGCGTGATCGTCCTCGCGTCGGAATGAACACGTGTCTCGTCGTCACCGTGTTGATACGCACCACCTGCCTCGAGTTCGTCCTACGACCTGTTCGGCTTGCGCCTCCGACGATAACCCCGCGGAGTGACGCTGTCCACACCTGCGTCATGACGACGTCATCCGGCAGTCGTCGCGCGTTCGTTCGGGACGCAGTGCGTCATCTGCAGGTCGGCGACATCGCGGGGGCCGTTCTTCCCGAGATTCGCGCGCCGCCGGTCCTCCTCCTCCGACAGGGTCTGCGATGCGAGCGGTTCGAGTCCGCGGACGTCGTCGGCCGAGATGCCCAGCCCCTCTCCCACGCGGGCGCCGAGTTCGTCGTCGGCCATGAAGAAGTGCCAGACCATCCGCTCCTGCACCTCGCGCGTCGCCTCCGAGATGTTCGCGACGAGATTCGCCACGAGGTCGTCCTTCTCCCACTGGTCCATCAGCTGGTACCGCTGACCGGCCTGCTCGTAGTCGTTGGTGCGATCGATCCGCTTGCGGGTGAGGCGGCCGTGGATCTCCGGACCCTGCTCGTCGTGCGTCGGGTACTCGGCCTCACGGAGACCGCCCGTGATGGAGGGCTCGTAGTTCACGTGCGGATTGCTGCCGGTGTTGTCCACCGAGTACTGCATCTGGCCGCCCTGCTGGTTCGTGGACACCCGCGCGTTCTTCGCCTGGTTGACGGGCAGCTGCAGGTAGTTCGGCCCCACGCGGTAGCGCTGGGTGTCCGAGTACGAGAAGGTCCGGCCGACCAGCATCTTGTCGTCGGAGAAGTCCAGGCCGTCGACGAGCACACCGGTGCCGAACGAGATCTGCTCGTTCTCGGCAAAGTGGTTCGAGACGTTGCGGTCCAGCACCATGCGGCCCACCACCTTCGGCGGGAACTCGTTCTCCGGCCACACCTTCGTGTCGTCGAGCGGGTCGAAGTTCAGCTCGGGATGCTCGTCGTCGCTCATCACCTGCACGCGCAGTTCCCATTCAGGGAAATCGCCGCGCTCGATGTGCTCGTACAGATCCTTGCTCGCATGGCCCAGATCGTTCGCCTGGATCGCGGCGGCGTCCGCCTCGGTGAGCGACGCGACTCCCGCCTTGGGGATCCAGTGGTACTTCACCAGGTGAGTCTCGCCCTCGGCGTCGACCCACTTGTAGGTGTTCACTCCGAAACCCTGCTGCGTCCGGTAGTTGGCCGGAATCCCGCGGGGGGAGAACAGGTTCACGAGCATGTGGGTCGCCTCGGGCGTCTGCGACATGAAGTCGAAGATGCGCGCGGGCTCCTGCCGGAACGTCACCGGATCCGGCTTGAGCGAGTGGATGACGTCGGGGAACTTGATGGCGTCACGGATGAAGAAGACACCCAGGTTGTTCCCGACGAGGTCCCAGTTGCCGTCCTCGGTGTAGAACTTGATCGCGAAGCCGCGGGGGTCACGCGCGGCCTCGGACGAATCGCGCCCGCCGATCACCGTCGAGAATCTGACGGCGAGGTCCGTGCGCTTGCCGGCCTCGGCGAACAGCTTCGCGCGGGTGTACCTCTCGATGGGTTCGTCACCCCACTTCCCGGTGGCCTCGAAATAGCCGTAGGCGACGGCTCCGCGGGCGTGGACGACGCGCTCCGGGATGCGCTCGCGATCGAAATGGCTGACCTTCTCGAGAAACTGGTAGTTCTCGAGGGTGGCCGGACCGCGTGAGCCCACGGTGCGCTGGTTCTGGTTGTCGTAGACGGGATGCCCTTGACGATTGGTGAGGATGTCCCGGTCGTCTGCCGGTGTCGACCCTTGCGACGCGACGTCTGTCATGTGTCGGCTCCTTGACTGCTCTGTGGAACGGAGGCTTCGTGCAGCGGACCGCGTACCCGACACGATCGCGAGAAAACGTGATCGGACAGAATCCCGGAATGAGGACGAGTGCCGGTGTGCTGCTGTTCCGCGGGGGTGGGGGCGAGCTGGAGGTGCTGCTGGCTCATCCCGGCGGACCCTTCTGGGCGCGCAAGGACGCCGGCGCCTGGTCCATACCGAAGGGCGAGTACGACGCCGACACCGAGGATGCGCGCACAGCGGCGGCCAGAGAGTTCGCGGAGGAACTCGGGTCCCCGGTGCCCGACGGGGACTGGATCGATCTCGGCACGGTCGCGCAGTCCAGAGCCAAGTCGGTTCGTGCGTTCGCCGTGCGCGGCGAACTCGACCCCTCGACCGCCGTGAGCAACAGTGTGGAGATGGACTGGCCACCCAGATCGGGGCGACGGCTGGTGTTTCCCGAGGTCGACCGCGTGGAGTGGTGTGATCGGACGTCCGCGCGGCGTCGGCTGCTGAGCGGGCAGGTTCCGCTACTCGACGCCCTCGACCGCCACCTCGAGCAGCTCTGAGGCGCACGTCGCGCGGGCGGAGAACCTGTGTGCAGAGATCCGCGGTGAACGCGGATCTCTGCACACAGACCGTCGACGCATCGCGGAGCGGACTGGGCGCCGACGTGATGAGACGGATCGCTCAGCCCACTCAGGCGGCGCCCTGACCTCCGCCGCCGCCCTCGGTCATGCCCTCGTCACGGTCACCGTCGGCGTTGCGGAACTCGTCGAGTGTCGCCTCCGCCGCGTCGCCGGTCTGTTCGGCGGCACCGTCGGAGGAATCGTGGAGATCGTCCTGATCCGGCCCGCCCTCACGCCGCTCGGGGATGTCTCCCGCCGCCTGCTTGGCCTCGTCGATCTTCTCCTGCACGGAGTCGAGCATCGTCTCGTCCAGTTCGTCGGCCATGAGAACTCCTTCGATCGCGGGGAATGTGCCTCGTCACACTGCGTTTTCCCCGTTGTACCGGCGGGTAACCACGATCTGTCACCGAATGACACGGAGCGGTCGTTCCGGCTGCTCTTGCACCGAGACTCAACTTCCATCACAGGGGGCACATCACATGGTCAGCACCACCGCACACACCGAACGGGCGACGCTCGTCGCCCAGCTTCGCGCTCTGCTCGCGCTCACCAACACCGAGGTTCAGGTGGCCGAGACCCGCGTCGCACAGGCTCGGACGGAAGCTGTCCGCGAGGAACTGCTCCAGAACGCGTCGAACGGACGCGATCGCGCTGCTCGCATCGATGCCGCCATTCGTGAACTCGGCGGCTTCCCCGGCGTCGTCGCACCCGTCGTCGGGCGCCTCACCGCGCTGCTCAAGGCCATCGGCGAGCAGGCGCAGCCGTTCGACGAGGCCCTTCTCGGCGATCTCGCGCTGGAGCACCAGCTGCTCGACCGCGCCCGTTACGTCAAGGCTCTCGCCACGACCGCGTCCACGCCGGGCGTCGTGTCGCTCGCAGACGATCTCGTGACCGCCCACACCGCGACCGTCGAGTGGCTCACCACCGTCCTCGCCGAGGACGCCCTCGGTGGACCGGCCGCACTGCGCCGCACCCCGATCCAGGCCGCCACCGGTGCTGCCGTGCGTCTCATCAACACGCCGGTCACCTGGTCGTCGCGAGGTGTCGACCGCGTCGTCGGCACGGCGAAGGACGTTCCCGCGAAGGTGTCCACCCTCATCGGCCGCGGCCAGCGCGCGACCGAACTGGCCGTCGACACCGTCACCGCGAGCCGCGACGCGGCACTCGAGACGGCCGAGGAGGTCACTCGTGACGGCGGCGCGACCGGTGTCGCCGACGCGATCCACCGCACCCGTGCGGCCGGCGGGACGCTCGAGGAGCACGAACTTCCCATCGCCGACTACGACGGTCTGAACGTCGCCGCAGCAGTCGCCGAGATCAAGGAGCTGACCGATCCGGCAGATCTGCGCACCGTGGTCGCCTACGAGGAGCGCAACAAGAACCGCCACTCGGTGGTCTCCGCCGCGCAGACTCGTCTGGCAGCGCTGGCGAAGGACATCGTCGGCATCTCCTGATCCACTCACACGGAAGCCCCCGAGGATCATCGATCCTCGGGGGCTTCGTCGTTCGTCGGTCCGGTCAGCCCGCACGCCTGGTCGGAGTGTCGGCATGGTCCGGTCGTTCTCGGCGGGAGGGTGCCGAGTCGAGGGGAACCGGTCGTGCAGTCTCCGCTCCGCACCGTGCCATCACGGCCTCCCACCATTCCTGCCGCGGACCGGTCTCGGTCCAGACCACCGTGTCGATGTCCATCTGCTCATCTCCTGTCGAAACACCGGAATGCGTCGACGCCTCACTTCTCGAGCGCTGTGAGGCGGATTACCCGTTCGGAGCAGGATCACACCGACCGACCGAGACGGTCAGCGCCACCACGTCTCACTGGGGGTGACCGGAGTGGTGCGCTTGTGCCGGGTCTTGACGAACCAGTTCTCGATGGTGGCGGCGGCCTCGTCGGGCACGTCCTCGCCTTCGAGGTAGGCGTCGATCTGGGCGTACGTCACACCCAGTGCCTCCTCGTCGGGCAGCGCCGGCCGGTCGTCCTCGAGGTCGGCCGTGGGTACCTTCTTCCACGTGCTCTCCGGGGCACCGAGTTCGCGCAGCAGGGCCGCACCCTGGCGCTTGGTCAGGCCGGTCAGCGGCGTGAGGTCCACACCGCCGTCGCCGTACTTGGTGAAGAACCCCGTCACGGCCTCGGCAGCGTGATCGGTACCGACGACGAGCAGGTTCCGCTCGCCCGCGAGCGCGTACTGGGCGACCATCCGCTCGCGTGCCTTGATGTTGCCGCGAACGAAGTCGCGCAGTCGATCGACTCCGAGGGCCGTGGCAGCCGCCACGCCTGCGCCGTCCGCGGACGGCTTGATGTCCACCGTCACCGTGGTGTCGGGGCGGATGAAATCGAGCGCGATCGCCGCGTCGGCCTCGTCCGCCTGCTCACCGTAGGGGAGTCGTACGGCCATGAACGTCGCGTCGCCGCCGCCGGCGCGAACGCGTTCCGCGGCGAGCTGGCACAGGCGTCCCACGAGTGTGCTGTCCTGTCCGCCACTGATGCCGAGTACGAAGCCGGCAGTTCGGGTGGCGACGGCGTAGTCGGCGAGAAAGCCCACCCGCGTGTCGATCTCCGCTGCGGGATCGATGGTCGGACGGACCTCGAGTTCGGTTCGAATGGTGTCGCGAAGGCTTGGCATGACTCAACGCTAGCGCCGATCCTCCGCGCGTGCCGGGGATGTTTGTCACCGGACGGAGCGGGAAGGACTACCGGTCCGCGCATCACGTCGAGAGGAAACCCGAAGTCACATGTCCCGAAGTCGTACGTCCCGAAGTCGCGTGTCGCAGCACGCCGGGCACGAGGAACTCATCGAGGGCGAGGCGGCCGAACCGGAGCAGCGCGTCGACACCGACGAGGATCTCGCCGAGCTCTGTTCGGAGATCGCGGAACTCGCTCTCGAACGCGACCTCCGTATAGGCACCGCCGAGTCGCTCACCGCCGGGAACATCGCTGCCAACCTGGGCCGCGCGTCGTCGTCCGGAACGTGGTTCCGCGGGTCGATCGTCGCCTACGCCAGCGAGGTGAAGTACTCGCTGTTGCAGGTACCCCGCGGCCCCGTGGTGAGCGAGGAGGCCGCCACGGCCATGGCGAGCGGAGCGGCGTCGGCGCTCGGCGCGGATCTCGCCGTGGCCGTCACCGGTGAGGCGGGACCGGAGACGAACGAGGACGTGGAACCCGGAACGGTCTGGTTCGGCATCGCCGACCACGGGACGACCAGCGCGGAGCGCGTGGTCTTCGAGGGCGACCCGAAGGACGTCCTGGCCGCGACCATCGAACGCGCGCTACGCCTGCTGCGCGACCACGCCCGGTCAGGCGCCCAGCGCGAGTAGGGCGATGTCGTCGATCGGAGAGAGGTCGGGGATGAGGGCGACCAGATCCTCGACCATCTTCGTCGTGGACAGTCCGAGGCGGGCCTGCGTGAACTGCGCGAGACCGTCCTCGCCGAACATGGTGCGCCCGTCGGGACGTGCCTCGGTGATGCCGTCCGTGTAGAGCAGCAGTGTCTGCCCCTCCTGCAACCGGAAACTGCACGCACTGAAGGTCGCGTTCGGCAGAGCGCCGACGAACATGCCTGTACTGGAACGGATCTCGTGCACCTCGCCGCGAGCGGGATCGAGGAGCAGGGCGGGTGGGTGCCCGCCCGTCGCCAGTGTGACGCGGAAACCGCCGCGAGGATCCGGGGTGATCACACCGAACAGCACGGTGCAGAAACGCTGATGCGAGGTGTCCATCAACAACAGTCGATTGAGCTCGGCGAGCCCCTCCGTCGGATCGTCGTGGTGCAGCGCCGCGGCCCGCAGGGTGTAGCGGACCAGCGAGGTGACGGCCGCGGCGCCGGCACCGTGGCCCTGGACGTCGCCGAGGAAGAACGCCCACCGGTCCTTGCCCAGCGCGAAGACGTCGTAGAAGTCGCCGCCGACCTGCAGGGGTGACGAGGCGTGGTAGTGCGACGCGAGCGTCAGACCCTCGATGGTGGGAAGGGAGGGTGGGAGCAGCGTGCGCTGCAGCACGGCGGCGTAGTCACCGATGATCGCGGAGTCCGCCTCGGCGCGCGTGCGGAGTTCCCGCTCGGCGCGCACGGTGGTCGCGGCCGACAGTCGCAACTCGAACTCGTCCATCGCGATGTCGGCCAGTTCCATCAGGATGTCCGCGCGATCGTCGGACACCGTGCGCGGCACCACGTCGTAGACGTTGACCGTGCCGAGCCGAAAGCCGTCGGCGGTCACGATGGGGGCGCCGGCGTAGAAGCGGATGCCGAGATCGCCGCGGACGAAGGCACTACCGGCGGTGGCCGGGTTCGCCAGGGTGTCCGACGCGACGAACGGCCCGTCGTGCGTCATCGCCATCGTGCACAGGGCGTCGTGACGTTCGGTGTGGTCCGGGAGCCCGTCGCCGTAGGTGGCGGTGAACCGCACCAGGTCGGCATCGATGATGGACACGGACGCGTACGGCGCGTCGAACCAGCGGGCCGCGAGGCGGGCGATGCGGTCGAAGGCGCCGTCGGCGGCGGTGTGCTCGACGTCGTACCGGGCCAACGCGGCCAGGCGTGCCGCCTCGGCGGCCTGCGCGAGGTCGGGACCGAGATCGAGGGCATCGATCGCCGTTCTCGACGTGGCACGGCGCGGGGAGTCGAACGCGTGGGACGAGAGTGCAGTCACGAAGCCTCCGGTGAGACGAGAGCGGTAATGCTCTCCCCGGGGCTGGAGGAGGAGAGACTCACGGGGAGCCTCAGCAATCGCGTACGAGTCTACGAGACCTGATCGTCGGTGTCGATGCCGGATGTCGGTGCCACGTCCCATGCCATGGTCACGGTGGTGCCCGAGTCGGCGGACGACAGCGTGACGTCGTCCGACAGGGTCTCGATCAGCGGCAGACCGCGGCCACGCAGGGGCCCCGGCGACGAGTCGGACCACGTCCCGTGATCACGGACGGCGACCTCGAGCCGCGCGGAGTCGTAGGTGGCCTGGAGGTCGAAGACGCGTCGACCGGTGGTGGCGGCATAGGCGTGCTCGACGACGTTGGCCATCGCCTCGTAGACGGCGAGCACGATGTCGTACGTCCGCGCCGTGTCGAACGGCGTGTGCGTCAACCACGCACCGAAGCGGACGCGTGCGTCGGTGATGCGCTGCGGTTCGGCGTCGAGATCGGTGAGGGACAACTGGGTGGGGGGCTGGTGGTGCTCAGTCGTCGCGTCGTCGATCACGAGGGGAGGAGTACCCCACGCGTGCCCGGTCCTCACACCGGGAGCGCTGCTCATGCGAGGTCGTCGACGGGCGAACCGGACGTGGTGACGGCCGCGAGCGCCGCCTCGCGGGTGTCGAGCACCGGGAACGTCTCGTCGAGACCGACCAACTGCAGGGGGCGAGCGGTGGCCGCACCGCGGGCGACGACGGCGAAGGCGACGTCGTCGCCCACCGCCTGATGCGAGGTCACCAGCACGGTCATACCGGCCGACGCGAGAAAATCGACACCCGTCAGATCGATGATCAGCGCGCTCGACGCCGTGGTCCGTACGGCGTCCACCGCGTCCTGAAGAATCGGCGCGGTGGCCAGATCGAGTTCGCCCACGACTGTCAGGATCGCTGCGTCGTCGTGCCATTCGGTGTCGACACGGAATGCGTCCGTGGTGTTCTCGGCGATCGACATCGGATGTCCTGCCTTTCGGTGTTCGGTCCAGAAAGGCCATTCAAGCAGCCGAGTCCGACCGATGCCACACCGGCTCCGAGCGCCGGGTGGGGAGTTTGACGGGGTTTTTCCAGGGTATCGAGCCCCGATGAGCAGCATCGGTACGGACGGCCGACGCGTTCTCGTCGTGGGCTGGTGACAGGGCCTCACACCCGGTCCAGCTGGTCGTCCCCCGATACGTCCGCGGTGTCGGTGGAGGTCGGCTCCGGAAGCAATGACCGGTAGACCCGATCGGTGTCGACGGCGATCTGCTCCCACGAATACCGGGCGCGAGCGCGATCGGCGGCCGACATGCCGTAGCCGGTGCGTCGACCCTCGTCGTTCAGCAGGCGACGGACGGCGTCGGCGACGGCGGCAGGTGTGCGGCGATGGACCAGCACGCCGGTGACACCGTCGATCACGGTGTCGAGGAAACCGCCGACCGCGGTGGCTACCACAGGGATCCCGCACGCCATCGCCTCGAGCGGCACGATGCCGAACGGCTCGTACGTGGGAGTGCAGACCACGATGTCGGCGGAGCGGAGAAGGTCGGGCATCGCCTCACGGGAGACCTGCCCGACCAGGCGGACGCGGTCGGCCACACCGTGGGCGATCGCGATCTGCTTCAGGCGTCGAGCCTCGTCGTCGTCCGAGACGTCGCTGCGCTCGCCGCCGGCGATGATGAGGTCGGTGTCCGGAATCGACGCGAGAGCCGCGATCATCAGGTCGAAACCCTTGCGAGGCACCAGACGGCCGACCGCGACCAACCGCCGCCGTCGCGCGGGGCCGGGAGAGCTGACCGGCGCCGGCTGGAACTTCTCGAGGTCTACGCCGCACGGCACCACCGACACCCGTCGGCGCGGTATGCCCATCCGGACCAGTTCGGTGACCTCGTCCGAGCACGTCGCGACGACGTGATCGGCTCCGCGTGCGATGAGCCGCTCGATCTTGGGTCGGCTCGGCGGCGACGTGTCCCGCGTGCCCTGGTGCCGACGCTTGACCACACCGAGCGCGTGGAACGTCACCACGGTGGGAATCGCGAGCGGGCACGCCGCGAGTTGGGTCGCGAAGCCCGACATCCAGTAGTGGGCGTGGACCACGTCGGGCCGGTCTCGCGTCCAGCGCTCGGACAGGTGAGAGGCGAAGTCGCCCATGTACGGAAGCAGTTCGTCCCGCGGGACCGGCTCCGGCGGACCCGCTGGAACATGGACGACGCGGTAGCCCTCATCGACGACGACCTCGTCGGGCTGCTCACGCGAATCACGTCGGGTGAACACCGACACCTCGTGGCCGCGGTCGACGAGAGCGACGGCGAGGCATCCGACGTGGACGCTCTGCCCCCCGGCGTCGATGCCGCCGGGCGCGGCGAGCGGACTGGAGTGTTCTGACACCATGGCGATGCGCATGAGGAATCCGTCCCTCGGATCGTGCGTTCCGAGTCGTCGCTGGTGACTGAACGACGTCTCGCTACTGTCGGTGGTGCAAGTCGAGGTCGGCTGGAGACCGGATCGGACAGAACGTCGGGCCCGCGGGTATGTCGAGAGCAGGCGGAAGTACGCGGGCCGTCGAACACCGTGAGTGATGAACACGCCGACGAGCTAGGTCGTGAATATCCCGAATCGAGAGAAGAAAACATCCGAACGCCGATCGGCTCCGAACGCCTGCTCCTCATCTGACGTGGGTGTCACTTCAGCGGATCGTGTCCCCAGTTCATCAGCGAGTAGCGCCACCGCGAGTGCTCCACGTCCTTCGAGGGGCCCTGGGCGCGATGTCGGTGCACGTATCCGACGACCTTGCGCATCGCGGCGACGTCGTCGTCCGTGAGATCGGATTTCTTCGTGTCCAGGATCGAGGTGATGCGCCGCCCCATCTCGTGCCCCGTCGACTCACCGTCCTTCGAGTCACCGACGGAGCGGGACTCGTCGGTCGTCAGCCAGTCCTCGAGCTCCTTCCGCGTCATGGTGACCGCGTCCTTCCAGTCGTCCCACACGTCGTCCACCGTCTCGTTCCTCTGCGTCATGACGCATCGCGTTCCCCGGAAGCGACGGCGACAATCACGATCTGTCGGCGCACCGACGCGGCGGGTCGACACCCGACGTGATCGAGCCCGCGCACCGCGCCCGTGCGACCATCTGCCGATGAGTGTGTTGGTGTGCTTCCATGCCCATCCCGACGACGAGGTGTTCGGCACAGGCGGGATCATGCGGTCGGCAGCCGACGCCGGCCACCGAGTGGTGCTGGTGACGGCGACCGACGGTGCGCTCGGTGAGGTGCCCGACGGCCTGTTGACCGAGGGCGAGTCGCTGCACGATCGGCGGCAGCGTGAACTGGAGCGCTCGGCCGAGGTGCTGGGGGCACAGCGCGTGGTCGTGCTGGGATACGCGGACTCGGGGATGGCCGGGACCGAGGGCAACACGAACCCGCACGCCTTCGCCAACGTGGATGTCGAGGAGGCCGCTCGGCGGCTCGCGGACGTTCTCGTCGAGGAGCAGGCCCGTGTCCTGACGGTCTACGACTCGCACGGTGGTTACGGCCATCCCGACCACGTGCAGGTGCACCACGTGGGGGTGCGCGCCGCGGCCATCGCCGAGGTGCCGTTCGTCTACGAGGCGACGATGAACCGTGACCGCATGCGCGAGATGATGACGGCGAACCCCAACTGGGATCCGGGCGAGAACGAGGACGCCTCGCAGCTCGACATCGAGGCGTTCGGCCTGCCCGAGTCGGAACTCACCACCGCGGTGGACGTGTCCGGTGTCCTGGCCGCCAAGCGTGCGGCGATGGTGGTGCACGAGTCGCAGATCGGTGACTTCGGCCCGTTCATCCCCATGTCGGACGAGGATCTCGCGTCCGCGTTCGGCACCGAGTGGTTCCGACGCATCGTGCCCCCGGTCGACGCGCCCGGCGCCGTGCGCGAGACCGCACTGCCCCTGTAGTCCGGCACCGGGGCGGTTTGGTGGCGGGAGCGCAGGGTAGCCCGGAGCATGAGCCTCGTCGCAGGAGATGTCGGAGTACGCCTCACGGTCAACGGCGAGGAGCACCGGATCGAGTGCGACGTCCGGACGACCCTCCTCGACGCGCTGCGTGAGCGGCTCGGGCTGACCGGCGCCAAGAAGGGGTGCGACCGCGGTCAGTGCGGATCGTGCACGGTGCTGTCCGGTGGTCGGCGCGTGGTCAGCTGCCTGACGCTGGCCGTCGCGGCACAGGACGACGACATCACCACCGTCGAGGGGCTCGCCGACGGCGAGGACCTGCATCCCGTGCAGGCGTCGTTCCTCGCGCACGACGCATTCCAGTGCGGCTACTGCACCCCCGGTCAGATCTGCTCTGCCGTCGCCGTGCTCGACGAGGTGAAGAACGGATGGCCCAGCGCCGTCACCGAGGACCTCGACGGCGTGCCGACGGCCTCGGACGCGGACATCCGAGAACGGATGAGCGGCAACATCTGTCGGTGCGGCGCCTACCCCAACATCGTCGATGCCGTGCGAGAGAACATCGACGGCATATCTGCAACGACGACGGAGACGGGCGCGGACCGGTGAGAACATTCGCGTACGACCGTGCCGCCGACGCGTCGACCATCGCGTCCGCACTCGCCGAGGGGTCCACCCGCGTGCTGGCCGGCGGAACCAACCTCGTGGATCTGATGAAGCTGGGAATCGAGACCCCGGACCGGCTCGTCGACATCACGGGTCTGGCCCTGGCGGACATCGAGTGGAACGACGGCAGTGGCGGCGGGGTGCCGGGTCTTCGTGTCGGGGCCCTGGTCCGCAACAGCGATCTGGCCGCCGACCCCGTCGTGCGTTCGCGGTTTCCCGTCCTGTCGCGCGCCGTGCTCTCGGGTGCGTCCGGTCAACTGCGGAACATGGCGACCACGGGCGGGAACCTGTTCCAGCGCACCCGCTGTCCGTACTTCATGAACGTCGACACAGCCTGCAACAAGCGTGAACCGGGCTCGGGCTGTTCGGCCCTGGACGGCGATCGGCGCAACGCCGCGGTGCTGGGCGCATCGCAGCACTGCATCGCCACCCATCCCTCGGACATGGCCGTGGGCCTCGCGGTGCTCGATCCCACTGTCACCGTCGTCGGCACCGACGGCGTACGCGAGATCCGGTTCGCCGATCTGCATCGGCTTCCCGAGTCCGCACCCGAACGCGATTCGACTCTGCGGCAGGACGAGTGGGTGACGCACCTCGACATACCGCCGCTTCCACCCGGTGCGCGCTCGACCTATCGGAAGGTGCGGGACCGTGCGTCCTACGCCTTCGCGAGGGTGTCCGTCGCCGCCGTCGTGGTCGTGGAGAACGGGGTGTTCACCACGGCGCGCATCGCGCTGGGCGGAGCCGCTCACAAGCCGTGGCGGGCCACGGTCGCCGAGTCCGAGCTGCTCGGGGCGATCCCGTCCCGGAGCGGCGTGATCGCTGCGATGGAGCGCGAGCTCGCCGCGGCACACACGTTCCCCGACAACGACTACAAGTTGTCACTCCTCGCGTCGACGGTGGCCTCCACCGTGATGTCCCTCGCCGACGCGGCCGCGGACGAGGCGGCCACCCGATGACCGTCACGGGAACACCGGTCGAGCGGCTCGAGGGCCACGACAAGGTCACCGGAGCCGCCCGGTACGCGGCGGAGTACCGGGACGTCGGTGGAGAACCAGCGCACGCGGCGATCGTCGGCGCCGCCGTTCCGGCGGGGCGTGTGCTGGACGTGGATCGTGCCTCGGCGCTGACGCTTCCGGGTGTCCTCGCCGTGCTGTGGCACGGCAACGCTCCGACGCTCGGGTCCGCCGGGGACGGCGAGTTGCAGGTGCTCCAGTCCGATGTCGTCGCCTACCGCGGGCAGATCGTCGCCGTGGTCGTGGCGGAGACGTCGGAGCAGGCGACGTGTGCGGCCTCCGTTCTGGACGTCACGTACGAGAGTCGCCAGTGCGACAACGAATTACGGGAGCATCACCCGGGCATCTACGCACCCGAGCAGGTGAACGCGGGCTTCGACACCGATGTCGTCACCGGGGAACCGGAGCGGCGCTTCGAGGAGTCCGCGGTGCGCGTCGACGTCCGCTACACGACGCCGCCCGAACACAATGCGCCCATGGAGCCGCACGCGTCGATCGCCGCGTGGAGCGAGGACCGGTCGACCCTCACGGTCTGGGACTCGACGCAGGCGCCGTCCGGCGTGGCCGGAGATCTCGCCGAGCTCTTCGGCGTCGACTCGGACGCCGTGCGCGTCATCGCCCGGCACGTGGGCGGCGGCTTCGGATCGAAAGGGAGCACGCGACCGAACGCGGTCGTCGCGGCCATGGCGTCGTCCGTCGTGGGTCGACCGGTCTCGTTTCCGGTTCCACGCCGGTCGACCTTCGACTTCGTCGGCTACCGGACGCCGACGATCCAGCGGGTCCGACTGTCGGCGGACGCGGACGGCTCGATGACGGCGTTGCTGCACGATTCGCTCCAGCAGACCTCCACCGTGATGGAGTTCGTGGAGCAGACGTCCGAGGGCAGTCGCCACGTGTACGACATCGACGACGTCTCGACCACGCATCGCGCGGTCGCGCTGGACGTCGGGACACCGCGCTGGATGCGCGCTCCCGGTGAGGCGCCCGGCATGTTCGCTCTGGAGTGCGCGGTGGACGAACTGGCCCACGCGCTCGGAACGGACCCCGTCGAGTTGCGGCTGCGGAACGAGCCGTCGGTCGATCCCGCGGACGGGCAGACCTACAGCTCACGTACCGTCCGCGCCGTCTTCGAGGAGGGCGCGCGGCGCTTCGGTTGGGCCGGTCGTGACCCGCGGCCCGCGATACGCCGAGACGGACGCACCCTCGTCGGGACCGGTGTCGCGATGGCGACCTACCCCGCGATGACGTCGCCGAGCACGGCGCGGGCGACCGTCCGTGACGACGGGGCGGTCGACGTGTCCGTCGCCGCGTCGGACATCGGTACCGGCGCGCGAACGGTGCTCGCCCAGATCGCCGCCGACGCGCTCGAGGTCGCGCTGGACCGGGTCCACATCCACGTCGGGGACAGTGCGCTGCCCACGGCGCCCGGCGCAGGCGGGTCCTCGGGTACCTCGTCGTGGGGCTGGGCGGTGACCAAGGCCTGTCGTGCGCTGCGCGCGGACGGAGACCTCGCACCGGGTGCGACGGCCACCGCGGACACCACCGACGACCTCGAGGAGCGTGCGGCGCTGGCGCGGCAGGCGTTCGGCGCCCATTTCGCCGAGGTGCACGTCGACGTCGACACGGGGGAGGTCCGCGTGACGCGGATGCTGGGCGTCTTCTCCGTGGGCCGTGTGCTGAACCCTCGGTTGGCTCGGTCACAGCTCCTGGGCGGCATGGTGTTCGGTATCGGCATGGCACTCATGGAGGAGGGCATCGTGGATCGACGACACGGCGGCTTCCTCAACGCCGACCTCGCGGAGTACCACGTCCCGGTGGACGCCGACGTCGCCGACATCGAGGCGATCTGGGTCGAGGAGCACGACGACGATCTGAACCCGATGGGCAGCAAGGGGATCGGCGAGATCGGCATCGTGGGGTCGCCTGCTGCCATCGCCAACGCGGTGTTCCACGCGTGCGGTGTCCGGGTGCGAGACCTGCCCATCACTCTCGACACCCTGATCGAGCGGATGGACCCCGCGCTGCGCCTGTGACCACCCGCTCAGCCCAGCAGATCGTCCAGGCGCTCGTAGCCCTCCCGCATGCCCTTCTCCATGCCGCTCGCTGCCATCGAGTCCCGCGCCTCCAGTGTCGGGTACACCGAGTGGCCCTCCAACCGGCAGCGGTCACCCAGGTCGACGAACGTGAGGAACTCGATGCTCACCACGTCGGGGAAGCCCTCGTACTCGAAGGTCTGCACGGCGAACTCGTTGGTCCGCACCGTGTGGAACACGCCGTGGAACGCGTACTCCGCACCGCCGGGATCACGGTGGACGTAGCGGTACCGGCGACCGCCGCGGAAGTCGTACTCCTCGACCGACATCTCGTAGCCGGCGGGACCGAGCCAGCGGGACACCAGTTCGGGCTCCGCGTGCGCCCGGAAGACCGCGGACACGGGTGCGTCGAACTCGCGCCGGACATCGATGAACGGCAGACCCGCCGGTGAGTGGATGTGCAGCGCCCTGTCGCCGGTTCCGGTCATCGTCGTCTCCTCGATCTCGGGTGGCGGGGAGGTCCAGTGTGAATCAGTGCTGGTCGTCGGTCGTGTGGATTCGAGAAGAACGGAAGGTGGTAGACACATCGGGACATGATCGCCGGTTCCACCGCGGCGAGGGTGTCTGCCATCACACTGCCGCGACAGCTCGGGGGACCCACGTGCGTATCGCTCTGCTGTCCTACCGGAGCAAGCCCCACGTCGGCGGTCAGGGTGTCTACGTCGCGCGTCTGAGTCGAGCGCTGGTGGACGAGGGGCACGAGGTCGAGGTGTTCTCCGGTCAGCCCTATCCCGATCTCGACCCGCGGGTGCGGCTCACGCGAGTACCGAGCCTCGACCTCTATCGGGACGACGATCCGTTCCGCACCCCGCGGCCCTCCGAGATCCGAGACCTGGTCGACGTGTCCGAGGTGCTGACCATGTGGACGGCCGGGTTCCCGGAGCCCCGCACGTTCGGGGCGCGCGCCGCTCGTCTGCTGCGCGCGCGAGCCGACGAGTTCGACGTGGTGCACGACAACCAGTCGCTGAGCTACGGATTGCTGCGCATCCCGTTGCCGCTCGTGGCCACCATTCATCACCCCATCACCCGCGACCGTGCCCTCGACCTCGCGGCGGCGCCGTGGCGACGACGGATCACCGTGCGGCGCTGGTACGGCTTCCTCACCATGCAGCGGCGGGTGGCGCGCCGGATCCCGCGGTTGCTGACCGTGTCCCGCTCGTCCGCGGTGGACATCGTGGACGCGTTCGGGGTCGCTCCGGGTGCGGTGACGGTGGTCCCGCTCGGGGTCGACACCACCGTGTTCACCCCCGGCGCGGCGCCGCGAGTTTCCGGCCGCATCGTCGCCGTCGCGAGTGCCGACGTCGCCCTCAAGGGTGTGCGGCACCTTCTCGAGGCGGTCGCGAAGATGCGCACCGAGCGGGATGTCGAACTCGAACTGGTGTCGAAGGTGGACCCCGCAGGGCCGACCCGGACGTTGATCGACGATCTCGGTATCGACGACATCGTGCGGACGCGGAGCGGTCTCGACGACGCCGAACTGGCGCGCGTGCTGGCGTCGGCCGACGTGGCCTGCGTGCCGTCGCTGTACGAGGGCTTCTCGCTCCCGACCATCGAGGCCATGGCCTGCGCGACCCCCCTCGTGGTGAGCCGCACCGGGGCGATCCCCGAGGTCGTGGGGCCCGACGGGCTCTGCGCCGATCTGGTGCCTCCCGGTGACAGCGACGCCCTGGCGCGGGCCCTGATGCGCGCGCTGGACGACGAGCCCCGCCGACGCGCCATGGGCGAGCGCGGGCGGGAACGGGCCACGCAGACCTACGGCTGGCCGGCGGTGGCCGCCGCGACCGTCGCGGAGTACGAGAAGGCGATCGCCGATCGCCGTGGACGAGGGAATCGAGAGACGACATGCTGACGATGGACTTCGACCGGCTCGGCTTCGGTGCGGGCGATCGCGTCATCGACATCGGGTGCGGCCAGGGGCGCCACTCCTACGAGTTGTACCGCCGCGGGGCCCATGTCACCGCCCTCGACCAGAACGCGGACGAACTCGACGAGGTCAAGGTCATGTTCGGCGCGATGGCCGAGGAGAAGCAGGTACCGGAGTCCGCCACGGCGGAGACGGTCGTCGGCGACGCGTTGTCCCTGCCGTTCCCGGACGAGTGGTTCGACGGGGTGATCGTGTCCGAGATGCTCGAGCACGTGCCGGACGACGCGTCGGCCATCGCCGAGATCGCGCGCGTGGTGCGCCCCGGCGGCACGGTGGCGGTGAGTGTCCCGCGCTGGTTGCCCGAGCGGGTCTGCTGGTCCCTCTCCGACGAGTACCACGCGAACGAGGGTGGCCACGTTCGGATCTACCGTGGGAGTGAGTTGGCGGCGTCGCTCACCGCGGCGGGCCTCGAGGTCACGCACACCCACCACGCGCACGCACTGCACGCTCCGTACTGGTGGCTCAAGTGCGCGGTCGGGGTGCGGAACGACGATCACCCGCTGGTGCGCGGCTATCACTCGATGCTGGTGTGGGACATGATGAAGGCCCCGCGCACCACCCGAGTGCTCGAGCAGGTCCTGAATCCCGTCATCGGCAAGTCCGTGGTGATCTACCTGCGCAAGCCGGAGACCGGGATCGGCGGACCGGGGGCCGGACGTGGCGCTCACTGATCACGTGACGCCGTCGGTTCCCGGAATCCTGTCCGCCGAGCAGTGTCTCGCCAGTGCGCGCAGCATCGCCGCCGTCCAGGTCCGGTCCGGGGCGATTCCGTGGTCCGAGGGCGGGCACCTCGACCCGTGGGACCACGTCGAATCGGCCATGGCGCTCAGCGCCGCGGGCCTCGTCGAGGAGGCCGACGCCGCGTACGAGTGGTCGCGGCGCACGCAGCGCAGCGACGGCACCTGGCCGATCCGGCTGCGCGGCGACGTCGTGGAGGACGCCGGCGCCGACACCAACTTCTGCGCATACATCGCGGTGGGGGTGTGGCACCACTTCCTCGTCACCGGCGACGACAACTTCGCCCTGGCCCTGTGGCCCACCGTGCGCCGCGCCGTCGACTTCGTCCTCGGTCTGCAGACCGACCGCGGCGAGATCGCCTGGGCCGCAGGGCCGAACGGATCGCGTGCCGAGGCCCTGCTCACCGGGAACGCCAGCATCCACCACAGTCTGCGGTGCGCGCTGGCGCTCGCGGCGTACATCGGCGACCCGCAGCCGGACTGGGAGGTCGCCGTCGGCCGGCTGGGTCACGTTCTGCGGCATCACCTCTCGGCTTTCACGCCGAAGCCGTCGTACTCCATGGACTGGTACTACCCGATCCTGGGCGGCGCCGTGCGCGGACGGGCGGCCGGGCGGCGCATCGACGACCGGTGGTCGGACTTCGTCGTGGAGGGGCTCGGCATCCGCTGTGTCGACGACCGACCGTGGGTCACCGGTGCCGAAACGTGTGAGCTGGTTCTGACTCTCGACGCGATGGACCGGGTCGACGTGGCGACGGACCTGCTCGGAAGCATGCAGCACCTGCGGGAGGACGACGGGTCGTACTGGACCGGGCTGGTCTATGCGGACGGCAAGCGGTGGCCCGTCGAGAGGACGACGTGGACCACCGGAGCCATGATTCTGGCGGCCGACGCCCTGTCCCGGTCCAGTGCCGGATCCGGCATCTTCCGGGGGGACGATCTGCCCGTCGGGCTCTCCGGCGCGCATCGCAGCTGCGGCTGCGCGGGGGAGTCCTACCCGGCGAGCGTGCCCGGCTGACCCGAGGTCCGCACCAGCACTCGCAGTGAGCCGACCACGCGGTTCTCGGTGAACATGCCGCTGTCGAGGGCACGCCGGTAGATGCGGTACGGGGCCTGCCCGCCGTCCGCCGGATCCGGGAACACGTCGTGGATGAGCAGGGCGCCTCCGACCGCGACCCACGGCGCCCACCCCTGGAAATCGACGGTGGCCGCCTCGTCGGTGTGGCCGCCGTCGATGAACAGCACGTCGACGGGATGCTTCCACAGCGTGGCGACGTCGCCGGAACGGCCGACGACGGCGACGACGACGTCCTCGAGGCCCGCCCCCGCCAGGGTGCGGCGGAATCGTCCGAGAGTGTCCAGCGCACCGGTGGCCGGGTCGACGAGCGTGGTGTCGTGGTACTCCCAGCCGACCTGGTGCTCCTCGGATCCGTGGTGGTGGTCGACGGTGACCACACGGCCGCCCGTGGCGCGCGCCGCGGCGCCGAGGTACACGGTCGACTTGCCGCAGTAGGTGCCGATCTCCACCACCACGCCGTCGCCCAGGAACTCGGCGGTGGCATCGAAGAGCGCGAGTCCCTCGTCGGCGGGCATGAATCCTGTTGCCGCCTCCGCGAACTCGCGCAGGTCGTCGGGCATGACGGGACGTGCGGGGGTGTCGGTCACACGGGCGAGCCTAGCTGGTCGAACACCTTGCCCGGGTTGAGGATGCCCTGCGGATCGAGTGCGTCCTTGACCGCGCGGTGCATCGCGAGGACCACCGGATCGAGTTCCTGGACGAGTCCGTGCATCTTGAGCAGGCCGACGCCGTGCTCGCCGGTGACCGTGCCGCCGAGGGCGAGTGCGGCGTCGATGATCTCGGCGAACGCCGCCTGCGAGCGTGCTCGGGCGGCGTCGTCGCCCGGGGGAGTGATGAGCAGTGGGTGCAGGTTGCCGTCGCCGGCGTGGGCGATGTTGGCGATGACGACGTCGTGGGCGATGCCGATCTTCTCGATCCGCGACAGCATCTCCGGCACATGGCGTTTGGGGACGCACACGTCCTCGGTGAGCACCGGGCCCAGTCGTTCCATGGCCGGGTAGGCCAGGCGCCGCGCCGCGAAGAGCGCGTCCGCCTCCTCCTGATCGGTGGACACCGCCGACCAGGTGGCGCCGCCCTCGTCGAAGCAGGCGAGCATTTTCTCAGCCTCCTGGTCACCGATCTGCCCGGGGGTGTCCACGCGGCCGAGCAGCACCACTTCGGCGTCGACGGACAGTCCCATGTTCTTCCACGCGTCCACCGCGAGGAGGCACTGCTTGTCCACCAGTTCCAGAGCGCAGGGGGTGAGCCCGGCGGCGGCGACGGCGGCGACCGCTCGGCCCGCGTCGACGATCGAGTCGAAGTAGCCGGCGACGGTCCGTTGCGGGTCCTGGAGGGGGCGCAGTTTGACGGTGATCTCGGTGATGACGCCGAGTGTTCCTTCCGAGCCGACCATCAGTCCGGCGAGGTCGTACCCCGCGACGCCCTTCGCGGTGCGTCGGCCGAGTCGGACCTTCTCACCGGTGCCCGTGACCACCTCCATGCCCATGACGTAGTCGCGGGTCACGCCGTACTTCACGCAGCACAGGCCGCCGGCGTTGGTGGCGACGTTGCCGCCGATGGTCGACCACGGCGAACTCGCCGGATCCGGTGGGTACCAGAGGCCGACCTCCGCGACGGCCGCGCGCAGATCGTCGTTGATCACGCCCGGTTGCACGACGGCGTACCGCTCGAGGTGATCGATCTCGGTGATCGCGGTCATGCGGTCGAGCGCGAGGACGATGCACCCCGCGGTGGCGTTCGCGCCGCCGGAGAGCCCTGTCCCGGCGCCGCGGGTCACCACGGCAGTGCCGTGGTCGAGGCACGCCCGTACCGTCGCCTGGACCTCGTCGGCCGTGGCGGGACGCACCACCGCGAGAGGGGTCGCGGACGGCGCCCACTCGGCCTCGTCGTGCTGGTAGGACGCCATGACGTCGGGATCGACCACCACCCGATCGGCGGGGAGTACGGCGAGCAGGGCATCGACGATCATCGGTCGAGCGTAGCGCCGGGCGACCGCCCGCCCGCCGGATCCCGCCCCCCTCTTCGGAGGGTGGTGGGAGTGGTTCAGGTCACATACGTTCCTCCCGAGTCCGACGATTCGGACGATCCTCACCTCGGATGGAGAACCATGACCACAGTTTCGCCGGACGACGCGACGGCGCGCGCCACCTCGGCACCACCCGTCGCGGCACCGCCCGCCACGAGCGTCCGCAAGGTGGCCGTCGCCAGCGGCATCGGAACGACCATCGAGTTCTACGACTTCTTCATCTACGGCACCGCGGCCGCGCTGGTGTTCCCGACGGTGTTCTTCCCGGCACTGGGATCGACGGCCGGCACCGTCGCCTCGTTCGCCACCTTCGCCGTCGCCTTCGTCGCGCGTCCCGCGGGAGCCGTGCTGTTCGGTCACTTCGGCGACCGCATCGGCCGCAAGAAGACGCTGATCTCGACGCTGCTGCTGATGGGTGTCTCCACCTTCGTCATCGGGCTGCTCCCCGGTGCCGCGACCATCGGCGTCGCCGCACCGATCATCCTGGTGGTGCTGCGGTTCGGGCAGGGGTTCGCCGTCGGCGGCGAATGGGCGGGAGCGACGCTGCTGACCGCCGAGTACGCACCGGCGAAGCGGCGCGGCTTCTACGGCATGTTCCCGCAGCTCGGTCCGGCCGCCGCCTTCATCCTCTCCAGCGCGACGTTCCTGGTGACCGGCGCCGTGTTCGGCGACACCAACGACACGTTCCTGAACTACGGGTGGCGAATCCCGTTCCTCTTCAGCGCCGTGCTGGTGCTGATCGGTCTCTACATGCGCCTCGCGATCGAGGAGACGCCGGTGTTCAAGGCCGATCAGGCCGCCGCCGCGACCACGCCGTCCGCTCCCACCCGGCTCCCGGTGCTCGAGGCGTGGCACGTGCAGAAGCGCGAGGTGCTGCTCGCGGCCGGTGCGCTGGCGTCGCTGTTCTCGCTGTTCTACATGGGCACCGCGTATCTCACGAGCTACGGCACGAAGACCCTCGGCTTCGACCGGCCGTTCGTGCTGTGGACCGGCATCGTCGGTGCGGTGATCTTCGGCATCACCATCGCGCTGTCGGCGACGTTCTCGGATCGGGTGGGTCGGCGCCGCGTCATCATGGTGTCCTGCGCGGCGGCCGTTCCCTGGTCGCTCGCCCTGTTCCCGATCCTCGACACGGGATCGAGTACGGCGTACGTGATCGCGATGTGCGTGACCCTGTCCATCTTCGGTATCGCCTACGGCCCCACCGGTGCGCTGCTCCCGGAGCTGTTCCGGACCCGGTTCCGCTACACCGGTGCCGGTCTCGGCTACAACCTGGCGGGCGTGCTCGGCGGTGCGATCCCACCGCTGCTGGCGGCTCCGTTGACGGCGCAGTTCGGCAGCATCGCCGTGGGCGTCATGCTGGCGCTCCTGTCGGTCCTCAGTCTGATCTGCACGCGAGCACTGGTGGAGACGAAGAACAACGACCTGACCTGACCCCACGACGACGAATCCGGTGCAGAGATCCGCGGTGAACGCGGATCTCTGCACCGGATCTCGTGTGCGTGGAGGCTAGCGAGTGCCGCCCTTGGCGTACTCGGCGATCGCGTCGATGTTCGTCGAGTCGATGAAGGCCGGGCCGGTCAGAACGGGCGTGCCGCCACCGATGGTGTTGCCGTTGTTCAGGTACAGCCACAGCGAGTCGACGGCCAGGTAGCCCTGGAGGTACGGCTGCTGATCGACGGCCCACGCGACGTCGCCGCTCTGGATGGCCTCGACGAGTGCGGCGTTGGTGTCGAAGGTGACCACCGTGGCCTCGGAGTTGGCGTTCGCCTTGGACTGCACCGCGGTCAGCGCGATGGGAGCGCCCAGGGCGACGATGTGGTCGATGGTCGGATCCTGCTGCAGCTTGGCCGTGATGGTGGCCTCGACGGACGGCATGTCCTTGCTGTTGACGTTCAGGATCTCGGTGGAACCGCCGGTGAAGCCCTGCGTCACACCGGCGCAACGGGATTCGAGGGCGACCTGGCCCTGCTCCTGGATGATGCAGAGGGTCTTCTTCGCACCCTCGGTGGTCAGACGCGCACCGACGGCCTGGCCGGCGATGGTCTCGTCCTGGCCGAAGTACTGCTGGACGCCCTGGTCCTTCCACGCGTCGTAGCCGGAGTTGAAGGCGACGACCGGGATGCCGGCGGCCGTGGCGGCCTCGACGGCGGGTGCCATGGCGTCGGGCTTGGCCAGTGTGACCGCGATGCCGTCGACGTCGGAGTCGATGGCGCTCTGCACCAGGTTGGCCTGGTTCGGTGCCTCGGGATCGGCCGAGTAGCGCAGCTCGATGTTGTCCTTGGCCGCAGCCGCCTCGGCGCCCTTGCGGATGAGGTCCCAGAACGTGTCACCGGGAACCTCGTGCGTGATCATCGCGATCGTGGCGCGCGGGGTGTCGGCCGTGCCGGCGTTGCCGCCGCCGTCACCGGAGGACTCCGGTGCGCCGCCCGAACTGGAGCAGCCCGCTGCCAGGCTGACGCTCAGTGCCACGCCGAGAGCGACAGCAGTGCCCCGACGGGTGAAATGACGTGTCATTCGGTCTCTTTCTCGAACGCCGACGAGAGAACAACGCGGCGACATACTGGGTACGACTGGAATGGATCGAGCCGGTGACCTGTTCGGTCGCGGCCCGACATATGTGTAATCCACATCACAAGGGAAGTCAATAGTTTGTTCGGACAATACGTCCGCAGCACAGCGAGCCGTCAGGATCGAGGTCCGGTCGCGATCATCGCCAGGACGGCCGGGCGGTCGAGCTTGCCGCGGGCCGTGCGGGGGAGCGCGGGCACCGTGACCACGCGGGTGGGCATCGCCGGTGCCTCCAGGTGCGCCCGCAGATGACGCCGCAGAGCGGTGCGGTCGACCGGCTCCGAGACCGTGATCGCCGCGACCGGGACGTACCCCATCCTCGGATCCGGCTCGCCCACACACGCCGCGTCGAGCACGCCGGGAAACCCCCGCAGGGCGGTCTCCACATCGAGTGGCTCCACCTTGAGGCCGCCGCGCACGATGGTGTCGGAACTGCGGCCCGCGAGAAACAGCCACCCGCCGCGGATCTCGCCCCGATCGCCCACGCTCGTCCACCCGTTCACGGGCCCGTCGGACGGTTCCGCGTGATCGGGGTGGGTCAGGTATCCGTCGAACAGCATGTCGCTGTGCACGCTGACGACCCCGTCCACGGTTCTCGTGCGGACACCCGAGACGAGCCGCCCGGCGGAGCCGTCGGGAACCGGTTCGGTGGAGGAGTCCACGGCCACCAACGACAGTTCCGAGGCGCCGTAGAAGTGCACGAGCCGAGCGCCGGGAACGCGAGCGGACAGGGCGTCGCGACCGGAACGCGGCCAGAAAGCACCCGAGGACAACACTTCTCGGACCTGCGCCAGCCCGGGTCGGGTGGACACGGCGATGTCGTGTGCGAGGGTGGGCACGGTGTAGACGTGCGTCGGGTCGACATCTCCCGCGGAGGACCACGACTCTAGGGGTCGTAGGTCCACGGCAGCACCTCGCGTGAGCGCGTGCACCAGTCCGTAGAGGAAGTGGGTGTGGTCCAGGACGCCCGGTGCGGCCACCCGGGAGTGCCGGTCCACGGTGAACTCCTCGTCGGACCGATCGAGCGTGCGCGACCACGACCGCCGCGAGCGGACGAAGAGCTTGGGGGTGCCCGACGTGCCGGAAGTCAACCCCGCCAGCAGTTCTCCGGCCTCGTCCGGTGCCGGGAGGGGGACCGCGGGCGCGGCGGCGAGGTCGTCGGGCGAGGTGAGCGTGCCGGTGACGCCGAGTCGACGCAGCCGGGTCCGCCCGCGCTCCGTGGCGATCACCGCAGCGGGGCGACCGATCTCGAGAACCGATGCGAGGTGGTCGGGAAGCAGGTGGCGGTGCAGGAGGACTAGCGAGCAACCTGCACGGATCGCGCCGAGAACCGTGACGACGGAACCGAGATCGGACGCCGGGAGTACGGCCACCCGCTTCGCCCCGAGCAGGCGTGCGGCGACGCGTCCCGACCGATCCCACATCTCACGATAGGTGAGACTGCCGTCCGCGGCGACGACCGCGAGCGAGTCCGGACGGTCCCGGGCGCGACGACCGATGCGCTCGTCGATCGAGTCCGCGATCACGCGTCATCGTCCCGGTCGTCGTCCACGCCGCGGGCGACGAGACTGTCTCCCAACGCGTCCGCGGTCCGCAGCGCACGGACCACCACGGGTGTCGCGAGCGCGGTCATCGACCACTGCAGTCCGCGGGCCTTCCGCGCGTCGGAGACCTCGTGCACGATGCCGGTGAGGAGGGGTACGAGCCGGATCGTCAGGGCCAGGAGCAGTCCGATGCGGTCGGGGTCGACGCCGAAGCGCCGCAACGGTTCCAGGACGCGGCCGCACACGTCGAGCATCGCGGTCACCCGGGTGGTGAGGGTGACCAGACTCGCCGCGGCCACCGTGACGACGAGGATCCCGCACACGACCACGGCGCGAGCCGGGGTCGTGATGATCACCTGGAACACCGCGATGATCGCGATCATCCAGAAGAGCGGCCGGATCTGCGCGAGTGCGGTCCGTGGGCCGATGCCCCCGATCCCGAAGAGAACGGCGACCACGCCGGCAGCGACCGCGACGTCGACCGGTCGGCGAACGAGGGCGATGACCGCGATGACGCCGACCATGAGCAGCAGAAGCTTCCACCCGGCCGGAAGTCGGTGCAGGAGCGAGTGACCGGGTCGGTAGAGGCCGATCATTCGAGCAGCGCCTCGTACGCGGGCAGGGCGTCGGCGGGCCGTCCGTCGTGGGCGACCCGAGCGTCGTGGATCACGATGACGCGATCGAAGTTCGTCAGGAGGTCGAGGTGATGTGTCACCACGACGACCTGCTGCTCGAGAGTGTCGAACACCGCGCCGACCTTGCGGGAGTTGCGGAGATCGAGAAGCGTGGTGGGTTCGTCGGCCACCAGGACCTCGGGTCGGCGGATCAGCACTGCGCCGATCGCCAGCATCTGTTTCTGTCCGCCGGACAACAGGTGCGCGGGATGATCGGCGTGACAGGCCAGCCCGAAACGGTCGAGCATGTCGGCGACGCGGTCCGCCACCTCGTCCTTCGACGCTCCGGTGCGGCGCAGCGAGAACGCCAGATCTTCGGCGACGGTCGGCATCACGATCTGGTTGTCCGGGTCCGTGAACACGAACCCGACCTTCCGTCGCACCTGGCCACCCTTGCGCGCGACGTTCAGACCGTCGACGGTGACGGTGCCGGAACTCGGCGACACCAGACCGTTGATCATGCGGGCCAGGGTCGACTTCCCGGAGCCGTTGGATCCGACGATGCCGACGCGGTGTTCGGTGATCTCGAGATCGATGTCGCGCAGCACGGGCCGATCGCCGTATCCGTGCGAGACGTGATCGAACCGGATCACGCTCATGCTCCGACTCGTTCCACGAGCATGGCGATGCCCTGACCACCGCCGATGGCGCACACCGCAAGACCGAGAGCGGGGGAGTCGGTCGCGGCCATCTGCTCAGCCAACCGGACGAGGAGAATCGCTCCGGAGGCGCCCCACGGGTGTCCGAGCGCGATGGCCCCTCCGTGCGGGCACACGATGTCCGGATCGATGCCCAGCCGGTCGACGGCCGCCAGGGCCACCGAGGCGAAGGCCTCGGTGATCTCGACGATCCCGACGTCGGACAGGTTGACTCCGCAGCGGTCGAGGACGGCGCGGACCGCGGGCACGGGGGACAGTCCGGGGAGCGCGGGATCCGTCCCGGCGACGGCCCAGCCGAGTACCCGCAGGGCAGGGCCGTCGGCCCGGTCCGCGGTCGTCACGGCGATCACGGCCGCGCCGTCGGAGATGCCGCACGAGTTGCCCGCGGTGGCGGTGCCGTCGGGGGAGAACGCCGGACGCAGCTTGTTCAGACGCGCCGTGGTGAGTCCGCTGCGCACCCGCTCGTCCCGATCGATCCCGGCGACGGTGACGATCTCCGTCGAGAAGTCCGTCTGCGAGGCGAGCCGGTGCGAGCGTTCGGCGTACCTGTCCTGTCGCTCCCGGTCGATGCCGAGCGTGCGGGCGAGATCGTCCGCGGCCGTGCCCATGTCGGGGTCGGGGTGACCGCGCGGGGTGAACGGTGCGCGCGTGTACCGCTGCGGACCCCCGTCGCCGACCGGGGCGTGGAAACGCCACGGCGCCGTGCTCGCCGATTCGACTCCCCCCGCGAGAATCAGGGCGTCGTCACCCGCGCGGACACGGGACGAGGCCAGGGCCACGGCGTCGAGGCCCGAGCCGCACTGGCGGTCGACCGTCACGCCGGGGACGTGATGACCGAGACCGGCCTGCAGCGCGGCGACCCGAGCGAGGTCGCCGCCGGGACCGAGGCAGTTGCCCAGGACGACGTCGTCGATGCGGCCGAGATGGTGCACCCGGCGAGCGACGTCGGCGAGGACGGGTGCCGCGAGGTCGGCGGCCGTCAGGTCGGCGAACGCATGCCCCGCCGTGCCGATCGCCGTCCGCAGTCCCGCCAGCAGGATCGGATCGCGCGGGGACGAGCGCACCATGTCAGGCGGCGGACCCGACGGTCGCGCGACGCCGCGGCGCGACGAGACCGGGGTAGGCGCGGTGCACGCCCTTCGCGACGACGGTCGCGACGACGACCTTGACCGCGTCGCCGGGAACGTAGGCGCCCGTGGACGCGATGGCCGCCCCTACTCCGAGGTCGGTGCGCAGCAGCAGGCCGAGGACGCCGAAGACGTAGATGACGGCGATGCCGCCCACGGCGTTGACGAGCAGACCGGCCCACAGCGGGTAGGACGGGACGATCAGCCGCGTGAGCGCGCCGATGACGAAGGCGCCCACGACCCATCCGACGAGGTACCCGACGCTGGGGGCCGCGAAGACGCCGAGACCGCCGCGTCCGCCGGCGAGCAACGGGAGGCCGATCGCGACGAGTGCGAGCAGGACCAGTACCGCGGCCGCACCCTTGCGGGCGCCGAGAACCGCGCCCGCGGCGATGACGCCGAGGGTCTGCAGGGTGATGGGCACACCGCTGATGCCGACCGTGATGGAGCCGGGAAGGCCGAGTGCCGCGATCAGTGCCGCGAAGACGGCGACCTGAGCGAGGTCACGAGCCGAGAAACGAGGGGACACGGTCGGGACTCCTGTGCGTGGCGTGAGCGAGAACCACTTGAACGGTGTTCAAGTGCGCGGAGTCACGCTAGTGGGGTGCTCGTACCCGGTGCAACTCCCCGTCGTGTCACAGCGACGCGACGAGGGCGTTCAGAGTGGCGGAGCTGCTGTGCGCGGGATGCCACCCGAGGTCGCGCTTGGCCTTCGAGGTGTCCATGACGACGGACGTCCGTCCCACGTGCACCCACTCCACCATCGACGGGACGAACGGGAGGGTGCGGATCACCGCCGACGCCGCAGACCCGAGCAGGGACGGCACCCGCACCGGGAAGGCGCCCAGCGCGGCCGCCACCTGCGACAGGGACACCACCCCGTCGCCCGCGATGTTGTACGGGCCGGGAGGTGCGTCCGTGGTCGCGGCGAGCGCGATGGCCGTCGCCACGTCGTCGTGGTGCACCAGTTGCAGCGGGTGTCCCGGGTCGGGGAACACCGGACGCACCGCGCCGACCACGGCCCCCAGTGGTGCGGGGAGCTGGGCGGCGATCGAGCGCCACGGCATGGAGTCGGCCAGGGCGGGCGCTTTCGGGCCGGCGACGATGCACGGCCGCAGGACGTACACCTCGAGGTCCGATCCCGCGGTGACCTCGTCGAGGACCTCCTCGAGTTCGGCCTTCTGCTCGGAGTAGTAGTGCTCCTTCGATCCGCGCGTCGGCGTGTCCTCGGTCAGCGGCACCCGGTTGTCCGAGTGATAGCCGTACGCGGCGACGGACGAGGTGTAGACGAGCCGTGTCGGCCGCGCGGCGGCCACCGTCGCCTCGAAGACGGTGCGAGTCCCGGCCAGGTTGATCCGTGAACTCTCGGCACGCGATCCCATGATGAGGAAGGCGAGGTGCACCACGACATCCGCCTCGGCGACGAAGGCGTCCACCGCCGCACGATCGAGTATGTCGCCCTGCCGGTACTCCGTCTTCGTCCAGCCGTGCTCGTCCACGTCGAACGGTCGTCGCGCCATGCCGAGGATGCGGTCCACGGCCGGATCGCGCTCGAGCGCGTCCACCGCCGACATGCCGATCTCGCCGGTCGGACCTGTCACTGCCACTGTGAGTCCCATAGGTCGATGATGCCCGCTGACGTCGGGATTCAAGCAAGGTTCGGTGGGAGTGAGAGACTGCGACGATGCAGGATCCGGACCATGTTCTCGGCGCGCTCCGTCGCTCACCCGATGCCGAGGCGCCCAATCTCCACGCCGTCGACGCCTCCGACCGGTTGATCCTGGCCGAGGCCGCGGAGTCGACCTCCACCGCCGAGCCCGGGTCGGTCGCGGTGATCGGCGACCGGTACGGCGCGCTGACCCTCGGGACCGCCGCTGCGCACGGCCTCACCGGCATTCGCGTGCACCAGGATCCCCTCACCTCCGAGCTCGCGCTGGCCCGCAACGCCGGCGCGCTCGGCCTCGGCGACGTCTACACGAGCCACGCGTTGGACCGAGAGTTGCTCGACGGTGCGACCGTGGTGCTGCTGCAGCTTCCCCGCGCCCTCGCCGAGCTCACCGAGATCGCCGAAGCCGTTGCCCGCTGGGCGGATCCGTCGGTCCGCGTCATCTCGGCGGGTCGACTCAAACACATGAGTCGGTCGATGAACGACGTGCTCGCCGCGAACTTCACCGACGTGGCGGCCACCCGCGCGGCGCAGAAGTCCCGCGGGTTGGTGGCGACCGGGCCGCTGCCTCGCGAGAGCGCGACGTACCCCGTGTCGACCGTCCTCGCCGATCTGGACCTCACCGTGGTCGCCCACGGTGCCGTCTTCTCCGGGGACCGGCTGGACATCGGCACCCGGTACCTGTGCACGTTCCTCGACCGGATGTCGCCCGACGCGCGCCGCATCGTCGATCTGGGGTGCGGGACCGGCATTCTCGCGGTCCTCGCCGCGCGCCTGCGGCCGGACGCGGAGGTGGTCGCCACAGACCGCTCGGCCGCGGCGGTGGCCTCGGCGGCGGCCACGGCGGAGGCGTCCGGCGTGCGGGTCACGGCGCGTCGGGACGACGCCATGGCGTCGGAGGCGCCCGCGAGCGCCGACGTGATCCTGTGCAATCCACCGTTCCACGAGAACGCGGCCGTGCACACCGGGGGAGCGGAGAAACTGTTCGCGGCCGCGCGGACCGTCCTGCGCCCCGGCGGCGAACTGTGGGCGGTGCACAACTCACACCTGCGGTTCCGCTCCATGCTCGCGCGCATGGTCGGGCCGACGGAGGTGATGGGCCGCAACGACAAATTCACCGTCACCCGGTCGATCAGGTGACGGTGAATGTGTCGGCCGCACAAGTCAGGCGGACGTGACTCAGTCGAAGTAGGAGCCCGCGTCCTCGGGGGTCCCGTCGATCTGGCCGCGGTGCGTCGCAGAGTTCTCCACCACGACTCCGTCCACCACGTCCGCGTCCTTCACGGCGGCGCCGTCGGTGCCGTCGTCCTCCGTGGCGTCCGCGATGTAGTCGTTCTCGTCGTCGCTGTCGACGACTCGGTCCACCAGTTCCTCGGTCAGATCGTCGTCGGGTGTCGCCGCCACGGGGACGTCGAGTTCCTCCTCCAGCGGGACGTCCGGCACTTCCTCGGCCAGCTTCTGGTCGAGGCTCTCACCCTCACGCGCCTCGCGTTCGGTGGTGCCGAACTTGTCGGCCTCGGTCCACGAGTCCGGCGGGGTGACCACGTCGTCGACGTCGTCCGTGCCTCGGATCTCGTCCGAGTCGAGACTCTCACTCTGGTCCAGCGTGTCTCCGGGTCCGTCTTCGATGCTCATGAGGAAGAAGGTGCCCGGATCGCCCGAGCGACAAACGTGAGCGGACAAACGTGCGCCGACCGTGTGTACTGATGCGGTACTGCGCTGGGGGAACGGCGACGTCCGCCCGGTACAGTCCGTTTTGTCCGATGGGAACTTTTCCGTCGCATCCGAACGTTGAGAGATACACAGGCTCCACCACACGAAAGGGATGAGACACGGTGCGCACTTCCAGCAACCCGGTGTTCCGCAATCTGCCCAAGCAGGCGGGAGGCGGATATGCCTCCTTCGGTTCGGCCGCCGCCGGTGCCGGTGCGGTCACCCAGCAGTACGGCTCCCCGCAGGGACAGCCGCAGCCGTACCAGACCGGTCCGCAGCAGCGTGCGATGACGATCGACGACGTCGTCACCAAGACGGCCACCACCCTCGGTGTCCTGACGGTGTTCGCCATCGCGTCCTACGTGCTCGCGAGCAACAACCCCGGCCTGGCCCCGATGTTCGTCATCGGCGGCGGACTCATCGGCTTCGTCCTCGTCCTCGTGGCGACGTTCGGCCGCAAGATGGACAGTGCGCCCCTGGTGCTCGCGTACGCGGCCTTCGAGGGCGTGTTCCTCGGTGCCCTGTCGCTCATGTTCACCGACATCAGCTTCGGCGGCGTCGGCGGCAGTGCGCTCATCGCCCAGGCCGTGCTCGGCACCTTCGGCGTCTTCTTCGGCATGCTCGTCGTCTACAAGACCGGCGCCATCCGTGTCACGCCGCGCCTCACCCGCATGGTCGTCGGCGCCCTCATCGGTGTCGTCGTGCTCATGCTCGGCAACCTGGTCGCCAGCTTCTTCACCCCCGGCGGGCTCGGACTGCGTGACGGCGGCACCGTCGCCATCATCTTCAGCCTCGTCTGCATCGGCATCGCCGCGTTCAGCTTCCTGCTCGACTTCGACTCCGCCGACCAGCTGATCCGTGCCCAGGCACCGGAGAAGGCTGCCTGGGGCGTCGCGCTCGGTCTGACCATCACCCTGGTCTGGCTGTACGTCGAGATCCTGCGACTGCTGAGCTACTTCAACAACGACTAGTTCCAGCAGTAGTCGTCACAGCCGACAGCCCCCGTCCTCCTCTCGGAGGGCGGGGGCTGTTCGCTGTGTACGGGACGACTCAGCTGAGGCGTTCGAGCACCATGGCCATGCCCTGTCCGCCGCCGACGCACATGGTCTCAAGACCGAACTGCTTGTCGTGGGCGCGCAGGTTGTTGAGCAGGGTCGCGGTGATGCGGGCACCGGTCATGCCGAAGGGGTGTCCGAGGGCGATGGCGCCGCCGGAGACGTTGAGCTTGTCCTCGTCGATCTTCAATTCCCGTGCGGAGCCGATCACCTGGACGGCGAAGGCTTCGTTGATCTCGACCAGGTCGATGTCGTCGATGGTCTTGCCGGCGAGCGCGAGCGCCTTCTTCGAGGCCTCGATGGGGCCGAGGCCCATGATCTCGGGCGAGAGGCCCGAGACGCCGGTGGACACGACGCGGGCGAGCGGGGTCAGCCCGAGCTCCTTGGCCTTGGTGTCGGACATGATCACCAGTGCCGCGGCGCCGTCGTTCAGCGGGCAGGCGTTGCCGGCGGTGATGGTGCCGTCCGGGCGGAAGACCGGCTTGAGCTGCGAGATCTTCTCGTAGGTGGTGCCGGCGCGGGGGCCGTCGTCGGTGCTGACGACGGTGCCGTCGGGCAGCGTGACCGGGGTGATCTCGTTCTCGAAGTGGCCCTTGGCGATGGCTTCCTCGGCGCGGTTCTGGCTGCGGACGCCCCAGTGGTCCTGCTCCTCACGGCTGATGCCGGTGAGCTGGGCGACGTTCTCCGCGGTCTGGCCCATCGCGATGTAGGCGTCGGGGAGGTTGCCGTTCTCGCGGGGGTCGGACCAGGTCTGGCCACCCTCGGCGATCTTCTCGGTGCGGGCCTGGGCGTCGGCGTAGATGGGGTTCTGGGTGTCTGGGTACGAGTCGGAGTTGCCCTTGACGAAGCGGGAGACGGTCTCGACTCCGGCGGAGATGAACACGTCGCCCTCGCCGGCCTTGATGGCGTGCAGTGCCATGCGGGTGGTCTGCAGCGACGAGGAACAGTAGCGGGTGATGGTGGTGCCGGGGAGGAAGTCGTAGCCGAGCTGGATGGCGACGTTACGGCCGATGTTGAAGCCCTGCTCGCCGCCGGGCAGACCGCACCCCATGAGGAGGTCGTCGATCATGGTGGGGTCGAGGGCGGGCACCTTGTCGAGGGCTGCCTTGACCATCTGCGCTGCGAGGTCGTCGGGACGCATGCTCACGAGCGACCCCTTCATCGCGCGCCCGATGGGCGAACGGGCCACGGACACGATCACTGCTTCTGGCATGGGAGGACTCCTGGGGTTGGCGACGATATGACTGGAGGGTAACTCTCGTCCGGTGGGCCCCCGGTCACTGCAGGGCGTCTCGCGGCCGTAGCCGCGACACGTGGCGGTTGGCCGAGGCGGTGAGGCGGGAGACGAGGCGACGCTGCTCGGCGACGTCCGACACCGTGGGCAGCGTCGGCAGGGGGCCGCCCGCCCATTCGCCCAGCGCGGCCGCCAGCACGGGCAGGATCTGCTGGGCAGCGAGTTCGTATCCGGCCGCGGACGGATGGAAACGGTCGGCCGAGAACATCCGCTCCGGTGCCGCGAGGAACTCCGGGGCGAGCAGATCCGCCAGCGCGACGGGGTGGCCGCCGGCGGCGAGCGTCGCCGACGTCTGAGCCCGCGCGAGTCGGTGGCCCCACGTCCGCACGACAGCGCGGAGCGGCTGCGGGATGGCGGTGACGACACCGAGGTCCGGGCACGTTCCGACGACCACGACGGTGCCCTCCGCCCGCAGGCGACGCACCGCGGTACGCAGACGCTCGGCCGAGGCCGCCACCGCATGCTTCTTGGTGACGTCGTTGGCGCCGATGAAGACGACCGCCGCGTCGGGCCGGTCGTGGTGGGCGACCAGCATCGCATCGACCTGACCCTCGAGTCCCTTGGATGTCGCGCCGGGAATGGCCTTGGTGCTCAACCGGATCCGCTTCCGGCTCTCGTCGGCGAGACCCCGCGCGATCAGCACGCCCGGCACCTCGTCCGCGACGACGCAGCCCATGCCGGCCGCCGTCGAGTCGCCGAAGATCATCAGGTGCAGGTCGGACTGCACGCCGGGGCGCCACCGCTGCGGGACGCGCGCACCCGGGGCGTACACACCGTCGGCCTCGGGCGGCCGGTCCGTGCTGCGGCCGATCACGGTCCGGGCAGCGGCCGCCTGCGCCAGCAGGTGCCGGTACGCGGCCCAGGACAGCGTTCCCGCGCCGGATCCCGCGACGACGGTGGCGGCTCCCGCCACCGCTGCCTGTCGCCACCCACCGCGACCCGAGCCGCCCTGCTGCATCGCACCTCCGTTCACCTGTCCGATTCTAGGTGCGCCGACGGTGGTGCCGTGCAGTGCGATCGCCGCAGCGCGACGAGGCTCGGTGGGTGTCCGGCCGGACATCTGGGAGGATGGACGCATGCGCATTGCAAACAGCGTCGTCGACCTCATCGGCAACACCCCGCTGGTGAAGCTGAACACCGTCGTCGCCCCCGGGTCCGCACTCCTCGCCGCCAAGGTGGAGTACCTCAATCCCGGTGGTAGTTCGAAGGACCGCATCGCCGTCAAGATGATCGAGGCGGCCGAGGCGTCCGGTGAACTGAAGCCCGGCGGCACCATCGTCGAGCCCACCTCCGGCAACACCGGAGTCGGCCTGGCCCTCGTCGCACAGCAGCGCGGCTACAAGTGCGTCTTCGTGTGCCCCGACAAGGTCGGCGAGGACAAGCGCAACGTCCTACGTGCCTACGGCGCGCAGGTCGTCGTGTGCCCCACCGCGGTCGCCCCCGAGGATCCGGACAGCTACTACAGCGTCTCGGACCGCCTCGTGCGCGAGATCGACGGTGCCTGGAAGCCCAACCAGTACGCCAATCCGGGTGGTCCGCAGAGCCACTACGAGACCACCGGACCCGAGATCTGGAACGACACGGACGGCAAGATCACGCACTTCGTCGCCGGCGTCGGTACCGGCGGCACCATCACCGGAACCGGTCGCTACCTCAAGGAGATGTCGGGCGGTGCGGTGAAGATCATCGGTGCCGATCCCGAGGGTTCCGTCTACTCGGGCGGGACGGGCCGGCCGTACCTCGTCGAGGGCGTGGGCGAGGACTTCTGGCCCAGCGCGTACGACCCGTCGATCCCGGACGAGATCATCGCCGTGTCCGACGCCGACTCGTTCGAGATGACGCGTCGCCTGGCCCGCGAGGAGGGCCTGCTGGTCGGCGGATCCTGCGGTATGGCCATGGTCGCCGCGCTGCAGGTGGCCGAGCGCGAGGGCCCGGACGCCCTCGTCGTCGTCCTGCTGCCCGACGGTGGTCGCGGCTACCTCGGCAAGATCTTCAACGACAAGTGGATGAGCTCCTACGGCTTCCTGCGCACCCGGCTCGACGGCGGCACCGCCGAGCCCACCGTCGGTGACGTGCTGCGCGGCAAGTCCGGCGCACTGCCCGACCTCGTGCACACGCACCCGTCCGAGACGCTGCGCGACGCCATCGAGATCCTGCGCGAGTACGGCGTCTCCCAGATGCCGGTCGTCGGCGCCGAGCCGCCGGTCATGGCGGGCGAGGTCGCGGGCAGTGTCAGCGAGCGCGATCTGCTCAGTGCCGTGTTCGAGGGCCGGGCGAACCTGTCCGACGCCGTGAAGACGCACATGAGTGCGCCGTTCCCGCTCATCGGCGCCGGTGAGCCGGTCTCGGCCGCGACGAAGACGCTCGGCGACACCGACGCCGTCATGGTAGTCGACGACGGCAAGCCGGTCGGCGTCATCACCCGCCACGATCTCCTCGGATTCGTCACCACCGCGTCCTGACACACGGAACTACTGACCCATCCCGACCGGCCTCCGGCCTGCCCGCTCGTTAGGCTGGTGCGCATGAGTGAGCAGCGCAGCAAGTCCGACACGACGTCCTGGCAGGGGTTCTCCACTCGCGCGGTGCACGCCGGGTACGAGCCCGACCCGCTGACCGGTGCGGTCAACGTCCCGATCTACGCGAGCTCCACCTTCGCCCAGGACGGCGTGGATGGTATGCGCAGCGGGTTCGAGTACGCCCGCACCGGCAACCCGACCCGGCGTCCGCTCGAGGCCAACCTGGCAGCCCTCGAGAACGGCCACTACGGTCGCGCGTTCTCCTCGGGCATGGCCGCGACGGACGCCCTCCTGCGGGCGTCGCTGCGCCCGGGCGACCACCTCGTGATCCCGAACGACGCGTACGGCGGCACCTTCCGGCTCATCGACAAGGTGTTCACCCAGTGGGGCATCGAGTACTCGGTGGCCGCGGTGTCGGACGTCGACGCCGTGCGCGAGGCCATTCGCCCCAACACGAAGCTGGTCTGGGTCGAGACGCCCACCAATCCGCTGCTCAACGTCGGCGACATCGAGGCTCTGTCGGGCGTCGCACACGAGGCGGGCGCGAAGATCGTCGTCGACAACACGTTCGCGTCGCCGTATCTGCAGCAGCCCCTCACGCTCGGCGCCGACGTGGTGCTGCACTCGACGACCAAGTACATCGGTGGACACTCCGACGTCGTCGGCGGCGCCCTCGTGTGCAACGACGAGGAACTGGACGCGTCGTTCGCCTTCCTGCAGAACGGCGCCGGCGGTGTTCCCGGACCGTTCGACGCGTTCCTGACACTGCGCGGCATCAAGACGCTCGCCCTGCGCATGGAGCGGCACAGCGACAACGCCGAGAAGATCGTCGAGCTGCTGACGGGTCACCCCGCCGTCTCCTCGGTCATCTACCCGGGATCCGAGAGCCACCCGTCCCACGACGTCGCCGCCAAGCAGATGCGTCGGTTCGGCGGCATGGTGTCGCTCCGTCTGAAGGGTGGCCGCCAGGCGGCGCTGGACCTCTGCGCGCGCACCGAGATCTTCACTCTCGCCGAGTCGTTGGGCGGCGTCGAGTCGTTGATCGAGCATCCCGGCGCCATGACCCACGCCTCCACCGCCGGCTCGCTGCTCGAGGTGCCGGACGACCTGGTGCGCCTGTCTGTTGGCATCGAGGACGCCGCCGACCTGGTGGGCGACATAGAACAGGCGCTCGCCTGACGCTCGCCTAGGGGCATTCGGGTTTAGGGTTCCAGCCATGGATCTCCTCACCGCCGACCGGCTGGACCGCGCCACCGCGCTGCTCGCCCCGGTCATGCGCCGCACACCCCTCGTGGCGTCCCGTGTCCTGTCCGATCGCACCGACCGCCAGGTGTGGCTCAAGTGCGAGAACCTGCAGCGCACCGGATCGTTCAAGCCGCGGGGTGCGTACAACCGGATCGCGGGTCTGACTGACGAGGAGCGCGCTCGTGGGGTGGTCGCGGCCAGTGCCGGCAATCACGCGCAGGGCGTCGCGTGGGCGGCGTCGGAACTCGGGGCCGCGTCGACGGTGTTCATGCCGAACGGTGCGCCGCTGCCGAAGTTGGTGGCCACCAAGGCGTACGGGGCCACCATTCACCAGGTGGGCACCACCATCGACGAGGCTCTCCTGGCGGCCATGGCCTTCGCCGACGAGACCGGCGCCGTGCTGATCCACCCGTTCGATCACATCGACGTGGTCGCTGGCCAGGCCACGGTCGGCGTCGAGATTCTCGACCAGATGCCCGATGTGGGCACCATCGTGGTGCCGACCGGCGGCGGCGGTCTCGTCGCCGGCATCGCCGCTGCCGTCGCGTTGAGCGGCAAGGACATTCGCATCGTCGGGGTGCAGGCGGAACAGGCAGCCGCGTGGCCCGGATCGCTCGAGGCCGGTATGCCGATCTCTGCCGAACGGATGTCGACGATGGCCGACGGTATCGCCGTGGGGCGTCCCGGGGCGGTCCCCTTCGCGCACGTCACCGAAATGGTGGACCGCGTGATCACCGTCAGCGAGGACGCGCTGTCGCGGGCACTGCTGCTGTGTATGGAGCGCGCCAAACTCATCGTCGAAGCCGCCGGAGCGGCAGCCGTCGCTGCGCTCATGGACCATCCCGAACAGTTCCACGGTGACGGCCCGATCGTCGCTGTCCTGTCCGGCGGCAACATCGATCCGCTCCTGCTGACACACGTCGTCGCGCACGGGTTGCGAGCGGCGGGTCGCTATCTGACGGTGCGCATCGTCATCCCCGACCGCCCGGGTGGCCTGGTGGGGGTGCTCGGCGTGGCACGCGACACGGCCGCGAGTGTGGTCGACGTGGTGCACGCGCGCACGGCAGGGCGGCTGGCGATGGACGAGGTCGAGATCATGATGACCCTGGAGACCCGGGGCCCGGATCACCGCGCCGCCGTGCTGTCGGGTCTCGCGGCCGCCGGATACGAGGCCGAAGTTCAGGAGTGATCGGACAGTTCAGGAGTGATCAGGCGGCGATGAAGACCGCGGCGGAGGCGTGGTCGGCGGCGCGATCGACCAGCGCGTCGGCGCCCGCTGCCGCGGCGCGCGACAGCGCGGCTGCCACCACGGGGGAGGACGCGGCCACCGTGGCCGTGGTGGTGCCCGTGGTGGTCACCATCGTGGTTCCCGAGGCGATCGGAACGAGGCGTTCCGCCGAGCCGTCGATCACCGAGATCTGCCATCCACGAACGGGTTCCGGCCCGGCGACGGCAATGTCGGTGTCGGTCGAGTTCGCACCCGACACCGACACCAGTGCCCCGCAGGCGAAGCGGCGTGCGATCGTCGCGGCGATGCGCTCCACGACCACGGCGAGCGCTGTCGCGTCCAGATCGACTGTGGCCCAGCCGGGAAGGCGCACGCCGAGACCGTCGACCTCGATGGCCTCGTGAGTGTCCGTGCGCGAGCTGCGGAGCGGATCGACGGCGCCGGCCGTCAGGTCCGCGGCGGCGAGGGCGTGTCGCACCTGGTCCGCCAGAGCAGGGGAGACGCGCACGGTCCGGCCGAAGGAGCGGTTCAGTCGCTGCAGTTCGGAGTCCGCACGGGTGAGCGAGACGATGTCGAGCCACGTGTCCAGGGCGGTGCGCGCCGCGGCTGCCGCATCGGTGATCACGGCCGCGTCGGTGACGACCACCCGCACGTGGCGGTCGTCGATGTCGAACCCTGCGAATGCCTTCGTGGCGAGACTCATCTGGTGGCACCTCCATGGCGTTCATCGCTCGGCGAGCGCGTGCCTGTTACACCAGGGCTTCGAGCCCGGCGGCCACACGGATGGGAAACGCAGTTCGGCCCCGTACGCGAACGTGCGGGGCCGAACGACATGCGTCGTGCGAGATCAGTTGTGGTACGGCTCCGCGCTCGCGAGCGTGACCTTCATGGTCTTGCCGTTGGGCAGCGAGTACTCGCGCGTGTCGCCGACCTTGGCGTCGATCAATGCGCCGCCGAGGGGCGAGTTGGGGGAGTAGACCTCGAGCTTGCCGTCCCGTGCGCCCTCCTCACGCGTGGCGATGAGGAACGTCTCGGAATCGGACTCGTCACCGTCGTAGTAGACCTTGACGACCGACCCGGGGAGCGCGACGCCCGACTGGGTGGGAGCCTCGCCGACCTTGGCGTTGTTCAGCAGCTCCTGCAGCTGGCGGATACGCGCCTCCTGCTGGCCCTGCTCCTCGCGGGCGGCGTGGTATCCACCGTTCTCCTTGAGGTCGCCCTCTTCCCGTCGCTCGTTGATCTCCGCGGCGATGACGGGTCGGTTGGCGATGAGCTGGTCGAGTTCGCCCTTGAGCCTGTCGTGCGACTCCTGGGTCAGCCAGGTCACCTGGGTCTCGCTCATCTCGATCACTCCCTCGTGTTCTTCAGAGCCGTTCGGCTCCGGTATTCGTAGGCGGCGTGCGGTGGTGTCACCGAGCCCACACGTGAAAGAGAGCCCGCGCTGGTGCGCGAGCTCCGTCACGAGCAGGGCGTTCCGCCGGGGCGGAACGCGGTCGATGCGAACGGCCCTTGGCTCGAGTGCTCGCGTTACGCCCGTCAATGCAGCAATACACGGCCCCACTGGGTGAGCCGTGTACGAAGCGATTTTACCACGAAAGAACTTCGTGGTTTCTTGGTCGGCACCCGACGGTCACCGAGGTGTGAGATGTTCCGGCACGTCGAGGCTGCATCCGTAGAGGTCGGCGAGGCCCGGCGCGGCCGAGGTGATCACGAAGCTGCGGACGTCCTCGGTGCCGTTCTCGGACGCCGGGATCAGTACTTCGCGTCGCCCGGTCTCGGTTCCGTCGCGCGATCGCGATCGGATGATGCAGACCGCGGGCTGGGACGGGTCGTCCCTGGTCACGTTCAGGCGCACGTCGACGCGGTCCTCGCCGACGATGTCGAACGACACCATCGTCCCGTCGACGTCGGGGGTGGTGAACTTGGTGTATCCGAGGTAGGCGACGGCCACGCCCAGCGCGATGACCAGCAGCGTCAGAGCCACGGCGAGGACACGGGACGGGGCGATTCCCCGACTGGTGGGGTAGCGACCCTCGGGGAGACTCTGCGGCGTGGTGGACATCGCCGTCGAACTTACCCGCGGACCCGGTACCGCCTCGGCGGGGTACCGGACGAAGTGGAACTATTGGAGGTGCCCGGACCGGAACCGGAGCACCACCGATAGTTGAAGTGAGGCACACGTGAGCGGACTGCGACTGATGGCAGTGCACGCCCATCCCGACGACGAGTCCTCCAAGGGCGCTGCCACCATGGCGCGTTACGCGGCCGAGGGCAACGAGGTGCTGGTGGTCACGCTCACCGGCGGTGAGCGCGGCGACATCCTCAACCCGGCCATGGACATCCCCGGTGTGCGCGAGCGCATGTCCGAGGTGCGCAAGGAGGAGATGGCCGCTGCCGCAGCCATTCTCGGGGTGCAGCAGACGTGGCTGGGGTTCGTGGACTCCGGTCTGCCGGAGGGAGATCCGCTGCCGCCGCTTCCCGAGGGATGCTTCGCGCTGGTGCCGCTCGAGGAGTCGACCGAGGCTCTGGTGCGCGTGGTGCGCGACTTCAAGCCGCACGTCATGACGACCTACGACGAGAAGGGTGGCTACCCCCACCCCGACCACATCCGCTGCCACGAGGTGTCGGTCGCCGCGTACGAGGCGGCCGGCGATCCCGAGCAGTTCCCCGGAACGGGCGAGGCGTGGGAGGTCTCGAAGCTCTACTACTCCCACGGCTTCATCCGCCAGCGCATGCAGTTGTTCGACGACGAGATGATCGCCTCCGGTCAGGAGGGGCCGTTCACGGAATGGCTCGCGCAGTGGCCGAAGGATCGCGGCGAGATCATGGAGCGCGTCACCACCCAGGTGGAGTGCGCGGACTACTTCCAGCAGCGTGACGACGCACTGCGTGCGCACCGCACCCAGATCGATCCGAACGGCCGCTTCTTCGCGGTCCCGGTCGACGTGCAGAAGAAGCTGTGGCCGACCGAGGAGTACGAGCTGGCGCGGACCCGCGTGCGCACGTCGCTGCCCGAGACCGACCTGTTCGCCGGGATCGAGTCCTAGATGACCGTGCTCAGCGCGTCGATCATACTGGCGCAGAACAACACCGGGCCCGAGTTCGGTAAGGCGTCACCCGTCGGCCTCGTCATCATCGTGCTGTTGCTCATCGGTACCGCCCTGTTGGTGCGGTCGATGAACGCGCACTTCAAGAAGCTTCCGGCGTCCTTCGAGCCGGAGGATCCGACGCCGGACCAGGCGGCGGACGAGGGCACGGACCGCGGAGGCTTCCGACCCGAGCGGTGAGGGGTTTGCGACCCGAGCGGTGATTGCGCCGGGTGTCACGGGGGACACTGCAGGGGTGGCCACCCGTGAGCGCAACACCCTGTCCGACTCGACGAGCCCCTACCTGCGTCAGCACGCCGACAATCCCGTGCACTGGCAGCAGTGGGGTGACGACGCCCTGGCGTGGGCTCGCGAACGAGACGTCCCGGTCCTGCTGTCGGTGGGCTACTCGGCGTGTCACTGGTGTCACGTGATGGCACACGAGTCGTTCGAGAACGACGCCATCGCGGAGATCATGAACGCGAACTTCGTGTGCATCAAGGTCGATCGCGAGGAACGTCCCGACATCGACGCCGTCTACATGAACGCGACGGTCGCGATGACGGGTCAGGGCGGTTGGCCGATGACGGCGTTCCTCACCCCCGACGCGGAACCGTTCTACTGCGGCACCTACTTCCCGCCCACACCTCGGCAGGGGATGCCGTCGTTCACGCAGCTACTCGAAGCCATCTCCGAGACGTGGCGCACCCGTCGTGACGAGGTGCAGCAGGCGTCGGCCTCGGTGGTCGCGGAACTGCGCAGGACCGCCGCGGGCATCCCGGAGGGCGACCGAGTCGTCGACGCCGCCCTGCTCGACGAGGCGGTGGCGCGCGTTCTGGCGGACGAGGACGTGCCGCGCGGCGGCTTCGGCGGAGCACCGAAGTTCCCACCGTCGTCTCTCGTGGAGGGGCTGCTCCGCCACGTCGAGCGCACCGGGTCGGAGCCTGCCCGCGCTGCGGTGGGCCGTACCGCCGACGCCATGGCCCGCGGCGGGATGTACGACCAGCTCGGGGGCGGTTTCGCCCGGTACTCCGTCGATGCGGACTGGGTGGTGCCGCACTTCGAGAAGATGCTCTACGACAACGCGTTGCTGCTGCGCTTCTACGCTCACCTGGCGCGCCGCGGCGATGCGTTCGCTCATCGTGTGGCCGTCGACACCGCCGACTTCCTCCTGCGCGATCTCGGCACGGACGACGGGTGCTTCGCCTCCGCCCTGGACGCCGACACCGACGGGGTGGAGGGTCTGACCTACGCGTGGACACCCGCGCAGCTGGTCGAGGTGCTGGGCGACGAGGACGGGGCTCGGGCCGCACAGGTGTTCGGGGTGACCGACACGGGCACGTTCGAGGAGGGGGCGTCCGTGTTGCAGCTGCGGGCCGAACCGACGGACCCCGAGCGTTTCGCACGCATGCGCGCAGCACTGGCCGCGTCGCGTGCCACGCGTCCTCAGCCGGGGCGCGACGACAAGGTGGTGACCGCCTGGAACGGCTTCGCGATCACGGCGCTGGCCGAGGGCGGCGCCGCGCTGGGGTACCGGAACTGGGTCGATGCGGCAGCACGCTGCGCGGACCGCATCCTGGACCTGCACCGCGTCGACGGCCGACTACGGCGGGCGTCCCTGGGCGGTGTCGTGGGCGATGCGGCGGCTATCGCGGAGGATCACGGCGCACTCGCCGTCGCTCTCGCCGCGCTGCACCAGGCGACCGGGGAGGCACGCTGGCTGACGGCGGCGGAGGAGGTACTCGACGTCGCGCTCGACCACTTCGCCGATCCTGAGCAGCCGGGCAGCTGGTTCGACACCGCCGACGACGCGGAGACGCTCGTGACCCGGCCTCGCGATCCACTCGACAACGCGACCCCGTCCGGAGCGGCACTGATCACCGAGGCTCTGCTGACGGTGGCCGCGTCCAGCGAGAACTCCTCGCGCTTCGGTGCGGCGGCGGACAGGTCGCTTGCGCGAGCGTCGATCCTGCTCGAGCGGGCACCCCGGTCAGCCGGCCACTGGTTGACCGTCGCGGAAGCCGCGGTGGCGGGACCGGTGCAGGTGGCGATCGCCACGGAGTCGGTCGACGACGACCTCGTACGCACCGCCCGCCGCGTCGCCGCCGGCGGCACGGTGGTGGTCGCGGGTCCACCCGACTCGGTCCCGCTGCTCGCGGATCGCCCGCTGGTGAGCGGCGAGTCGGCCGCGTACGTGTGTCACGGCTTCGTGTGCGACCGACCGGTCACCGACCCCGAGGACCTGACCGCACTCCTGGTCCGGTGACGCCGGATCAGGTGAAGAGCACCAGCCACACGGCGATGTAGTGGCACACCGCGGCGACGACCGTCGCGGCGTGGAAGAACTCGTGATGGCCGAACGTGGTGGGCCACGGGTTGGGCCATTTCGTTGCGTAGAGAACCGCGCCGATGCTGTAGAACACGCCGCCCGCCACCAGCAGTGCCATCGGTCCGACGCCCACACGATGGGTGAGTTCGCCCGCGACCGGCACGATGGCCCAGCCCAGCACGAGATACAGGGGCACGCCCAGCCAGCGAGGGGCCGTGGGCCACAGCATCTTCAGCGTCACTCCGGCCAGCGCACCGGCCCACACCACGATCAGCACGATGGTGCCGGTGCGGCTCGGCAGCCCGAGCACTGCGAACGGCGTGTAACTGCCGGCGATGAACAGGAAGATCATCGAGTGATCGGCGCGCTTCATCCACGTCCGGCTGCGCACGGTCTGCCAGTGGACGCGGTGGTATGTCGCGCTCACTCCGAAGAGACCGCACGTCGCGACGGCGTAGACAGTGATCGCGAGACCGGCCCGGACGGACACCGCCGAGTAGGCGAGCACCACGAGCACGATCCCGCAGACCACCGACACCCCGAAGGCGTACAGGTGGATCCATCCGCGCATGCGCGGCTTCACCGGCAGTTCGTCGAGCCCGAAGACAGTCACGAACCTACGGTACCGTAGGTTCGCGCTCCGACCGTGGCCGAACTAGCGGTCACCGAGTGTCAGATCCATCAGGGCACTGATCGTCTTGCGGTGAACCCATCCGCGCACACCGTCGCTCGCCAACGCGGCCCTCGCCGCAGCCAGTCCCGGTGCCCCGTGCACGCCGCCGCCCGGATGGGCGGACGCGCTCCCGAGGAACAACCGACCGACGGGAGTCTCCGTACGTCCGAGTCCGGGAACGGGCCGGAACACCAACTGCTGCTGCAGTTGCGACGTTCCGCCGTTCACCGCGCCACCGAACAGGTTGGCGTCGTCCGCTGTCAGGTCGCCCGGCCGCTGGACGTGCTTGCCGACGATCGACGCCGCGAACCCGGGCGCGTACTCCTCGAGGACGGTGTCGACCCGCTCGGCGAGCAGGTCGCCCGAGGCGTCGTCCGTCACACCGCGGGGGAGGTGTGTGTACGCCCATGCGCTCTCCGTCCCGGCCGGGGAGCGGGTGGCGTCCGCGGTCGTCATCTGACCGAACAGCATGAACGGCCGCTCCGGGATGCGGCCTGTCACCAGGTCGGCGTTCCATCGCACCAGACCGTCGTCGTCTGCGCCGACGTGCACCGTGCCCGCCTCGTTCAGACTCTTCGAGCGCCACGGGATTGGGGAGTCGAGCGCGTAGTTGATCTTCACCACCGGGGTGTCCCACTCGAACTTCTCGAGATCGCTGTGCACCCGGGCGGGAACCGCGTCCCGCGGCAACAGCGAGCCGTACAGCGCGGGAGCGGACACGTCTGCGACGACGGCTCGCCGTGCGACGTACGTGTCGCCGCCTGCCGTCCGCACGCCGCGGGCGACACCGCCGGAGACGTCGATCGAGGTCACCTCGGTTCCACAGACGACCCGCGCCCCGGCGCTCTCGGCCCGGCGCACGAGCGCGCTGGTCAGCTTCTGCGCACCGCCGACCGGGACGGGGTAGCCGACATCCTGCGCGAGCATCGTCAGCAGGTAGCCCATGATGCCGCTCGCGGGTGCGTCGGTGGGGACGTCGGCGTGCATGGCGTTGCCGAGCAGCAGGCATCGCGCCGCCTCGCTGTGGAACAACTCGTGCGCCATCGCCCGGGCCGGGAGTACTGCGAAGCGCAGGAACCGCAGTGTCTCCGCGGTCCCGAGGCGCCGGAAGAGCGTCGCGGCACCCTTGACAGGCGGGAAGGAGCTGCCGAACAGCGAGTGCAGCAGAGGATCGCGGATCCGGTTCCACTGGTCCACCACGGACATCCACGCCTCGCCGTCGCGCGGATCGTGCTCCGCCAGCATGGCGGCGGTGTCCTCGGGATCGTGGTGGACCACCGGGGCGTCCTCGTCGTCGGGCGAGCGCGGGTGACCGAAGACGACGGGTGAGTGGGTCCAGCGGAGTCCGTGGCGGTCGAGCTCGAGCGCCGTGAACGCCGGGGACGACGCACCGAGGGGATAGAAGGCGCTGAACAGGTCGCTCACGTATCCCGGGGTGAGCTCGGCGCTGCGGACCGCGCCGCCGGGCACCGGGGCGGACTCCAGGACGACGACGTCCCATCCTGCGTCGGCGAGCACGGACGCCGCGACGAGTCCGTTGTGGCCCGCTCCGATCACGACGGCGTCCACCGTCGTGGTCGTCATCGGGGAACCGCGGAACGCTCGGCCAGCAGCGCGAGTCGCCGTGTCGCCTCGGTGTTGCGGGGATACACGAGTGCGTGCTGGACCGACTCGGGAACGAGCGAGAACGGGAGGGTCCGAGCGTGCTCGATCATCTCGATCCGGCACCCCGAGCCTCGCGGCGTCAGGCGCAGGACGATCGTCGCCTTGCCTGCCGGCATCCCGCGCGCTTCGAGTGTCACCTCGCGTCCCTCCGTCATGCTCAGTACCCGCGTCTCGTCGTTCAGCACGGCGGGCCACAGCCCGACCGAATGGTGGATCCGCGAGCCGGGCGCGGGGAACTCGGGGTCGACGGCGCGGATGCGCGAGGCGCCCACCACCCACGTCGCGTAGCTCCACCCGTCGGAGAGCACGTTCCACACGGCTTCGACGCTCGCCGTGGTGTCCCGGACAACAGTCATGACTGCTCCTGTTCTCTCGTGTGCGGTCGGAGCCGGGTACCCCGTACGCCACGGAACCATCATGCGGCGCGGTGACGAGTCGGTCACGCCGATCGCGTCGTACTGCGGGCGTAGGGTGATCACCTGCTGAACAATTCTGTCGAAGTGGGGAGCTGGGTGAAGGCTCGCGGTCTGCTGTACACGCTCTACGAGAGGCGCCTGCTGCGTCAGCTCGAGGGCGCTCAGCACCCTCGGCACGTCGCCGTGATGTGCGACGGCAATCGTCGCTGGGCCCGGGAGAACGGCTTCACCGACGTCAGCCACGGGCACCGGATGGGCGCGCTCAAGATCGCGGAGCTGCTCACGTGGTGTGACATGGCCGGCGTCGAGATGGCCACCATCTACCTGTTGTCCACCGAGAACCTGCGCCGGTCACCGGACGAGCTCGACTCGCTGCTCGAGATCATCACGGACGTCGTCGAGGAGATCAGCGGACCGGGAAAGAACTGGTCCGTGAAGATCGTCGGCACGATGGATCTGCTTCCCGCCGAATCCGCCCGCCGCCTCAAGGAGGCCGCCGCCGGCACGGCCGGCCGCTCGGGAACGCACGTCAACGTCGCGGTCGGGTACGGCGGCCGTCAGGAGATCGCCGACGCCGTGCAGTCGCTCATCGCGGAACGGCTGTCCGACGGTGCCGACGGGGACGAGTTGCTCCGCTCGGTCACCGTCGAGGGCATCGACTCGCACCTCTACACGTCGGGCCAGCCGGATCCGGATCTGGTGATCCGCACGTCGGGGGAGCAGCGGTTGTCCGGGTTCCTGCTGTGGCAGAGCGCGTACTCGGAGATCTGGTTCACCGAGGCCTACTGGCCCGAGTTCCGCCGCGTCGACTTCCTGCGCGCGCTGCGCGACTTCGCCGCGCGGCACCGGAGATTCGGTACCTGAGCCGGAGCCGGGCAGGCCGGAGGCCGGTCGTCACAATTTGCGCAGGCGCAGCCGGTTGATGGTGTGGTCGGCGTCCTTGCGCAGCACCAGGGTGGCGCGGGGGCGCGTCGGCAGGATGTTCTCCACCAGGTTGGGCCGGTTGATCGACTGCCAGATGTCCGCGGCCGCGATCCTGGCGTGCTCGTCGGACAGTCCCGAGTAGTGGTGGAAGTGCGAGGCCGGGTCGGCGAACGACGTGGAGCGCAGGGCGAGAAAGCGGTCGACGTACCACTTCTCGATGTCCTCGATGCGGGCGTCGACGTAGATGGAGAAGTCGAAGAGGTCCGAGACCATGAGGCGCGGACCGGTCTGCAGGACGTTGAGTCCCTCGATGACGAGGATGTCCGGCTGTCGCACCTCGGTGTACTTGCCCGGCACGATGTCGTACGAGACGTGCGAGTACACGGGTGCGCGTGCGGATTCGGCGCCGGATTTCACCTCGGTGACGAAGCGCAGAAGCTTGCGCCGGTCGTAGCTCTCGGGAAAACCCTTGCGGTGCATGATTCCTCGACGCACCAGCTCGGCCGACGAGTAGAGGAACCCGTCCGTCGTCACCAGGTCCACGCGCGGGTGGTGCTCCCATCGCGCCAGCAGTGCCTGCAGCACGCGCGCGGTCGTGGACTTGCCGACGGCGACGCTGCCGGCGATGCCGATGACGAACGGGACCTGGCGGTCCGGCGTCTTCTCCCCGAGGAACGTGGCCGTCGCCGCGAACAGGCGTTGGCGGGCGGCCACCTGGAGATGGATGAGTCGAGCGAGGGGGAGGTAGACCTCCGCGACCTCGTCGAGGTCGATCTGTTCGCCCAGACCGCGCAGGCCGGTGAGCTCGTCCTCGGTCAGGACCAGGGGTGTCGCGTTCCGGAGAGTGCGCCACTGTCGACGGTCGAATTCGACGTACGGACTCGACTCGCTCACTCGGGACACGCTGCCTCCATGACTGAATTGTGCTGGGTGGCTCCGGCGAACCGACAGCCGGGTGGTGCGTGACTAGAGTCGAGCGTCATGCACGCCGACACTCTCGTCCACGACTACCTCGTGCTGGGGTTGTCCTTCGATCGCCTCGAGGAGGGGTTCGTCGACGCCTACACCGGCGACCCCGCTCTGCGACGCCAGGTCGAGAACGCGCCCCCGCCCGAACCCCGCGCGCTGGCGCGGCGGGCGACGGAACTGCGGACCGAACTGCCCTCGTCGGGGCTCTCCGAGGACCGCGCCGCGTTCCTCGACGTCCACCTGCGCGCGCTCGAGACGTCGGCACGGAAGTTGGCCGGTGACGAGATCGGATTCGTCGACGAGGTGCACGACTACTTCGACGTCGCGATCGCACCGGGCGACACCGACGACTACCGCGAGGCACATCGCCTGATGGACGAGGTGCTGGCCGGGGCGGGGCCACTGGGGGAGCGGGTGCGCGCTCACCGCGTGGCCGACGAGATCCCGCCCGAGCGGCTCGCCGAGTGCGTCGAGGCGTTCTCCAGTGCGTTGCGCGACAAGGTGCGCGGCCGGTACCCGCTGCCCGACACCGAGAAGGTCACCTACGAGGTGGTGGGCGACAAGCCGTGGTCCGGGTTCAACTACTACCTGGGCGACTACCGGTCCACCGTCGCGATCAACTCGGACCTCAAGCAGCACATGGCGCATCTGCCCCATCTCATCGCACACGAGTCGTACCCGGGCCACCACACCGAGCACTGCCGCAAGGAGGCTGGGCTCGTGCGCGGTGCCGGGCAGGCGGAGCAGACGCTCTTCGTCGTCAACACTCCGCAGTGCCTGATGGCCGAGGGCCTCGCGGACCTGGCGCTCGAGTCGATCGTCGGGCCGGGCTGGGGAGTGTGGGCGCAGGAGATCTACGCCGACCTCGGCCTGCGATTCGACGGGGAACGCGCCGAGGCGCTGCAGACCGCGTCGGCGAAGCTGCTGGGGGTGCGTCAGGACGCCGCGCTGCTGCTGCACGACGAGCACCGCAGCCAGGACGACGTGGCCGCGTTCCTGGGGCAGTGGTCGCTCGCGACACCGGAACGCGCCCGTCAGATGTTGCGATTCCTGTCCTCACCGCTCTGGCGTGCCTACACCAGCACCTATGTCGAGGGGTATCGCCTGCTGCACTCGTGGCTGCACCGGGCCGACTCGGCGGACGGCCGAGCCGACCGCTTCGAGCGGCTGCTCGACGAACCCCTCATCCCGTCTCAACTGCGCTGATCACGGGCATTAGACTCGGCGGCATGACTGCTGCGCCCGTCTCTGCCACCAACATCGACACCGCCTCCCTCGCCGAGGTGGATCCCGAGGTCGCCGCGGCGATGGCCGGCGAGCTGGGACGCCAGCGCGACACCCTGGAGATGATCGCGTCGGAGAACTTCGTTCCCCGCGCGGTGCTCCAGGCGCAGGGCAGCGTCCTCACCAACAAGTACGCCGAGGGTTACCCCGGTCGTCGGTACTACGGCGGGTGTGAGCACGTCGACATCGTCGAGGATCTGGCTCGGACCAGGGCGAAGGAGCTGTTCGGTGCCGAGTTCGCCAACGTGCAGCCGCACGCGGGCGCCCAGGCCAACGCCGCCGTTCTCATGGCTCTGATCAACCCGGGCGACAAGATCATGGGTCTGGACCTGGCGCACGGCGGCCACCTGACGCACGGCATGAAGCTGAACTTCTCGGGCAAGCTCTACGAGGTCGAGTCCTACGGTGTGAGCAAGGAAGACCACCGCATCGACATGGACGAGGTGCGCAAGCAGGCGCTGCACGCACGCCCACAGGTGCTCATCGCCGGATGGTCGGCCTACCCGCGGCACCAGGACTTCGCCGCGTTCCGCTCCATCGCCGACGAGGTCGGTGCGCTTCTGTGGGTCGACATGGCGCACTTCGCCGGGCTCGTCGCCGCCGGTGTGCACCCGTCTCCGGTGCCCTACGCGGACGTCGTGTCCTCCACCGTCCACAAGACCCTCGGTGGGCCCCGCTCGGGCATCATCCTCGCCAAGAAGGAGTGGGCGAAGAAGCTCAACTCCGCGGTGTTCCCCGGCCAGCAGGGCGGTCCGCTCATGCACGCGATCGCGGCCAAGGCCGTCGCCTTCAAGATCGCCGGCACTCACGAGTTCCGGGAGCGTCAGGAACGCACCCTGCTCGGTGCGTCGCTGCTCGCGGAGCGGCTGACCGGCGCCGACGTCTCCGACAAGGGTGTCTCGGTGCTGACGGGCGGAACCGACGTCCACCTCGCGCTGGTGGACCTGCGCAACTCGCAGCTCGACGGCCAGCAGGCCGAGGATCTGCTGCACGAGGTCGGCATCACCGTGAACCGCAACGCGGTGCCGTTCGATCCGCGCCCGCCGATGGTCACCTCCGGTCTGCGTATCGGTACCGCGGCGCTCGCGACCCGTGGGTTCGGCGAGGCCGAGTTCACCGAGGTCGCCGACATCATCGCGACGGCGCTCGCCACCGGCGAGGCCACCGACGACCTGCGTGGTCGCGTCAGCACGCTCGCCCACGACTTCCCGCTGTACGAGGGACTCGAGGGCTGGGGACTGCTGGGCTGATCCGACATGCGGCTCACTGTGGCGGGTCTGCAGACGGCGGGGTCACCGGGTGACGTCGACGCCAACCTCGCGGAACTCGACGGAGCCGCGGGGGCGGCTCTGGCGCGCGGAGCCGACCTCCTGGTCACGCCGGAGATGTTCGTGACCGGGTACGACATCGGCGATCGCCTCGGTGAGCTGACGTCACGGGAGCTTCTCTCCGAGGTGTGCGCACTGGCGCGCCGCCGCGGCATCGCGCTGCTCGTGGGTCTGCCGGAGACCGAGGCGGGAGCGGTGTACAACACGGTCGCACTCGTCGATGCGGACGGCAGTGTGATCGCGCAGCACCGCAAGTCGCACCTCTACGGTGAGCTCGACCGGGAGTGGTACTCGCCCGGGCTCGACTCGGTGACGGTCGTCGACTTCCGCGGGGTGCGGCTCGGTCTGATGATCTGTTACGACGTCGAGTTCCCCGAGAACGTCCGAGCCGCGGCCCTCGCGGGCGCGCACGCCCTGCTCGTTCCCACCGCGCAGATGGTGCCGTTCACATTCGTGGCCGACGTCGTCATCCGCACGCGCGCATGGGAGAACCAGCTCTACGTCGCGTACGTCAACCACGTCGGAACCGAGCGCGCCACCACCTACGTCGGCCGTAGCAGCATCGTCGGCCCCGACGCAGAGGTGATCGACCGGCTCGACGACGAGACCGGCCTGATTCTCGGCACGGTGGACACCGAGGTCGTGGCGGCGGCCCATCGAGACAACCCCTACCTGGTGGACCGCCGCCCCGGCCTCTACTCGTCGATCGCCCGCGACCTCAGTCGCGAGTGAGCGGCAGGCCGGCGCGGCCCAGGAAGTCGAGGATGTCCGACTCGACCTCGCTGCGGTTGGTCTCGTTCAGGATCTCGTGCCGCGCACCGGGGTAGACCTTCTCCTCGAACGACGGGCCGCGCAGTGAGCGCATCGCCTCGGTCGTCGGCTCCAGCGGCACCAGCTGATCGTCGCCGCCGTGCAGCCACAACGTCGGCTGGTCGCCGAGAGTGCCGGAGGACGACACCGTCTCCACCGCGGCCGTGAAGGTCTCGAGGGTGACGCGCGCGAAGGGGCCGTGGAAGACCAGCGGGTCCGCCTGGTACGCGGCGCCGACCTCGGGGTCGCGGGACAGCACGGACGGGTCTATCGGGATCTCGGGGATCTCGTCCATCGACAGCAGCATCGAGAAGGCCGGGTTCTGCCCGACCAGCGGACCGGACAGCACGAGTGCCGCCAGCTCGCCGGGGTGGGTCTGCGCGTAGCGCGTGGCGATGAGACCGCCCATCGAGTGGCCCAGCAGCATCACCGGTAGATCGGGGTGCTCGCCGCGGGCGATGTCCGCGATCGAGTGCAGATCGGCGACGATGCCGTCCACGTCCGTGATCTCGGCGGGCGTCCCGTCGGACCGCCCGTGCCCGTGATGGTCGGGGGCGTACACCGCCGCTCCGGCCGACGTCAGGGTCGACGCCAGGTGGCCGTAGCGACCCGAGTGTTCGCCGTATCCGTGCGCGAGCAGCGCGACGAATCCCGGCGTGGTGGACGGCCAGGAACGGTAGGCGACGGTGCCGTGGGTTCCCCTGAGCTGCTGCATTTCCTGCGCGTTCTGCATCGGCCGAAGTTAACACCGTGGCCTTCGGCCCCGTGCGCCTTTTGCGTACTCCTGGATGCGCGAAAGGCGCACGGGCGTGTAACGCAGAGTTCACCCACACGTCCCCACGTGTCGACGAGCCTGCGCCCCCGATCCGGTCTAGCGTCAGCAGTGCGGGTGGCGGGGAAGCCGTCCGTACGGGAGGTCCTCACACATGACTGAGTCATTCGGTCGGGAGGGGCCGGCCCCGGTCCCTGCGGTGTCGGGATCGACCGGTCCAGCGATCGACGGATGCGCGGTGACCGCGCGTCCTTAGGAGCCCCACGTGACTGCAGCTCGCTCCGGTTCTACCGTCCGCACCTACGTGCTGGACACCTCGGTTCTGCTCTCGGACCCCTGGGCCGTGACTCGGTTCGCCGAGCACGCGATCGTCCTTCCACTCGTCGTCATCAGTGAGCTCGAGGGCAAGCGGCATCATCACGAACTGGGGTGGTTCGCGCGCGAGTCGTTGCGGATGCTCGACGACCTGCGGATCCGCCACGGGCGCCTCGATCAGCCCGTGCCCATCGGCACCGAGAACGGCACCCTGCAGGTCGAGCTCAATCACACCGACCCCGCTGTTCTTCCCGTCGGCTTCCGGACCGACTCCAACGACTCGCGGATCCTCGCGTGCGCACTGAACCTCGCCGCCGAGGGCAAGGACGTGGTGCTGGTCAGCAAGGACATCCCGCTGCGCGTCAAGGCCGGTGCGGTGGGTCTGCCGGCCGACGAGTACCACGCTCACGACGTCGTCCCGTCGGGATGGACGGGCATGGCCGAGATCGAGGCGTCGCGCGCGACCATCGACGGCCTGTTCGCCGAGGGATTCGCCGACATCGACGAAGCGCGAGAGTTGCCGTGCCACACCGGTGTTCGACTGCTCGGCGGCACGTCCAGCGCGTTGGGTCGGGTGACGGCGAACAAGCAGGTGCAGCTGGTGCGCGGCGAGCGTGAGGCGTTCGGCCTGCACGGCCGGTCCGCCGAGCAGCGCGTCGCCCTGGATCTGCTGCTCGACGAGAGCATCGGCATCGTCTCGCTCGGCGGGAAGGCCGGCACCGGTAAGTCCGCGCTCGCGCTCACCGCGGGCCTCGACGCGGTGCTCGAACGACGGACCCATCGCAAGGTCGTCGTGTTCCGGCCGCTGTACGCGGTCGGCGGCCAGGAGCTCGGCTACCTCCCCGGCAGCGAGAGCGACAAGATGGGCCCGTGGGCGCAAGCGGTGTTCGACACGCTCGACGGTCTCGCGAGTCCGGAGGTCATCGAGGAGGTCACCGCACGCGGCATGCTCGAGGTGCTGCCGCTCACGCACATCCGCGGACGGTCGCTGCACGACTCGTTCGTCATCGTCGACGAGGCGCAGTCGCTGGAACGCAACGTCCTGCTGACGGTGCTCTCGCGGCTCGGCACAGGATCACGCGTGGTGCTCACGCACGACGTGGCACAGCGCGACAACCTGCGGGTCGGACGCCACGACGGTGTCGCCGCCGTGATCGAGAAGTTGAAGGGGCACCCTCTCTTCGCCCACATCACGCTGACCCGCTCGGAGCGCTCGCCCATCGCCGCACTGGTCACCGAGATGCTCGAGGAGTTCGGGCCGGCCTGAGTCACCGTTCGCGCCGGGCGGCACGGACCGCCCGGCGCGATGTGACGCCGAACTATCACCGACCTCTTTGTCAGGGAGATCACCGGAATCCGCGTCGCGCGGTCCGAAGGTTCGGAGTGGACACCTACGGCCGTTATGCTGCTGTGATGCCGAAGAGTGACCAGGACCTGTTGAGCGAGCTCGAAGCCGATGCCGCGCACCTGCTGCAGAAGCACATCGACGCTGCTCGGGACTGGCAGCCCCACGACTACGTTCCGTGGGACTCGGGTCGCAACTTCGCGTTCCTCGGCGGCGAGGACTGGTCTCCAGAGCAGGTGACGCTCGGTGACGCCGAGGTAGTCGGTGCCACCGTCAGCGTGCTGGTCGCCGACAACCTGCCCGAGTACCACCGCGACCTGGCGTTCGCTCTCCGGAGCAGCGACGTCTGGTGGAAGCTGATCGGCCGGTGGACCGCGGAGGAGAACCGGCACGCCATCGTGCTGCGCAACTACCTCATGACGACTCGCGCGGTCGATCCGGTGGATCTCGAGCGTGTGCGCATCGAGCACATGACCACCGGCTACTCCGCACCGTCTCTGCACGTGCTGCACATCCTCGCCAAGTTCGCCCTCGACGAGCGCGCAGCGGCCGTGCGCCACCGTCGCGCCTCCGCATCGTCGCAGGACGCTCTCCTGTCGAGCATCCTCGACCGCATCGCCGAGGACGACGAGCTGCAGACCACGCTCTTCACCGACCTGGTCTCCGCCGCGATCCGCGTCGATGCCGACGGCGCCGTCCGCGCCATCGCCGACACCGTCGCGTCCTTCTCGGTCCCCACCGTCGATCTCCCCGGCCGCGGTGGCAGCGCCGAACTGCTCGCCGGCATCGGGCTCTACGACCGCACCATCGAGACCGAAGAGGTGATCAAGCCCCTGCTCGAGGCGTGGAACGTGTTCACCCTCGACGGCCTCGGCGAGGACGGCCTCGCGGCCCGCGCGGAGCTCGAGAGCGCACTCGCCACTGCCGCGTCCTGATCAGCGCGTGATCGCGAACCCGCCCACCACCACCGGCTGACCGGCACCGACGAAGTACACGGTGCCGTTCCAACGGTTCGGGTTCACGGCGTCGCGCGTCATCTCGTCGTGGAAGACGGCTCCGAAGGCGGGGGACAGGCGCGAGTAGTCGACGTGGACCACGTCGGCCCCGGTCGCGATGCTCGGGGCGCGGTAGACGTCGCCCGGGATCGCGTTCACGCCGAGAAGTCGGTTGACCGTCGTGTCGCCGGTGATGGTCTTGCCGTCCCACAGCGGGACGGGAGCGCCGTCGGGCGTGGTGCCGACGTAGACGCCGTCGGGAACGGGTCCGGCGGACGCCAGTGCGGGGGCGGCCAGCGCCGCGCCGATCGCGGCGGCGCCGCCGAGGAGTGCCACTGCAGTTCGTGTCATGACACGTCACACTCCTCCTGATCGCCCCGCACCACAGCGTTTCGCCGTGATGCGGGGCGGGGAGTGCTGGGTCAGTCCTGGACCTTGGCCATCGCCAGGACGTCGAGGCGCTTGTCGAGTTCTTCTTCCGACAACTTCTCGGGGACGAGTCCACGCTCGAGGACGACCTCGCGAATGGTTTTCTTGTCCTTCAAGGCCTGCTTGGCGACGGCCGCAGCTTCCTCGTAGCCGATCGCACTGTTGAGAGGTGTCACGATGGACGGCGACGACTCGGCGAGCTGCTTGAGGTGCTCCTCGTTGGCGACGAGGCCGTCGACACACTTGTCGGCGAACAGGCGGGAGACGTTGGCGAGCAACGTGAACGACTCGAGCAGGTTGCGCGCCATCATGGGGATGTAGACGTTGAGTTCGAAGGCTCCGGCTGCGCCGCCCCATGCGATCGCCGCGTCGTTGCCGACGATCTGCGCCGCCACCTGGGTGGCCGCCTCGGGGAGAACCGGGTTGACCTTGCCGGGCATGATCGAGCTGCCGGGCTGCAGGTCGGGGAGCCGGATCTCGCCGAGACCGGTGAGCGGGCCCGACCCCATCCAGCGGATGTCGTTGGCGATCTTGGTCAACGAGACGGCGATGGTGCGCAGCGCGCCCGACGCCTCGACCAGACCGTCACGAGCCGCCTGGGCCTCGAACGAGTTCTTCGCCGCGGTGAGGGCGTCGACACCGGTCGACTTCACCAGCTCGGTCACGACCTTCGGGCCGAAGCCGTCGGGGGCGTTGAGACCCGTGCCGACGGCGGTGCCGCCGATGGGGAGTTCGCCGAGGCGGGGGAGCGTGGACTGCACGCGCTCGATGCCGGCCTCGATCTGACGTGCGTAGCCGCCGAACTCCTGGCCGAGCGTGACGGGCACCGCGTCCATGAGGTGGGTGCGGCCCGACTTCACGACGGTCTTCCACTCGGTCGCCTTGGCCGCCAGAGCGGTGTGCAGGTACTCGAGGGCCGGGATCAGGCTGGTGACCGCGGCCTCGGTCGCGGCGACGTGCGTCGCGGTGGGGAACGTGTCGTTGGACGACTGCGACATGTTGACGTGGTCGTTGGGGTGCACCTCGACGCCCGCGTTCTTCGCGATGCTCGCGATGACCTCGTTCGCGTTCATGTTGGAGCTGGTGCCCGAGCCGGTCTGGAACACGTCGATGGGGAACTGATCGTCGTGCTTGCCGTCCGCGATCTCGCCGGCCGCCGCGATGATGGCGTCGGCCTTGTCCGCATCGAGCAGACCCAGGTCCTTGTTGACCTGTGCACATGCGGCCTTGAGCAGCCCCATCGCGCGGATCTGGGTGCGCTCGAGGGGGCGGCCCGAGATGGGGAAGTTCTCGACGGCGCGCTGTGTCTGCGCACGCCACAGCGCGTCGACGGGTACGCGAACCTCTCCCATGGTGTCGTGCTCGATGCGGAACTGCTGATCGTTGTCTGTCATGTACCTCGTGCCTCGGTAGATGGGTCGGGAAGTCGGAGTGCGCGTCAGAAGGACGGGACGGCGCCGGAGGTGTCCCCGTCGAAGTCCACGGACGAATACTCCCGCAGTTTGTTCAGCTGGTGGTACGCGTCGATCATCCGCACGGTGCCCGACTTGGAGCGCATGACGATGGACTGCGTGTGGGCACCGCCGCCGGAGTAGCGCACTCCGCGCAGCAGATCGCCGTCGGTGACGCCGGTCGCGGTGAAGAAGACGTTCTCCCCGGCGACCAGATCATTGGTGTTCAGGATGCGATCGAGGTCGTGGCCTGCGTCGACGGCCTTCTGGCGCTCGTCGTCGTCCGTCGGGGCGAGCCGGCCCTGCAGTGCTCCCCCCATGCAGCGCATGGCCGCCGCGGCGATGATGCCCTCGGGCGTGCCGCCGGTGCCGATCAGGATGTCGGTGCCCGAATCGGGGCGGGCGGCCGCGATGGCGCCGGCGACGTCACCGTCCGAGATCAACCGGATGCGGGCACCGGTGTCGCGGATCTGCTGCATCAGCTCGGTGTGGCGGGGACGGTCGAGCACACACACGGTGACGTCCGAGGACGACCCCTTCTTGATCTTCGCGATCCGGGCGATGTTCTCGGCGACCGGAGCGGTGATGTCGATGGCATCGGCGTAGTCGGGGCCGACGGCGATCTTCTCCATGTAGAACACGGCCGACGGATCGAACATCGCACCGCGCTCGGCCACCGCGAGCACGGAGATCGCGTTGGGCATGCCCTTGGCCATCAGCGTCGTGCCGTCGACGGGATCGACGGCGAAGTCGACCTCGGGACCGTTGCCGTTGCCCACCTGCTCGCCGTTGTAGAGCATGGGCGCCTCGTCCTTCTCGCCCTCTCCGATGACCACGACGCCGCGCATCGACACCGAGCTCACCAGCTGGCGCATGGCGTCCACGGCAGCGCCGTCGCCACCCTCCTTGTCGCCGCGGCCGACCCAGCGCCCGGACGCGAGCGCCCCGGCCTCGGTGACGCGGACGAGTTCGAGCGCGAGGTTTCGATCCGGCGCCATCTGCGTGGGAACGTCGGTGTTGGCCGTCATGGGGCTGTGCCTCCTTGCACATGGCGCGGTTCGCAGCCCGACTGACGGGCGTCGTCCGCACGGAATGAACATCGACTCGGGCGAAAAAGACTCGGCGTGATTGTCGCACTAGTCGCACGGCCCCGGCCTGCCGGGGGAAGCGCGGAGCTGCGCGGATGGCGAGCCCCCGCGCGCTCGGTGCGATACTGGAGAGGTGGCCGACAAGAAACCCAGGTACCTGCAGAACAACAAGGACATGGCCTGGTCCCTGATCCCGCTTCTTCTCGCATGCCTGGTGATCGCGGCCATCGCCGGTCAGTGTTCGTTGCGTGTGGGCGGCCCCGAGGCGGGTGAGGTTCCTCGCATCGATCTGGGGGCGTCCCTGCAGGCGGACGCGAATGCGCTGACCTTCCCGGTGCGCAGTCCCGACGTGCCCGATCAGTGGATCCCGAACTCGGCGAACCGTGGCCCTGTCTCGGGCTCGGAGTTCCAGTCCAGCACCGTCGGCTTCGTCACCGAGAACGGCAATTTCCTCTCGCTCACCCAGAGCGACGCCTCCGAGGACGAGCTGGTCCGCTCGAAGACCGAGGGATCACGGGTGTCCGCCGGCGGCGCGGAGGCCATCGCCGGGCTGAACTGGGTGGTCTACGGCAACGACGACACGGAACCGTACTGGGTGGCCGATCTCGGCGACACCCGCGCGATGCTCACCGGTTCCGGGTCGCAGGAGGAGTTCGTCGCGCTGGCATCCGCCACGGCGACGGCTCCGGTACTCGACAAGCGCTGACGCGCTCGCTCACTCCTCGTCGCGGGCCAGCGCCTTCTCGATGCGCGTGCGCGCGCCGGCCAGGTGCTGCTCGCAGTGCGTCGCCAGTGCTTCGCCGCGCTCCCACAGCGCCAGTGAGGCATCGAGATCCAGGCCGCCCTGCTCGAGCAGCTTGACCACGTCGACCAACTCGTCGCGCGCGTCCTCGTAGCCCAGCTCGGCGATCGGTGTCTCGTTCATGAGTCCCCATGCTGCCTCGAGAGTCCGACAGCGGCGGAGTCAGGTGGCGGAACTGCGACCCATCGTGACGGCCGTGACCACGCCGTCCGCGACGCGGACCCGGAGCTGCGTACCCGGCGCGGCGTCGTCGACCGACCGGAGCACCTCGGGGTCGGATCCGGGGACCATGCGCTGCACCACCGAGTAGCCCCTCGCCAGAGTCGCCGCCGGTCCGAGCGTGGTCAGACGCGCGCGCATGTGCTCCACCGTCGTCGCCTCTCGCGACACCGCGCGCTCCACGTCGCGGCGGACGACGCGGCGCATCTCGGCGATCTCCTCCTCGCGGCGGGCGACCGCGGAGAGGGGATCGGCCAGCACGGGCCGGTGCCGCAGGGCGTCCAGTGCGCGCGCCTCGCGCTGCACCCAACTGCGGAGCGCTGCGGCGCTGCGGCTCCGCAGCTCGGCGACCAGTTCCCGTTCGGCCACGGCGTCGGGCACGACGAGCTTGGCGGCATCGGTGGGGGTGGCCGCACGAAGATCCGCCACGTGATCGCTGAGTGGACTGTCCGGTTCGTGTCCGATGGCGCTCACTATGGGCGTCGTCGCACGGGAGATCGCGCGGCAGAGCGCCTCGTCGGAGAACGGCAGCAGATCCTCGACACTGCCGCCGCCACGGGCGAGTATCACCACGTCGACCGTGGGGTCCTCGTCCAGCTCGGCCAGCGCGCGCAGGATGCCGGGCACCGCCGACGGGCCCTGCACGGGAGTGTTGCGTACCTCGAAGCGCACCGCCGGCCACCGCCGTTCCGCGACGCTGAGCACGTCGCGTTCGGCAGCACTGGCGCGTGCGGTGACGAGCCCGACGACGCGGGGCAGGAAGGGGAGCGGCCGCTTGAGTCGCGGATCGAAGAGTCCCTCGGCCGCGAGAAGACCGCGCAGGCGCTCGATGCGGGCGAGCAGCTCGCCGACTCCCACCGCTCGAATCTCCGCGGCGCGCAACGACAGTGTGCCGCGACCGGTGAAGAAACTGAGCTTGCCGTAGAGGATGACGCGAGCGCCCTCGGTCAACGGCACGGGAGAGTTCTGGATGAGCATCGGTGAGCACGTCACCGACAGCGACATGTCGGCGGACGGGTCGCGGAGCGTCAGGAACGCCGTGCGCGTTCCCGCACGCACCGAGATCTGCGTGATCTGGCCCTCGACCCACACGCTGCCGAGGCGATCGATCCACCCGGCGACCTTCGTCGCGACCGTGCGGACGGGGAGCGGGTTCTCGGCGGTGCTGGTGGCGGCCGTGGTCATCGTGGTCCGAGAATCACTTCGCTCGGGCGGTGGTGATGCGGTTCTCGAGCATGGTCCGGTACGGCGCGCGGTCCGAGGCCGACGTCTCGTACTCGAGAAGTGACGTGAGGTCCTCGACCGACAGCGACCGCAGACGGGCACGCAACTGAGCCAGCGTCAGGGCGTCGTAGTCGAGGTACTCCACGATCTCGGGAGTCGCGGTCGGCGCGGTCGCGAGAGCCGGGGCCGGAACGGGTTCGGTCGTCTCGATCTCCGACGGCGGGGTCGAGTAGAGGGCGAACCGCCCTGCGGGCGCACCGGGCTCCGGCACGTCGATCTCTCCGGCCGGGTCACCGACCGGCTCGGGCTCGGTGGACAGCGGCACCTGCGTGTACCGCGCGGGTGCGACGTCCGCGTCGTCGTCGAAGGTCGCCCACTCCGCGGTCTCGACCGGGCGTGAGCCGATCAGGGAGAACACCTGGTCGCCCTTGATGGCCAGCTCGGTGACGGTCTGTTGCAGACGCATCGCGGTCTGGAGGACCTCGCTCACGGCGGTCATCGGCAGGGAGATGGCGGTGGTGGGGAGACGCCGAGCCTCCTCGACGACGGTCACGGCGATTCCGAGCGCGACGCGGGCGGCGAAGGGTGGACGGATCATGTCTCACAGAGTGCCCCACGTCGCGCATTTTTCCCAGTCGACGTGCGCGGGAAGCGACGCCCACCCGACTACCCGTATCCTCGTGGTATGTCTTCGGCTCTTCCGGTGTCCTCGTCCTCCACCACCTCCTCCGCCATCCCGCTCGAGCTGGGTATCGCCCGGCCGGCGGTCACCGGTGAGGTCTACGACGGCCCGCTGCGCGTTCTGCTCGCCGAGCCGCGCGGGTACTGCGCCGGTGTGGATCGAGCGGTGGAGACGGTCGAGAAGGCGCTCGAGAAGCACGGCGCCCCGATCTACGTGCGCAAGGAGATCGTGCACAACCGCCACGTGGTGGAGACGCTGTCCGATCAGGGCGTCATCTTCGTGGACGAGACCGACGAGGTGCCGGACGGCGCACTGCTCGTGTTCTCCGCGCACGGTGTATCACCGGCGGTCCACGAGTCCGCGGCCGCCAAGAACCTGCGCACCATCGACGCGACGTGCCCACTGGTGACGAAGGTGCACCAGGAGGCCAAGCGGTTCGCTCGCGACGACTTCGACATCCTGCTCATCGGCCACGAGGGTCACGAGGAGGTCGAGGGCACCGCGGGCGAGGCCCCGGACCACGTGCAGGTCGTGGACGGGCCGGATTCCGTCGACGCCGTCACCGTCCGGGACGAGAACCGCGTCATCTGGTTGTCGCAGACCACGTTGAGTGTCGACGAGACCATGACGACTGTCGCGCGACTGCGGGAGAAGTTCCCCAACCTGCAGGATCCGCCCAGCGACGACATCTGCTACGCCACCCAGAACCGTCAGGTCGCCGTCAAGGCGATGGCGCCCGAATGCGATCTCGTGATCGTGGTCGGGTCGACGAACTCGTCGAACTCCGTCCGTCTGGTCGAGGTCGCCCTCGCTGCGGGCGCGCGCGCGAGCTACCTGGTCGACTACGCCAAGAACATCGATCTCGCCTGGCTCGAGGGCGTCCGCACGGTGGGCATCACGTCCGGCGCATCCGTGCCGGAGGTGCTGGTGCGTGGAGTGCTGGACCTGCTCGAGACACATGGCTTCGGCGACGTGAAGTCGGTGACGACGGCCAACGAGACGCTGGTCTTCGCGCTTCCTCGCGAGCTGCGGACCACCAGCCGGGTGTGAGCCGACCGCGGCCGGGAGATCAGTCCCGGTCGCGGTAGCGCACCCGTGGTGCGGGGTACGGCGACAGATTCTCCGCACCGGTTCGCCGGGGTTCGTACGGCGTGGGTTCGTACCGGGGGCGAGCTTCCCGTGGGCGACTGTTGTCGGAAGCCGTGACCTGGCCCTCGTAGGCGCGCGGGGCGGGCCGAGCAGCGCGTGACTCCTCGCGCGGTTGCGGTGCGGCGGGCCGTGCACGCCGGGTGCGGTCGTGTCGAGCGTCGGGTGCGTCCGTCCGCGGTTCCTGGCGGGTCCTGCGGCGTTCCTCCGCCCGTCCCGCCGTCTCGCGAGTGGCGGGACGTTCGGAGCGCGACCGTCGGGGTGCGGCGTCACGCGCTGCCGCGGCCGGTCGCGCTGTGCGCGCCGGCTTCCGGACCGGAGTGGGGCGACGATCGAGCGCGAGCCGGGCGCCACCGACGCCGAGGACCAACAGCGTGGTCAGCGCCATGAGCGGAAAGCGATCGACGAGCGGCACGGCGACGGTCAGGACGATGTCCTTGATCGAGGTGCCCGCTCCGTCGGTGAGGATCTGGTATGCGATGGGGACGCCGAGGAACATGATGAGCGGCGGCTGCACCATGGCGGTGAAGAGTCCACGATGGCGGACCGCGACGACGGCGATGAGTGCACCGAGCACGTACAGGACGGCGAACGTCGATCCCAGCTCGTCGCCACGCATGGCATCGACGAGAAAGCCCAGGACGGCTGCGCCCACTGCCACCGCGACGGCGCCCCATGCGGGGATTCCGGGTACCGACGGCACAGCGGAGCGCTGGTCGAGAGGCACTCCCGAGCGTGCGCGTTGGGGGGAAGACACACAGCGAGGTTAGCGTTGATTCAACGACTTGCGTCGTCGGCATGCCCGCGACACGTCGACGAGGTGCCCTCCATCGCAGTCGTGGTCATGGTTCGTGGCCGCTGGTCCACACTCGTGACCTGCGGCGGTTCGCCGTCGAAGAGGGACATCTCGTGCAGCTTGCGTGCTGTGACGAAGACCCGGGCGTCCAACGATCCCGCCGCCGCGTTGAACGAGTCCACGGCCTTGCCCAGCTGTGATCCCAAGCGATCCACGTGGGCTCCGACCGTGCCGAGGCGCTCGTACAGCTCACGGCCCAGCACGCGCACGCGAGCGGCGTCCTCGGCCAGTGCGTCCTGTTTCCACGTGTAGGCGACGGTCCGCAGGAGGGCGATGAGAGTGGTCGGGGTGGCGAGCACCACGTTCCGGGAGAAGGCGTGTTCGAGCAGGCCGCGGTCGCGCGTCAGCGCGGCATCGAGGAACGGATCGCCCGGAACGAAGAGGACGACGAATTCCGGCGACGGGTCGAACGCGTGCCAGTACTTCTTGTCGGCGAGCTGGTCGACGTGTGTGCGCAGGTGCTTGGCGTGGCGTTCGAGATGCCGATCGATGGTCTCGGGATCCTGCTCGGCGCTCGCGTCGAGGAAGGCGACCAGCGGAACCTTGGCGTCGACGACGATGCGCTTGCCACCGGCGAGCTTGACCACCAGATCGGGGCGCACGCCGGGTGCGGCGACCTGGGTGTCGAAGTCGCAGTGGCGCGTCATGCCGGCCAGCTCCACGACCCGCTCGAGCTGGATCTCGCCCCACCGGCCACGAATCTGTGGCGCCCGCAGCGCGGTGACGAGCTGGTCCGTCTGCGACGCCAACTGCCGCGAGGCGCGGTGCATCCCGGCGACCTGCTCGGTCAGTCCCGCGTACGCGTGAACACGGTCGCGCTCGACGAGCCGTAGGTGTTCCTCGAGTGCGTCGACCGCCTCCCGCAGCGGGTCGACCAGGTGGGAGACCTGTTGACCGATGGCGCCGGAGTGGCGCCGCGCGGAGTCCTCGTTGAGCAGCGACAACGACCGCCGCAGCATCTCCTCGTTGTCCGCGGAGACCGCGAGCCGCTCACCCGCACGGGCGAGTTCGACGTCGCCGCGTGCGGCCCGCAACCACCAGCCCAACCCCAGGCCGACGAGAAGGGTGACGAGAGTGGTCACGGCAGTGAGGGCGGTCATGAGGCTCACTATGAACCGGGGTACCGACACACCTTCGGCCCGAGCGTCTTTGTCGTAGGTCTCCGTTAGCGTCGGCGACATGAGAATCCTGCACACCTCGGACTGGCACATCGGGCGCACCTTCCACGGTGTCGACCTGCTGGCCGATCAGCGTCGTGCTCTGGAGGCTCTCGCCACCGTCGTCCGAGAACAGAGTGTGGACGTCGTCGTTGTCCCCGGGGACATCTACGACCGTGCGGTGCCCAATGCGGACGCGGTCCGGCTGTGCAACAAGGCATTCGAGGCCATCCGTGACGCGGGGGCCGTCATCGTCGCCACATCGGGCAATCACGACTCGCCCGCCCGGCTCGGTGCCGGGTCGGCGTTCTCCGCTGCCGGCGGTCTGCATCTGTTCACCACCGTCGACGCCGTCGACCGACCGGTCGTGCTGGCGGACGAGCACGGTGACGTGGCGTTCTACGGCATTCCGTACCTCGAGCCGGACGCCACCCGCGCCGAGCTCGGGGTACCCGGCGTTCGTTCGCACGCCGCGGTGCTGCAGGCGGCGATGGGCCGCATCGCGGCCGATCTGGCGACGCGGCACTTGTCGGTCCGCTCGGTGGTGCTGGCTCATGCCTTCGTGATCGGCGGCGAGGGTACGGGTTCCGAGCGTTCGATCTCCGTCGGTGGCGTCGAGACCGTGCCGGCCTCGATCTTCGGCGGTATCGACTACGTCGCGCTGGGCCACCTGCACTCTCCGCAGACCATCGACGACCACATCCGGTACTCGGGATCGCCGCTGCCGTACTCGTTCGGCGAGCGTTCGCATCGCAAGGCTGCGTGGCTCGTCGACATCGACGGCTCGGGTGGCCGCGTCGTCACGCGCGTCGATCTGCCGGTGGTGCGGGGCCTGTCCGTCCTGGAGGGAACGCTCGAGGAGCTCTGCACGGAGAACCGGTTCGACTCCGCGACAGAGCATTACGTCTCCGCTGTGCTCACCGATGCGGTGCGGCCCGTCGACGCGATGCGCCGTCTGCAGGAGCGTTTTCCCCACGCGGTGCACCTCGAGTGGAAGCGCCCGGCCGGTGTCGATTCCGGGAGCTATCGCGAGAAGGTGCAGGGTAGGTCGGACCGTGAGGTGCTCACCAGCTTTCTCGCGGACGTGCGGAGCGCGCCCTCGTCGTCCGAGGTCGAGCTGCTCGATCGTGCGGTCGAGAACGTCACGGGTCAACGGGATTCGACGTCCGCATCGCCCGTCGAGCACGAGTGGGTGCGCTCGGCGTGAGACTGCATGCGTTGTCGGTCACCGCGTTCGGGCCGTTCGGCGGCACGGTCGACGTCGACTTCGACGATCTCGGGGCCGACGGCCTCTTCCTCCTGCACGGCCCCACCGGAGCGGGAAAGACGTCCGTTCTCGACGCCATCGCCTTCGCTCTCTACGGCGTTCTCCCCGGCTCGCGCCGAGAGAGTCGACGCCTGTTGTCGGATCACGCTGCGCCGGGTGTGGTTCCGCGCGTCGAACTCGACGCGACGTTGGGTGGCCGCCGCCTCACCATCGTCCGGCAGCCGGAGTTCCTGCGCCCCAAGCGGCGCGGGGTGGGAACCACGAAACAGAACGCCAAGGCGACGCTGACGTGGCACGACGGCCGGGGCGAGAACCTGACGCGCATCGACGAGATCGCGCTCGAGGTCGAGCGCCTGCTCGGCATGCGGGTGGACCAGTTCTTCCAGGTCGTCCTGCTGCCGCAGGGGGACTTCGCGCGGTTCCTGCGGGCGCGCAACGAAGAACGGGGTGCGCTGCTCGAGCAGTTGTTCGACACCGATCGGTTCCGCGACATCGAGACGTGGTTCCAGGATCAGCGTCGCGCCAGCGCGGAGCGTCTCGCCGGGCGATCGGAGTCCGTCGACAGACTGGCTGCCCAGGTGGCCACCGCCGCCGGCGTGGACCTCTTCACGGGCACCGACGTGGTGGAGTGGGGGACCGATCTTCTGGGCGGTGCCCGAGAGCTGGCCCGTGTGCGCACAGAGCATCTGCGGGCAGCGCGCGCCGAGCACGCCGCGTCTCGTGAGCACGCTCGGATCGCGCACCGCCGCCGGGAGGCACGCGAACGGGGGGCCGCGGCAGCAGCGCGACTCACGGTGCTGGCGGACGGCGACGCCGAGCGCGCGCAGCAGATCGCTGAGCTGGACCGTGCGCGTCGGGCGCTGCCGGTGCGCGATCGCGCCGTCACCCTCGACCAGCACCGTCAGCGCGCGGCCGCCGCCGCCGCGACGATGCGGCGCCGGGAGCGGGCGGCTGCCGAGACCGAGGCCTCCGTGCTGGTCGGGACGTTGTCTTGGCCGCCCCGTCCTGCCGATGCGGAGGTGCTCGATGCCGCGGTGCACCGGTGGAGCGGCGAGTGCGCGGTGCTGGACAGTGTCGCGGGCGACGAGTCCGATCGAAGGACGGCGGTGGCCGATCGGGAACGCGCCGTCGCCCGGGTGCGCGGTCTGGAGACGGACCTGCGGGCGGTACGGGTACGTCTCGACGCGGTACCTGCGGAGCGCGCGGCACTGGACGCCGAGCATCGAGTAGCCGTCGCGGCTCGTGCGGGTCTCGCCGGCCTGGAGGCGCGGCATCACGGCGCCGAGGACGCGGCACGCGCACACGTCGAGTGGGCCCGCGAGTCCGAGCGCCTTGCTGCGGCCGTCACGACGGCCGAGCGTGCCCGGACCCGCTACGACGATCTGCGCACCGAATGGTTGGACCTGCGGGAACGCCGTCTCGAGGGGATGTCCGCGGAGCTCGCGGCGGGACTCGAGGACGGCGCCCCCTGCGGAGTCTGCGGCGCGACGGAACATCCGGCGCCCGCATCTCCGACCGCGGGGCGGGTGTCCCGGGACGACGAGAACCGCGCGGGACAGCGGGTCGGTGCAGCCGAGGCGGAACGCACCACGGCGGACGCCGCGGTGCAGCGCTGCCGACAGCGTGTGGACGAGCTCGCGACCCGGTGCGCGGATCGCACCGCAGCGGAACTCGCGGCCGAACTGGACGCGGCCACGACGGCACTGGCGGAGGCGCGGCGTGCCGCGGACCGTCTCGCGGCGATCGACTCCGCGTTGGCGGCGCTGGACGAGGAGACCGCCGGTCTGCGGGTGCGGACCGACGCGATCACGGCCGAACTGGGCGTCACTCGCGGGCGGACGGAGGCGCTGGAGACTCGGATCGCGGAGGCCACCGCGCGCATCACGGCCGCCGTGGGGACGACGTCCACCGTTGCGGAACGGCGTGCCGCACTCGACGCGGCCATCGCAGCCGCGGTGGCGTGGCGCGATGCTCGCCGCGACGCCGACTCGGCCGATCAGGCGGTGATGCGGCTCGAGACCGACCTGGTGGAGTGCGCGCGCGAGCACGGATTCACCGAGGTCACCGACGCTCTGGCGGCGGTCCGTGACAGGGCCCGGTGCGCGGTGCTGGAGAACGCCGTTCTCGACGCCGAGAAGCAGCGCTCCGCGGCTGCGGCCGTGCTCGCGGAGCCGGACGTGGCGGAGGCGATGGTGGGGGAGACCGTCGACACCGCTGCCGTCGATGCGGAGGAGATCCGACTGCGGGGGTTGCTGGACGAGGCCATCGCCTCGGCCGGAGACGCCGACAGTCGGCTACGCATGCTCGAGGACCTCGTCGCCCAACTGTGGGCCGCTGCGGACCGTCTGGGACCTGCCCACCTCGAGCACGCGGAACTCGAGCAGCTGGCGGAGGTGGTGGCCGGCAAGGGCGCCAACGCGCGCCGGATGTCGCTGCGGTCCTACGTGCTGGCCGCGAGGCTCGAGGACGTCGCCACTGCGGCATCCGTGCGCTTCCGGTTGATGTCGCAGGGCCGGTTCGAGTTCGTGCACTCCGACGACGTGGGCCCCCGAGGCACCCGCGGCGGGCTGGGTCTCGACGTACGCGACGACTACACCGGGGTGGTCCGGTCGGCGGGCACCCTGTCGGGCGGCGAGGCGTTCTGCGCGTCGCTCGCGCTCGCGTTGGGTCTCGCCGACGTCGTCGCGGCCGAGGCGGGCGGCATCACCCTGGACACGATGTTCATCGACGAGGGGTTCGGAAGCCTCGACTCGGGATCACTGGACGCCGTCATGGGAGTCCTCGACGAACTCCGGTCCGGTGGGCGCACGGTGGGCATCGTCAGTCACGTCGACGAGATCCGTGACCGGGTCCCCTCACGCCTCGAGGTGATCCGCGAACGTCACGGATCCACGGTACGAGTGCACGCGGGAGTGTGACCGCTCAGTCGTCCTTCTTCTCGTCGTCCTCGTGCGTGTCGACGTCGATCGGAGTCGGTGCCACGTCGTCGGACTGGTCCGAGGGCGCCGGCGCGTATCGGGTCTTCTCGTCGTGGACGACGACGGGCGCGTCGTCACCGGGTGTGCCGAGATCGTCGTGGATGCGTTCGGCGATGTCGTTCGCGCCGGGATCCTCGTCGGACCGAAGTTCGATCTGCTCGTTGATGTAGCGCAGCAGCACCGCGGTGGCCGCAGCGACCGGGACCGCGAGGAACGCCCCGATGATGCCGAAGATGGAACCGCCGGCGGTGACGGCCAGCAGCACGATCGCGGCATGCAGGTTCATCGACTTGCTCTGCAGGATCGGCTGCAGGACATTGCCTTCGATCTGCTGCACGGCCAGGATGATCGCCAGGACGATGACCGCGGTGGTGAACCCGTTGGCCACCAGCGCGACCAGGACGGCGAGGGCACCGGCGACGAAGGCACCCACGATGGGGATGAAGCCACCGAGGAAGGTGAGCGTCATCAGCACCGGGGTCAGCGGCACGCCGAGGATCACCAGGCCGATGCCGATGAAGATCGCGTCGATCGCGCTGACGATGGCCTGGGTACGGATGAAGCCACCCAGGGTGTCCCACACCCGTCGGAGTACCTCGGCGAGATGACCACCGGCCTTGCGTCCGGCCAGTCCGTGCAGCCAGGGGAGGAAGCGCGGGCCGTCTTTGATGAAGAAGAAGCTCAGGACGAGCACCAGACCGAGCGTGACCAGGATCGACCCGGCGGTGGCGACGCCGGCGAAGACGCCCGAGGCGATCGCCGTGCCGCTGTCCTGCAGCTGCGTGACGATGGCTTCGACGGCGCTGTCGATCTGCTCGTCGTCCAGATTGATGGGCGGACCCTCGAGCCACTCCTGGACCTGCGAGACGCCGAGGGTGGCGCTGTCTGCGAGATCGGGAGCCTGGCTGATGACGGAGGGGACGATGAACGCGACCACACCGGCGAGTACCGCGAGGAAGCCGAGGAGTGTGGTCAACGCGGCGAGCGCGGGCGGAAAGCCGATGCGGCGCAGCAGCCTGGTGGGCGGCCAGAGCACCGTCGCGACCACCAGTGCCAGCAGAACCGGGAGCATGATCACCCACAGCTGGCCGACCAGCCAGCCGGCGATCCACAGCGCTGCCGAGACGACGAGGAGCACGGCCGACCACTTGGCCAGCCAGAGTCCGCCGGCGCCGAACAGGTCGCTGCGATCACGGCCCGACGCGGAGCCTGCGGAAGTGGTGGGCGCGTTCTCGCTCACGTGTGTCCTCTCGTCTGACGATGATGCGGCGAACGCAGAGTCGAACGCGCTGTGACTGTACCCGGGAAGCCGATTCCGCACGCATGGCGACGGAGGGACTACCCGATGGTGAGCCCGCGGGCGAGAAGGGCAGTACGCCACAGGTGCATGGAGGCGTAGGACCGCCACGGTGACCAGTGGGCGGTGTCCGACAGATCGATGTCGAGGAGGGCCGCGCCCTGCCGGACCACCAGATCGGTGTCGAGCAGCACGTCGGGGTCGCCCAGCAACCGCATCGACACGTAGCGGGCGGTCCACGGGCCGACACCGCGCAGTGCCAGCAGTGCACGCTCCTGGGTGGCCGCGTCGCCGTCGTGGCGCACGTCCACGGCGCCCGATGCCAGAGCGTCGGCCGTCGACGCGATCGCGGCGACCCGCCGCGCCGGACCGGTGAGGATCTCGGTGCCGTGTGTGGCCACGGCCTCGGGTGTGGGGAACAGACGAGTGATGCCGTGGTCGGCTTCGCCCTCGTCGTCGCCCACAGGATCTCCGAGGGCCGCGACGAGCCGGGCGGTGTGCGTGGCCGCGGCACCGAGCGAGATCTGCTGACCGATCATCGTGCGAAGAAGCACCTCCGCGGCATCGAACGCCCCGGGAACGCGGATCCCCGGGGCCGCGGCCACCGACGCGGCGAGCGCAGGATCTGCCGCGAGCGCAGCGTCGACGGGAGCCGCGTCGACGTCCAGGGCCAGTACCCGCCGCACTCGGGACAGCGCGGTGGGGACGTCCGACTCGTCCCGGGCTCGCGTCTCCACCCGGACGACTCCCGCGCCGCCGTCACCCGGGACGAACCGGCAGGTGACTACGGCGGGGCCGTGATCGAGGCGCAGAGCCCGGCGGTAGACGCCGTCCGTGAAGGTCTCCATGCCCGGAACCGCGTGACCCGCCAGGAACCACCGCATCCACCCCGTGTCGTACGGAGCGGAGTACGGCAGCTCGGAGGTGTCGAGGGTCCAGCGCGGCGACGTCACCCCGTCATGATCTCAGCAGCAGCGTGCGCCCGGATTCGCGTCCGCCTCCGCATGACGTGCCTTCCAGTACTCGCGCTCGGACGGCACCGGATGCCCGGGATGGACCCGGTTCCGGTGCTCGACGAAACGCTCGTAGTCGTGATCACCCATGACGGAGGTGATCCACCACGTCGCGGCGCGAACGGACTTCAGGACGGCGTTCATGTCAGTGGCCCGTTCCCGGCCGGCGCACCGTGCCGTCCGCGATGAGCACGTCCCATTCCGCCTGCACCGACTTCTCCGCCTCGGTGGGGAGGAAACCGCTGGGCGCGAACAGCTTCGACGGTACGTCCGCCTCCTCGCTGCTGGGCAGTCCACCGGCGCGGATCGCCTTGAAGCAGACGGCGAATCCGGCGAGCGCGACGATGAGGACGAGCACCGCGAAGACGATGGACAGCGTGCCCTGGATGAAGGTGTTGCGGATGACGGCGTCGATGGCCTCCGGTGTGGCGGCGGACCGGAACTCGGTGAGGCCCTGCGACTTCGCTTCCTTGAAGTCGCTGTGCTGCGCCCAGTAGCCGATGGCCGGAACGTCGGAGAAGATCTTCTGGTACGACGCCGTCATGGTGACCACGAGGTCGAAGGCCAGCGGCAGCGCGGGGATCCAGGCCCACTTCAGCAGACCCTTCTTCACCACGACGGTCAGGACGACCGTGAGCGCGATGGCGGCCAGCAACTGGTTCGCGATGCCGAACAGCGGGAAGAGCGTGTTGATGCCGCCCAGCGGATCGGTGACGCCCATGAGCAGGATGGCGCCCCAGGCCGCGACGACGATGACCGAGCAGATCCAGGCACCGACGCGCCACGACGGATCGCGGAACTTCTTCGCGCCGCCACCGAGATTGCCGAGCGAGTCCGACAGCATGAAGCGGGCGACACGCGTGCCTGCGTCGACGGTGGTGAGAATGAACAGCGCCTCGAACATGATCGCGAAGTGATACCAGAACGACTTCAGGCTCTCGCCGCCGAAGACCTGGTGCAGCACCTCGGACATGCCGAACGCGAGCGTGGGGGCGCCGCCGGTGCGCGAGATGATTGACTCCTCACCGACGTCCGTCGCGGCCTGCGACAGCTCGGCCGCGCTGACGTCCCCGCCTGACAGTCCGAGCCCGTTGACGTACGCCGCGGCGGTCTCGGGTGTTCCGCCGGTGAGTGCGGTCGGTGCGTTGAGCGCGAAGTAGATGTGCTGATCGAGAATGCAGGCGGTGACCAGAGCCATGATGGCGACGAAGGACTCGGTGAGCATGCCGCCGTAGCCGATCATCCGCATCTGCTTCTCCTTCTCGAGAAGCTTCGGCGTGGTGCCCGAGGAGATCAGCGCGTGGAAACCGGAGAGCGCGCCGCAGGCGATGGTGATGAAGAGGAACGGGAAGAGCGATCCGGAGAACGCGGGTCCGTTGCCCTCGCTGGCGAACGACGTCATGTCCGGCATCTGCAGGACGGGTCGAGCGATGAGGATGCCGACGGCGAGCAGCACGATGGTGCCGATCTTCATGAACGTCGACAGGTAGTCACGCGGGGCGAGCAGCAGCCACACGGGGAGGATCGACGCGGCGAGACCGTAGGCGATGAGCAACCACGCGACGGTGACCTTGGACAGCGTGAACCAGTCGGCGCCCCATTCGGTCTCGGCGACCCAGCCGCCCGAGATGATGGCGAGCAGCAGCAGGACGACGCCGATGAGGGAGACCTCGGAGACCTTGCCCGGGCGCAGGTACCGCAGGTAGACGCCCATGAAGAGGGCGATGGGAATGGTCAGTGCGATGGAGAAGACGCCCCACGGGCTCTCGGCGAGTGCGTTCACGACGACGAGTGCGAGCACCGCGATGATGATGATCATGATGACGAAGACGCCGATGAGGGCGGCGATACCGCCGACCACGCCCAGCTCCTCGCGGGCCATCTGACCGAGGCTGCGGCCGCGTCGGCGGGTCGAGATCCAGAGCACCAGGAAGTCCTGCACCGCGCCGGCGAAGACGACGCCGATGATGATCCACATGGTGCCGGGCAGATATCCCATCTGCGCAGCGAGGACGGGACCGACGAGGGGACCGGCGCCCGCGATCGCGGCGAAGTGGTGGCCGAACAGCACCCGACGGTCCGTCGGCATGTAGTCCTTGCCGTTCTCCAGGATCTCGGCGGGTGTGGCCCGATCGTCCCGCGGATGGACGATGCGGTTCTCGATGAGGCGTGCGTAGAACCGGAACGCGAAGATGTAGGTGCAGACCGCCGCGACGACGAACCACACCGCGTTGACCTGCTCGCCGCGGATCACGGCGATGACGGTCCAGGCGACGGCGCCCAGCAGACCGATGATGACGAAGACGATGCGTTTGGGCACCGTCATCGGTGAGCGGTCGACGACGCCCACGGGGGGAAGGTCGTCGTCGGTCTTGAGGAACTCGACGTGCGAGTTCCCCCTGTCGGACACGGCAGTCATCTGCGGGCTCCTGGCATGCGGTGGAGGGGCGGCGATCATCGTGTGATCGCAGTCACTGTAAGCAGACCGACCGACATTTCGTGCGGTTGTGAGCCTGGCGTGTGCGGATCGTTGCGCCGAGCGGTCCGGGACCGTCGCCGAACGTCACGACATGACAACGAGACCCCACTCGCGCGCCCTGACTGCCTACGATGCTCGTGTGTCAGACCACCCCGAGTACCCGCAGCAGCCGTACACCGGTTCGTCGTACGAGCCCGACCTGACGAAGGGGCCGACGGACACCGGAGCGTTCCCGACCAGCGGAGCCTTCCCGCAGCAGCAGCAGCCGAGTTATCCCCAGCAGCAGTACGGCCCGCCGCCGCTGCCGCCGACCAACGCCGGCTGGGCCGCCGCCGCGCTGATCTTCTTCTGGCCGTTGGCGTTCTCGGCGTTCAACCACTCGAGCTCGGTGTTCCCGCGGTGGTCGCTGGGCGACTATCAGGGTGCGCACTACGCGTCGGAGCGCACGAAGCAGCTGGGCAAGTACTCGCTCTACATCTTCGTGGGGCTCTTCGCGCTGTTCATCCTCTTCTACGTGCTGCTCATCGCCTTCGCGATCTCGGCGGGATCGGGCACCGACTACACGTACTGACAGGGCGGTCGGGGGCGGCACGTAGACTCTCCTCCCTGTGAGCCTCACCCTCGGAATCGTCGGACTGCCCAACGTCGGTAAGTCGACCCTGTTCAACGCGCTGACCAACAACGACGTGCTGGCGGCGAACTATCCGTTCGCCACCATCGAGCCGAACGAGGGCGTCGTACCGTTGCCGGATCCGCGGCTGAACGAGCTGGCCAAGATCTTCGGTTCCGAGAAGATCCTTCCGGCGCCCGTCACGTTCGTCGACATCGCCGGCATCGTGAAGGGCGCGTCCGAGGGCGCCGGCCTGGGCAACAAGTTCCTCGCGAACATTCGTGAGGCCGACGCCATCTGCCAGGTCGTGCGCGTGTTCGCCGACGACGACGTGGTGCACGTCGACGGCAAGGTCGATCCGGCCGCCGACATCGAGGTCATCGAGACCGAGCTGATCATCGCGGACATGCAGACCCTCGAGAAGGCGATCCCGCGTCTCGAGAAGGAAGTTCGCACGCAGAAGGATCGCGCGCCGATGGTCGCCGCGGCCAAGGAAGCGCAGACGATTCTCGACAGCGGCACGACGCTGTACTCGGTGAAGGACACGTTCGACGCGTCGTCACTGCGTGAGCTCAATCTGCTCACCACCAAGCCGTTCCTCTACGTCTTCAACGCAGACGAGTCGGTGCTCACCGACGACGCGAAGGTCGCCGAGCTGAAGGCTGCTGTCGCACCCGCCGACGCCGTGTTCCTCGACGCCAAGATCGAGTCCGAGCTCGTCGAACTCGACGACGAATCCGCGATGGAGCTGCTCGAGAGCATCGGCCAGACCGAGCCCGGCCTGCACGCCCTGGCCCGCGCCGGCTTCCACACCCTCGGACTGCAGACCTACCTCACGGCGGGGCCGAAGGAGTCCCGCGCGTGGACCATCCATCAGGGCGACACCGCACCCCAGGCCGCCGGTGTCATCCACACCGACTTCGAGAAGGGCTTCATCAAGGCCGAGGTCGTGTCCTACGACGACCTCGTCGCCGCCGGATCCATGGCCGCCGCCAAGTCGGCCGGCAAGGTCCGCATCGAGGGCAAGGAATACGTCATGGCCGACGGGGATGTGGTGGAGTTCCGCTTCAACGTCTGAGCGGGACTGCTACCGCCAGCCCAACTCCGGCGCCACGTGCGTCAGCACCGACTCGATGAGGTGTGCGCAATACTCGACGCCGAGCTGGTTGGGCACGGTCAGGAGCAGTGTGTCGGCCGCGGCGACGGCTTCGTCCTTCGCCAGCTCCGCGATGAGCTTGTCTGGTGAGCCGGCGTAGGTCTTGCCGAAACGAGCGATGCCGCCGTCGATGTAGCCGACCTGATCGCCGCTGCCGCCCTCGCGGCCGAAGTACGCACGATCCACGTCGTCGACGATCGGGAAGATGCTGCGGCTCACGGACACTCGCGGTTCGAATGAGTGGCCGACGTCGGACCACGTCTTGCGGAAGCGCTCGATCTGTTCGGCCTGCAGCTCGTGGAACGGCACGCCGGTGTCCTCGCTGAGCAGAGTCGAGCTCATGAGGTTCATGCCCTGCTGCGCCGTCCACTCGGCGGTCGCACGAGTACCTGCACCCCACCAGATGCGCTCACGCAACCCGTCGGAGTGCGGCTCGAGGCGCAACAGGCCGGGCGGGTTGGGGAACATGGGGGAGGGGTTCGGCTCCGCGAAGCCCTTGCCCTCCAACAGGTCCAGGAAGATGCGTGTGTGCTCACGGGCCATGTCTCCGCTGTCGGTGCCCTCGGCCGGGGCGTAGCCGAAGTAGCGGAAGCCGTCGATGACCTGCTCGGGCGATCCCCGGCTCACACCGAGCTGCAGCCGCCCGCCGGAGATCAGGTCGGCGGACCCGGCGTCCTCGGCCATGTAGAACGGGTTCTCGTAGCGCATGTCGATGACGCCGGTGCCGATCTCGATGCGACTGGTCTTGGCACCGACGGCCGCGAGCAGAGGGAACGGCGACGCGAGCTGGTTCGCGAAGTGGTGAACGCGGAAGTACGCGCCGTCTGCACCGAGTTCCTCTGCGGCGACCGCGAGGTCGATCGACTGCAGCAACACGTCCGATGCGGAGCGCGTCTGCGAGTGCGGCGACGGTGACCAGTGCCCGAACGACAGGAACCCGATGTTCTTCATGCACCGGAGAACGCTGAGGGCGCCCGAATATTTCCCTTCCGACGGCTGCCACTGTCGCCTAGCGTGGTTCCATGGCTCAGGTGAGACAGGTGCAGGTCACCTTCGATTGCGCGGACCCCGAGCGAGTCGCCCGATTCTGGTGCGAGGTTCTCGGATACGTGGTGCCGCCGGCGCCCGCGGGCTTCGCCGACTGGGCGGAGTTCGACCGTTCGCTCCCCGCCGAGAAACAGGGGTCGGCCTTCGCATGCGTGGACCCGAACGGGGTGGGTCCACGCCTGTACTTCCAACGCGTACCCGAGGCGAAGACCGTCAAGAACCGCGTCCACCTCGACGTCCGTGTGGGCGTCGGCATGGTCGGTGACGAGCGCCTCGGGGCTCTGGAAGCGGAATGCGCACGCCTCGTCGACCTCGGAGCCACGCGAGTGCGGCTCCTGCCCGCGGGCGACGGAGAAGAGTCCTGCATGGTGATGCAGGACGTCGAGGGCAACGAGTTCTGCCTGGACTGACGTCCTGTCAGAACGGTGGTGGGTCGTCGTTGTCGGCGAACTCTCGTCTGCGTCGGTTTCGGGAGCGTTCGGACCGCCGCCGGGCATGCTTGTCTGCCAGGCGGGTTCTTCGCCTGGTCGGTGATGTGCGCGGGGGATCCGGTGGGTCCTGCGCCGGCTGTTCGAAGGTGATGTCGGCGAGTCCGGGGTGCAGGTCGTACCCGTCGTGCGCCGGTCCCGGTATCACGCATCCCTCGGGTGTGGTGATGGTGGAGACGACGCGTCCGGTGTCCTCGTCGAGGTACTGGTCGTCGACGAAGTCGCCGAACGTCTTCAGATTGTGGTGGAAGCGACACTTGGCGCCGAGGTTGACGTCGGTCGTCTGACCGCCGGCCGCGGGGCTGTCGTGGTCGTACTCGGTGATGTGGTCGAGGTCGCCGGTCCAGACGGCGTTGCTGCAGCCGGGCCAGGTGCAGTACTGATCGCGGATGCGCACGAACGTGTCGAGGGCACTGGACGGGCGGTAGGGATCCGCGGGTTGCGAGGCGGGGTTGGTGGCGGCGACCGGCCTCAGAACCGCGTCGGGGCGCGCGGCGAGGTCGGCGACGTGGTCTGGGGAGATGACGCCGTGGCCCGCGAGGAAACCCGGGTTGCCCTGCTGTGCGGAGGTGGTGTCCCCGTTCACGGTGGCGGCGTCGGCGACGACGTGCACGATGACGGTGGTCAGGAGACCGTCCTCTCCGGTCCAACCGGGGGCACTGCAGTCGTCGTCGTCGCACTGGCACTCGTAGGGGGTGCGCGTGGCGAGGGCGAAGAGGGCGTCACTGCGCCGGGCGCCGGCACTGCGCGGGTCTTTCGGGCAGACGCGTCCGGCGAGGTCGTCGACAGCAGCGGCGACGAGGACGGCGTTCTCGGCGGGCATGGTGGCGCACTGATACGCCATGCCGTCGGGTGCGGGGTCGATCCAGAACCCGCGGTCGTCCTTCGCGCGAGTACGACGCTCGCGGACGGCGTCGGGGTCGTGGCGATAGACGATGCGGTCGACCATGTCGCGCATCCGGCCGGCGGACCAGGAGCCGCGTCGCCGTAGTGCCGCCGCGATCTCGGCATCGACCAGGTGGGCATGGTCGGTGCCGTCGACGAGGTCGGTGCGGGCGATGATGGTGTGGATGTATTTGGGGGTCACGAGGCCGTCGCGGAGGCAGGCGGCAACGTCGGGCAGACGATCTCGCAGGGCCACGGCACGGGTGAGTATGCCCTCGCCTGCGCCCTGGGTGATCGACAGGACTGCGGCGATGCGAGCGGCGCAGTGGGTGGTCGCGTCGAAGCGGCGGCGGTCGGCGGTGTCCAGTGGTGCGACCAGTCGGGTGTGCAGTTCCGCCGCGGCCCGGTAGCGGGTCCATTCGAGGTACGCGGCGCCGGCGGTGGCGTGGGTGAGTGCGCCGAGGACGCCGTCGACCGTGACATCGGCGAGGTGTCCGGGTAGGCCCATGGCCTCCGGATCGCGCGTCGCCCACCCCTGTTCGAACATGTGTGCGAAGGTAGCAGCGGGCACCGACACGAACAGGCCGAGAGGGGCAGAATGCGCACCATGCGAGTCGAGCGCATCACCACCAACCTGCCGGTCGAGGACATCGCCGAGGCGAAGTCGTTCTACACCGATTTCCTGGGACTCGCGGTCGAGGAGTTCGATCTCGGTTGGGTCGCCCGCTTCACGTCACCGGAGACCGGTGCGCACGTACAACTGGTGACGCGAGATGCGACGAGTCCGGTGGAGTCGGCGATGTCGGTTCACGTCGACGACGTCGATGCGGCGTACGAGGAGGCCGTCCGTCGCGGTCACGAGATCGTGCATCCGCTCACCACGGAGGATTGGGGAGTCCGACGATTCCTCGTGCGCGCTCGTGACGGAAACGTCGTGAATGTCGTGATGCACCGAGCGTGACAGTGACTCGTCACCGACATCCGCCGTCCGAGGTGCACGCCTGCAACGACGCGTCTTGACTGTCGGGGACAGATGTTCCCTGCAGTGAGGACTACCGCCATGCTTTCGCTCTGGATCTGGAATCAACCGTGGGTCTGGTCCTCGATCGTGTCGAACCTGACCGATCTCCTCTGACGGAGACGTCAGCCGAGGTCGATACCCGTGGCCTCCACGACCGCGCCCCACAGTGCGTCCCGTGCCTCCGGCGAGTCCCGCCGCCAGGACGGGTAGTGCGTGGGGCGCGGTCGTCTGTCGTGCCAGAACATCCCCGTGGACGCGAGTGGCTGATCGGCGGCCGCGAGCCACACGATGGTGTCGGCTCCGTCGTCGGCGGTGCGGAGGATCGGTTTCATCACCGAGCCGAACATCGGAATGGAGTCCGTGACACCGGGTGTGGCCGCCCACCCCGGGTGCATGCTGTGCACGACGGGATCGTCGGGCCCGGTGAGGCGCTCCGCCAGTTGCTCGGTGATCACCACCTGCATGCGCTTGGTGCGGGCATAGGCGGTGAGGCCCGAGTAGTCGCCGTGAGCGAACTCGACGTCGGTGGTCTGCAGCGGCACCGGATACATGCCGCCGCTGGAGACGAACACCACGCGAGACCCCGCGTCGAACAGCTCGCGTAGCCCGACCGTGAGCGCGACGGGCCCGAGCACGTGGGTCGCGAAGGCCATCTCGTGCTTCTGTGCCGTCTCGGTGCGCTCGGGCGGCATGACGCCGGCGCAGTGCACCACCGCGTGGATCGACGTCAGCTGAGCGGTCAGGGTGGTGACCAGCGCAGCCACGGCATCGAGGTCGCTCATGTCGCACTCGTGCGCGACGAGCTCGGCGCCGGGCACGGTGTGGCGGATCTCGGTCGCGGAGGCGTCGAGCCGCCGCGCCGAACGCCCGACCAGGTGCACCCGCGCACCGAGGACGGCCAGTTGTCGGGCGGCAGCTGCGCCGAGACCCGAGCTGCCGCCGGTGACGATCACGTCGATGGGGGCGGGGAACGGGGCCGGATCGGCCGCCCAGAATCGACGACGGACGGCCGACCCGATACGGGAGTAGCCGGGCACGACCGTCCGGTCGAGCGCCTCGTCCAGCACTCCTGTCAGAAAGTTCCCCACCGCGACCACTAGGCGGGAGGACCGTCGGTGCGGTCGCTGTTCTTCTCGCCGATGGCGTCCTTGGCCTTGTCCAGCGCGCCGTCGATCTGGGAGTCGTGCCCGGCGAACTTCTTCTTGGCCGCGTCGCCCGCTTTGTCCAGTGCCTGTTCGACCTTCTCCTCGTTCTGGTCGAGCTTGCGCTTGATCTCGCCGAAGTTCACCATCGGACGTCCTCTCGTTGATCGTGTGAGCTGCACTTCGAGGCTACCCACTGCCGGGCGTGGAAGAATCCCGACCATGCCGCGCACCGCCGTACCCGACGCGATCCACGACATCATCGGTGCGGCACTCGCCCCCCTCCCGCCGCACCGGCGGGACACCTTCACTCTCCGTGTCGAGCGCTGGTGGCCCGATCTCCACGAGGCCGTCACCGCCCTGTACGCGGAGCCCGATGCGGTGGCGCGCATCCTCGTCGAGCGCGCGGCACACGCGTTCGCGGACCGGCCCGACGAGCTGCACCGGCTCGACGAGCGGCGACTGCTGGAGCCGGACTGGTTCCAGCAGCCCACCATGTTCGGGTACGCCTGTTACGTCGACCGTTTCGGTGGCACTCTGTCCGGTCTGGCGGATCGGCTGGACCACCTGACGGATCTCGGTGTCACCTACCTGCACCTGATGCCGCTGCTCACGCCGCGTCCGGGCGACAACGACGGCGGGTACGCGGTCATGGATTACCGCACGGTGCGGGAGGACCTCGGGACGGTCGACGATCTGCGGGCGCTCGCCACCACCCTGCGCGAGCGCGGGATCAGTCCCGTGATCGACCTGGTCCTCAATCACGTTGCCCGCGAACACGAGTGGGCGGAACTGGCGCAACAGGGCGACGCAGTCCACCGCGACTACTTCCACATCCATCCCGACAGGTCGACGCCCGACGCCTACGAGCGCACGCTGCCCGAGGTGTTCCCCGACTTCGCACCGGGGAACTTCACGTGGGACGACGGCGTCGACGGCTGGGTCTGGACGACCTTCAACGAGTGGCAGTGGGATCTGAACTGGGCCAATCCCGCGGTGCTGGTCGAGTTCGTCGACATCGTCGCCGCTCTCGCGAACCTGGGCATCGAGGTGGTCCGTCTCGACGCCATCGCCTTCCTGTGGAAGCGGCTGGGAACCAACTGTCAGAATCAGCCCGAGGTGCACGCGATCACGCAGATCCTGCGGGCGACGGCGCGCATGGCCTCGCCTGCGCTGTTGTTCAAGGCCGAGGCGATCGTCGGACCACGAGATTTGTTGCCCTACTTGGGAACCGGATCGCACACCGGTCGGGTGTCCGACATCGCTTACCACAACAGCCTCATGGTCCAGGTGTGGTCGATGCTGGCCTCGGGCAGCACCGAGCTGGCGCGCCACGCCCTGTCGACACTGCCACCGACTCCGCCGGGCGGGACGTGGGTGACGTACGTGCGGTGCCACGACGACATCGGATGGGCGATCGACGACGGCGACGCGGCCGCGATGGGTCTGTCCGGCGCCGGCCACCGACACTTCCTCGCCGACTGGTATTCCGGAGAGTTCCCGCAGTCGTGGGCGGAAGGTCTGGTGTTCCAACACAATCCAGACACCGGCGACCGTCGGATCAGCGGGACGGCGGCGGCGCTCTCGGGCCTCGGTGCGGAGCGACGGGATCCGGACGGCGCGTTCGCCCGGCTGTTCCTCGCCCACGCCCTCGTCGCGGTCTGGGGCGGGATCCCCGTGGTGTGGAGCGGGGACGAGATCGGCTCGCCGGGTGATCCCGACTGGGCGGCGGAACCCGGCCACGAGGACGACAACCGGTGGGTGCACCGACCGCGCGTGACCGACGCCGACAGGGCGCGTCGCCACGAGCAGGGCTCCGACGCGCAGCGGGTGTTCGACGGCATCGCGCACATCGCCCGCGTGCGGTCGGATCTGCCCATGCTGCATGCCGAGGCGCCGGTCGACGTTCTGGGCGATCTGGACGACGGAGTGCTGGGTGTCCGCCGTCGGCACCCGAGCGGCACACTCGTCGCCCTGTTCAACGTGAGCGACACACACCGCCCGGTGGCGGTGTCCGTCCTCGGCCGCTCGGGAATCGTCGCTCCGCGGGAGGTGCTGACGGGCGTCGGGTCGGTCGACGACGACACCGTCTGGCTCCCGCCGTACGCCGCCTGGTGGGTGGTGGACGGCTAGCCGTCCCGGAACCTCGCGTCGATCCACCGCATCGCGAACGGCAGACCGGACAGCGCGCCCACGAAGTGGTCGCCGAACACAGGCCGGTACTCCACGTCCGCGCCGCGTCCGCGCCACGCGTCGACCAGGTTCAGGACGCCCTGCTCGGGGATCCACCGATCGGCGAACCGGGGCACCGCAGCACCGTGATAGAACGCCACGGGTACGACGGGCGCGTCCGCCCCCGGAGTGTTCGCCTCGATGACGGCGCGCGCGGTGGCGGACTCGAACACGCCCGGGTCCACGGACAGCCGTTCCAGTCGCAACCGCGCCAGCCCGGACAGGGCCAGCGGGACGACGGACAGGTCCTTGATCATCGACGCGAGAACGATGCCGGTGGGGCTGAACTGCCCGACCAGGGCTGGGTGTTCGCGAGCCATGCCGATGATCGCCGCCCCGAAGAGGCCGGCTCCGAGAGTGCCGTTCATGGTCCCGCGCAGCAAGCCGACGTCGACCGGTGATCCTCCGGCCACGGCGCCGCGCAGGACGAGCTCGGGCGCGTAGGAGGGGTGCAGTTGCGCGGCCCAGGCCGTCGCGATGGCACCGCCGCTGTAGCCGTAGAGGGCGGTCGGGCTCGTCGCGTAGGACGGGTCGAGCGCGACGAGTCCGCGGATGCTGTCGAGCACGGCGTGCCCTGCCATGGTCCCCTCGGCGTAGGCCATACGCGGTCCCTGATGGTCCGGGATCAGCACCGCGTACCCGCGCTGAAGCCAGAGCGGAACCACCGTGGGGAAGTCCTGGCCGACGCCGTGGACGATGCGATACGACGGTGTCGACCGGGTGCCGAGCGAGTCGATCGCGACGTTGTGCACGACCACGGGCCGGGTACCCGACCCGCGCCACGGCCTCCTCGGTTCCATCAGCGTGGCGGTGACGGGCACCGGACGCCCGAGAGCGTCGGTGGAGCCGACCATGAACTGGCGCAGGCGGGTTCGTGGTCGCGGGAACCATCCCGTCGCATCGCGGTGGCGCACGAGGACACCCGGTGACAGGCCGTGATCAGGCATGTCGAAGAAGGAGTCGTCGGCGATGGGGGTCGGCAGGATGGCGGCGTGCGGATCCGCCGCCATCTCTGGTGTGATCCGCCCCGCGATCAGTCGATTCATGCTGCGCGACAGCGCCATGGTTCCCCCCGTTCGGGTCACCGTACTGCCTCGGGCAGCGGGCGTGGCAAGAATCTCCTCGAGTCCAACGGTGTCGGCCGACGGCGCCGACGAGCAGTCTCGTCTCCCGTGACGACGACACACGACCGAGTGACCGACGGCCCGGCGACCGACGAGGCCCTCCGCGCCCGCTTCCAGCCCGTCTTCGACCGCATCGCCGAGGGCGCGGTGGCCCGCGAGAAGGACAGACGGCTCGCCCACGACGAGATCGCGCTGCTGCGCGAGGCCGGCTTCGGCGCACTGCGCGTGCCGGTCGAGCACGGTGGCTACGGCGCCTCGGTGACGCAGTTGTTCTCGCTGTTGGTCGATCTCGCGGCCGCCGAGTCGAATCTGCCGCAGGCGCTGCGCGTGCACTGGAGCTTCGTCGAGGACCAGGTGGCGGCAGAACCGGGACCCGACCGCGACGCGTGGCTGCGGGCGATCGCCGACGGCACTCTCGTCGGCAACGCGATCACCGAGCCGGGTGTCGGGGCGGTGGACCACTACCGCACGACGGTCACGCGCGGCCCGGACGGTCTGCGTCTGAACGGCGAGAAGTTCTACAGCACGGGCAGTCTCTACTCCGACCACATCCTGGTCGCTGCCGACCTCGACGGCGAGCGGGTGTCCGTGCTCGTCGACTCGGACGCTCCCGGCGTCGTGCAGCGTGACGACTGGGACGGCTTCGGGCAGCGGCTCACCGTCAGCGGCACCACCACGTTCACCGACGTCGCCGTCGACGAGTCGCGCCTGCTCGGACCGGGGTACGGCGCACCCGGACGCACGTACGCGACGTCGTACCTGCAGCTGGTCCAGCTCGCGGTCCTGGCCGGCATCGCGCGCCGCGCCGCCGACGACATCACCGCGTGGGTCCGCGCCCGCACCCGCAGCTACACCCACGCCGCCGCCGACCTGCCGCGACACGATCCGGTGGTGCAGCAGCTCGTCGGGCGGCTCGAAGCTGCCGCCTGGTCCTCCCGCGCCCTGGTCCTGTCGGCGGCCGCGGACGTCGAGAGCGCCGTCGAGGTGGGCGACGACGCATCGCTCGACCGGGCCGAGCTGAGCACGTCGCACGCCCAGGCCGTGGTCGTCGACCTCGTGCTGGACGCGACGACCCACTTGTTCGAGGTCGGCGGAGCATCGATCGTGTCGGAGACCCTCGCCCTCGATCGGCACTGGCGCAACGCGCGCACCATCTCCGTGCACAACCCGGTGCTCTACAAATTGCGCTCGGTGGGTGCTCACCTGCTCAACGGCGATGACCTGCCCTACGCCTGGTCGGCGGGGAACAAGACGAGCATCGCGGCGCCCGCTACCGGCAGGGGATAGCGTCACGGGCATGACACACGCCGGTGGCACCGACCCGAAGCCCTACTCCACGGGGGAGCGGGTGTTCGGTCCGCCCAACGGCACGTTCGACGCGGACTGGGCGGCGACGGCCCTGCGCTCGAACCGGCCGGAACTCGATCACGCGACGTCGGTACGTCTGGTGGAGAAGGCCTGGGACCTGCTGCGCTCGCAGGGGCTGCGCGGCAGCGAACTCGCCGATGCCCTGGATCTCGAGCCCGGGCTGGCGTCCGCGGTGTCCGACGTGGCGACCGAGACCGCGCGCTTCTACCTCGACCGGTGACCGCTACCCGGTGGTCGGCCGAGCGCAGCGCCGAGGACTCGCACGCCTACGTCGCGCGCTTCCGGGAACTGGAGGCGTCGGGCGCGGACATGCACGGGGAGGCCCGCTTCGTCGACGCCGTGCTGCCCCGGGCCGCGCGTGTCCTCGACGCAGGATGCGGAACCGGACGACTGGGCGCGGAACTCGCGCGGCGCGGACACACGGTGACCGCCGTGGATCTCGACTCGGTCCTGGTCGAGGAGGCGCGTCGACAGCACGGCATCACGGTGGTGGAGGGCGACCTGGCGACCATGGATCTGGAGCCGCAGTCGTTCGACGCGATCGTGGCCGCCGGCAACGTCATGGTCTTCCTCGCCCCGGGCACCGAGTCGACGGTGCTCCGGCGCTGGCACGACGCGGTGGTCCCGGGCGGGGTGGTGATCCTGGGGTTCGCGACGGACCGCGAGTACACCGCCGACCGGGCCGAACGAGACGTCCGGGACGCCGGCTTCACGGCCGTGCAGCGCTTCTCCACCTGGTCGGTGGCACCGTGGCGCGAGGGTGCGGAATGGGTTGTCCTGACCGGGTACCGACAAGCGGGAAGTCTCTCGGGCATCGGCACGCCTGGCTAGAATTCGGACATGACACGACCCACGATCGACATGGACTACACGGTTCTCGACTGTCCCGATCCGGTGGCGCTCGGGCGTTTCTACACCGCTCTGCTGGGGTGGAAGGTGGTGCAGGACGATCCCGACTGGACCGTGATCGAGGGCACCGGCGGCTCGCGTCTGGCCTTCCAGAAGGCGCCCGACTTCGTCCCGCTGTACTGGCCCCGGGAGGGCATCCGCATCCACCTCGATCTCGTGGTCGACGACATGGAAGCGGCGCAGGCCTTCGCTGTGGAGCAGGGTGCCCGCGTGCTGGACGACGACGGCGAACACCCGGGTTTCCGCGTGTTGCAGGATCCCGTCGGTCACCTCTTCTGCCTGTGCAGGCGCGACTGACTGCTGCGCCCTACCATCACCCCATGACCACCGACAGGGTCCACGAGTTCGTGATCGAACGTTCCGTCCTCGTCGACGCTCCGGCGTCGACCGTGCACGGTTTCCTCGACGATCTGCACCGGTGGACGTCCTGGTCGCCGTGGGAGGGCAGCGACCCCGATCTGTCCCGCACCTACAGCGGCTCGGAGTCCGGGGTCGGGGCGTCCTACGCCTGGTCGGGTAATCGCAAGGCCGGTGCCGGGTCGATGACCATCGTGGATTCGACGGACGATCGTGTCGTGCTCGATCTGCTGTTCACGAAACCGTTCAAGGCCACGAACGTGACTGTCTTCCTGCTGTCGCCGGCAGGAAGCGGCACCGAGGTGACGTGGCGAATGACGGGACAGCAGAACCTCGTCGCGCGTCTCGTCGGCAGGATCGTGCCGATGGACAGGTTCATCGGCAGGGACTTCGAGAAGGGACTCGCCGCGCTGAAGTTGCAGGCGGAGCAGCAGGACCGTTGACGTGACCGGTCGGCTCACGGCCACCGACGCCCGCATGTACTGGCTGTCGCGGCGCCTGCCGAGCGACCAGTTCCTGCTCTACGCGTTCGACGGTGTGCTCGACGACCCGGACGCCGTCGCCACGGCACTCGTGCGTCGGGCGCGTGCGGTGGGCGGGCTGTCGGTCCGTCTGCGCGAGACGCGGTGGACGGCCGACTACCCCTACTGGGTGCCCACGGAGGTGACCCGCGACCGGGTCCGCGTCCACGCCGGCGGGACGTGGCAGGACTGCCTCGACCGGGTGGCGGAGACCTTCGGGGATCAGGTCGAGCCGCGCCGCGAGCCGTGGCGCGTGCATCTGTACCCGTGCGTCCACGGGGTGCCCGGCACGACGGGGTCGGCGACGGTGCTCGTCCTGCAGATCGCGCACGCTCTCGGGGACGGCGGGCGGGTGTCGGCGCTGGCTCGCGCGTTGCTGTCGGACGAGCTGTCAGCGGCGGTGCGCACGGTGGTGCCGGCGCCCCTCGCGGTCGCGCGTGGTGCCGTCGAGCTTCCCGCGCGGGTGATCGGCATGATGCGTCGGGCACGTGAGGCGGTGGTGGCCGATCGTCGGCGCACGGCCGACACGGCAGCCGGCGTCATCCCCGGCCCGCCGCTTCCCCGAGCGCCGACGCTGCTGTCCCGCCCGGCAGGCGGGACCACCCGCATCCGGTGCGTGGTGTGCCCGGCGTCGGACCTCCGCACCGACACCGTCAGTGTCACCGTGGCCGCGCTCGTCGTGGTGTCGGACGCGATGAGTCGGCATCTCGCGTCCCTGGGCGAGCCGGTTCCGGACGACCTCGGGGCCGAGGTCATGATCGCCATACCGGGGGATAGTCGAACCACCGCTGCTGCCAACGCTTTTCACAACGCGGGGGTGGATCTGCACCCGTCCGTGCAGGATCTCCGCGCTCGGGCACGGGCGATCGACGACTCCCTGCGAGATCGGCGAAGACGGCTGGAACACCCCGCGTTCGGGGTCGGCGATCGTGCGACGGAGACCGTTCCCGCGGTGATCGTCCGGCGCGACGTCGACCGCGCCGACCTGTCGGTGGCGCCGACGACGGTGGCGGGTCACACGGTGGTCTCCAGTGTGAACCGAGGCGTCGCCGACCTCACGCTGAGCGGTCGGCCCGTCGTGCTGAGCGCCGGGTTCCCGGCCCTCTCGCCGACGGTCGGCGTCACGCACGGAGTGCACGGCATCGGCGACGTGGTGACCCTCTCGATCGTGACGAGCGACGACGTCATGGACGCCGACGCGTACACCGACTGCCTGCGGAAGGCCGTCTATCGAGTGCGGGAAGCGCTCAGGTGACCCGCCTACGCTGCTGACATGGCACTGTCCACGTCGGTACGACCCAGCCCCGTCTTCCTCGCGGTCGTCGCCGTCGCCGTGATCGGCGGTGTTCTGGCCTGGAACTCGACCAGGCCGGGCGACGTCCTGTCGTACGCCGGTGTCTTCGTCCTCGTCATCGGTGGATGGGTGGTGTCCCTGTGTCTCCACGAGTTCGCCCACGCGGTGACGGCCTGGCGCTTCGGTGATCACGACACCGCCGCGCGCGGCTATCTCACGCTGAACCCCCTGAAGTACACGGTGCCCGGACTGTCGATCGTGCTGCCGCTGATCTTCGTCGCGCTGGGCGGGATCGGTCTGCCGGGCGGCGCCGTGTGGCTGAACACCAGCGGTATGACCAGGCGGCAGCGGACGACGGTGTCCCTGGCCGGCCCGTTCGCCAATCTCGTTCTCGCGGTGATCCTTCTGACGATCGTCGCGGTGTGGGCACCGGGCAGCGAGCACGCGGCATTCTGGTTCGGCACGAGTTTCCTGGCGTTCCTTCAGGTGGTCGCGGTGGTCCTCAACCTGATCCCGATGCCCGGCCTGGACGGGTTCGGCGCGATCGAGCCGCATCTGTCGACCGGGGCGCGGCGGTCGTTCGCGCAGATCGGGCCCTACGGGGTTCTCATCGTGGTGGCCCTGTTGTTCGTGCCGCAGGTCAACCGCGTCTTCTTCGACGCGGTGTACTCCCTGTACGAGCTGTCCGGCGTCCCCGCGGGGTGGGCCCAGAGCGGCGGCGTGCTCACGCGGTTCTGGACGCAGTGGTACTGATCGCTGGGGACGAGGGGACTCACGGGACTAGCGGGGTCCCTGAGGTCTGTGGTGCAATAGCGCCGGAAATCGTGAGAAGTTACCAGCCCGGGCCGTCATGTCGAGGAAGGCGCGCCGGGCGAATCGAGAGGTAGACCCCAGTGCACGTGTCGCGTCGTCAATTGTTCCGCTATGCCGCCGCCGGTTCCGTCGCGGTCGGGGTCACCGGTGTCGCCGCTCGTGGCGTCGCCTCTGCCGCGCCCTCAGCACCCGCAGCGTTGGGCACGATCGTCGACTACGCCGGGGGAGTGCCGTCTGCCTCCGCCATCGCCGCCGCCGGCCATCTGGGCGCCATCCGCTACGTCTCGGACCGTCGACCCGGTGCCGCCTGGATGACGGGCAAGCCGATGACCGCCGCCGAGGTGGACGAGCTCACCGCGGCCGGTCTCCAGGTGGTGTCGTGCTACCAGTTCGGCAAGGGGGCGACGGCCGACTGGCGTGGCGGATTCGCCGCCGGCGTGAAGCACGCGACGCGCGGCCTCGAATTGCACACGGAGGCAGGCGGACCGGCGGACCGGCCCATCTACGCGTCGATCGACGACAACCCGACCGCGGTCGAGTTCGCCGCGATGATCGCGCCGTACCTGCTCGGCTGGCAGTCGGTGGTCGGGGCCGAGAACACGGGCGTGTACGCCAACTCGCCGACCATCGACCTCGCGGCGGCAGCGGGACTCGGTGCCTGGTACTGGCAGCACAACTGGGGGACGCCGAAGGGCTACGTGAACCCGGCTGCCCACCTGCATCAGATCGAGATCGACAAGCGAGCGATCGACGGAGTGGGTGTGGACGTCAACACCGTGCTGCGCGAGGACTACGGGCAGTGGAGCCTGTCCGCGTAACGCGGCGGCGACTTCTCACGACACACCTGTCACAGCAGTCACACCTACGGAGGGCACCACCATGGAGTTCATCGACTACCTGTACGCGATCGCCGGAGCGATCTACACCCAGATCTCGACCGCGTTCGGTTCCTGAACGCCGGTCTCGTCCCGATCGTCAGACGACGAAGGCACCGATGGTCGGCAGGAAGCTGCACGTGATGCCGGCCTCGGTGCTGATCGACCCGGAGACGGCGGCCAGGACGCGACCGGTCCCGGTGTCCGCGAGTGCCGAGAGCGTGGCCGGGCCGTCGGGGTTGATCCCCGCGGCACCCGTGAGCACGGTCGCTCCGGTGCGACCCGTGTCGACGTTGACCCAGTTCGCCGTCAGCGGCGCTGCCTGCACGTCGGCGAGCGGTGCGGTGCCGAGTGCCGTGAAGACGAAGCCGGCCTGACCGGCTGCGGGTCCGGGAGGCGGCAACTGTGCCGGGCCGGGTACCGCGAGCGCGCTCGCGACGGAGTCGGCCGTGGCCGAGATGCAGCCCTTGCCGACGGTGGGGTAGAAGAACTGCGAGATGACCGGGCCGTTCTGGGGGATCTCGGGGCCGCCACCACCGCTGCCGTCGAGGAACGTGATGATGCTGGTGAGGATGCGTTTCGCCTGGTCCGACAGCGGGGCCGTGGCCAGCAGCGCCTTCGCGCGCACCAACAGATCGCTCTGCGGCGACGCTGCGTCGCGCTCCGCGGCGTCGAGCAGGGTGGGGGCCAGGGCGGCCAGTGCCTCGTAGCCCGGCATCACCGGAACCTCGGCGGGCAGCGGCAGGACTGGGGCGGGTGCTGCGCCCGCCGCAGCGGGTGCGACGAAGGCGCAGGCGGCGGCGACGGCCACTCCGCTCAGAACACGTCGCGCTGCGACGCGCGTTCCCGTTGTCCCGATGTCCCGCATGATGTCCCCGTTTCTCCTCCGGCCGCCTCGAACCGTTCCGAGGCGACCCACGATGCACTATCTGCCCGTCACCGCCGTGCGAGGCAGTCGGGCGCGGGGTCACTCTATGTACACGGAGTGACGGTTGTACAGCAGCTCACCGGTCGATCGACCCGTGTCGCTCGCTCCGATTCGAACGGTAGTCCGTTAATAGAGTGTCTGGTGTTGCCAGAGTGAACAGTGATGCGATCGTTACTGCTGTGAGCCGTGTCGCGTGACAACGCGGCGGCCCCGTGGTGCAGAAGAGTCACGTCGCACGGTGCGGATAGGCTGCGCTCTGGCTTCGACCCCCGTCGATCGGAAGAACACTCGTGAGTGAAGTACGGCGATCGGCCGGGCGCACGTTGCTGGCAGCAGCACCGGCCCTGTTCGTGATCTCGCTGATCCTGCGTGTGGTGTGGACCGTCGCCACCCCCAACGGCAGCAACTGGGTCGATCTCCACGTGTACGTCGACGGTTCGGCCCGCCTGTTCAGCGGCGACCTCTACGACTTCACCTACTCGGAGGAGACTCCCGACTTCCCCCTGCCCTTCACGTACCCACCGTTCGCCGCGCTCGTGTTCTATCCGCTGCATTTCCTGCCGTTCCCGGTGGTGGGCGCTGCCTGGATGATCGCCACGATCGCCGCGCTGTACGCGGTGGTCCGGCTCGCACAGGGCATGGTCGGGTCGGGCCTCTGGTCCGGACACCGGGCGGCGTTGCTCTGGACGACGGTGGGCCTGTGGACCGAGTCGATGCGCACCACCCTGGACTACGGCCAGGTCAACGTGTTCCTGGTTCTGCTGGCGATGCTCGCGGCCCGCAGCGCCCGCTGGTGGCAGTCGGGTGCCCTGGTCGGCGTCGCGGCAGGCGTCAAACTCACCCCCGCCATCACCGGCCTCTACTTCCTGGCGCAGCGTCGGTGGGCGGCCGCCGCGTTCTCCGCCGTCGCCTTCGCGGCGACGGTCGCGATCAGCTTCCTGCTCGTGGGGTCCGCCGCGACGACGTACTTCACCACCCTGCTGGGCGACGCGGACCGGATCGGTCCCGTCGGCTCGGTGTGGAACCAGTCCCTGCGCGGAGCGCTGTCACGCGTGGCCGGGCAGGACGTCGGCCAGGGGCCGGTGTGGCTGGTCGCGGCGGCCGTGGTGCTGGCCGCGGCATTCCTGGCCTGGCGGACGCTGGCACGCGACGATCGCCTGGGGACGCTCGTCGTCGTCTCGTTCGTGGGCCTGATGATCTCGCCGATCTCCTGGTCCCACCACTGGGTCTGGGTGGTGCCCATGTCGATCTGGCTGATGCACGGTCCGTTGTCGGGCGCGCCGGGAGCGCGCGTGCTCGCGGGGTACTGGCTCGTGGTCACCCTGATCGGCGTGCCGTGGATCCTCAGCTTCGAACAACCGTCCATCTGGGACATCTCGCGCCCGTGGCCACTCGCTCTGGCGGGATCGGTCTACGCCGTCGGCACCCTGGCACTGTTCGTCTGGATCGCGGTGGTGGGCCGCCGCGTCACCTCGCCAGGCGGTCGATCGCGGCCGCGAGCAGGACGTCCTTCCCGGTGAGTCCACCCGCGGAGTGCGTCGACAGCCGGTAGGTCACCGACCGCCATCGGACGTCGATGTCCGGATGATGGTCCGCCGATTCTGCCTCCTCCGCGACGCGCCGGACGAGGTCGATCGCCTCGAGGAAGCTCGCCGACTCGACGGTGCGGACCAGGGTGTCCCCGTCTCGCTGCCAGTCGGTCAGGCGGGTGAGTGCGTCGTCGATCTCCGTGTCGTTCAGCAAGTCGGCCATACTGCGATGGTGCCAGTTCCCGAGCCCGCGCTGGTGGTCGCGGGCGCCCTCGTCGAGAACGGGCGCCTGCTGCTCGCGCGTCGCGCCTTCCCACCGGAACTGGCGGGACTCTGGGAACTGCCCGGCGGCAAGGTCGACCCCGGCGAGACCCCCGAGGACGCACTGGTCCGGGAACTGCGCGAGGAACTGGGTATCGAGGTGACCGTCGGCGAGCCCGTCGGTGTCGACGTCGCACTCTCGGCGTCGCTGACACTGCGCGCCTACGCGGTCACACGGTTCTCCGGGACGGCGACGGCGCTCGAGCACGAAGCCCTCCGCTGGGTCGACGCGGCGGATCTGCACGGAGTCGATCTGGTGCCGGCGGACGCCGCGTGGCTGCCGGATCTCGCGGCGCTGCTGTAGTCAGGCCGCGCGGGCTTTCTTCAGACCCTTCTTCAGGTCCTTGCCCGTGACACCTGCTTGTTCCAGTTTCTTCATCCGCATGATCACCACCGGACACGTCAGACAGCGAGTCTTGCTGCGGCAGCACTTCTTCTTGGCCTTGCCGCGAGCGACCTTCGATGCCGAGGACATCGGGTGAGGGTACCCTGAGGTGGAGCCCGTGCCGACCGTCCCGGCCTGCGTGACCGCCGTCACCCGAGCCGACCGAGTAAACTGATCCGGTCGCGCTTCTCGTCGGCGACGCAGCGCGCTCTCTGGGAGAGGAAGCCGCTCGCTCTTCACCCCGCATTCGACCCAGGAGATTTCACGCGTGACCAGCCCCACCGCCAGTCAGACCGTACCCACCACCTTCCGCAACGTCGCCATCGTCGCGCACGTCGACCACGGCAAGACCACGCTCGTCGACGCGATGCTGCGCCAGTCCGGTGCCTTCGAGGAACGCGCCGAGGCCATCGACCGCGTGATGGACTCGGGTGACCTGGAGAAGGAGAAGGGCATCACGATCCTGGCCAAGAACACGGCCGTGCACAAGCGCAACGCCGACGGCAGCACCACCGTCATCAACGTGATCGACACCCCCGGCCACGCCGACTTCGGTGGCGAGGTCGAGCGCGGCCTGTCCATGGTCGACGGTGTCGTGCTGCTCGTCGACGCCTCCGAGGGCCCGCTGCCGCAGACGCGCTTCGTGCTCCGCAAGGCGCTCGCCGCGTCGCTGCCCGTCATTCTCGTGGTCAACAAGACCGACCGTCCCGACGCGCGCATCGAGGAGGTCGTCTCCGAGAGCCACGACCTGCTCCTCGACCTGGCGTCGGACCTCGACGACGAGGCCTCCGAGGCTGCCGAGCTGGCCCTCGACCTCCCCGTTCTGTACGCCTCCGGCCGTGAGGGCAAGGCGTCGACGAAGCAGCCGGAGAACGGACACGCTCCCGACGCGGAGAACCTCGACGAGCTGTTCGAGATCCTGCTCAGCTACATCCCGGCACCGAAGGGCAACGTCGAGGCGCCGCTGCAGGCTCACGTCACCAACCTCGACGCCTCCGCCTTCCTGGGCCGTCTCGCCCTGGTCCGCATCCACAACGGTGAGCTCAACAAGGGTCAGACCGTGAGCTGGATGCGCGAGGTCGACGGCGAGCCCGTCGTTCAGAAGGCCAAGATCACCGAGTTGCTCACCACCATCGGTGTCGAGCGCGTTCCCGGTCAGAAGGGTGTCGCCGGTGACATCGTCGCCGTCGCCGGCTTCCCGGACATCATGATCGGTGACACGCTGGCCGACCTCGAGAACCCGGTCGCCCTGCCGCGCATCACCGTCGATCAGCCGGCCATCTCGGTGACCATCGGTACCAACACGAGCCCCCTGGTGGGACGCGTGAGCGGCCACAAGCTGACCGCCCGCATGGTCAAGTCGCGTCTGGACCAGGAGCTCATCGGCAACGTCTCGCTCAAGGTCCTCGACATCGGTCGCCCCGATGCGTGGGAGGTCCAGGGTCGTGGCGAGCTCGCGCTCGCCATTCTGGTCGAGCAGATGCGCCGCGAAGGCTTCGAGCTCACCGTCGGCAAGCCGCAGGTGGTCACCCGCCAGGTCGACGGCAAGCTGCACGAGCCCTTCGAGGAGCTCACCATCGACACTCCCGAGGAGTACCTCGGCGGCGTCACGCAGCTGCTCGCCGCCCGTAAGGGCAAGATGGTCCAGATGACGAACCACGGCGCAGGCTGGGTTCGTATGGAGTTCATCGTCCCCTCGCGCGGTCTCATCGGCTTCCGCACGGACTTCCTCACCGACACGCGTGGCACCGGCATCGCCAACGCCGTCTTCCACGGTTACGCACCGTGGGCCGGCGAGATCCGCGCGCGCCACACCGGCTCGCTCGTCTCGGACCGTCAGGGCAGCGTCACCCCGTTCGCCATGATCCAGCTGGCCGACCGCGGCACGTTCTTCGTCGAGCCCGGTGCGGACACCTACGAGGGCATGGTCGTGGGCATCAACCCCCGCCAGGAGGACCTCGACATCAACGTCACCCGCGAGAAGAAGCTGACCAACATGCGTCAGTCCTCCGCCGACGTGATGGAGACCCTCGCCAAGCCGAAGAAGCTCGACCTCGAGATGGCGATGGAGTTCTGTGCCGGCGACGAGTGCGTCGAGGTCACGCCGGAGGTCGTCCGCGTGCGCAAGGTGCACCTCGACTCGAACGAGCGTGCGCGTGAGCGTTCGCGCAGCAAGTCGCGTGACAAGGCTGCTCTGTAATCATGTCGGTGGCGCGGGTGGGTGCGGCGCTGGCCGCTGCCCTGCTCGCGCTGTCCGCGTGCACGGCCGATCCACCGCCGCCGATCCAGAGCACCGAGACGGCCACGACGACGCCTCCCGCAGCGCCGGCGGCCACGGGTAATCCGGTCGTGGTGGCCATCGACGACGTCGGTACGGGATTCAACCCGCACCTGTTGGCCGACCAGTCGCCCGCGAACACTGCGGTGTCCACACTGGTGTTCCCCAGCCCCTTCCGCCCCGCGTCGGTGGGGACAGGAGTCGAGTGGCTGCCCGACGCGTCGCTGGTGCTGTCGGCCGAGGTGACGTCACAGGCCCCGTTCACCATCACCTACCGGCTGCGCAACGAGTCGCAGTGGTCGGACGGTGCGCCCATCGCGGCCGAGGACTTCCGCTACCTGTGGCAACAGATGATCGACGCGCCCGGCGTGGTGGATCCCGCAGGCTACGAGGCGATCGACGACATCGCGTCCTCGGACGGCGGCAAGACCGTCACCGTCACGATGGCGACGCCGTACCCCGCGTGGCGCGAGCTCTTCGAGAATCTGCTGCCCTCCCATCTGCTCAAGGACTCGCTGGGCGGCTTCGAGCGCGGACTGCGCGACAACGTGTCCGTCTCCGGCGGACACTTCCGCATCGAGTCGATCGATCGTGGCCGCGACGAGATCCTGCTCGAGCGCAACGACCGCTACTGGGGGTCACCGTCCACGCCCGATCAGATCCTCCTCCGACGCGGGGGCAGCGACGCCCAGCTCGCCGACTCGATGCGCTCCGGTGACGCCCAGATCGCCGAGGTGCGTGGCGGTTCGGCGACACTGGCGCAACTGGGCGCCATCCCCAACGTCCGTACGGACACCCGGTTCCGTTCGCGGACCCTCGAACTGACGTTGAACGGCCGGGTGCCGGAACTCGCGGACGCCGACGTGCGCCGCGGCGTCATGGGTCTGCTGGACGTAGACCTGCTGTCCACCGTCGCGTCGGGCACCGGCACGGCCGCGAACACCGTTCGCGCGCAGGTTCTCTCGCCGTCCCAGCCCGGCTACGTCCCCACGGCTCCGCAGACTCTCCCGCGGGACGAGGCACTGCAGCTGCTCGCCGACGCGGGATTCGTGCCGGTGCCGCTGCCGCCGGCCCTGGCTCCCACCTCGGGCCAACCCACCGCGACGACGACGCCGGTGCCGGGTAGCACGCGCGCGCTGACCGTCGTGATCGGCGCTCCCGAGAACGACGCGGTCGCGGTCGCGGTGGCCAACACGGCCGCCGATCAACTCCGCGACGCGGGCGTCGACGCCAGCGTCGCTCCCACCGATCCGGAGGAGTTGTACGGCACCGCGCTGCTCGAGGGCACGGTCGACGCCGTCGTCGGGTGGAGCCACGTGGGTACCGATGTGGCCACCGCCTGGTCGTCGCGCTACGGATGTGCAGCAACCGATCTCGCGACGTCGACGACGACGGCACCCGATTCCGACGCCGACCCGGTGGCGGCGAGCAACCTGTCCGGAGTCTGCGATCCGTCGCTCGAGCCGGTGATGGACCAGAGCCTGAGAGGCGACGTGAACCCGACCGAGGCCGTCATCGCGGCGCAGCCGCAGCTGTGGAACCTGCACACCGTGCTCCCCATCGCGCAGGACAGTTCCGTCGTCGCCGTCGGTCCCGGCGTGAGCGGCGCGACGCTCGCGGGGCCCGTCGAACTCGGTGTCTTCGGCGACGCGGACGACTGGATGCGGGTGACGCCGTGACGGAGCGGCCCCGGATGCTGGTCGTCCATGCGCACCCCGACGACGAGACCATCACCACCGGCGGCACCATCGCCCGCGCCGTGCGGGCGGGCGTGGACGTGACGGTCCTGACCTGCTCGCTCGGCGAGGAGGGTGAGGTGATCGGGGAGACGTGGGCCGGACTGGTCGCGGATCGCGCGGATCAGTTGGGCGGGTATCGCATCCACGAGCTGACCGTGGCGCTCGAGGCGCTCGGATGCCGGCCGCCGCGGTTTCTCGGCGGTGCCGGGCACTGGCGCGACTCGGGCATGGCCGGAACCCCCGCGGCACGCCACCCGCGTGCCTTCGTCAACGCCGACCCGGACGAGGCCGTCGGCGCGATGGTCGAGGTCATCCGTGACGTTCGCCCGCAGGTCCTCGTGGCCTACGACCCCGAGGGCGGCTACGGCCACCCGGACCACATGCAGGTGCACCGGCTGGCTGGACTGGCCGTCGAGGCGGCGGAGGACCCTGCCCGGTTCGCCGAGACGGGGCCGGCCTGGTCGGTGGACAAGATGTACTGGACGGTCACCGGTCTGCATCAGTTGACCGCAGGCCTGAGCGACCTCGGCGACGTCCCCCAGCAGTGGCGCATGCCTGTCGAGGGCGAGCTGCCGAGCGTGCCCGACGACACGATCACCACGTCCGTCGACGTCCGCCCGGTGCTCGATCTCAAGCGACTCGCGTTGCGCGCGCACCGAACTCAGGTCACCGTCGCGGAGTCCGGTCGGGTCTACGCCCTGTCGAACGACATCGCGCAGCCGGTGCTCGAGGACGAGCAGTACATCCTCGTCCGTGGAGAACTCGGACCCGTCGACTCGTCGGGGCGCGAGACCGACCTGTTCGCGGGAATCGTGTGACGGCCCCCAGTGTCTGCGCACGGACGGTGTGCGGGTCCGAAGCGGGCACGGTGCCGGGTTATGCTGTGAGCGGCATCACCGGACGGGGTCGGACGTACCCGGTGAGTTCGACTCGAAGGAGCTCTTCCCATGAATTTCGATCTTCAGTACGCCATCGTGGCGTTCGTGGATTCCCTGCGACCCACAGCCGATCTGCAGCGCGAGATCTACCTGAACTCCGTGGGCGGTTTCGCGACGTTCGTGAGCAACTACCTCACGTCGATCGGGTTCCCTCCTCGCTGACGTTCACGGCGCCGACAGGATCGGCGCGATGACGGGCCACGCCGGGGAGGGCGTGGTGTCCGGCATCAAGGCGTCGATCGTCGGTGCACTGGTGCTCGACGGGTTCCTGTGCGCCGTGACCGCAGTGCTGTTCCTCCCGCTGTATCTCGGAAGCACTCCGTTCCCCGTCAGTGGTGTCCTCGCCGGCATCGTCAACGTGATCCTCGTGCGGGTCGCGTTCTCGGTGACGCACAACGTCTCCCGCGCCGCTCTCCCGGTCGCGGGATTCTTCGTGGGTCTCGTGCTGGCCATGCTGGGGGGACCGGGTGGAGACGTGCTCGTCGTGGCCGACTGGCGCACCCTGGTCCTCGTGGCAGGCGGGTTGCTTCCCGCTGTGGTGCAACTGTTCGCGTTGCGCATGGGTCAGTTCGCCGAACTCGGACGCGGCTGACTCCTGTCGATTCCGGCGGCATCGGCCGCCGCGGCGAGCACCTGCTCCACCATGGCCGGCGTGAGCCGTCCGGTGAAGGTGTTCTGCTGGCTGACGTGGAAGCACCCGAACAGATGCAGGTCCGACAACTCTTTCTCGGGTGACGTCAGCACGACGTGCGCACCGTGGCCGAACTTCGGGCGCGGTCGGGGGATCGTCCACCCCGCGCCGTCGAGGACCGGAAGCAGTGCCTGCCAGCCGAATCCGCCCAGGACCATCACTGCCCGAACGGTCGGCGCCAGGATGTGCAGTTCCGTCTCCAACCAGTGACGGCACCGGTCGCGCTCCTCCGGTGTCGGCTTGTTGGCCGGGGGAGCGCAGTGCACCGGCGACGTGATGCGCGTGCCGATCAACTCGAGGCCGTCGGCGATGTGGGTCGCCGTGGGCTGCGTGGCGAGGCCGACGGCGTGCATGGCCGCGTAGAGAACGTCGCCGCTGCGGTCGCCCGTGAACATCCGCCCGGTGCGATTCGCGCCGTGAGCCGCCGGCGCCAGGCCGACGATCAGCAGCCGAGCGTCCACGGGGCCGAAACCCGGAACCGGTCGGCCCCAGTAGGTCTCGTCACGGAACGCGGCACGCTTCTCGCGCGCCACCAGCTCACGCCACTCCACCAGGCGCGGACACGCGCGGCACTCCGACACCGCCACATCGAGTTCGGGGATGCTCCGGGGTGTACCGGAGGCGGGTGTCACGGGCGCTCCACCCACACGTCGCCGGCACCGGGCTGAGCGCTCTCGACGATCGACCACGCGTGGTCGGCGGGTACGTCGAGGACCGTGTAGCGGCCCGTGCCGGCCGCGGTGGCGGCGACGATGGTCGCGACACCGGCCCGTCGCTGGAAGAAGGTCTGCCGGACACCCCAGGCAACCACGCCGCCGGTGTCGAGGACCACGCGTCGCCGGTCGAGGCTGCCGTGCTCGGTGATCAGAACTCCCGGGTGGGCACGGTGGCCCAGGGCGGCGTACCGATCGAGCGCCAGGGCGACGGCGGCCACTACGAGGAGCGCGACGCCGATCCACGCGGCGATCGGGACGTCCCGGCCGGTCGACCGGACCACGAGGAGTGCGACAGCGACCAGCAGGACCGGCCCGACGGCGCGGGTGAGCCTGCGCCGCAAAGCCGCCGGTCCGTGCTTCTGCAGTGTCACCGTGGCCGGCGCGCTCTCCGGCAGACCCGCCAGCACGTCGTCCATCGTGTGGCGGGCGGCCGGCAGGGGAGCGGGTGGCAGGAGCAGCGACGACTCCTTCTCCGAAGCGGACACCCCGGTCATGACTGCGTCGAGGCGCGCTCCGCGCGCCCACCGCAGGACCAGCGGTCGACGCAACGTCGCGCCGCGGAGGCGGTCGCGGTCCAGCGTCGTGTGTCGCGTCGACAGCAGTCCGTGGCCGACGCGGAGCCTGGTGCCGTCGTCGGTCACGGAGAGGTTGCCGTAGACGACCAGGTAGCGCACCACGGAGACGATGCTCGACACGACGAGCAGCAGGGCCGCGGCGACGACCACCGCGACCACGATGCCGAGGCGCAGAACGGCCTGATAGGTGTCGTCGAGGGCCGGCGAAGAGGCGATGTCACCGGCGAACCCGGACTGGAACACGAGCCCGAATCCGGCACCGACGACGACGATGCCCGTGGCCGTGAAGGGGGCGAATCGAACCCAGCCGGTACGGAAGTGGGCGATCTCACGTTCGGGCGTCACGGCGGGTTTGGTCACTGCGACCGGATCCACTCCCACCGTCCGGCCGGTGCTCGCCAGCAACTCCTCACGCAGGGCGGGGACCAGGTCGGAGGCGAGGGCGTTCAGCTCGAACGAGTCGGCCTTGTCCGACTTCTGCTGACCGGTGCCCACGGTGAGGATCGACAGTCCCAGCAGTCGGTGCAGCGGCCCGGCTCGCACGTCCACACTGCGGATTCGACCACGCGGAATGGAGAGCACCTTCTTCTGGAAGAGCCCGCGGCGCAGCTGGACGTCGTCCGAGCCGATGCGGTACCCGGTGGTGAACCAGCGCAGGATCGCCGCGCCCACGAGGAGGACCACGACGATCAGGCCCCAGACGTGCGTGCCGCTCTGCGATCCGAGAACGAGGGACAGCAGGAGCACCGGCAGCAGGCGGACCAGCTCGGTGACCGGGTGGATCAGGAGCATGCGCTTGTCGAGTCGCAGCCACGGCAACTCGTCGACGCGCAGGCCGGCGTCCTGCGTCACGTGGCGTCGCCTCGTGAGCGTGCGGCCGCCGCGGTGATGGCGGCGACGGTGCGATCGGCGGTCGCGAGGTCGAGCCCCGCGATCTCCAGAGCTCCCGCGGAGGACGCGGTCGTCACCGTCACGGTGGCCAGTCCGAGTGCCCGGTCGAGCGGCCCGCGCTCGGTGTCGACGGTCTGCACTCGGGACAGGGGAGCGATGCGCCGTTCCTGAGTCACCCAGCCGGTGCGCGTGTGGACGGCGGTGTCGCTCAGTTCCCAGCGGTGCACCCGATAGCGCCACTGCGGCGCGATGGTCACGTGCGCTCCCGCGAGGACCACCACGGCGACGGCAGCGGCCACCACGGGCGTCCAGGACGGGCGCTCGACGTTCACCGCGAGCACCACGGCCCACACGATCACGGCGACGACCACCGGGAGCCACAGCAGGGCGGCTGCCACGGCCCACAGAATCTTCGCCCGCGGATCGGGGCGATGCGCGGGATCGGTGAGGACCACACCGGGACTGTTGTCGGACACGTCGCATCACCCCTGCTGTGGCACGCCTCCGGCCGGAGGGCGCATGATCGAACGGTGACGATGTTGCCCGATCCGAGTACTCCCGCGCGCGCCGACACCCGAGTGACGCCTCCCGACAGCCCGGCACCGACCGCATCGGCGCTGCGGCGTGCGCTGCGCCGTGCCCGCGACGGTGTGGTGATCAGTGTCGACGAGGCGACCACGCTGCTGCACGCCCGCGGCGACGACCTGACCGATCTGTGCGCGTCCGCGGCGCGGGTGCGGGACGCGGGACTGCTCGCCGAGAACCGCCCCGGCACGGTGACCTACTCGCGCAAGGTGTTCATTCCCCTCACCCGGCTGTGCCGGGACACGTGCCACTACTGCACGTTCGTGACGGTCCCCGGCAAGCTGCGCGCCGAGGGGCACGGGATGTTCCTCGAGGCCGACGAGGTGCTCGACATCGCGCGGCGCGGTGCCGAACTGGGATGCAAGGAAGCGTTGTTCACGCTCGGCGACCGCCCCGAGGCTCGCTGGCCCGAGGCGCAGGAGTGGTTGGACGCGCGCGGCTACGACTCGACGCTGGACTACCTGCGGGCGATGTCGATCCGCGTGCTCGAGGAGACGGGTCTGCTCCCGCACCTCAATCCCGGAGTGATGAGCTGGGAGGAGATGTCGCGCCTCAAGCCGGTCGCACCGTCGATGGGCATGATGCTCGAGACCACCTCGCGTCGACTGTTCGAGGAGAAGGGGCAGGCCCACTACGGCAGCCCCGACAAGGAGCCCGAGGTGCGTCTGCGCGTGCTCACCGACGCCGGTCGTCTCACCGTTCCGTTCACCACCGGCATCCTCGTGGGCATCGGCGAGACGATCCGTGACCGCGCCGAGTCGATCATGGCGATCCGGAAGTCGCACAAGGCATTCGGTCACGTGCAGGAAGTGATCGTGCAGAACTTCCTGGCCAAGGACGACACCGCGATGCGGTCCGCACCCGATGCCGGCCTGGAGGAGTTCCTCGCCACCATCGCCGTGTCCCGCATCCTTCTCGGCCCGGCCATGCGCATCCAGGCGCCGCCGAATCTGGTGTCCGCGCAGGAGTGCGCGGCGTTGCTCGCCGCGGGCGTCGACGACTGGGGCGGTGTCTCGCCGCTCACCCCCGATCACGTCAATCCCGAGCGGCCGTGGCCGAACCTCGACACTCTCGCGCAGCTGTCCGCGGACGCCGGCTTCACGCTGACCGAACGCACGGCGGTGCAGCCGCGGTACGTCCTGGCGGGCTCACCGTGGATCGATCCGCGGATCTCGGCGCACGTGCGTGCGCTCGCCGACGACGCGACCGGGCTGGCGGTGCCCGAGACGATCCCGTCCGGTCTGCCGTGGCAGGAACCCGACGAGGTGTGGGAGTCCACCGGCCGCGTCGACCTCAACACCGGCATCGACACCGAGGGTCGCAACACCGAGACGCGCAGCGACATGGGCAGCGCGTTCGGCGACTGGGAGTCCATCCGCGAGCAGGTGGCGCACCTCGCGACCCTGGACAGCGTCGACCGCGACGTGGTCGCCGCCCTTCGCGCCGCGGAGAAGGATCCCGGCAACTGCACCGACGAGGAGTACCTGGCGCTGGCCACCGCCGAGGGCGCGGCGCTCGACGCGGTGACCGCCTTCGCCGATCAGCTGCGCCGTGACGTCGTCGGTGACGACGTCACGTACGTCGTGAACCGGAACATCAACTTCACCAACATCTGCTACACCGGGTGCCGCTTCTGCGCCTTCGCCCAACGCAAGGGCGACGCCGACGCGTTCTCGCTGTCGACCAGCGAGGTCGCCGACCGGGCCTGGGAGGCGCACGTCCTCGGCGCCACTGAGGTCTGCATGCAGGGCGGCATCGATCCGGAGCTGCCCGTGACCGGATACGCCGACCTGGTGCGCGCAGTGAAGGCGCGGGTGCCGTCGATGCACGTGCACGCCTTCTCGCCCATGGAGATCGTCAACGGGGCCTCGCGCGGTGGCCAGTCGGTGCGCGACTGGCTGACCGAACTGCGGGAGGCCGGGCTGGACACCATCCCCGGGACGGCGGCGGAGATCCTCGACGACGAGGTCCGCTGGGTGCTCACCAAGGGCAAGCTGCCCGCCCAGACGTGGATCGACGTCGTCACCACGGCGCACGAGGTGGGACTGCGGTCGAGCTCGACGATGATGTACGGCCACGTCGACAATCCCTCGCACTGGGTGGGACATCTGAACGTGCTCAAGCGGATCCAGGACCGCACCGGGGGTTTCACCGAGTTCGTGCCGCTGCCGTTCGTGCACCAGAGTTCGCCGCTGTACCTGGCGGGGGCGTCACGACCCGGACCGACGCAGCGCGACAACCGGGCCGTCCACGCACTGGCGCGGATCATGCTGCACGGCCGCATCGACAACATCCAGACGAGCTGGGTGAAACTCGGCGTGACGGGAACTCGGGTGATGCTGAACGGCGGCGCCAACGACCTGGGTGGCACGCTGATGGAGGAGACGATCTCGCGGATGGCGGGATCGCAGCACGGATCGGAGAAGACCGTCGAGGAACTACACGCGATCGCCGAGGGAATCGGACGACGCGCAGTCGAGCGCACCACCGCCTACGCAGACCGGACGGAAGCAGCATGAGCGCTGATCGATTGGGCGACGAGCGCGTCGCCGGAGTTCTCAAGGCCGCAGTGCGCGTGATCGTGCCGGTCCTCGAACTGCTCGCGGACCGTGACCCGCTCGGCCTCAAGAAGCGCACGTTCCGCGAGCAGGCGGATGCGAGCGGCACGAAGGTCGACGCGGCGCTGAACGCCGTCGCGTCGGTGTTCGACGCCGCCGACACACCGGGAACCAAGGCGTGGGAGTCGATGACCGTCGACCAGCGCGTCTCGTGGTGGGTCGGCCGCGTCGGCGGGATCGGCACCGTGGCGGTGGCGTTCCCCGGCATCTTCGGTGTACTCGCTCGCCGACTCCCGCTCGGCGACGTCCTCGGGTTCGCGAACCAGGCCATCGTCCTGGTGGCCGTCGCCCGCGAGTACGGCATCACCGAGCAGGACGAGCAGGTCCGCCTGCTGGCATCGGTGCTGTGCAACCGCGAGCTGCCGAAGGGTGCCAGCATCCACGCGCCCGAACCCGACGTCGACGGCGTCACGGACGACAGCCGTGTCACCGAGCCGTCCGGTCGCTTGTCCCGGTCCCCGTTCGCGTTGCTGTCGACCTTGTGGTCGGTCACCAAGATCCTCAAGGCCGTCACCGACGAATTGGACAAGCGGCCCCGCAGCCGTACCGTTTACAGATGGCTCGGTAACCTGCCCGTGGTCGGTGCGGTCGCCGGGTACTTCGGCGAGCGCGGCGCACTGTCCCGAGCTGCGAAGCTGGGGCGCCGGTGGGTCGAGCAGAACAGCACGTCCGCGTCGAACGCGTCCCCGCGGGGCCGCGACACGCTCAGAGTTCGGAAAGGCTAAGGAGAACCTCAGTGCCGTACACGATTGCTGAACCGTGCGTCGATGTCCTCGACAAGGCATGCATCGAGGAATGCCCTGTCGACTGCATCTACGAGGGTGGACGCATGCTCTACATCCAGCCCGACGAGTGCGTGGACTGCGGTGCCTGCGAGCCGGTGTGCCCCGTCGAGGCGATCTTCTACGAGGACGACGTCCCCGAGCAGTGGTCCGCCTACGTCAGCGCCAACGTCGACTTCTTCGACGAACTGGGCTCACCCGGTGGCGCGGCCAAGGTCGGCAAGACCGACTACGACCCGCCGTTCATCAAGGCTCTGCCCCCCATGGGTGAGAACTGAGCGTGACGGACGCACCCGTCGTCTCGCGTCGGTCGCCCGCTGTTCGTCGATCCGTGGCGAGCCTGTTGCCCGAGTTCCCGTGGGACACGCTGGCCGACGTCACCGCGCTGGCGCGGTCGCATCCGCACGGCATCGTGAACCTGTCCGTCGGTACGCCGGTGGACCCGGTCGCCGACGTCGTCCGTGACGCTCTCGCGGCGGCCTCCGCGCAGCCGGGGTACCCCACGACAGTGGGCACACCCGAGCTGCGGGCGGCCGCCGTCAGTGCGCTCGCACGCCGCTACGGCGTCGGTGGGTTGGACGAACGCTCGATCCTGCCGGTGATCGGAACCAAGGAAGTCATCGCCTGGTTGCCGACCCTGCTCGCGCTCGGCCCGGACGATCTCGTCGTCATCCCGGAACTGGCGTACCCCACCTACGAGGTCGGGGCCCTGCTCGCGGGATGCCGCACACTGCGCGCGGACGGGGTGTCGCGTCTCGGTCCCGAACGCGCGTCCCTGATGTTCGTCAACTCGCCGTCCAATCCCAGTGGCCGGGTGCTCGGTGTAGCCCACCTGCGCAAGGTGGTCGAGTGGGCCCGCGAACGCGGCACGATCGTCGTGTCGGACGAGTGCTACCTCGGACTCACCTGGGAGGGACGCGCCGTCTCGATCCTCGACGACGAGGTGTGCGGCGGGGACACCACCGGCCTGCTGGCCGTGCACTCGCTGTCCAAGACGTCGAACCTCGCGAGCTACCGCGCAGGCTTCGTGGCCGGCGATCCCGCCCTGGTCGCGGAACTGCTCGCGGTCCGCAAGCACGCGGGCATGATGGTTCCCCTTCCGGTGCAGGCGGCCATGACCGCGGCGCTGAGCGACGACGAGCACGAGAACGTGCAACGCGAGCGCTACCGCGATCGTCGGACCGCGCTCGCCGCCGCCGTGGTGGCGGCCGGATTCACCATCGATCACTCCGAGGCCGGCCTGTACCTGTGGGCCACGCGCGGTGAACCGTGCCGGGACACCGTGCGCTGGTTCGCCGAACGCGGCATCCTCGTCGCTCCGGGGGAGTTCTACGGTCCCGACGGCGGCACCCACGTCCGCATCGCGCTGACGGCGACCGACGAGCGCATCGCCGCTGCCGTCGCCCGTCTCACGGTCTGAGCCCGGCCGTGGGAGCGCTCGACCGCGCGCAGGAGGATCTGGCCCGCGGGGAACCATGGAGTGCGCGCAAGCGCCTGACAGCGCTGCTGGATCAGGACGCCGCCTCGCAACCCGCGCTCGACCTCCTCGGCTACGCGTGCCTGGCGATGGACGACCCGGCCGGTGCCGGTGCGGCCTGGTTCCTCACCGATCGAGACGACGCCGACCCGCTGGTGCGGCACGCGCTCGACTCGTTCGTCGCCGCGTGCCCGACACCGCTGGTGCTCGCGCGCCGACTGCCCATCAACGCGCCGTCGCGGGCCTATCCGCCCCGCGTGCGCGAGCGGCTGGCCGTGCTCGAGTCGCGGGTGCGTGCCAGCGGCGAGGAGTGGGAGCCGCCCGGCGAGGTGCACTACTTCGCGCAGGAGGGCGTCGACGTCGAAGCGTTCGACGAGTGGTCGGACGCTCCCGCCGCGTCCCGGTCCGGTGTGAAGATGGTCGCCGCCGTCCTCGTGGTCGCCATGATCGGCACCGCGTCCATCGCGACCGTTCTCACCGTCTTCTTCTGACGACGCGCCGCCGCGAGGCCGAGGACGTGTCGGGGGCCGGTGGTACAGATGGAGTCATGAAGGATTCGCTGACCGGATGCGTCGAGTGTCTCGGCGCTCTCGACCACTGTCACGGCACGCTCGTCGTCCACCTGCACGGTGCGGTCGAGTGCACCGACGATGCCTGTGTTCTGCTGCACGCCGTCCGGCACACCCTCGTCGTCGACTGTTCCGCGGTCGCCGGGGGTTGCACGTGCATCGAGGTCACGGAGCAGCTGCGGGCGTCGTGAGAGACTGCTCGGTGTGCTGCTCCGGTCTCTGAACTCGTACGCGATCACCCACGGCGGCGACGTCGACGACGCGGTCACCGTCGGTGACGTCGTCCTCTCTCGAAGCGATCTGCTCGGGGCCGCCACGTCGGTGGCCGAGCGCATCATGGGCGTCGACCGGGTGGCCGTCCTCGCCGAACCGACCGCCCGCACCGTCGTCGCCGTGGTCGGTGCGCTCATCGCCGGAGTGGCCGTGGTGCCGGTGCCCCCGGACTCCGGGCCGACCGAACTCGACCACATCCTCGCGGACTCCGGTGCCCGCGGGTGGCTGGGTGTCGCGCCCGAGCACGACGGCGGTCTGCCCGTCGTCCCGGTCCGCATGCACGCACGGTCCTGGCACAGCTACGCGGAGCCGTCGGACGACGCGACCGGTCTCGTGCTCTACACCTCGGGAACCACGGGCCCTCCGAAGGGCGTGATCCTCAGCCGCGGTGCGCTCGCCGCCGGCATCGACGCGCTCGCCGAGGCGTGGGGGTGGACGGCGAACGACACTCTGGTGCACGGACTCCCGCTCTATCACGTGCACGGGCTCGTGCTGGGCGTCCTGGGTCCGCTGCGACTCGGCAGTCGAGTGATCCACACCGTCAAGCCCTCCGCGGAGCGGTACGCCGCGGCGCGGGGAACGATGTACTTCGGGGTTCCCACCGTGTGGTCGCGAGTGGCGGCCGACCCAGAGTCCGCCGCGGCGCTGTCGCACGCTCGGTTGTTGATCTCGGGCAGTGCCCCGCTGCCGGTGCCGGTGTTCGAGAAGATCGCCGCTCTCACGGGTCTCGAGCCGATCGAGCGCTACGGCATGAGCGAGACCCTCATCACGCTGAGTACGCGCGCCGACGGTGAGCGACGACCCGGTTGGGTCGGAGTTCCGGTGCGCGGCATCGAGACTCGGCTGCGCGGTGAGGACGGGTCGGAGGTCCCACGCGACGGGGAGTCCATCGGTTCGTTGGAGGTGCGCGGCCGGTTCTTCGACGGTTACCTGAACAAGCCGGAGGCCACCGCGGCCTGCTGGACGGACGACGGGTGGTTCCGGACGGGAGACGTCGCGGCGATCGACCCGGCGGGCTTCCATCGGATCGTCGGCCGGGAGTCGACGGACCTGATCAAGACCGGTGGGTACCGCGTCGGCGCGGGCGAGGTGGAGACGGCGATCCTCGGTGTTCCCGGAGTGCGTGAGGTGGCGGTCGTGGGACTGCCCGACGACGATCTCGGCCAGCGCATCGTGGCGTTCGTCGTGGGTGACGAGGTGGAGCCGAGAGCAGTCGTAGACTCTGTGGCACAACAGCTCTCGGTGCACAAGCGGCCGCGTGAGGTACGCGTGGTGGACTCGTTGCCGCGGAACGGGATGGGCAAGGTCCGCAAGAACCTGTTGGAGTAGCGTCGGGAGACATGACCTCCTCCACTCGCATCGTCCTGGCCTCTCGTCCCACCGGCGCACCCACTGCCGAGAACTTCCGGACCGAGACGGTCGATCTCCCCGAGGTCGGTGACGGTCAGGTCTCGCTGAAGACCCTGTACCTGTCGCTGGACCCGTACATGCGCGGCCGGATGAGCGACGCCGAGTCGTACGCGGAGCCCGTCGAGGTGGGCGACACGATGGTGGGCGCCACGGTCTCCGAGGTGATCGAGTCTCGAAGCGACGCCGTGTCGGTCGGCGCCGTGGTGCTCGGCTACACGGGGTGGCAGTCGCACGCGGTGGTCGACGCGTCGTCCGTGCGAGTGCTGGATCCGGAGAAGGCGCCCGTGTCCACCGCGCTGGGCGTGCTGGGGATGCCGGGCTTCACCGCGTACTCCGGCATGACGAAGATCGGGCAGCCGAAGCCGGGGGAGACCGTCGTGGTCGCAGCGGCCAGTGGGCCCGTCGGCTCGGCCGTCGGCCAGTTCGCGAAGATCAAGGGTGCGCGCGCCGTCGGCATCGCCGGCGGTCCCGAGAAGTGTGCGTACCTGGTCGACGAGCTCGGCTTCGATGCCGCCGTCGATCACCGCGCCCCGGACTTCGAGGATCAGTTGAAGGCCGCGACTCCGGACGGCATCGACGTCTACTTCGAGAACGTGGGCGGCGCCGTCGCGAAGGCGGTGCTCCCGCGGCTCAACCTCTACGCACGCGTGCCGGTGTGCGGTCTCATCGCGCAGTACAACGACACGCAGGCACCGGAGGGTCCGGATCGGCTGCCCGGCTTCTTCACGCGCGTGCTGACGAAGAGCCTGACAATCCGCGGCTTCATCCAGAGCGAATTCGTCCCGGAGCTCTACAAGGACTTCCTGCGCGAGGTCGCCGAGTGGATCGACAACGGGTCGTTCCGCTACCGGGAAGACGTGGTCGAGGGTCTCGAGAACGCTCCCGACGCGTTCTTCGGGCTGCTCGAGGGCAAGAACTTCGGCAAGCTCGTCGTCAAGGTGGCGTGACGGTTAGAGTACACGTGTGCACTCGAATCGCGATCGGAACGAAGTAGCGGGCGCTGCCGACGTCGTGGCCACGGCCATCGACATCCTCAGCCGCCCTGTCCAGGGGACCCACCGCGCGATCAACGATGTGGTGTTCGGGGTGCTGGGCCGTTCCGCGGCACCCGTGCGCATCCTGAACGAGGGCATCGCCGACCTGGTCTACGAGGCTGTGCGCGGGGGCGGTGTGGCGGCCGCCGAGGCCGTCACCGCGGTGTCCCGGCTGTTGCCCGAGGACCGCGTGTCCCACGCGGTCACGTCCACCGCGGCCGGATCGGTCGTGGTCGGCGCCGTCAACGGGCTGCTGGGCGACCGGCTCGCCGCCGAGGGCAACGACCTGACGGTGGAACTCGGGCCGCATCACGAGCGCCGCATCGTCGGGAACGACACCGCGATGCTGACCACCGCGTATCCGAAGGCCACGGGTCACGTCGCCGTGCTCGTACACGGGCTGGGGGAGACCGAGCAGGCCTGGTACTACCGCCACGACGGGCGGGGCAGTTACGGCGAGGCGCTGGCCGCGCACGGCATCAGCGCGGTCTGTCTGCGGTACAACACGGGCGCCGGGATCGAGGACAACGGGGCGGCACTGGCCGGCCTCCTCGACGAGCTGATCGCGGTCTGGCCCGTCCCCGTCGAGCGGATCGACCTCGTCGGGCACTCGATGGGCGGTCTCGTGGTGCGGCGTGCCTGTGCGGTCGAGGCGAGCAGGGCGACCTGGCTGCCGCTGGTGCGCACGGCCTGCTACCTGGGCACCCCGCACGAGGGCGCACCGCTCGCGACGGGCGTGTACCACCTCTCCCGTGCTCTGCGGAAGGTGCGGCAGACGGCGGTGTGGGCGGACCTGCTCGACGTCCGCAGCCGCGGCGTGGACGACCTGAGACTGGCCACGGACGTGGCGCTCGCCCCCGGGATCCGGCACGTCGCGGTCGCCGCCACCCTGGCCGCCGACGACACGGCTTGGTGGGCCGACGCCGTGGGAGACGGACTGGTGACGCTGCGCAGCGCACGGGGGCCGATGACGGAGTTGCACACGCTCGTCGGCACCGGGCACCTCGCGCTGCTGTCGGATCCGCGGGTGCTCGACGTCCTCACCGAACTCATGGCGGACGCGACACCGGCCGAGATCGACGACGTCACCGAGCCGGACGAGACGGTGGCCTGAGACCACCGTCCCGCGTCAGACCAGGCTCTCCTGCCACGCCGTGTTCAGGTGCGCGAACCTGCCGTCGCCGGCGACGAGGGCCTCCGGGGTGCCGTCCTCGACGATCCGTCCGTCGGCCATGACGAGAACGCGGTCCGCGATCGCGACCGTCGACAGGCGGTGCGCGATGATCAGTGCGGTCCGACCGTGCAGGATCGTCTCGAGGGCGCGCTGGACCAGGCGCTCGCCGGGGATGTCGAGGCTGGACGTGGCCTCGTCGAGCACGATCACCGACGGTGCGGCGAGGAACACCCGCGCGAAGGCCACCAGCTGTCGCTGTCCGGAGGACAGACGTCCACCGCGCTTGCGCACGTCGGTGTCGATGCCCCGCGGCAGTGCGGCCAGGAACGGGGTGAGGCCCACGGCGTCGGCGGCCGCCCGCACCTCGTCGTCGGTCGCGGACGGTCGGCCGAGTCGGATGTTGTCCGCGATCGATCCGGAGAACAGGAACGATTCCTGCGTCACCATGACGACGTTGCGACGCAGGTCGTCGTCGGCCAGGTGGCGGAGATCGATGCCGTCGAGACGGATCCGGCCGTCCGTGGGGTCGTAGAACCGCGCGAGGAGCTTGGCCACCGTCGACTTGCCGGCACCGGTGGCGCCGACCATGGCGACCACCTGTCCGGCCGGCACGTGCAGCGAGAAGGGCTGCAGCACCAGCGCGTCCGCGGCGTAGCCGAACGAGACCCGGTCGAACTCCACGTCGCCGGCCGCGATTCCGATCGGCACCGGGGTGGTGGGAGGCGCCACGGTCGGTTCCTCCTCGAGCACGCCCGAGATCTTCTCGAGCGCCGCCGCGGCCGACTGGTACGCGTTGAACACCTGCGCGAGTTCGTCGAGCGGCCCGTAGAAGCGGCGGAGGTACAGCACGTAGGCGGCGAGCACGCCGATGTCGAGGGCACCGCCGATGACCCGCATGCTGCCCACGACCACGATGACGGCGAGGGTGGCGTTGCCGATCCAGCGCACGATGCCGGTGTAGCTCGCCATTCCGCGCAGCGCAGTGGTGGTGGCGTCCCGGTACTCGGTGTCCTCCGCGAGCAGGATCGCGTCGTTGCGGCGCTCGCGGCGGAACACCTGGACGGCGCGGATGCCGACCATCGACTCGACGAAGTGCACCACGACGCGCGCGATGGACACCCGGGTGCGTCGGTAGGCGCGGCGCTGGCGGCGCTGCGACCAGCGTGTGATCAGTAGCAGCGGAACGAATCCCGCGAGCACGACGAGGGCCAGCGGAACGTCGAGCCAGAACAGGATGATCGCGATCGAGACCATCGACAGGATCGCGGTCAACGCATCGTTGAGCGCGCTCTCGAGAAGCGTCTGCAGTGATTCGACGTCGCTGGTCAGCCGCGAGATCACCTTGCCGGACGTGTACTTCTCGTGGAAGGACAGCGACAGTGCCTGCGCGTGGCGGAACACCCGCTCGCGCAGATCGAACAGGATGTCCTGGCTCAGGCGGCCCGAGACCATGAGGAACGCGTACGTGGTGGCGGCGCCGAGGAACCCGACCACGACGTATCCCGCCACGGTCCACACCAGCGGCGCCCATCGTCCGTCGACGGCAGCGGCGACGCCCGTGTCGAGAGCGTGGGCGATGAACAGCGGTCCCGCGACGAACGCCAGGTTGTCCAGGAAGATGATCGCCATCGCGAGGACCGTGCGGCGGCGGTGCGGACGCAGCAGCGAGAAGAGCAGTCGACGTGAGCGACCGGCCAGGACGAGGTTGCCTGCCCGGTCCACGTCGGTGTCCTCACCGCCGACGCCGCGCCAGTCGGTGTCAGCCATGATCTCGCTCCGCTCCCGACATCGAGCCCATCACGTCGCGGTACGCCGCCGAGGTGGCGAGCAGGTGCTCGTGCGTCCCGGTCTCCATCACCGTGCCGTGGCCGAGGTGCACGACGCGATCCGCGAGCGCGGCGGTCGAGGGGCGGTGTGCCACCAGCACGGTCGTGGAGTGCGCGAGCACGGTGCGCAGCCTGCGCTGAACCGTCGCCTCGGTGTCCACGTCGAGTGCGGAGAGCGGATCGTCCAGCACGAGCACGCGGGGCCGGCCGAGCACCGCCCGCGCCAGCGCCAGTCGCTGGCGTTGACCGCCGGACAGGCTCAGTCCCTGCTCGCCGATCCGGGTGTCGAGGCCCCACGGCAGCTTCTCGACGAAATCCGTCGCGTGCGCGATCTCGAGTGCCTCCGCGACGTCCTCGTCCGTGGCGTCGGGGCGGCCCAGCGCGACGTTCTCGCGCACACTGGCCGAGAACAGCACCGGCTCCTCGAAGGCGACCGAGACCACCGAGCGCAGATCCGCCAGCCGCATCGACCGGACGTCGACACCGTCGAGAGTGATCGCGCCACCGTCGACGTCGAAGAGCCGAGGTATCAGCGTCGTCAGGACGGACTTCCCCGTTCCGGTGTTGCCGGCGAGAGCCACCGTCTCGCCCGGACGCACCTCGAACGTGACGTCGTGCAGGAGGTGGTCGGATGCGTCCGGGAATGCGAAGGAGACGTGGTCGACGCGGATGTGCCCCCGCACCGGGTCGGGCAGGGGAACGGGGGAGACCGGATCCACGATGGTGTCCGGGGTGTCCATGATCTCCCAGTACCGATCCGCCGCCGTCCGTGCGTTGTTCAGCTCGGCGAGCAGGAAACCGAAGGACTCGATCGGCCACAGCAGGAAGGCGACGACGGCCATGGTCGCCACCAGAGTTCCGGCCGTCAGGGTCCCCGTCACGATGGCGTACGTCCCGTAGGCGAGCATGCCGCCGACGGCCACCGGTGGCAGTCCGACGATGACGGTCCACAGGATCGCCAGGTACCGGACCTTGGTGAGCTCGGTCGTGCGGAGCGTCGCGGCCTGCGCGAGGAAGCGGCGTCCCAGGTGGGCGCTGCGGCCGAACGCCTTGAGCACCCGGATGCCGTGGATGGACTCCTCGACGGTGGTGGTGACGTCGCCGGCCTGGTCCTGGGCGTCGCGTGCGACGACGCGATAGAGCTCCTCGAACCGGACGCACGCCCACACCAGCGGAATCGCCACGACGAGCATGATGACGCCGAACTGCCATGCGCGGGAGAGCAGGACACCGAGACCCACGACGAGGGTCACCGCGTTGATGATGATGAACGGTCCGATGAAGGCGACGAAGCGGCGCAGCGCGGAGAGGTCGGAGATGGCGCGGGAGAGCAGTTGGCCCGATTCCCAGCTGTCGTGCGCGGCCACCGACACGTGCTGCAGTTTCGCGAACACGTGCGCGCGGGCCGTGATCTCGAACTGACTCGACGGCCCCGACACCAGGTAGCGACGGATCCAGATGCCGGCGGCATCGATCGTTCCCAGCAGCAGCACCAGCGCCGCAGGCCACCACACGCCGGCGACGTCGCCGCGGGTGATCGGGCCGTCGATGATGCTCTGGATGACGAGCGGGATCACCAGGCCGGTGAGCGTGGCGATCAGCGAGACCACGATGGACCCGACGAAGTACCAGCGATACGGCGCCAGGAACGGGGCGAAGCGGCGGAGCGACGAGGTCACCGTCGCGGAGGACGCCTCGACCGCACGTCTCGTTCCGCGATCGAGCACTCCGGTGGACACACACGACTCCTCACGTACCGCTCGACTGTCTCATCGAGCCGTACTCGGAGCCAACCGATTTATCGCGGGGCCTGTTCCCCCCGTTCTCACGTCACCTCCGCTTCGCGTCACCGAACGGTTCGTCGCGTTCCTGGACGGCCTGCCGGAATCCGACGGTGGCAGCGCGGGTCTGGAACGCGAAGCCCTCCCGGGTGTGCCGGGCGACGCCGTCGAAGACCGTGCTGATCATCGTGGAGGTGTGCACGCCGGAGCTGATCAACGCGCTGTTGAGCGCCAGCTTGACCATCATCAGCTGGTTGATCGGCATGCGCGCGATCCGTGCGACCAGTTCCTCGGTGCGGGCGTCGAGCTGATCCGCGGGCACCGATTCGACGGCGAGACCCCACTCCGCCGCCTGCGCCCCGGTGAGACAGTCACCGGTCAGCAGCAGTCGTTTGGCGCGCTGGTCGCCGAGGCGGTGTGCCCACATCCCGGCGGCGGGAACGCCCCAGACGCGGGTCGGCGGGTAGCCGATCCGCGTGTCGTCCGCACAGATGATCTGGTCGGCGTACAGCGCGATGTCGGTACCGCCGGCCACGGCGAAACCGTGCAGCTTGGCCACCACCGGCTTGTTCGCGTGCAGCAGGCTGGCGAATCCGCGGTTGAATCGGCTCATCATCGCGTAGTCGATCATCGGGTCCCACTGGCCCGACGGATCGTGGTTGCGGGCCTGGACGACGGGGTCGAGAACCGTCCCCGTCGTGTCCACGGCCCCGCTGTCGCCCCGATCGAGATTCTCGGCGTAGATGGACAGGTCGTAGCCGCCGCAGAACCCCTTGCCGCGACCGGACAGCAGCATGACGTGTACTCGCGGATCGAGATCCGCCCGCTCGACGGCCGCCGCCAGTTCGACGGGGGTGTCCGCGGTGATGGCGTTGCCGTGCTCCGGTCGATCGAAGGTGATCCGGGCGACCCGCCCGTCGACCTCGTAGGTGAGCGTCCGGAACGTCGGGGAGTCCTGCTGTGGAGTCCGGCCGGTGAAGGGGGAGTCGGCTCCCTCGTCCCACCCCTCCCGCCACGGGGCGGGTGCGTCGGTCACGCCGGAACCTTCGGCGTCGATCGCTCGATGATGGCGGCCGTGTCCACCCCGGTCGGCAGGGTGCCGTACACGCTGCCCCAGTCGCCGCCGAGTCGGCTCGTCGTGAACGCGTCGGCGACCGCGGGGTGGCCGTGCCGCACGAGCAGCGAGCCCTGCAGTGCCAGTGCCATCTCGCCGACGACGCGGCGTGCCCGCTGTTCGAGGGTGGCGATGTCGGTGAAGGAGTCCTTCAGCGACCGCACCGCGGCGTCGAGCGCCGCATCGGCTCCGCGGCAGCCGTCGAGCTCGTCGAAGAACACGGCGAGCGACTCCGGCTGTCGTGCCACGGCGCGCAGGGTGTCGAGCGCCGCGACGTTGCCCGAACCCTCCCACACCGACAGCAGTGGAGCCTCCCGGTAGAGCCGCGGCATCCTCGACTCCTCCGCATACCCGTTGCCGCCCAGGCATTCCAGGGCCTCCGCCGCATGCGCCGGGCCGCGCTTGCACACCAGGTACTTGCTGACGGAGAGGCTGATGCGCCGCAGTGCGGCGGCACGCTCGTCGCCCGCAGCTGCCTGATCGGTGAGCGCGGCGAGCCACAGGGCGACGGTCGTCGACGCCTCGGACTCGATCGCGAGATCGGCCAGGACGTTCCGCATGAGTGGCTGGTCGACGAGGTTCTTCCCGAACGCCTGCCGGTGCACCGCATGATGCACGGCCTGAGCGGTGCCCGCCCGCATTCCCGTGGCCGACCCCAGGGTGCAGTCGAGCCTCGTCATGTTGACCATCTCGATGATGGTCCGCACGCCGCGACCCTCGTCGCCGACGAGCCAGGCGGTCGCGTCGTCGTACTCCACCTCGCTCGAGGCGTTGGAATGGTTGCCCAGCTTGTCCTTCAGGCGCTGGATCGCCATGGCGTTGCGAGTGCCGTCCGGGAGGACGCGGGGCAGGAAGAAGCACGACAGGCCTCCGGGCGCCTGCGCGAGGACCAGCAGGACGTCCGACATCGGCGCCGACGTGAACCACTTGTGGCCGGTGATCCGGTACGAGCCGTCCGGCTGCGGCACGGCCGTCGTGCGGTTCGCCCGGACGTCGGAACCGCCCTGCTTCTCGGTCATGGACATGCCCGCGATCAGACCCGTCTTGGTCGCGGGAGGACGGTACGAGGGGTCGTACGTCGACGAGGTGAGCAGCGGTTCGTACAGCGCGGACAGTTCCGCGTTCGCTCGGAGTGCGGGAACGACGGCGTACGTCATGGAGATCGGGCACCCGTGCCCCGCGTCCACCGCGCCCCACACGCTGAACTTCGCGGCGCGGATCAGATGCGCGTGCGGTGACGGGTCGCGCCACGGCGCCCCGTGCATGCCGAATTCGACTGCCGTGCGAATCAACTCGTGGTACGCCGGGTCGTAGACCACCTCGTCGATGCGGTTCCCGTAGCGGTCGTGCGTGTGCAGGACGGGCGGGTGCTCCTCGGCGAGATCGCCCCAGCGCTGCGCCTGCTCGCTCCCGGCCAGCCGACCGAGCCGGTGCAGCTCGTCGAGTGCGTCGTCGGCGCCCTCGCGGTGCAGGGCCTCCAGGACGACCGGGTGCTCGGCGACGTCGTGGCCGATGAGTGGCGGAACCTGATTGGTGACGGTGTGCGTGGGGGTCATGACGCTCTCCTGTCGGTCGGGGCGCCGAGGGCGCGGAGTGTGAAGGTCTCGAGTGCGGCGAGAACGCGAGCGTCGGCCTCGCCGCGGGCGAGTGGGACGACAAGTGCCTCGCCGATGGCGCCGACGATGCACGCCGCCGTCAGGGGCGCGTCCTGGTCCGGGAGTTCACCGGCCTCGACGGCGGCACGGATGGCGGCGGCGAACGCGTCCGCGAACGACTGCCGGAAGGCGAGACGCTCGGTGTCGACGAGGGCGTCGATGGGCTCGGCCAGCAGCGCGTACGCGAGAGTCGGTGCGCGACAGGCGCGATCGCAGAAGGTGCGGACCGAGGCGAGCAGGCTGTCGGTGTGGGTGCCGGTCGCGGCGGCGCGCACACCCGCCGCTGTCGCGGCGGCTACCTCGCGGCTGCAGGCGTCGCGGAAGACCTCGGCGAACAGTTCGCCCTTGCCGGGGAAGTAGCGGTAGACGGTGCCGACACCGATGCCGGCGCGGGCGGCCACGTCGGCCATCGAACATGCGGCGTACCCCCGCTCGGCCACGAGAGACAGTGCAGCGGTGACGATTCGAGATCGGGCGGCATCGAGCCGCTCCTGGACCGCAGCGGTCCGTCGGTACACCATGGCAAGAAGTGAACGCCCGTTCCGCACTGGTGTCAAGGACGGAACGGTGATTCACATGTTCGGGAGGGCAGGACTACCAGCGCGACCCGACGCGATTGTTGACCAGCAGCGTGCCGTCCGGATCGAGACGGGACTCGGGACGGAACACCATGACGGCGTCGTCCTCCTCGGGCGGTGTCGGCTCCTCCGTGTTGCCGATGCCGCCGAGCAGTCCGCGCCACAGCACCCAACCGCGCCGCTCGTAGAACCCGACGGCGTCGGGAAGGGAATTGAGCACGCCGACCACGTCGTCCGACTCGATCTGCTCCTCGATCGCGGCCATGAGCCGCGCACCCAGCCCGGTGCCCCGGAACTCCGGGTCCAGGGCGACGGCCTCGACGAAGCCGCCGTCGAACTCGTCGCCGCCGTGGTGGAGAAGGCGCGGCACCACGGCGGCATGGCCGATGATGCGGTCGCCGTCGCGGAGGATCACGTGGGTACCGCCCAGGGCGTGCTGCCAGTCGTACGGGGTGAAGCGCTCGCCGAAGGCGCCGCGCACCAGCCCCTCGCACGTGTGGGCGTCCGCGTCACCCAGATCGTCGGTGATCACCGACTCGAGTCGCGGTTCCTGCTGTATCGCTTCCTGGCTCACGGTCCCCCCGGACGCAGCCTGCCGCCGAATCGCTCAGTCGTTGGCGTGCAGGATCGAGTTGAGCTCGACGCCCGTACCCTTCCACGGCACGACCTCGACGGCACCGGAAACGGAGTTACGACGGAAGAGCATGTTCGACTGCCCACTGAGATCGGCCGCCTTGACGACGGTGCCGTCCGGGCCGGTGACCTTGGTGCCCGCGGTGATGTAGAGGCCCGCCTCGACGACGCAGTCGTCGCCGAGGGAGATGCCGAGCCCCGCGTTGGCGCCGAGCAGGCAACGCTGTCCCACCGAGATGACGGCCTTGCCGCCGCCGGACAGAGTGCCCATGATCGAGGCGCCGCCGCCCACGTCGGAGCCGTCGTCGACGACGACGCCGGCGGAGATGCGGCCCTCGACCATGGACGAGCCGAGCGTGCCGGCATTGAAGTTCACGAAACCCTCGTGCATGACCGTCGTGCCGGATGCGAGGTGGGCGCCGAGGCGCACGCGACCGGCGTCGCCGATGCGGACACCGGTGGGGAGCACGTAGTCGACGAGTCGCGGGAACTTGTCGACACTGAAGACGGTGACGGCGCCCCGTGCACGGAGACGGGCGCGCGTCGCCTCGAAGCCGTCGACGGCCGCCGGGCCGTGGTTGGTCCACACCACGTTGGACAGCAGGCCGAACTGGCCGTCCAGGTTGAGGCCGTGCGGCCGGACGAGGCGATGCGAGAGCAGGTGCAGGCGCAGGTAGACGTCGTGCGCGTCGACCGGGGCGTCGTCGAGGGAGGAGATGGTGGTGCGCACCGCGACGATGTCGAGGTCGCGGGCGTCGTCGTGTCCGACCAGCGCGGCCAGTTCCGGGGGAACGTCCGCCGCGTCGAGCCGTGCGGTGCCGGTCTCGGCCACCTCGGCGAGCTCGGGAGCAGGGAACCAGGTGTCCAGCACCGTTCCCGACGGGGTGATGTGTGCGATGCCGACTGCCGATGCTCCTGTGGTCACGGGGACCGAGCCTAGAGGACGACCGGACGGCCGGGCGAACGTAAGGTCGGCTGCGTGAGCGCACCGATCTCCCTGGACCTGCACGCCGATCCCGTCGACCTCACGGCGGCGCTGGTGGACGTTCCCAGCGTCTCGCGAGACGAGGCCACGCTGGCCGACGCGGTGGAGCGGGCGCTGCGCGAGCAGACCACGGGATTCGAGATCGTGCGCTCGGGCGACGCCGTGCTGGCCAGGACGAACCGGGGGCTCCCGACGCGGGTGATCCTCGCGGGTCACCTGGACACGGTCCCCATCGCCGACAACGTGCCGAGTCGTCGCGAGCGCGGGCACGCCGAGGGCGACGTCCTCCACGGATGCGGAACCGTCGACATGAAGTCGGGGGACGCGGTGTTCCTGCACCTGGCGGCGACGGTCGCTGAGCCCACCGCGGACCTGACGCTGATCTTCTACGACTGCGAGGAGATCGAGGCGTCGGCCAACGGTCTGGGTCGCATCGAGCGGGAGATGCCCGAGTGGCTGCGCGGAGATGTCGCGATCCTCGGTGAGCCGTCGGGTGGCTACATCGAGGCGGGGTGCCAGGGGACGCTCCGCATGCGGTTCACCGCGACGGGGACGCGCGCCCACTCGGCCCGATCGTGGCTGGGGGACAACGCGATCCACAAGTTAGGCCCGCTGTTCGACCGGCTCGCCGCGTACATGCCGCGCAGCGTGGACATCGACGGCTGCGTGTACCGGGAGGGACTGCAGGCGGTCCGTGTCAGCGGCGGCGTCGCCGGGAACGTGGTCCCCGACGAGGCATTCGTCGACGTCAACTTCCGCTTCGCCCCCGACCGCAGTGTGGAGCAGGCGATCGAGCACGTGCGCGAGGCGACCGACGCGGAGCATCTCGATCTCACCGTCGAGGTGACCGACAGGTCGCCGGGCGCGCTGCCGGGTCTGGCCGCACCGGCGGCGGCGGCGCTGGTCACGGCGGCGGGGGGAGAGTTCCGCGCCAAGTACGGCTGGACCGACGTCTCCCGGTTCTCCGCGCTGGGCATCCCGGCGGTGAACTACGGTCCAGGCGATCCCAACCTCGCGCACAAGCGCGACGAGCGTGTACCGGTGCAGCAGATCACCGATGTCGCCGACGTCCTGCGCCGGTATCTGACCGCCACCGACGCCCACTAGCCTCTCCCTCATGGGAGCGCACGAGAGCCGGGAGAACGCCGGCGAGAGGTCCACGAACTACCGCGGGCCCGTCATGGACCGACGGGAGTTCGGTGGGTCCACCACCGATCAGCGGCTCCTCGACTCGCGGGGCTCCGCCGACTGGCTGCACACCGATCCGTGGCGTGTGCTGCGGATCCAGAGCGAGTTCGTCGAGGGCTTCGGCGCACTGGCGGAACTGCCTCGGGCCGTCACGGTGTTCGGGTCGGCACGGACGTCGCGCGAGTCCGCGGAGTACGCGCTCGGCGTCGAACTGGGCACCGCGTTGGCCGGCGCCGGCTACGCCGTGGTGACGGGCGGGGGACCGGGCGCGATGGAGGCCGCCAACAAGGGGGCCTGCGAATCGGGCGGGTTCTCGGTCGGCCTCGGTATCGAGCTGCCCTTCGAGCAGTCGCTCAACGAGTGGGTGGACCTCGGCGTCAACTTCCGCTACTTCTTCGTCCGCAAGACGATGTTCGTCAAGTACTCGCAGGCCTTCGTCTGCATGCCGGGCGGATTCGGCACGCTCGACGAGTTGTTCGAGGCACTCACGCTGGTGCAGACCCGCAAGGTCACCCGGTTCCCCATCATCCTGTTCGGCACGCAGTTCTGGGGCGGGCTGCTCGACTGGATCCGCACCACGCTGGTGGCCGCCGGCACGGTGTCCGAGGCGGATCTCGAGCTGATCCGCTGCACGGACAGTGTCGCGGAGGTGGTCCGCTGGGTCGACGAGAGCCGGGCGGCCGAGATCGCGGCGACCGAGTCGCGGGCGAGCGAGACCGAGCAGTGACCGGGTCGATCGCGGTCTGTGTCTACTGCGCGTCCGGCCCGGTGGAGCAGCATCACCTCGATCTGGCCGCCGCCGTGGGCACCGAGATCGGACGTCGCGGCGGCACGTTGGTGTCCGGGGGCGGCAACGTCTCCATGATGGGCGCCGTCGCCGCGGCCGCACGCGCCGCGGGGGCATTCACGGTGGGAGTCATCCCGCAGGCCCTGGTGCACCGCGAGGTGGCGGACATCGATGCCGACGATCTGGTGGTCACCGAGACGATGCGCGAGCGCAAACGCATCATGGACGACCGGGCGGACGCGTTCATCACGCTCCCGGGCGGTATCGGCACGCTCGAGGAACTGTTCGAGACCTGGACCGCCGGATATCTGGGAATGCACGACAAACCGGTCGTAGTCTTGGATCCCGTGAACCACTTCACACCGCTGTTCGACTGGATGCGCTCGCTCGTCGGGACGGGATTCGTCTCCGAGCGCTCGCTCGATCGCCTGGTCGTCACGGCGGACGTGGACACGGCTCTGACGGCGTGTGGGCTCGTGCAGGGCACGCGCACCGTGAACATTACCAATCAGTAAGGTAAGCGTCGTCACAGCCGGAGACGCAGCCGGCTCGCCAGGGGAGGGAACCACAGCATGGGTGCCGAGGCTCGTCACAAGGTCGGATTGCTCGACATCGCCGCCACACTTCCGAAGATGACGGCGGCGCTGCCCAGTGTCCTCCGGGGTGTGCCCGGGTTCCTGCGCAAGCCCGACGACAAGGAGTCGATCGGCCACATCTTCCAGCGCGTCGCGGCGAAGACGCCGGACCACCCGTTCGTACGTTTCGAGGGAGACACCCTCACGTACGGCCAGGCCAACGATCTGGTGAACCGGTACGCGAGCGTGCTCACGGACCGCGGCGTCCGGCGCGGTGACGTCGTCGGTGTGCTGGCCAAGAACTCGATGCGCACGCTGCTGGTGGCCCTGGCCACCGTCAAGCTCGGCGCCACGGCCGGAATGCTGAACTTCAATCAGCGCGGCGACGTGCTCGAGCACAGTCTCGGCATCCTCGACGCGCGCGTCCTCGTCGTGGACGGCGACTGCGTCGAGGCCCTCGAGTCCCTCGACGAGGCGCTCCCGGAGAAGGTCATCCTGCACGCGGACGAGCTGGACGAGAAGGCGGCGTCGGCGAGCGCGGAGAACCCTGCCACCACGGCCGAGGTCCAGGCCAAGGAGAAGGCGTTCTACATCTTCACCTCCGGCACCACGGGCATGCCCAAGGCCAGCCTGATGAGCCACTTCCGCTGGATGAAGTCCATGTCCGGTCTCGGCAGCATGGGCGTGCGTCTGGACAAGAACGACGTCCTCTACTGCTGCCTCCCGCTCTATCACAACAACGCGCTGACGGTGTCCCTGTCGTCCGTGCTGGCGTCCGGCGCCACCATCGCCATCGGCAAGCAGTTCTCGGTGTCCAACTTCTGGAAGGACGTACGCGAGAACGAGGCCACCGCGTTCACCTACATCGGTGAGCTGTGCCGCTACCTGCTGACGCAGGACGAGACCCCGCAGGACTCCGACAACACGATCAAGCTGATCGTGGGCAACGGGCTGCGCCCGGAGATCTGGGAGGAGTTCACCACCCGCTTCGGCATCGAGCGCGTGGCGGAGTTCTACGGCGCCAGCGAGTGCAACATCGCGTTCATCAACGCCTTCAACATCGACCGCACCGCAGGCTTCTGCCCGTTGCCGTACGCCGTCGTCGAGTACGACGACGAGACGGGCAAGGCCAAGCGGGACGACAACGGTCGGCTGCGCAAGGTGGGGTCCGGCGGCGTGGGCCTGCTGCTGTCGAAGATCACCGACCGCGCGCCGTTCGACGGGTACTCCGACGAGGAGGCCACGAACAAGAAGCTCCTCAAGGACGGGTTCAAGGACGGCGACTGCTGGTTCGACACCGGAGACCTGGTGCGTCAGCAGGGCTTCCGGCACGTGGCGTTCGTCGACCGTCTCGGCGACACCTTCCGGTGGAAGGGCGAGAACGTCGCCACGACCCAGGTGGAGGGCGCGCTCAACTCGCACCCCGACGTCGATCAGGCCGTGGTCTTCGGTGTCGACGTTCCCGGTACCGACGGCAAGGCGGGCATGGCGGCGGTGACCCTGCGCCACGACAAGAGCTTCGACGGCGCGAGCTTTGCCGAGCACGCCTACAAGAACCTGCCCGGCTACGCCGTGCCGCTGTTCATCCGCGTCGTGGACTCGCTCGAGGCCACGTCCACGTTCAAGAGCAAGAAGGTCGAGCTCCGCAAGGTGGGCTACGGCGACGGCGACGGCGACCTGTTCGTCCTGAAGGGCAAGTCCGGCGGTTACGTCGAGAGCTACGACGAGTACGTCGACGAGGTCGGTGCCGGCAAGCTGCCCAAGGGCTGAGGTGGCCCCCGGGGACGGGCATCATGGTGGTGTGAGCGCACCCGAGACGTCCGTCCCCGCCGACACCCTGTGCGGTAGACCGGTCGTGACCGACCGTGCGCTGGTCATGGCCATCGTCAACCGCACCCCCGACAGCTTCTACGACCGCGGCGCGACGTTCGAGGACGACGCCGCGATGGACGCGGTCCGCCGTGCGGTGGACGAGGGTGCCGACCTCGTCGACATCGGCGGTGTGAAGGCCGGACCCGGCGCCACCGTCGACGCCGCCGAGGAGACCCGACGGGTCGTGCCGTTCGTCGCCGCCATTCGCGCCGCGTACCCGGATCTGGTGATCAGCGTGGACACCTGGCGGGCCGAGGTCGCTCGGCTCGCGTGCGCCGAGGGCGCCGATCTGATCAACGACACGTGGGCCGGCACGGATCCCGAGCTCGTGCACGTCGCCGCCGAGGTCGGTGCCGGCATCGTCTGTTCGCACACCGGCGGAGCCGTTCCCCGGACCCGGCCGCACCGCGTTCGCTACCCCGACGTGGTCGCCGACGTGCTCTCCGAGGTGACTCGATCGGCCGAGAACGCTCTGGCCGCGGGCGTGCGAGCGGACGGGATCATCATCGATCCGACCCACGATTTCGGCAAGAACACCTATCACGGGCTCGAACTGTTGCGTCGGATCGACAGTCTTGTAAACACCGGATGGCCTGTCCTGATGGCACTGAGCAACAAGGATTTCATCGGGGAGACTCTGGGTGTAGGACTTGCCGAACGGTTGGAGGGAACATTGGCCGCGACAGCTTTGACGGCATCACAGGGTGCTCGGATGTTCCGGGTGCACGAGGTGGCAGCGACGAGACGGGTGGTCGACATGGTGGCAGCGATAGCAGGCACCAGGGCTCCCGCCCGGACGGTACGGGGTCTGGCATGACACTCGCAGGCATGCTCACCCCCGCGACCGACTGGGATCGCGAGAACAGCTGGGAATCACCCTCCTGGACCCTCGAGGAGCTCGAGGCGGCGAAGGGTGACCGGACCGTCTCGGTCGTGCTTCCCGCACTGAACGAGGAGGAGACCGTCGCCGGTGTCCTCGACACCATCTCGCCGCTCCTCGGGCGACTGATCGACGAGTTGGTGGTGCTGGACTCCGGGTCGACCGACCGGACCGCCGTGCGTGCGACGGCCGCCGGTGCCACCGTCGTCTCCCGGGAGGAGGCGGTTCCCGAACTCGCCCCCGCTCCCGGCAAGGGGGAGGTGTTGTGGCGCGCGATCGCGGCCACGACGGGCGACATCATCGCGTTCGTGGACTCCGACCTGATCGATCCCGACCCGCAGTTCGTGCCCAAGCTCCTCGGGCCGTTGCTCATGGGGGACGGCATTCATCTGGTCAAGGGCTACTACCGCCGGCCGCTGAGCGGGTCGACCGAAGCACACGGTGGTGGGCGCGTGACCGAACTGGTGGCCAGACCGCTGTTGGCCGCGCTGCGTCCCGAGCTCGGAAGGGTCATCCAGCCGCTGGGCGGGGAGTACGCGGGCACCCGCGAACTGCTGTCCTCGGTGCCCTTCGCGCCCGGGTACGGCGTGGAGATCGGTCTGCTGATGGACACGTACGACCGGTTGGGCATGGACGCGATCGGGCAGGTGAACCTCGGAGTCCGGCGCCACCGCAACCGGCCGCTCGTGGAGCTGGGGGCCATGAGCCGTCAGATCGTCGGAACCATGCTGGCGCGCGCCGGCATCGCCGACTCGGGAGCCGGTCTCACGCAGTTCGTCCTCGACGGGGAGACCTTCGTGCCCTCGATCACCGACGTCTCGCTGGCCGACCGGCCGCCCATGCGCACGGTGCGGCCGTGGGCGGGCAAGTCGGGAGTCGAGAAGTCGGGGGGCTGAGAAGTCGGGGGGCTGAGAAGTCCAGGCCGGCAGAGGCGCACCACCGCCGCGGATCCTGTCGCCTCGTCGTGACAGGATTCGCGTCATGGTGACGATCCTGCTGTACGTCGTCGTGATCGCGGTCGTGGCCGCGGCCCTGTTCCTCCTCGCGTCCGTCGTCTTCGGCCGTGGGGAGGAGATGGAACCGTTGCCGGAGGGGACCACGGCCACCGCGCTGCCCGCTCGTGGCATCTCCGGGCGTGACGTGCGCGCGCTGCGCTTCTCCCTCACGCTGCGCGGGTACGACGCCCGCGAGGTCGACTGGGCCCTCGATCGACTCGCGGTCGAGATCGACAGCTTGCGGCTACGCCTGCGCGAGGCCGAGCCGTCGGAAGCCGTCGTGGAGGACGCGCCCGGTGACGACGTCTGAGTCCGGTCTCCGGATCGGTTCGGACGGACGGGCCCGCTGCCTCTGGGCCGGTGACCCGACGACCGATCCGCTGTACGCCCGGTACCACGACGAGGAATGGGGCGTCATCGTCCACGGCCGCGACGCGCTCTACGAGCGGATCACCCTCGAGGCGTTCCAGTCGGGGCTCTCGTGGATCACGATTCTGCGCAAGCGGGACGCCTTTCGAGCGGCGTTCGCGCACTTCGATCCGACCGTCGTCGCACGGTGGGGAGACGACGACGTCGAACGCCTCATGGGTGACGCGGGAATCGTCCGCAACCGCGCGAAAATCGTTGCAGCGGTGCGCAATGCGCGGGCCATCGTCGATCAGGACCTCGATCTCGACGCGCTCCTGTGGTCGTTCGCACCGCCGCGCCGCGGTCGCCCCACGAGCCTGCAGGACGTTCCCGCGGTGACACCCGAGTCCACCGCTCTCGCGCGCACTCTCAAGAAGTCCGGCTTCGCGTTCGTCGGTCCCACCACGGCGTACGCGCTGATGCAGGCGACCGGAATGGTCGACGATCACCTCGCCGGATGCTGGGTTCCCGCGCGCTAGTACACACCCGTGTCCCGCTCGTTCGAGGGTGTCCGTTGCCCACGGATCCGGAGGATAGGGAACAATAAGTGCACGAGCCTCGTCGGACCCCGGCGAGGCGCGACCGAATTGATGCAGCGCGCGATGCAGGGCAGCGCAGATCTGGAGGGAGCAGAGAATGGCGGCCATGAAGCCCCGGACCGGGGACGGTCCGCTCGAGGCGACCAAAGAGGGACGAGGAATCGTCATGAGGGTTCCACTCGAAGGCGGAGGACGCTTGGTCGTCGAACTGACTCCCGACGAGGCAGCCGCTCTGGGCGACGAGCTCAAGGGCGTCACCAGCTGACACCACTCCTGTCATCACCGTGAGAACAGCCCCACCGGCCGACCCTGACCGGTGGGGCTGTTCTCGTCCCGACCGAACGAGCGACCCACCACGACGAGCGGAGGAACCGTGAACGACGATGCGGTGGCCCTGCTCGCGTGCCCACACTGCGGGTCGGACCTCGAGGCCGACGATCCGGACTCGGGAGCTGCCGCGCTGCTGTGCGACCGCGGGCACACGTTCGACGTCGCGCGCCAGGGATACGTCAGCCTGCTCTCCGGGTCCGGCGGCAAGATCGTCGGCGACTCCACCGAGATGGTCGCTGCGCGCGCCGAGTTCCTCGACCGCGGGCACTACGACCCGCTGATGGACGCCGTGGCCGACGCCGTGGGGGACCGGCGCCGCGTGCTCGACGTCGGAGTGGGCACCGGGCACTACCTCGCCCGCGTGCTGGACGCGGGCGTCCCCGATGCCGTCGGCGTCGGTCTCGACGTGTCCAAGGCGGCTGCGCGCCGCGCCGCACGATCGCACCCTCGGGCCTCCGCGGTGGTCGCCGACGTCTGGCAGAGCATCCCGGTCCGCTCCGGCGTGATCGACGCGGCCCTGTCGGTGTTCTCGCCGCGCAACGCCGAGGAACTCGCGCGCGTGCTCGCACCGGCCGGGGTGCTGGTGGTGCTCACCCCCACCGAGCGCCATCTCGTCGAGTTGGTCGACGATCTGGGTCTCGTCCGGGTGGACGAGAACAAGACGCAGAGGTTGGGCGACACGCTCGGCGGCCGGTTCGAGCGGGTGCGCCGGGTCCCGATCACCTACTCGACCACGCTCACGCGGGACGAGATCGTCGACGTCGTGAGCATGGGGCCGTCGGCGCGCCACATCCCGGCGGCGGATCTGCGCGCGCGGGTCGACGAGATGCCGCCCGCGCGCGAGGTCACCGTGTCGGTGACCCTCGGTGTCTACGCGCGGGCCGCGGCGTAGACCTCCATCGTCTGCTGCGCGATCGACTCCCAGGAGAACTCGGCGACGGCGCGCTCGCGACCGGCGACACCCTGCCGCGCTGCTCGACTCTCGTCGGCGACGAGGTCGTTGACCGCGGCGGCCAGGTCCGCCTCGAACGTGGCGGTGTCCGCGGCGTCGTAGTGCACGAGAGCCCCGGTACGGCCGTCGGCCACGACCTCGGGGATGCCGCCCACGTCGGACGCGACGACGGCCGTCTCGCAGGCCATCGCCTCCAGGTTGACGATGCCGAGGGGCTCGTACACCGACGGGCACACGAACACGGCGGCCGCCGAGAGGATCTGGCGGATCTGCTCGGTCGGCAGCATCTCGCGGACCCAGAACACGTTGCCGCGGCTCTCGGACAGGGCGGTGACGGCGCGCTCGGTCTCGACCGCGATCTCCGGGGTGTCGGGCGCACCCGCGCACAGCACCAGCTGAATGGACGGATCGAACGAGTGGGCCGCGGCGATGAGGTGCCCCACGCCCTTCTGCCGGGTGATGCGGCCGACGAACGCGACGATGGGGGCGTCGGTGCGCACGCCGATCGCCTCGAGCGCGGACGGCGCGCCGTCCGCGGGGCCGCCGGCGTGCCACACCTCGGTGTCGATGCCGTTGCGCACCACGTGAACTCGGTCCGGATCGATGCGTGGGTAGCAGTCCAGCACGTCGGCCTTCATGCCGTCGCTGACCGCGACGACGGCGTCGGCGTACTCCATGGCGTTGCGCTCGGACCACGACGAGATGCGGTAGCCGCCGCCCAGCTGCTCGGCCTTCCAGGGGCGGCGCGGTTCCAGCGAGTGCGCGGTGAGCACGTGCGGAATCCCGTACAGCTCGGCCGCGAGGTGGCCGGCGAGGCCGGTGTACCAGGTGTGCGAGTGCACCACGTCGGCGCCGCCGGCGGCGTTCGCCATCCGCAGTCCCGTGGAGAGCGTGGTCAAGGCCGGGTTCGCGTCGACCAGGGCCGGGTCCGGCGAGTGCACGACGGCGGTCTCGCGCGGCGCGCCGATGCAGTGCACGTCGACCTCGCACAGTGCGCGGAGACGGTCGACCAGCTGCGTCACGTGAACGCCCGCGCCGCCGTAGATCTCGGGGGGATATTCCTTCGTCATCATCGCCACTCGCATGAGAGGAACGTAACGCGTCGGTGTGCATTCGGCCTATACGTAGCGATTGCTCGTCACAACCGGATAGGTTGGCTGTTGTGAGGACCCAGCCGCATGTACTCGGAATCGTGCTCGCCGGAGGTGAGGGCAAACGCCTGTATCCGATGACAGCCGATCGCGCGAAGCCCGCGGTCCCGTTCGGTGGTGCGTACCGCCTGATCGACTTCGTGCTGAGCAATCTCGTCAACGCCGGCTATCTGCGGTTGTGCGTTCTGACCCAGTACAAGTCGCACTCGCTCGACCGGCACATCTCCCAGACCTGGCGGCTGTCGGGTTTCGCGGGTGAGTACATCACCCCCGTGCCCGCGCAGCAGCGGCTCGGGCCCCGCTGGTACACCGGCAGTGCCGACGCCATCTTCCAGTCCATGAACCTCGTGTACGACGAGGATCCCGAGTACATCGTCGTGTTCGGAGCGGACCACGTGTACCGCATGGACCCCGAGCAGATGGTGCAGCAGCACATCGATTCCGGTGCCGGTGTCACGGTGGCCGGCATCCGCGTACCGCGCGCCGAGGCAACGGCATTCGGCTGCATCGACAGCGACGCCTCGGGCAACATCACCGAGTTCCTCGAGAAGCCGTCGGACCCGCCCGGAACGCCGGACGACCCCACCATGACGTTCGCGTCGATGGGCAACTACGTCTTCACCACCAAGGTGCTCGTCGATGCCATCCGTGCCGACGCCGAGGACTCGGATTCCGATCACGACATGGGCGGCAACATCATTCCCGCGCTCGTCGCGGCCGGGAAGGCATCGGTCTACGACTTCAAGGACAACGTCGTCCCGGGTGCGACCGAGCGGGACAAGGGCTACTGGCGCGACGTCGGCACCCTGGACGCGTTCTACGACGCGCACATGGACCTGGTGTCGGTCCACCCGATCTTCAACCTCTACAACAAGCGGTGGCCGATCCGCGGCGCCGCGGACAACCTGCCGCCCGCCAAGTTCGTGCAGGGCGGTCTGGCTCAGGAGTCGATCGTCGGAGCGGGATCGATCCTGTCCGGCGCGACGGTGCGCAACTCGGTGCTGAGCTCGTCGGTGATCATCGACGCGGGCGCCACCGTGGAGGGCAGCGTCATCATGCCCGGAGTGCGCATCGGTCGTAATGCGGTCGTCCGCAACGCCATCCTGGACAAGAACGTGGTGGTGAACGACGGCGAGATCATCGGCGTCGACCGCGAGCGGGACAGCGAGCGGTTCAACGTGAGCGCCAACGGCGTGGTCGCCGTCGGCAAGGGTGTCTGGATCTAGGTCACTCCGGCACGCGCGAGGCGCACAGCAGGCCGTCGCCGAGGGGAAGGACGACCGCTGTCAGGCTGTCGTTCTCCGCGATGGCGCGGGCGGCCGCGCGGACGGCGACGGTGGCCTCGTCGCGTGACGAGGCGTCCGCGACGCGTCCACCCAGCAACGCGTTGTGCAGGATCAGGGCGCCACCGGGGCGGAGCATCCGCACGCCCTCCGTCACGAATCCGACGTGGTCCCGCGGCGTCGCGTCGACGAACACCAGGTCGTAGGACGCGTCGGCAAGGCGGGGGAGCACGTCGAGGGCGCGGCCGTTGATCAACCGGGTCCGCGATGCCCCGATGCCGCCGGAACGGAACGCCTCCTTGGCGGCGCGCTGATGCTCCGGTTCGGTGTCGATGGTGGTGAGGACCCCGTCGGGCCGCATCCCGTCCAGCAGCCACAGCCCGCTGACACCGGCGCCGGTTCCGACCTCCACCACCGTGCGCGCTCCGGACAACTGCGCGACCATGCTGAGCACGGCACCGACGGACGCCGGTATCGGCGCGGCGCCCAGATCCACGGCGCGCTCGCGCGCGGCCTGCAGGATCTCGTCCTCCACGACGGAGGCTTCGGCGTAGTGCAGCATCTTGGCGGCGTCGGCAGTCACGAAGGGACCCTAACCCGCCCACGAACTCCTCGCGTCCAGACTCTCAGCCCACACTCAGCCTTCTCACACGGGTCGCACACCTGCCCGCGACATAGTTTCCTTACGCGGGTTCGTCGGATCGTCCTCACGCTTCGGTCGCGCCGAACACGGGTAACACCACATCGCACGTCGACACCACGCCGCGATGATCGCCCGAGTAGGAGGATTGAACGATCCACATGATCACCAGCCCGCGCGAACACGCTGCCCTCACGTCCCCGACCTCCCGCCCCGCCGCCGAGTCCGAACAGACCGTCGACGGTCCCGAGGAGCTGTCCGGCACCGCAGTGTTCGACGCGACCGGAGACGCGACGTCGATGCCGTCCTGGGACGAACTCGTCCGCGAGCACGGTGACCGCGTCTACCGCCTCGCCTACCGGCTGTCCGGCAACGCGCAGGATGCCGAGGACCTCACGCAGGACACCTTCATCCGCGTGTTCCGCTCGCTGCAGAACTACCAGCCCGGCACCTTCGAGGGCTGGTTGCACCGCATCACGACGAACCTGTTCCTGGACATGGTGCGTCGCCGCAACCGCATCCGCATGGAGGCGCTGCCGGAGGATTACGACCGGGTGCCGTCCGACACCCCCGATCCCGAGCAGATCTACCACGACGCCCGGCTCGACCCGGATCTGCAGGCGGCGCTCGACTCGCTCGCTCCCGAATTCCGTGCAGCCATCGTGCTGTGCGACATCGAGGGTCTGTCCTACGAGGAGATCGGCGCGACCCTGGGGGTCAAGCTCGGCACCGTCCGTAGCCGTATCCACCGTGGCCGCCAGGCGCTGCGCGACCACCTCGCCGCCAGTCGGCGTACCCGCGAGTCGCTGACCTCGGCCGAGTAGCCGCCGACGCGAGTACCGTTCTGTGGGGAACGAATGCGGGCCGGGAACTTCCGGCCGGTGCCGTGCGTTTCACCCCGGGACGATCCGCACATCGGCACGGCATGAAGTGGAGGCAGCATGACTCGGTTTCGTGATCCTCGGCAGTTCAGCCCCACCGACCACCTCGCCAGTGAGGCGGTGGCCGCCTACGTCGACGGCGAACTGCGCATGAACGCCTATCTGCGCGCCGCGCGGCACGTGTCGGAATGCGCTTCCTGTGCCGACGAGGTCCAGGCGCAGCAGCAGGCCCGTGTCGCCCTCCAGGGCTCGCCGGAGATGTCCATGCCGTCCTCACTCCTGGGTCTCCTGCACCAGATCCCGCACTGCACGTCTCCCGAGCCCGGCCGATCCGAACCCGGCATCGGCTCCGGCCTGCGTCATGGCCTGGGGTCGGTCGTCGGGTCACGTTTCCGGCGCCGGTAGCGTGCAGAGGTGACTCCAGCCGACGAGTACCGACCGGACCCCACGGCTTCTTCGGCGGACGGGGGAGCACCCGACGACGATGCGCCGCGGCTTCCTCCGCGTCCGCTCTACCGGCCCACCATCGACGCGCACGTGGTGCGGGCGTTCGGTCGCCCCCACGGCATCCGCGATTCCTTCGGTGACGCGCAGACCCGGCGATGGGACAGTTCGTCGATCCGCGTCGCGGCGCCCGATCCCGTCCTCACCGAGGCCTTCGGTCGGCCGCCCGGTGTCGCCGAATCCCTGGTGCGCGAGCCCGAGGCGCCCGAGGTCGAGCAGGAACCCGAACCTCAGAACCCGTGGCGCGTGCCCTCGTCGGCTGTCACGACGGTCTCGCCCGCGCTCGACGAACCGGAACCCGCGCCGCTGACGCCCGGCACGAGACTGGGTGCGCGGGAAGTACTGTTCGGCCGCCGCGTCTCCGCCGGCGCTCTCGCCTCGCTCGCGGGTGTCGCACTGGTCATCGGCCTGCTCGGCGGCGTCGTCGGCAGTGTCGCGGCCGATCTGGGCGGCTCGCTGACCAGCTCGCGCGTGACCCTGGAACAAGGCGGCAGCGAACTCCCGCAGGGCCAGGTGGCCAGGGTCGCCGAGGCCGTCCTGCCGTCCGTGGTGTCGGTCCAGGAGACGTTCGGCGGCAACGCCGGCACCGGCTCGGGAGTCGTCATCGACGGAGCCGGTTACATCGTCACCAACAACCACGTCATCTCGATGGCCGCGACCAACCCGGGCGCGACGCTCAACGTGACGTTCTCCGACGGCACCAAGGTGCCCGCGCAGATCGTCGGCCGTGACACCAAGACCGATCTGGCCGTTCTGAAGACGGACGTCGCGGACCTCAGCGTCGCCCGACTGGGCCGCTCGTCGGACGTGGCGGTCGGCGACGACGTCGTCGCCGTCGGATCTCCACTGGGACTGAGCAAGACGGTCACCCGCGGCATCGTCAGTGCGCTCGATCGTCCCGTGCGACTGTCCGGGGAGGGCACGGACACCGACGCCGTCATCGACGCGGTCCAGACCGACGCGGCGATCAACCCCGGTAACTCCGGCGGTCCCCTGATCGACGCCGAGGGTCGCGTCATCGGCATCAACTCCGCGATCCGCAGTGAGAGCGGGGGATCGGTGGGTTTGGGCTTCGCCATCCCCATCGACGACGTCACCGAGGTCGCGCAGTCCCTCATCCGGACCGGCGCGATGAATCATCCCGACATCGGCGTCAACGCGCGGTCCGTCGTCAACGACGCGCTCAGCGGTGCGCAGATCGCCAACGTCACCGCCGGTGGCCCCGCTCAGCAGGCGGGTATCGCGGAGGGCGACGTGATCGTCCGCGTCGGCGACCGCACCGTCTCCGGTGCCGACGAGCTGACGGTCGCCGTCCAGGAGCAGGAGATCGGTACGCCGGTGCAGGTGCAACTCGTCCGCTCGGGGCGGACCGTCGACGTGACGGTCACTCCGGTGTCGGATGCGTAAGGTGTAGACGTGTTCTCGAACATCGGCTGGGGCGAGATGATGGTTCTTCTCGTCGCCGCACTCGTCATCCTCGGTCCCGAGCGTCTGCCCGGGGCCATCACGTGGACCACCCGGTCGCTCCGGCAGGTCCGTGACTATGCCAGTGGGGCCAGCCAACAACTCAAGGACGAGCTGGGGACGGACTTCGACGATCTTCGCAAGCCCCTGGCCGACCTGAACCAACTCCGCGGCATGACCCCGCGCGCGGTCATCACCAAGCACCTGCTCGACGGCGACGACTCGATCTTCACCGGGAAGTTCGACGAGAAGCCGCAGTCCGGGACACAGTCGTCGACCCCGCAGTCCGGGACGCCGAACATGACGAAGTCCAGCGGGTCGGCGCCGTTGCCGACCGGGGACCGTCCCCCGGTCGACCCCGACGCGACCTAGGTCCTTCCGGCCGTCAGAGGTGCCGGGTGGTGTCGATACCCAGGCTCATGCCCGCGAGGCCGCGACTGCGGACCGACAGCTTCTCGGCCACCTCGATCATGGCCTTGGCCGCGGGCGACTCCGGATCGCTGAGCACGATCGGAACGCCCGAATCACCGCCCTCGCGCACCGCGGTGTCGAGCGGGATCTGGCCCAGCAGAGGGACCTTCGCGCCGACCGCGGTGGTGAGTCGCTCCGACACGGCCTGGCCGCCGCCGGAACCGAAGATGTCCATCCGCGATCCGTCGGGCAGCTCGAGCCACGACATGTTCTCCACCACCCCGACGACTCGCTGACGCGTCTGCAGGGCGATGGCTCCGGCACGTTCCGCGACCTCGGCTGCGGCCTGCTGCGGGGTGGTCACGACGAGGATCTCGGCGCCGGGGATGAGCTGGGCCACCGAGATGGCGACGTCGCCGGTGCCCGGCGGCAGGTCCAGCAGAAGAATGTCCAGGTCGCCCCAGAACACGTCGGCGAGGAACTGCTGCAGGGCGCGGTGCAGCATGGGACCGCGCCAGACGACGGGCGTGTTGCCCTGCGTGAACTGCGCGATTGAGATCATCTTCACGTCGTGCGCCACGGGCGGCATGATCATGCGCTCGACCTGTGTGGGGCGAGCGTCGGTACCGAGCATGCGGGGCACCGAGTGGCCGTAGATGTCGGCGTCGAGGACGCCCACCGACAGTCCCTTGGCGGCCATCGCGGCGGCCAGGTTGACGGTGACGGACGACTTGCCGACACCGCCCTTCCCCGACGCCACCGCGTACACGCGGGTGAGGGAGCCGGGCTGAGCGAACGGGATGACCGGCTCGGCGGAATCTCCCCGCAACGACTTGCGCAGTTCGGTGCGCTGCTCGTCGTTCATGACGTCGAGCTCGACGCGGATCTCACCGACACCGGCGACGTCGGCCACGGCCTTGCGTACCCGGTCGGAGATCTCCGTCTTCATCGGGCACCCGGCGGTGGTCAGATAGATGCCGACGTCCACGGATCCGTCGTTACCGAGCGCGACACTCTTGACCATGCCGAGTTCGGTGATGGGCTTGCGAATCTCGGGATCGTTCACGCGCGCGAGGGCGCTGCGAACGTCCGATTCGGTGGCTACGGGCATCTCTCCATGGTATGCGGTACCGCGTCAGTGAATTCGGGGCAGGTCCGCTTCGGAGGGGGCGATGCCGGTGGAGTAGGCGACCGACCACGCGACCACGTTGGCCACGTAGGCCATCGAGTTGTTGTAGCGCAGGATCGCCTGTGTGGCCTGGATCGGATCCGCCATGTTCAGGCCGCCGTCGCACAGGTACTTCCCGGTGGTGGCGGCGCTGTCGAACAGGTTCTGCGGGTCGGCCCTGCCGTCCCCGTTCCCGTCCGTGGCGTAGTGCTTCCACGTCGCCGGCAGGAACTGCATCGGCCCCACGGCGCGGTCGTACGTGGCGTTGCCGTCGAGCTCGCCGCCGTCGGTGTCCATGATCACGTTGTTGCCGGCGAGGCTGCCGTCCAGGACCGGCCCGAGGATCGGCTCGAACAGCGTTCCGTCGGCACCCGCCTTGCCGTCGTTCGCGTGGGTGGACTCGACCCGGCCGATACCGGCGAGGAGTGCCCAGTTCATCGAGCAGCCGGGGGTGGTCTGCGCCAGGAGGGTCTCGGCGCTCTTGTAGGCGGCGACGTTGATGCCCGGGACGCCGAGCGGGCCGGCCGCGAGGGACTCGGGCAGCGCGGGGGCGGGAGCGGGCTCCGGCGCGGGCGGTGCCACGGGCTCGGGCGCGGACTGCGTGGTGGGTGCGGGCGCGACGTCCACCGCCGGGGCCACGTCGGTGGGCTCGAGGGCGGACTCGCTGGCCGTGGTGTGCGTGCGGAGGAACGGGATGTCGGCGCTGGCGCCGTAGCCACTGGCCACGGTGATCGCTCCCGCGGGGATCAGACCGGTCAGCGCGATGACCGTGTTCCGTCGCAGAGTGGAAGACGATCGTTTGCGGTGCCGACCCACGGATACACAACCTCCTCGCCCCCGCGAGACTCGTGATCCGCGACGACTGTTCCCGCCCCGTTCCGGGGCGCTTCCGACCTTTGCTGTCGGAGCGAGGCTACCTGATCCGTTGCCGATCCGTTACCGGCCCGTGATGTGAGCCACGACAGGTCACGGTGTCGTGACGGACGTGTCCTGCTCAGGTGGGGCGGGTGGTGCCACTGGTGCAGGAGGGCACAGGAGACACGGGATCGTGGGGAGCTCGATGACCGGGAGCGGCGGCAGTCCGGGGATGCCGAACGCCGGCGGTGGTGTCACCGGAGTGAGCGAGGTGTCCGGCATCGCGGTGGTCGTGGCGGTGGTCGTCGGGGCCGCGGTCGTGGGATCCGTGACCTCGCCGCCCGCGGCGGCCGCCGCGGCGACGGCCAGCGCGTCCGCGGGGGAGGGCGCCGCCTCGCCGATCCGTCCGACGACAGGGGTGCCGCCGCCGGAGTACGCGGCGGACCAGGCCAGCACGTTGGCGGTGTACGCGGCGGAGTTGTTGTATCGCATGACGGCGGTGGTCGCCTGCGCCGGATTCGTCACGTCCAGGCCGCCCGAGCACAGGTACTTGCCCGCGGCGAGAGCCGCGTCGAAGACGTTGTTCGGATCGCTCCGACCGTCGCCGTTGCCGTCCGAGGCGTAGCCGGCCCAGGTGGCGGGGATGAACTGCATCGGCCCGACCGCACGGTCGTGCCCCGCGTCCCCGTCGAGCGCGCCGCCGTCGGTGTCGGTGATGACCGCGTCCGCGGCCGATCGACCGTCGAGCACCGGGCCCAGCACGGACGTGATCGTGGTGCCGGCGGCATCGGTGCGGCCGCCGCCCGCGTGGCCGGACTCGATGCGCCCGATGGCGGCGAGCAGGTGCCACGGCAGGTGACAGCCCGGTGTCGAGGTGGCGAGCTGGGCCTCGGCGGAGCGGTAGGCCTGCAGGACGAGTTCGGGAATGCCGAGTGCGCCGACGAGCACGGCGGACAGCGGCGCCGCAGCAGCGGCCGGGGCGCCCGCGGGCGCGGCGACGGCTGGTTTCGGGGACCGGAACGCGACCGGTTGCCGATCGGCGGGCTCGACCAGGCCGACAGCGCGCTCCCGTGGTGGGAGTGTGGGCGCCGCAACCGATTCGGCGGCCGCCATCGCGACGGAACCGTGCGCGGAACTCGGCGTCACCGAGCCGGCGGCCAGCGTGACCGCGCTGAGAAGAAGAATCGAGGCACTCAGTGCACCTCCGAGTCGAGAGTCTCGACCGACGCGCATACGACAAACCCCCACGAACACTCGGCTGCGCACTCACCGAGACCCGACGCGCAGTGTGACCGAGGTTACCGTCGCGTGTCCTCGCTGTGGTCGAAACGAGTTGTTTCCTCGACGGAAGGGGCGGCGGCGAACGAGGTGGAGTCCTCGTCGACCGACTTCTTGCGAGACTTCTTGCGCGCCTTCTGTTCCTCGGCCGCCGCCTGCGCGGGATCGAGGAGCGCCGCGCGCAGGTCGTCGAGTTCGCGGCGGAGGTAGTCGCGCGTGGCGACCTCGCCGACCGCGATCCGGAGCGCAGCGAGCTCACGAGCGAGGAACTCGGTGTCCGCCTTGGTCTGCGCGGCGCGCGAGCGATCCTCCTCGAGCGACACCCGGTCGCGGTCGTCCTGCCGGTTCTGAGCGAGCAGGATCAGCGGGGCCGCGTAGGCGGCCTGCGTCGAGAACGCCAGATTGAGCAGGATGAAGGGGTAGGGGTCCCACTGCAGGCTCACCGCGAAGACGTTGAGCAGGATCCACACGATGACGATCCCCGTCTGGATCGCCAGGTATCGCCCCGTACCGAGGAATCGCGCGACGTTCTCGCCGGTCCGGCCGACCGAGTCGACGTCGATGTCGAGCTTGAACCGTCGGGATCCGCGTGGAGTGTCGAGGCGCTGTCTGGCGGTCGCCGCCGACTTCTCACTCATGTCCCACGTGCTCCTGTTCGCGCCAGTCGTCGGGAAGAAGGTGGTCCAGGACGTCGTCCACGGTCACGGCGCCGATGAGATGCTCCTCGGCGTCCACGACCGGTCCGCAGACCAGGTTGTACGCCGCGAAGTATCGCGTGACGGCGGCGAGACTGTCGTCCGGGGAGAGCGTCGACAGTGTCGTGTCGATCACGCCGCCGACCAGACTGGCGGGCGGTTCGCGCAGCAACTGTTGGAGATGCACGCAGCCGAGGTAGCGGCCCGTGGGTGTGGCCGTCGGCGGTCGCACGACGAAGACCAGCGACGCGAGGGCGGGCGTGAGGTCGGGGTTGCGCGCACGAGCGAGCGCCTCGGCGACCGTCGCGGACGCGCTCAGCACCACCGGTTCCGGTGTCATCAGACCACCCGCAGTGTCGGGGGAGTGCTCGAGGAGACGTCGCACCGGCTCGGAGTCCTGCGGATCCATCAGGCGCAGCAGCGATTCGGCCTCCGGCTCCGGCAACTCGCCGAGCAGGTCGGCTGCGTCGTCGGGGTCCATGGCCTCGAGCACGTCGGCGGCGCGGGCGGGGGCGAGCGCCTGCACCAGGTCGATCTGATCGTCGTCGGGCATCTCCTGGATGACGTCCGCGAGGCGCTGGTCGTCCAGGGCGAAGGCGACCTCGAGTCGCCGCTTCTCCGGGAGGTCGCGGATCGCGTCGGCCACGTCGGCGGGCCGGAGTCCCTCGAACTGGGCGAGGAGCTGTGACACACCCTGACCCGGCAGGGACAGATCGGACCAGGTGAGGCCCTGCACGTTCTGCCAGTCGAGCACGTGGATGCTGCCGCGCCGACCCAGCCGGGTGCGGTGGGGGCGTACGGCGACGCGCGCGATGACCCAGTCCCGCGTGCGGGTCTGCTCGATGCCGAGGTCGACGACGACACAGTCCACACCGTGCAGGTCCTCGGCGTCCGGATCGTCGGTCCGCACCCGCGAGTCCAGGACCTGGGCCAGGGCCAGCACCTCGCCCGGTCGCTGGACGAAGCGGCGCATACTGACGTTGCCGGTGGTCAGCGTCACCGACGTCGGTTCGACGGCCGTCACGCGCAGCATCGGAACGAAGATCTTGCGCCTCGTGGCCAGATCGACCACGAGGCCGAGGACGCGGGGTTGCTGGCGACCGACGCGCACGGTCACGACGATGTCGCGGACGCGGCCGATGCTCTCACCGTCGGGTCCGAGCACCACGAGGCCCGCGAGCCTGGCGGCGAACACCTTGTTCACTGCTGCCATGGGCGCAACAGTAGACGGGGGCCTCGCACGCGGTGCGGGCCGATAGTGTGCCGTGGTGACCACCACAGTGCCGCGCGCCCGCCTCCGACGCTCCGTGCTCGCCGTGCCGGGCAGCAGTCCGAAGATGATGCGCAAGGCTCTGGGCCTGCCCGCCGACGCCGTCTTCCTGGATCTCGAGGACGCGGTCGCGCCGGCCGCCAAGGCGCAGGCGCGCATCGACGTCGCCGACGCGCTCGGATGGGACGGGTGGGGCACGCAGCTCCGGCTCGTGCGGGTCAACGACTGGACGACGGAGGCCACGTTCCGCGACGTGCTCGAGGTGGTCGGACGGGCGGGTGCCCACCTCGACGCCCTCGTCCTGCCCAAGGTGCGCTCGGCCGGTGAGGTGCAGGCGCTCGATCTGCTTCTGACACAACTCGAACGCGAGTCGGACCTGCCCGTCGGCCGCATCGGGATCGAGCCGCAGATCGAGGACGCCGTGGGTCTGCTCCACATCGACGCCGTCGCGACGGCCTCGCCGCGGGTGCAGACCCTGGTGTTCGGGCCGGGTGACTTCATGGCCGACGTCGGCATGCGCACCCTCACGGTGGGTGAGCAGCCGCCCGGCTACGAGCGCGGCGACGCCTACCACCACGTGCTGATGACGATCCTGCTGTCGGCGCGGGCCCACGGGCTCCAGGCCATCGACGGACCCTGGGTGCAGGTCCGCGACACCGACGGGTTCACCCGCGCCGCCCGGCATTCCGCGGCTCTGGGCTACGACGGCAAGTGGGTGCTGCACCCCTCGCAGATCGACATCGCCAACGAGACGTTCTCGCCGCGCCAGGCCGACGTCGACCGCGCCCACGACATCGTCGAGACCTACCGTCGGTACCTCTCCGTCGACGGGGGAGCGCGCGGGGCCGTCATGGTGGGGGACGAGATGGTCGACGAGGCGGGTCATCGAATGGCTCGGGCCCTCGTCGAGGCCGCCGACGCGGCCGGCATGGTGCGCAGCGGTGCGCGGCCCGCACCGGACCCCACGACCGACCCGCCAGCAGGCACAATGGAGTCATGACGAACCCCATGTCGCAGTCCGGCCGCCCCGGACAGGGCCTCCCCACCCCGCCGTCGGGCTGGCCCATCGGTTCCTATCCCACCTACGCCGAGGCGCAGCGCGCGGTCGACTACCTCTCCGATCAGGAGTTCTCGGTCCAGGACGTCACCATCGTGGGTGTCGACCTCATGCAGGTCGAGCGTGTCATCGGTCGCCTCACCTGGGCCAAAGTGATTGGCGGCGGCATCATCTCGGGCGCCTGGCTCGGTGTCTTCCTCGGACTCGTTCTCGGAATCATCACGAACACCAACTACCTGAGCGCGCTCCTCGTCGGTGTGCTGGGCGGCATCGTCTTCGGACTGATCTCGGCCACCATTCCCTACGCGGCGACGAAGGGGCAGCGCGACTTCGCGTCGACGATGCAGTTGGTCGCGGGGCGGTACGACGTGCTGTGCGAGCCGAAGACGGCCGAGAAGGCGCGCGATCTGCTGGCGCGTCTCGCCATCTGACCTCTCACCACCGACCCGTCGGTACCGAAAGCATCACGGGATTGCAACAAGCCACCGTTTTCCTCTCAGCTTTCGACTAGGTTCCACTTCGCAGGGAATGCGTGTCCAACGAAGCACACGCTGCGGAGTCGGGCCGACTGTGGCGCCTTCTCTTGCGGCAGAGGAGGCGGTCGTGCCGAAGAGGTACAGGGCGAGGAAACTCGCAGCGACAGGGGCCGCCGCGGTGGTGGCCGGAAGTCTGTTGGCGGGGTGTGGATCCTCCGACGACGGAATCGTGTTGAGCTTCTACACCGCAGCCGACGGCGCAGAGCAGTACGCGGCGGCAACGCAGGCGTGCACCGAGCAGTCGGGCGGCGCGTACCGGGTGGAGCAGCGCACGCTCCCCAAGAGCGCCAACGATCAGCGCCTGCAGCTCGCTCGCCGTCTGGCGGGCAACGACCGCACGCTCGATCTGATGACACTCGACGTGGTCTGGACCGCCGAGTTCGCCGAAGCCGGTTGGGCACTGCCGGTTCCGGACGATCTCGAGGCGAAGCTGCGCGACGGATCGGTGCTCGAGGGCCCGCTCGCCACCGCCGAGTGGCTCGATCCCGAGACGGAGCAGAAGGACAAGCTGTACGCGGTCCCGCTTAACTCCAACACCCAGTTGCTCTGGTACCGCCCGGACATGGTGCCGAACGGCCAGCCGCCGGCGACGTGGGACGACCTCATCGCCACCGCCGGCGAGAACGCCGCCTCCGGCAAGCCCGCGGCCATCGGTGTGCAGGCGAAGCAGTACGAGGGCTTCATGGTCTGGTTCAACACCCTCCTCGAGAGTGCCGGCGGATCCGTCGTCGGCGAGGACGGCACCACCGTGACACTGAACGACACCCCCGAGCACCGCGCGGCCACCGAGAAGGCTCTCTCGATCATCAAGAGCGTCGCGACCGCTCCGGGCGCCGACCCCTCGGTCTCCCAGAGTGACGAGGGCACAGCACGTCTCGGCGTCGAGGCGGGCACCATGTTCGCCGAGGTGAACTACCCGTTCGTGCTCCCCGGACTCAAGGAGAACGCCGCCGCGGGCGGCGTGTCCTTCCTCGACCTGTCCACCGTTCCCGCCGACCAGCAGGACGCGGCGGTGAACGAGGTGTTCCGCAGCGCGCCGTACCCCTCGGTGAACCCCGGTGAGCCCGCCAAGGTCACCATCGGCGGGTTCAACATCGGTGTCGCCAAGACCACCGAGCATCCCGACGAGGCGTGGGCCGCCGTCGCGTGCCTGACCGACGAGCAGAACCAGCGCAACAACGCCGTCGACGGCGGTGTGCCGCCGGTGATCCGCTCGCTCTACGACGATCCCGAGTTCCAGGCCGCCTACCCGGCATGGGAGGGCGTTCTCGGCTCGATCGAGAGTGCCGCGGTCCGACCGGTGTCGCCCGCGTACCAGTCCATCTCGATCCTCCTGACCGACGCGCTCAACCCCCCGCAGGACATCGATCCCGTGGGAGACGTCGACAGGCTCGCCGATCTGGTCCGCCAGGCCGTGAACTCCGAAGGGCTGATCCCATGACCGTCACCGACGAGCCCCGACGCCCGCAGAAGCACGCCAAGGCGGCCGAGGCGGTGTCCGAGGGCAAGAAGGCGGAGCGCCGACTGGGGCTCCTGCTGGTCGCTCCCGCCGCGATCCTGATGATCGCCGTCACCGCGTATCCCATCATCTACGCCTTCTGGCTGAGTCTGCAGAAGTACAACCTGGCATTCCCGGACGACAAGGAATTCGTCGGCCTGTCCAACTACGTCTCCGTCCTCACCGACGGCTACTGGTGGACGGCGTTCGCGGTGACCGTGGGCATCACCGTCATCTCGGTGATCATCGAGTTCGTCCTCGGCCTCGCGGTCGCGTTGGTCATGCACCGCACCATCTTCGGGCGCGGCGTCGTCCGCACCGTCGTGCTGATCCCGTACGGCATCGTCACCGTCGCCGCCGCGTACAGCTGGTACTACGCGTGGACACCGCAGACCGGTTACCTGGCCAACCTGCTTCCCGAGGGCAGTGCGCCTCTGACGCAGCAGCTTCCGTCGCTCGCCATCGTCGTGCTCGCCGAGGTGTGGAAGACGACGCCGTTCATGGCACTGCTGCTGCTCGCCGGTCTCGCGCTCGTTCCCGACGATCTGCTCAAGGCGGCCCAGGTGGACGGCGCCGGCGCGTGGACCCGACTGATCCGCATCATCATCCCGTTGATGAAGCCGGCCATCCTCGTGGCGCTGCTGTTCCGCACGCTCGACGCGTTCCGCATCTTCGACAACATCTACGTTCTGACGAAGGGCAGCAACAGCACCGGTTCGGTGTCGATCCTCGGGTACGACAACCTCTTCGGGGCGTTCAACCTCGGTATCGGGTCGGCCATCAGCGTGCTGATCTTCTTCTGCGTGGCCATCATCGCCTTCGTCTTCATCAAACTGTTCGGGGCCTCCGCACCCGGCTCCGACGCGGAAGGACGCTGACCCATGGCAGCCACCACGAAGACGAAGGCCGGCTGGTCCATCGTCAACCTTCTCGTCCTGCTGTACGCACTGATCCCGCTCGTGTGGATCATCAGCCTGTCGTTCAAGCCGGTGGCGAACATCGCCGACGGCAAGTTCATCCCGACGACGTGGACGTTGGACAACTACAAGGGCATCTTCCAGACGTCCCAGTTCACCAGCGCCCTGATCAACTCCATCGGCATCGGTCTCATCACCACGCTCATCGCGGTGGTCATCGGCACGATGGCGGCCTACGCCGTCGCTCGTCTCGACTTCCCCGGCAAGAAGCTCCTCGTCGGCGCCGCGCTGCTCATCGCGATGTTCCCCCAGATCTCGCTCGTCACACCGCTGTTCGACATCGAGCGTGCGCTGGGCCTGTTCGACACCTGGCCGGGCCTGATCATCCCGTACATCACGTTCGCGCTCCCGCTCGCCATCTACACGCTGTCGGCGTTCTTCCGTGAGATCCCCTGGGAGCTGGAGAAGGCCGCCAAGATGGACGGTGCCACCCCGGGACAGGCGTTCCGCAAGGTCATCGCACCGCTCGCGGCACCGGGCATCGTCACCGCGGCGATCCTCGTCTTCATCTTCGCGTGGAACGACCTGCTGCTCGCCATCTCGTTGACGGCCACCGAGCGTTCGGTCACGGTGCCGGCAGCGATCTCACAGTTCACCGGTAGTTCGCAGTTCGAGGAACCGACGGGCTCGATCGCGGCTGCGGCCGTGGTCATCACCATCCCGATCATCATCTTCGTCCTGTTCTTCCAACGTCGTATCGTGGCGGGCCTGACGTCCGGCGCAGTGAAGGGATAAGTCCATGGCCGAAATCGTTCTCGACAAAGTGACCAAGCTGTACCCGGACGGTGCCGCGGCGGTGAGCGACGTCGACATCACCATCGCCGACGGCGAGTTCATCATCCTGGTCGGACCCTCCGGCTGCGGAAAGTCCACCACGCTCAACATGATCGCCGGCCTCGAGGACATCTCGAGCGGCGAGCTGCGCATCGCCGGTGAGCGCGTGAACGAGCGGGCACCGAAGGATCGCGACATCGCGATGGTGTTCCAGTCGTACGCGCTCTACCCCCACATGACGGTGCGCGACAACATCGCCTTCCCCCTGACACTCGCCAAGATGAGCAAGGAGGACATCGCGAAGAAGGTCGACGACGCCGCCCGCATCCTCGACCTCGGCCAGCACCTCGACCGCAAGCCGTCCAACCTCTCCGGTGGTCAGCGTCAGCGCGTCGCGATGGGACGCGCGATCGTACGCAGCCCCAAGGCGTTCCTCATGGACGAGCCGCTGTCGAACCTCGACGCCAAGCTGCGCGTGCAGATGCGGACCGAGATCGCCCAGCTGCAGAAGCGTCTCGAGACCACCACGGTGTACGTGACGCACGACCAGACCGAGGCCATGACGCTCGGCGACCGCGTCGTCGTGCTCCGCGGCGGACTGGTGCAGCAGATCGGCTCGCCGCAGGAGCTCTACGATCACCCGCGAAACCTGTTCGTGGCGGGCTTCATCGGGTCGCCGTCCATGAACTTCGTGTCGGGTCGTCTGACGGACGGCGGGGTCACCACCTCGCTCGGCGAGATCCGGTTGAGCGACGAGGCGCGGCAGAAGATCGCCTCGAAGAACGCGAAGGGGGACGTCGTCGTCGGCATCCGCCCCGAGCATCTCGAGGACGCCTCGCTCGTCGAGTCGTACCAGAAGATCAACGGCAGCACGTTCTCGGCGCGAGTCGAGGTGCTGGAGTCGATGGGGTCGGACAAGTACATCTACTTCTCCGCCGAGGGCCCCAAGGTCACCTCGCGCGAACTCGACGAGCTGGCCGCGGACTCCGGCGCGGACGGCGGCCAGTTGGTCGCTCGACTCTCGGCCGAGTCCGCCGCTCGCATGGGTGAGTCCATCGAGCTGTGGTTCGACCAGAAGCGCGTGTCGGTGTTCGACGTCGAGTCGGGTGCCAACCTGACGCTCTGACCGCTCGAACGCGACGACGGCCCCCACCGCACGGTGGGGGCCGTCGCCGTCTCGGTCGGCGCCCGTCTCAGTTCGGGGCGGCCTCCTTGAGCTGCGCGATGATCTCGTCGTTCCAGATGTGGCTGCGCACCAGGCGGTAACGCTCGCGCGCCACCCACATGTAGGCCTCGGCGTCGGTGTGGCGGGTCAACATGCCCCCGACGGACCGCACCATCCGGACGACCGGCAGGAACTCCTCACCGAACCAGCGGCGGGCGACGGTGCGCCGGTCGACGAACTCGCCGAGCTCCTGCATCAGCCGGAAACCCCAGGCCTCCACCGCATCCGAGAGTTCGGCGTACTGCCACGGATCCGTGAACTCGATCGCCTCGCGCGACTTCCCGGTGAGGGGGACGCGGCTGAGGAAGATGCGCCGGTGATCCTTCACGAGGAGATCGCCCCTCGTGGAGATGCCGTCGGGGGAGATGCGGGTGATGATCTCGGTGACGTAGGCCTCGATGGTGAGACTGTGCATCGCGCAGGCGATGGACACGCGATGGTGCCCGTCGATGACGAAGTGCATGCCGCCGACGCGATACACCTCGATGGGCGGCATCGGTTCGCCGCGGCGCCAGGCGGTGGCGAGGCGCTGCCAGCGTTCGCGTGTCCGCGTCGACGTCGGGCGGAAGTACCGGTCGAAGTCGCGGGTGCGATCCACGCTGCCCACGATCGAGTCGACCCGGATGACCTCGAGTCCGACGCGGCGCTCCCGCACCTTGCCCAGGGCGGCGACCACCTCGTCGAACGGCAGGATCGTGTTGATGTCGTCCGGTTGACGGCGCAGCCAGCCGACCAACCGCGCCACGTCCGCGCGCCGGCGCTGGCGGGAGAAGTCGTTCTGCGCGTCGGCAGCGGGGAATCCGGTGTCACGAGCCATGACGTCGCCTCTCGATGATGGGCGCGGTGTCGCCGCCCGGGGTGATGTCGATCAGGGCGTAGCCGACGGTGTTGATCACCGTGGCTCCGTGCAGCTGTCGGTCGGCCGGCCTCGTGCCGTGCGGGTGGATGTGTCCGTGGACGAGGAGCTGAGGCCGCAACCGCTCGGTGAGCGGATCGAGACACCGGAAACCGCGGTGTGGTGCGTCCTCGGCGTCGCCGACACCGAAGGGTGGGCTGTGGGTCAGCAGGACGTCGACCCCGTGTGCGTCGGCTCCGCGTCGCAGCAGCGGGTGCCAGGTGTGGGTCCGGATCAGGGAGCCGGAGCGCCGCTTCTGCTGCCGTTCCGTCCACTGGTTGGGTCCGTCGCGGTAGCGGATGGACCCGCCCAGCCCCGCGATCCGCAGACCGGCGGCGCTGACGATCCGTCGATCGGCGTTGACGGCGCCGTCCGGACCGGGCCAGCTCGACGGCAGCCCGGCACGCATCCAGCCGGCTCGACCGGCCGAGTACCCGGTGAGGTCGGCGTCGTGGTTGCCGGGGACGAAGACGCACGGGGCGTCGGCGGCCTCGGCGAGGTGCTCGAGGTACTCGAAGGGCAGGTCGCCCGCACCGAGGACCAGGTCGACGTCGAACGGGAGTGTGCGGGCGTTCCACAGGCCTTCGACCACCTCGTCGGACACGGTCAGCACAGTCACCACACGCAGGACCGTACCGGCACGCCGGTCCCGTCGGAGCCGGTACGGACGTCGTGGGGTTGGATGGACGGTGTGAGTGGGAGCGACGTGACAGCGCAGGTGCGAACCCATCTGCAGACGGTGCTCGGTCAGGACGACCCGTCCAGCGCGTCCGTGACCTTCCTGGGCCTCGAGCCGCTGGAGGTGTTGCTGTTCGCTGCCGACGTCGAGGGAGTCGTGCGGTTCACCACTCTCGGGTGCTCGCGGCATCCGATGGCCGACCCGTCCGACATGGTCACCGACTCGCAGCGAGGCCCGCGCGCCGAGCTGATCCTGGCCCTGCGCGGAGTCGACGAGTCCGTCGCCGAGGTCTGGCGCACGCTCGCCGTCTTCGCCGCGTCGCCCGCGGTGGAGGGCATCGTGCTGGTGCCCGACGCCCTGCTGGACGCCGGCGAGCCTCTCTGGCCCGGCGCTCCGTTCACGGCGGTGCTGCTGACGGCCGAGTCCGGGGTGGCCGACCTCGAGCTGCCCGAACCGTACGAGCCGGTGCGGTTCCTGCGGGCAGTCCCGATCACCGGCACCGAGGCCGCGTGGGTGCGCCTGCGCGGAGCCGATGCGTTGCGCGACGCGTGGACCGAGGCGGGCATCGACATCGCCGACCCGCGGCGCTCGGCGGCGTCGCTGCGCCCGCCCACCTGAGCGCTCGCGCACCTGACAGACTGGGCGCGTGCTGATCGATCTCCACACCCATTCCACGTCGTCGGACGGAACCGAGACGCCCACCGAGCTGATCGCCACGGCGACCGCCGCGGGCCTCGACGTGATCGCGTTGACCGACCACGACACCACTCACGGCTGGGACGAGGCCGTGGCCGCGGTGACCGCGACGCCCGGTGCGCCCACCCTGGTCCGTGGCATGGAGATGTCGTGCCAGGGCCGCGGAGCCGACGGTGACCCGGTGACGGTGCATCTGCTCGCGTACCTCTTCGACCCCGGGCACGTCGCCTTCGCCGAGGAGCGCAGCCGGTTACGTGGGGAGCGGGAAGTGCGTCTGCGCAGCATGATCGACCGTATGGCGGCCGACGGCTACGACGTCGACGCCGACACCATCCTCGCCGCGGCAGGTCCGTCGGCGGGCCGCCCGCACCTCGCCCGTGCACTCGTCGCGGCCGGAGTCGTCGAGACCGTGAACGACGCGTTCACCGACCTGCTGCGGACCGGTGGGACGTACTACGTCGAGAAGGCGGACACCCCACTCGACCTCGCCGTCGAGTTGATCGCCGACGCCGGGGGAGTGCCCGTCATCGCCCACGCCCGCGCGCGCACGCGAGGTCGACTCCTGCACACCGACCACATTCTGGAGCTCGCCGCCGGTGGGCGACTCGGCGGACTCGAGGTCGATCACCCCGACCACAGCCCCGAGGACGCGGACGTCCTGCGCGACATCGCGCGCGAGCACGATCTCGTCGTGACCGGATCCTCCGACTACCACGGCACCAACAAGACGACGCCGATCGCGGCCCGCACCACCGCCGAGGACCAGTTCGACGCGTTGGTGAGCCGGGCGACGGGCGTGCCGCTCGTCGTACCCGGAGGCCGCCGGTGAAGGCGCTCAGCGGATCGATCACCGCGGGTCTCGTCGTCCTCACGGCGCTCGTCATCGCCGCCGCCGTCGTCGGCGGTGATCGGGGATTCCCCGGCCCCGGCACCGCGTCCATCGCGTGGCACGTCGCCGCCGTCGTCGCGGCGCTCCTGCTCCAGCGGATCGCCGACCATCGCTCGCGTGGGGTGTCGTTCCTCGGCTCACTGGGCGTGCTGGTCGTCGCGGGAGCCCTGCTGTGGACGCAATGGTGGGGCTGACGAGCCAGGGGTGGGGCTGACGAGACAAGGGTGAGGCTGACCGGCACCTGTTTGCTCCCGAGGAACCGGCGGTGGCACACTGGCTCCACTCGCGATCACCGCCACCCCGTGGTGATCGACCCCGGTCACCGCTCGTCGGTGGCGCGCGAAGTCGGCTCACCCGCCGCGCACGCATCGAGATGTCGCCTGCCCTCGGTTCTCATCCCCCGGGCGCGCATCCCGACTTCCCCTCACGCCTGTGATCCGCACCCTTCGTGCGGACGATGAAGGAGCGCCCAGTGGCCGCCGCAACAGATCCGACCGAACACACGACCGGCCTCCGGCCTGCCCGCGACGACCTCACGACCATCACGGACGACGAGATCTTCCTCAGCCACGTGGGCGGCAAGCTGTCCGTCGAGCTCACCGCGCCGCTCGAGACCAAGCGCGACCTCTCCATCGCGTACACCCCCGGGGTGGCCAAGGTGAGCAGTGCGATCGCCGCCGATCAGGAGCTGGTGAACAAGTACACCTGGACCGAGCGACTCGTGGTGGTGGTCAGCGACGGCTCCGCGGTATTGGGTCTGGGCGACATCGGCCCGCGCGCCTCGCTGCCCGTCATGGAGGGTAAGGCGGCACTGTTCAAGAAGTTCGCCGGCCTCAACTCGATCCCGCTGGTGCTCGACACCAACGACGTCGACGAGATCGTCGAGACGCTGATCCGCCTGCGCCCCAGCTTCGGAGCCGTGAACCTCGAGGACATCTCGGCACCCCGGTGCTTCGAGATCGAGAAGCGCGTCGTCGAGGCACTCGACTGCCCGGTCATGCACGACGACCAGCACGGCACGGCCATCGTCGTCCTGGCTGCGCTGAAAGGCGCTGTGGCAGTGCAGAAGCGCGAGCTCGCAGGTCTGCGTGTCGTCATCTCCGGTGCGGGAGCCGCGGGCGTCGCGTGCGCGAACATCCTACTCGCCGCGGGCATCTCGGACGTGGTGGTGCTCGACTCGAAGGGCATCGTCGGTGCGGATCGCGCCGACCTCAATCCCGTGAAGGTCGACCTCGCCTCGCGTACCAACCCGCGCGGCCTCTCCGGGACGGCCGCCGACGCCCTGACCGATGCGGACGTGTTCCTCGGGGTCTCCGCGGGGAAGATCGGGCACGAACTCATCGCCTCGATGGCAGACGACAGCATCGTCTTCGCCCTCTCCAACCCGAACCCGGAGATCCATCCGGAGGACGCGAAGAAGTACGCCGGCATCGTCGCCACCGGACGCAGCGACTTCGCCAATCAGATCAACAACGTGCTCGCGTTCCCCGGTGTGTTCCGCGGTGCTCTCGATGCGGGCGCGCGGCGCATCACCGAGAACATGAAGCTCGCCGCCGCGGACGCGATCCTGTCCGTGGTCGGCGACGATCTGAGCGTCGACATGATCGTGCCCAGCCCACTCGACCCGCGGGTCGCTCCGGCCGTCGCGGCGGCAGTGGCCGCGGCTGCGAATGCGGACGGCGTCGCCTGAGAGGTCTCAGAGACGGGGCGCGCGGCGCAGCCGCCCCGTCCCGGGCGCCGAGACCCACACGGCGAGGGCCAGCAGGCCGTCCGCCACGAGAGCCAGCACGGCCACCAGGATCGCGCCGACCACCACTCGGTCGTAGCTGTAGAGCGCCAGACCGTCGAAGATGTACCGCCCGAAGCCGCCCAGGTTGACGAAGGCGGCGACGGTGGCGGTGGCGATGACCTGCAGGGTGGCGTTGCGGATGCCCCCGAGCAGCAGCGGCAGCGCATTGGGAATCTCCACCCGCAGCAGCACCTGGCGTTCGGTCATGCCCATCGCCCGTGCCGCGTCCACGACGGTGGCGTCGACATTGGCCACACCCGCATACGTCCCGGCGAGGATGGGCGGAATGCCCAGGAGCACGAGGGCGATCAGTGGTGGCACCAGGCCCAGCCCGAGCAGCAGGACGAGGAACGTCAGCACGCCGAGCGTCGGTAGCGAGCGCAGACTGTTCACCAGGCCGACCAGGGCCACCTCGCCGCGGCGCAGGTGCCCGATCAGCAGTCCCAGCGGAACCGCCACGACGACGGAGAACAGTACGGCGAGGAAGCTGTACCAGACGTGCTCGGTGAGACGCGTCGCGATGCCGGTGCCGCCGGACCAGTTGGCGCCGTCGAGGATGTAGCCGATCGCGTCGGAGAAGATGCTCATGCGCGGGCCTCCGTCACTCGTCGCCGGCGCGTCGAGGGCGCACCGGCGCGGGTCCACGGCGTCAACGCACGCCCGAGCAGGAACAGCAGCGCGTCGAAGACCAGGGCCAACACGACGATCGCGATGATGCCCGCCAGGATCTGGTCGGGGTAGTCGCGCTGGTAACCCTGGGTGAAGAGCTGTCCGAGACCACCGATGCCGATGACCGACCCGACCGACACCATCGAGATGTTGGTGACCGCGACGACGCGGACGTTCGCGACGAGCACGGGAAGTGCCAGCGGCAGTTCGACGGTCGCGGCGCGGCGGAACCGTCCGAAGCCGACCGCGGTGGCCGCGTCGACGACGGCGGGGGACACCGAGTCGAGTGCCTCGGGCACTGCGCGAACGAGCAGCGCCGTGGAGTACACCGTGAGCGCGATGACCACGTTCAACGGATCGAGGACACGCAGTCCCGCGATGAGCGGGATGGTGACGAACAGTGCGAGCGAGGGGATCGTGAACGCGACGCTCGCCACCACCAGGGTCAGACGCCGCAGCCAGCCGACCGTGCGCACGGCCGCGCCCACGGGCACCGCGACGACCAGTCCGACGAGCAGCGGCACCAGCGACAGGTACAGGTGGGTCCGCGTCAGCTCGAGGACGATGTCGATGTTGTCGATCAGCCAGCGCATCAGGGCTTCTCGAAGTACTGGCGGCCGCGCTCGCGGTCCTCGGCTCGACGCTGGTCCGCCAGCAACGCCACCACCTCGGTGGCGTCGATACCGCCGAGGACGGCGCCGTTCGCGTCGACCGCCACGCCGACGCCGGACGGCGACGAGATGGCCGCGTCCAGCGCCTGTCGCAGATCGCCCGACGGCGGGTACAGCGAACCGCCCGCGGAGGTGCTGTCCGAGATGCTGGCGCCGGACTTGAGCGCCTCGAGGCCGGTGACGTCCATCCAGCCTCGCGGACGGCCCTCGGCGGAGACGACGAGAAGCCACTGGCCCTGGTCGAGACGGATCGACGCCGCGTCCTGTTCCGACGCCGTCGTGATGGGATGCAGGGACACCCCGTCACCGTGGCGGAACGACAGTCCACGGTAGCCGCGGTCCCGACCGACGAAGGACGCGACGAAGTCGGTCGCGGGAGCCGACAGCACCACGTCCGGGGTGTCGTACTGCTGCAACGTTCCGCCGGTGCCGAACACGGCGATGCGATCGCCGAGTTTGATGGCCTCGTCGATGTCGTGCGTGACGAAGACGATGGTCTTCTTCAGATCGGCCTGCAGCCTGAGCATCTCGGTCTGCAGGTCTTCGCGCACCACCGGATCGACGGCGCTGAACGGCTCGTCCATCAGCAGGATCGGAGGATCTGCCGCCAGGGCACGCGCGACCCCGACGCGCTGCTGCTGGCCGCCCGACAGCTGAGCGGGGTACCGGGTGGCCAGCGACAGATCGAGGCCGACGCGCTCGAGGACCTCCATCGCGTCGCGACGGGCCTCCTTGCGTGAACGACCCGTCAGCACCGGAACGGTGGCGACGTTGTCGACGACGGTGCGGTGAGGCAGCAGGCCGGCGCTCTGGATGACGTAACCGATGCCCAGCCGAAGCTTGACGGCGTCGACGGTCGAGATGTCTCGACCATCGACGCTGATCGTGCCCGACGTGGGCTCGATCATCCGGTTGATCATCCGCATCGAGGTCGTCTTGCCGCAGCCCGACGGGCCGACGAAGACGGTGAACGACCGGTCCTCGATCCGGAGATCGAGAGAGTCGACCGCGAGCGTTCCGTCCGGGTACTGCTTGGTGACTCCCTCGAACGAGATCACGAGACCGGCTTGTCCAGACCCTGCTCGACGACCCAGGCGTTCGCGGCGGCGGCGGGCTCGGTCTTCGCGTCGCCCGACACCTCCTGGTTCAGCGCCAGCAACTCGACCGTCGTGAGCTTGGCCGACACGGCGTCGAGGACGGCGGTGAGCTTGTCCGACTTCTTCGACGAGTTGTAGACCGGGACCACGTTCTGCGCCGGGAAGTTGTTGTCCGGGTCGCCCAGTGCCACGAAGTCGTTCTCGACGATCGCGGGCGTGGTGGTGAACAGGTTCGCCGCGGTGATGTCTCCCGCAGCGAGGGCGGCCACGGTGGCCGGGCCGCCGCCGTCGGAGATCGGGACGAAGTTGGCGGCCGGGATGTCGACGCCGTACTTGTCGCGCAGGCCGGGCAGGCCGACGGGACGCTCGGCGAACTCGGGCGGCCCACCGAACTTGACCTCACCCGCGTACGGCGCGAGATCGGCGATGTTGGTCAGGTTCCAGCGCGTCGCGGTGTCCCGCGTGACGACGACGGCGTCCTTGTCCTCGCCGGGGGCCGGCGTGGATGCCAGGAGATCGTCGCTCAGTGCCGCCGTGAGGGCGGTGTTCACCTCGTCGGGCGCCGTGGCCGTGGCCTCGGGGTCCAAGTAAAGCAACAGGTTTCCGGTGTAGTCCGGGATGAGGTCGATGGAGCCGTCGCGCACGGCCGGGATGTAGGCCTCACGGCTGCCGATGGACAGGCGTGTGCTGGCGTCGAAACCGTTGGCCTTCAACGCGTCGGCGTAGATGTTGGCGATGATCTCGGACTCGGTGAAGTTCGCGGAACCGACGACGATGGTGTTCGGATCGCCTCCGCTACCACCCTCACCGCCGCTGCTCAGTGGATCGGAGTCGCCGCCGCAGGCGGACAGGGTGAGTGCTGCAGCGGCCACCAGAGCGGTGGCGGCGACGCGCACGGAACGTGAGGTGGTGCGACGTGTCGTGTTCACTGTTCGAGTGTAACGATAGGCCCCGACACCGGCCCGCTTTCGGCGCCGGAACGCCGGTACCGGGTTCGAGAGGATGGTCGATGCGGGTCTGCAGGTCGGCCGTCGCGGCGCTGCTCGCGGCCTCGATGGTGGCCGGGTGTTCGAGTACCGGCGGCCCCGAGGGGACGACGCGCCCGCAGCCGCTGGTGGTCGCCGACACCGGAACTCCGGTGCAGGCGGTGCTGGCGCACCTGTACGCCGACGCGCTGTCACGCGGGGGAGCGGCCGCTCGGGTGGACACGGTCGACGGTCTCCCCGGCGCGCTCGCCGGCCTCGACGACGCCTCGGTCGCGCTCGTCCCCGGCTTCACCGGATCGTTTCTGGCGCAACTGGATCCGTCGTCCGCCGCGCGGGCGCCCGAGGACGTCTACGCCGATCTGGCGCGTGCACTGCCGGAGTGGCTGGCGGTCACCGACCAGGGTCTCGCCGAGAACGGGCCGACGGTGTCCGTCACCGCGGCCGCGGGATCGGCTCTCCCCGAAGCCACTCTGTCGGCTCTGTCTCCGCAGTGTTCCCGCCTGTCCGCCGCCGTCGACCCGGCCGTCGATGCGTCCGCGGTGACACGGGCCCTCGCCGAGAGTTACGACTGTGCGTTCGCTCCTGCCGGCCCCACCGAGGTGACGATCGTCCGGGCCACGGACCGGGTCGCCGTGGTCGATGCGACCGACGTGGTGCTCGCCGACGATCGAGACGGCCTCACCGCCGACGTCCTCGTCCCCCTCGTCCGCAAGGGCTCCGTGGACGAGACACTGGACCGTCCGCTGCAGATCATCGCCGGTGAACTCACCACCGCGGATCTCGCGGAGATGGTCGACCGTGTCCGCGGCGGCGAGGATCCGGGCGCGGTCGCCGCGAGTTGGCTAGGGACGCAGTCGTTCTGAGTGGGCGGTCGCGTCGCGGACGAAGGCGCCGATCTCCCGGACCGCTGTCGCCGCCTCGGCCAGCAGGGTGGCCTGCAGGTGGGCGACGTGCCACAGATCCGTGAGTTCGGTGCACCGCACGGAGACACCGGCCTCGGTCAATGCGTCGACGAAGCGAAGGATCTGGGGCCGCAGGATCTCGTCGGCGGAGTACTGGATCAACGTCGAGGGGAAGCCGGTCAACGTGCCACGCGCGGGGGCGTAGCGCGGATCGGTCGGGTCGCCGTCGCCCAGATACTGCCGCGCCGAGTTCCGCAACCAGCGAGCGTCGAGCAGGAAGTCGCGCGGCGCCGGGAAGTCCTGGTCCGCCGGATCGGCCCACGGGGAGATCATCGCGACGCACGACGGTGGTGTGCCACGGTCGACGAGCGCCTGTGTCGTCGCCGCGGCCAGACCGCCGCCGGCCGAATCGCCCACCACGGCAATGTGATCGGCCGCGACACCGTCGGCGACCAGCCCGTCGAACACGGCCAGTGCGTCCTCGAGCGCGGCCGGGCAGGGATGCTCCGGAGCCAGACGGTAGTGCGCCGCCACCACGACGGCGCCACTGTCGCGGGCGAGCGACGACGTGACGACGCGGTGCGTCAGCGGCGACCCCAGCGTGTACGCACCGCCGTGCAGATACAGCACGGCGGTGCGGCGGACGGTGGCACCGACGGTGACCCGTTCGACCGGGACACCGCCCACGGTCTCGCTGCGGATCACCGTGCCGTCCGGCAGCGGTAGCGACCGGGCCGCGACCTCGAGCAGTGTGCGCTGCACCGGAACCGGGAGGCGCGGATTCAGAATCACCCGGAACACGGGCTTCAGAACTCGCGACACCACGGGCAACGGCAGAGTCATCGGTCGCATTGCCCGAACCTACCGTCAGCCCTACCGCTGGGTGGTCGTCCGCGGCAGGACGCGCGAGGACAGCCTGACGATGATGTCCTGGTACCGCGATCCCGTGATGCGGGCGAGGGCGTCGAGCGCGCGGGCGTCGTTGCCGATGAGCACGCGGGCCTTGTTCTTCTCCACTCCGCGCAGGATCACCAGGGCGGCCTGCTCCGGGGTGGTCTTCGCGAGGCGACGGTCGAAGAACTCGGCCACCGACTTCTGGTCCTGGCCCTCGGCGACGGTCGCGTTGCGGGCGATCGCCGTCTTGATGCCGCCCGGGTGGACACACGTGACGTGCACCGGGTGGCGGGCGATCAGCATCTCCTGGCGCAACGCCTCGGTGAAGCCGCGCACGGCGAACTTGGCTGCGTTGTACGCGGACTGGGACGGGATCGAGAGGAGGCCGAACAGGCTGGACACGTTGACCACGTGACCGTCTCCCGACTCGACGAGATGCGGGAGGAATGCCTTCGTACCGTTGACGACGCCCCAGAAGTCGACGTCGATCACGCGCTCGAGATCCTTGAACTCGGTCTTCTCGACGTCGCCGTGGAAGGCGATGCCGGCGTTGTTGTAGACCTGGTTCACCACACCGAAGTGCCGACGCACGGTCTCCGCGTAGTCGAGCACGCTGCCGCGTTCGCTGACGTCGAGGTGGTCGCTGCGGACCTCTCCGCCGCGCTGCTCCACGGCCGCCACGGTGGCGGCCAGGCCGACCGAGTCGACGTCGGACAGCGCGAGTCGTGCTCCGCGCGAAGCCAGTTCGAGAGCCAGCGCACGGCCGATCCCCGATCCGGCTCCGGTCACCACGGCCACTCGTCCACGGAACTCGCTCATCGGGAGATCGCCTTCTCGTCGTCGTTGTCGGTCGTCGCAGGGGTGGGGGTGCCGTCGACGGCGCTCACAGGCCTCGTGACGTCGCCGGCCGCGAGGGCGTCGTATGCCTCGAGGTCGAAGTTGCGGGTGATGCGGCGGAACTCGAAGGTGAAGTCCGGCCACAGCGTCGTGTTGTTGCCGTGCTTGTCGAGGTACCAGCTCGCGCACCCGCCGTTGAGCCACACCGTCTTGTTCAGCTTGGTCTGCAGGTCGGCGTTGAACTCGTCCTGCACCTCGCGGCGCACCTCGACGACACCGAGATCGTGCTTGTCGATCGTGTTGAGCGCGTCGATCACGTAGTTCAGCTGCGACTCGATCATGAACACCATCGAGGTGTGCCCCAGGCCCGTGTTGGGTCCGACCAGGAAGAACAGGTTGGGGAAGCCCGCGACCGTGGCGCCCTTGTATCCCTGCTGTCCGCGCTCGTCGAAGACCTCGGCGAGCGAGCGGCCGTCCTTGCCGAAGATGCCCTGGAAGGTGGGGGAGTCGGTCACGTGGAATCCCGTGGCGACCACCAGGGCGTCGATCTCACGCTCGGTTCCGTCGGCCGTCACGATGGAGTGCGCCCGCACCTCACGGATACCGTCGGTCACCAGGTCGACGTTCGGTCGATCCAGTGCCGGGTAGTAGTTGTTGGAGATCAGCATGCGCTTGCAGCCGATGCGGAAGTTCGGCGTCACCTTGCGGCGCAGCTCGGTGTCGCGGATGCCCTTCGCGATCTGTCGGCGCGCGATGAACTCGAACGCCTTCATGAGCTTGGGGACGCGGGTGAGGCCGACGACCTGGGTCTCACGCGCGGCGTAGATGCCGGTGCGTGAGAGACGCTGGTAGCCGGGTAGGTACTTGAACGCCAGCTTCTCGATGCGGGTGTACTCGCGGTCGAAGCGCGGGAGGACCCACGGGGCGGTGCGCTGGTAGACGTCGAGATGGGCGACCGTGGGCGCGATGGCCGGGACGATCTGGATCGCGGAGGCGCCGGTGCCGATGACGGCGACGCGCTTGCCCTCGAGGCTCGCGTCGTGGTTCCAGCGGGCCGAGTGGAAGATCTCGCCCTGGAAATCGGTGATGCCGGCGATGTCCGGGAGGTTCGGCTCGCACAAGGCGCCGACGGCGGACACGACCTTCTTGGCCGTGAAGTTCCCCCGGGTGGTCACGATGTCCCACTGCGAGGTGGCGGTGTTCCAGCGAGCCGACTCGACGTGGCAGTCGAAGACGTGGCGGTCGTACACGCGGTACTGCCGCGCGACGCTCTCGATGTACTTCTGAATCTCCGGCTGACGGGAGAACGAGCGGGTCCAGTCCGGATTCAGCGCGAACGAGTACGAGTAGAGGTGCGAGGGCACGTCGCAGGCGGCACCGGGGTAGGTGTTGTCGCGCCACGTGCCACCGACGTCGCTGCCGCGCTCGAGGACCAGGAAATCGGTGCTTCCCTGCTGGCTCAGCTTGATCGCGGCGCCCAGTCCTGCGAAACCGCTGCCGATGATGATGGTGTCGACGTAGCGTGCAGCGACAGCGTCGGTATCTGTAACTGGAAGACTCATGAACCCAGACTAGGTCCTTATTGAGCGCAGGTCAACAGTTACTGACGAACGTTCAGTAGTATGGAGCGCATGGACAGCGTGAAGCGAACGCGGCTCAGTCCGGAACAGCGGCGGGCCCAGCTCATCGACCTGGGGGTCGAGATGCTCTCGGAGCGCACGCTGGACGCCATCTCGGTCGAGGACATCGCCGACCAGGCGGGCGTGTCGCGTGGGCTGCTCTTCCACTATTTCTCGTCCAAGCACGACTTCCACGTCGCGATCGTCGAGCACACCAGCCGACAGATGCTCGACGCCACCGAGCCGCCCGTCGGGCTCGACCCGTTGACGACGCTCGCCGTAGCACTCGCGTCCTACGTCGACTACGTCACCGAGCACCGCTCCAGCTACGTCTCGCTGCTGCGCGGCACCGCGAGCGGGGATCCCGACATGCGGGCCGTCTTCGAGCGCACCCGCGACGTCATGGTCGAACGGACGGTGTCGCAGCTCCCGCTGCTCGGTGTCGAGCGCACCCCGCGGATCGCGCTGGCCATCCGCGGCTGGGTGGCGTTCTGCGAGGAGGTCACCATCACCTGGCTGAACCAGGAGGACCTCAGCCGGGACGAGCTGATCGAACTGCTGGTGCACGCGCTGCCTGCCGTGGCGCTGCCGACGGCGGACACGACCGAGTTGTCGTGGGCGAGTGCCGACGCGGGATGACACCTCGAGCGACACCCCCTTCGATCGACGGGTCCGCACCAGTAACGTGAGGGCGTACACCGGCGCACGAGCGGCGGTCGGCAGCACGAGAGGACGGCCTTCGATGGGCGCGCAGATCAGTATCCCGACCGAGACGCGACACTCGGGAATCCTGGGTATCGGGGCCTACCGGCCCGAGCGTGTCGTCACCAACGAGGAGATCTGCAAGACCATCGACTCGAGCGACGAGTGGATCCGTACCCGTACGGGCATCGAGTCCCGCCGCTTCGCCGGGGAGAACGAGAACGTGGTCTCCATGTCGATCGAGGCCGGACGCCGCGCCCTCGAGAACTCCGGCGTGGATGCCGCCGAGATCGGCTGCGTCATCATCGCGACGTCCACTCACCTGCTGCTCACACCGCCCGCCGCGTCGATCATCGCGGACGCACTCGGCACCGGTGGCCCCGGCGCCTTCGACCTCGGCGCGGGCTGCGCGGGCTTCTGCTACGGCCTCGCACTCGCCTCGGACATGGTCCGCGCGGGCACGTCGGACAAGGTGTTGGTCATCGGCACCGAGCACCTGAGCGTCACGACGCGACCCGACGATCGCGGCACGCGCATGATCTTCGGCGACGGTGCCGGCGCCATGGTCGTCGGCCGCACCGAGGAGCCCGGCATCGGACCGGTCGTCTGGGGTTCGGACGGCTCGCAGGCCGACGCCATCAAGCAGGACAAGGACTGGCTGCAGTACTTCGCGGACCTGAAGGAGGATCCGAACGCCGATCGTCCGTGGATCGCGATGACCGGTATCGCGGTCTTCCGCTGGGCGGCGTTCGAGATGGCCAAGGTGGCGCGCGAGGCACTCGACAAGGCAGGCGTCAAGGCCTCCGAGCTGGACGTCTTCGTGCCGCACCAGGCGAACTCCCGCATCACCGATCTGCTGGCGAAGAGCCTCGAGCTCGCCGAGGACATCCCGGTGGCACACGACATCGCCGAGGCCGGCAACACCTCGGCCGCTTCGATCCCGCTCGCGGTGGAGGAGGTGCTGCGCACCGGCAAGGCGAAGAAGGGCGACACCGCTCTGCTGCTCGGTTTCGGTGCCGGCCTGTCGTTCGCCGGCCAGGTCGTCACGTTGCCGGAGGCCCCGACCGCCTAGTCGTGTCAGAGGTGGCGCAGGAACCGGTCGGGGGCGTCGAAGAACGCCGACCAGTCCCGGACGACCTGCGCCTCCTCCCACGTCGTGGACGACAGACCGTCCTCGCCGAGTTCGAGCAGGCGTGCTCCCGGCATGGCCGCGAGCACCGGCGAGTGCGTCGCCATCACGATCTGTGAGCCCTCCTCGACCAGTTCCTTCATCACCGAGATCAACGCCAGACACGACTGGAACGACAAGGCCGCCTCGGGCTCGTCCATCAACCAGAGTCCGACTGCGACAGGGCGATCCGCAACATAGCGCAGAAACGACTGTCCGTGGGACAGCGCGTTGTAGACGACGTCGGTGTCGCGGACTCGCCGTGCGTCCGCGGACTCGAACAATCCGTGCATCGTCTCGGCGCGCAGGAAACACCCGCCCTGCGGCCGCGGTCGGGCACCGTGGCACGTCAGGTGCTTGTGCAGGTCGGTGTCCTGCGCCCCGCCGCCGGGTGACCACATCGCGTCGGCCGCACCGAGACCCAAGGCCCAGCACGCGGCCAGCGCCTCCATCAGCGTCGACTTCCCGGTTCCGTTCTCCCCGACGATCACGGTCACAGGACTGTCGAAGTCGAGCCCGGTGCGCACGATCTCGGCGACCACGGGTACCTGCAGATACCACGAAGCCGGGTCGAATCCCCTCCGTGGAGTGAACTCGACCCGGCTCAGTGGCAGCGTCACAGGTGAACGATCACCCGTTGAAGGCCGTGTCGATGATCTCGGCCTGCTCGACCGCGTGGACCTTGCTCGAACCCGACGACGGTGCGGACATCGGACGCCGCGAGACGCGCTTGATGCCGGACAGACGCTCGGGCAGCAGCTCCGGGAACGCGAGACCGAACGTCGGCCACGCACCCTGGTTGGCCGGCTCCTCCTGGACCCACCGGTACTCGGTGGCATTGGGGTAGCCGTCCAGCGCCTCCGCGATGCGGCGACTCGGGATCGGGTAGAGCTGCTCGACCCGCACGATGGCGACGTCGTCCCGCTTGTTCTTCTGCTTGAAGGCGAGCAGCTCGTAGTACAGCTTGCCGCTGACCATGAGCACCCGCTCGACCTTCTTGCGGTCACCGTCGCCCGAGTCGTAGGTGGGCTCGTCGAAGACGGAGTGGAACTTGCCGTCGGTGAAGTCCTCGATGTTGCTGACCGCAGCCTTGTTGCGCAGCATCGACTTCGGGGTGAACACGACCAGGGGCCGCTGGATGCCGTCACGTGCATGACGACGCAGCAGGTGGAAGTAGTTCGCCGGCGTGGACGGTACCGCGACCGTCATCGATCCCTCGGCGCACAGCTGCAGGAACCGCTCGATGCGTCCCGAGGTGTGGTCGGGGCCCTGGCCCTCGTGGCCGTGCGGCAGCAGCAGCACGACGTCGGAGAGCTGTCCCCACTTGGCCTCACCGGACGAGATGAACTCGTCGATGATGGACTGGGCACCGTTGACGAAGTCGCCGAACTGCGCCTCCCACAGCACCAGCGCGTCCGGGTTGCCCACGGAGTAGCCGTACTCGAAGCCGACCGCCGCGTACTCGCTCAGCGCGGAGTCGTAGACCAGGAACTTGCCCGGATCGTCGCTGCCGAGGTTGTGCAGCGGCGTGTACTCCTCACCGGTCTTGCGATCGATGATGACCGAGTGCCGCTGCGTGAACGTGCCGCGACGGGTGTCCTGGCCGGACATGCGCACGAGCTTGCCCTCGTCGATCAGCGTGCCGAGTGCGAGCAGCTCGCCGAACGCCCAGTCGACCTTGCCCTCGTAGGCCATCTCGCGACGCTTGTCGAGGACGGGCTGCACGCGCGGGTGCACGGTGAAACCGTCCGGGACGTTGACGAACGCGTCGCCGATGCGGTGCAGAACCGACTTGTCCACCGCGGTGGTGAGCTTGGCGGGCAGCTGCTGGTCGAGCTCGACGGACTCGCTCGGCTCCGGGGTGTACTTCTCGAGTTCGCGCACCTCGTTGAAGACGCGTTCGAGCTGGCCCTGGTAGTCGCGGAGTGCGTCCTCGGCCTCCTTGAGGCTGATGTCGCCACGACCGATGAGCGACTCGGTGTAGCTCTTGCGGACGCTGCGCTTGGTGTCGATCACGTCGTACATCGCCGGCTGCGTCATCGAGGGATCGTCACCCTCGTTGTGGCCGCGACGGCGGTAGCAGATCATGTCGATGACGACGTCCTTGTGGAACTTCTGACGGAAGTCGACCGCCAGTCGAGCCACCCAGGCGCACGCCTCCGGGTCGTCGCCGTTCACGTGGAAGATCGGTGCGCCGATCATCTTCGCGACGTCGGTGCAGTACTCGCTGGAGCGCGAGTGCTCCGGCGCCGTCGTGAAGCCGACCTGGTTGTTGACGACGATGTGCACGGTGCCGCCGGTGCGGTACCCGCGCAGCAGCGCGAGGTTCAGCGTCTCCGCCACCACGCCCTGGCCTGCGAAGGCCGCGTCGCCGTGCAGCATGAGCGGCAGGACGGAGAAGCCGTCGGACGAGTCGCCCTTGTTCAGCATGTCCTGCTTGGCGCGGACCAGGCCCTCGAGGACCGGGTCGACCGCCTCGAGGTGCGAGGGGTTGGCCGTGAGCGACACCTTGATGTCGTTCTCGCCGAACATCTGGATGTAGTTGCCCTCGGCACCGAGGTGGTACTTCACGTCGCCCGACCCGTGTGCGGCGGCCGGGTTCATGTTGCCCTCGAACTCGGTGAAGATCTTCGAGTACGGCTTGCCGACGATGTTGGCGAGCACGTTCAGGCGTCCACGGTGCGGCATGCCGATGACGACCTCGTCGAGGGCGTGCTCGGCGGACTGGTCGATGACCGAGTCCATCATCGGGATGACGGACTCCGCGCCCTCGAGCGAGAAGCGCTTCTGTCCGACGTACTTCGTCTGCAGGAACGTCTCGAACGCCTCGGCCGCGTTGAGCTTGCTCAGGATGTACTTCTGCTGAGCGACCGTCGGCTTGACGTGCTTGGCCTCGACGCGCTCCTGGAGCCACGCCACCTGGTCGGTCTCGAGGATGTGCGTGTACTCGATGGCGGCGTGCCGGCAGTAGGAGTCGCGCAGCACGCTGAGCACGTCGCGCAGCTTCATCTTGTCCTGGCCGTGGAAGCCGCCGACCTGGAACTCGCGGTCGAGGTCCCACAACGTCAGGTCGTGGCTGATCACGTCGAGGTCCGGGTGCATCCGGAACTTGTCCTTGGTGAACATCAACGGATCCGTGTCGGCCATGAGGTGGCCACGGTTCCGGTAGGCCGCGATGAGCTCGAGGACGCGCGTGTTCTTGTCGACGCCGCCGGTGGGCAGGTCACGACGCCAGCGGATCGGCTCGTACGGGATGGCCAGACCGTGGAAGATCTGGTCGTAGAACTCGTCGCTGATCAGCAGGTTGTGGATCGTGCGAAGGAAGTCGCCCGACTCCGCGCCCTGGATGAGGCGGTGGTCGTACGTCGAGGTGAGCGTCATCAGCTTGCCGACGCCCATCTCGGCGATGCGCTCCTCGCTGGAGCCCTGGAACTCTGCGGGGTACTCCATGGCGCCGGCGCCGATGATGGTGCCCTGGCCGTTCATCAGACGTGGAACCGAGTGCACGGTGCCGATGGTGCCCGGGTTGGTCAGCGAGATCGTGACGCCGCTGAAGTCGGCGGCGGTGAGCTTGCCGTCGCGCGCACGACGGACGATGTCCTCGTAGGCAGTGTGGAACTGGTTGAACGTGAACTCCTCGCACCCCTTGATCGCGGCGACGACGAGTGACCGCGAACCGTCCTTGCCCGGCAGGTCGATGGCGAGGCCGAGGTTGGTGTGCGCGGGGGTGACCGCGTTGGGCTTGCCGTCGATCTCGGCGAAGTGCCGGTTCATGTTGGGGAACGACTTGACCGCCTGCACGATGGCGTAGCCGAGCAGGTGAGTGAACGAGATCTTGCCACCGCGGGTGCGCGCGAGGTGGTTGTTGATCACGAGACGGTTGTCGATCATCAGCTTCGCGGGGATGGCGCGCACGCTGGTGGCCGTCGGGATCTGCAACGAGGCGGCCATGTTCTTTGCGACCGCGGCCGAGGCGCCGCGGAGCACCTTGGTCGTGTCCTCCTTCGGCGCGTCCGACTCCGGCTGTGCGGGCGGCACGGCCGCGGACTTCTTCTCGGCCGGCCCGGCGGCGGCGGTCGACTTCGCGGGGGCAGCTGTGGTCACGGGCTTGGTCTCCGCCTTCGGTGCCGGCTTGTCGGTCTTCGCGGCGGCCGGCTTGTCGGCCTTCGGCGCGGCAGGCTTCTCGGTCTTCGGCGCAGCAGGCTTCTCGGCCTTCGGCGCAGCTGCCTTCGCGGAAGCGGGTGCGGCTGTGGTGGTCTCGGTGTCGGTGGCGGGATCGCCGCTACCGTTCTGCTCGGGCGTGTAGTCGGCGAGGAACTCGTGCCAGCTCTCGTCGACCGACGACGGATCGGTCTTGAAACGCTGGTACATTTCGTCGACCAACCACTGATTCTGTCCGAACTGTGTTGTAGAGCTGCTGCTCACGGCAGGTGTTCGCCTCGTTTCCTTCTTCGTTCTCGCTCAGCGCACGGCACGATCAAGGTTAGACCTTTCGGTCCGCGGCCGTGTGTCCGGATCACCCTTGTGATCGGCTTCACCGGTGTGTGGCGTGGTCGTGCCGTCGCCGGGTGCGTGACCCGCGCCACTCGCAGCCGTGGTACGGCCCTCGGTGGTTTCCCAGAGTTCGGCGTAGAAACCGTCCGAGCGCACCAGGTTCTCGTGGGTTCCGCTCTCCACGATGCGCCCGTCGTCGACCACCACGACGAGATCGGCCCGCGCGGCGGTCGCGAGGCGGTGCGCCACGATCACCGATGTCCGACGGGTGGTCACGGTGCGGCCGGCGTCCAGGACGGCTCGTTCCGTCGCCGGGTCCAGGGTCGCCGTCGCCTCGTCGAGCAACAGGATGTCGGGATCGACCAGCTCGGCGCGCGCCAGCGCCAGTAACTGCCGGGTTCCCGCCGCGAGGCCGCGGCCACGTTCTCCGACGGGCGTCGCCATGCCGAGGGGGAGTGCGGCGATGGCGGGCAGTGCCCCCACGGCGCGGGCCGCGCTCTCGATGTCGGCGCGCGTCGCGTCCGGACGCCCGAAAGCGATGTTGGAGGCGATGGTGCCGCTGAAGAGATGCGCCTCCTGCGGAACGACTCCCAGACGTCGGCGGTAGTCGCCGAGCGGGTACGACCGCACGGGCACGTCGTCCACGACGACGTCCCCGGTGGTCGGGTCGTAGAACCGCGCCATCAACTTCACGATGGTCGACTTGCCGGCGCCGGTGCGACCCACCAGTGCCACCGTCGATCCCGCCGGAACGTGCAGGTCGACCGACGTCAGCGCATCCCGCGGAGCCCCGGTGTAGCGGAAGGTGACGTCCTTCAGCACGATGTCGCCGCGCAGTCGCGGTGGGACCGAGACCGGTGTCGACGACCCGGCCTGCTCGATCGAGCTGCGGGTGCGCAACAGGTCACCGATGCGAGTGAGACCCACGGACGCCTGCTGATAGCCGTCGAACACCTGGGACAACTGTTGGATGGGGCCGAAGAGCAGACCCAGGTACAGCACGAAGGCGACGAGGGCGCCGGCCGAGGTGCGCCCGTCGGCCACGCGGTACGCACCGACGAGGACCACGGCGGCGAGGGCGAGGTCCGACAGGAACGCGATGAACGGGAAGAACACCGAGATGGCCCGTTGCGACCGCATCCGGCTGCGGCGGTACGACTCGGAGCGGGCGAGGAACGAGCGTGCCGCAGCCGTCTGATGCCGGTACGCCTGCGTGACCCGTAGTCCGGTGACGTTCTCCTGGAACTCCGCGTTGACGGCCGAGATGCGCTCGCGTGACGTCGAGTACGCGCGAGCGGAGATGCGACGGAACACCAGCGTCGCCACCACCAGGATCGGGACGACCGACAGGGCCACCGCGGCGAGGGCCCCGTCGGTGAGGATCAATGCGGCCGACACGCCGACGATCGTCAGGAGGCTGACGACGGCCGTCGACAGACCCGTCTGCATGAACGTCGACAACGCGTCCACGTCGGTCGTCATGCGGGTCATGATCCGGCCGGACAGTTCTCGCTCGTAGTAGTCGAGGCCGAGACGCTGCAGGTGTGCGTAGCTGCGGACGCGGAGCCCGAAGAGCACGCGCTCACCGGCCCGCGCGGTCACCACCGTCATGGTGCGGACCATGAGCCAGTCGACGATCACCAGCGCCAGCGCGATGCCCGACACCGCCGCGAGGATTCCGGTGGACCTCTCGGCGACACCGTGGTCGACGGCGAACCGCACGATCGACGGGAAGGCGATGGTGACGGCCGAGTCGAACGCCAGGCAGACCATGACCACCGCGAGCAGTCCGGCGACGGGGGCGAGGGTGCGCCGCAGGGTGAACGTCGACTCGTCCCGCCGAGCGGCAGCGGTGTCGACGCGCGGGTCCTCGTCGGCCGGGGCGAGTCGGGCCAGGATCTCGGTCATGGCCTCGGTGGGCACGGCGCCGCCGAGTGACGACGCCATGTGACCGCCCGGACCGGGAGGGCCGCCGGCAGCCGCGCCGTCCGCGCTCGCGCGGGAGGCGGGTGAGGACGCGAACTCGGTGGAGTCGCCGTCGTCCGGCCACAGCGAGTCGGCGGGCACGTCGTCCTGCGCCGGCTCGGACTTCTCGCCTGCGCCGGACATCAGCGCGCGGAACAAGGGGCAACGCTCGTCGAGTTCGGCCTCGGTGCCGATGTCGACGATGCGCCCCCGGTCCAGGACGGCGACGCGATCGGCCAGCGCGAGCGTCGACCTACGGTGCGCGAGCACCACCGTCGTCCGGCGTGGACCGGAACGCAGCCGGTCGAAGATCGCTGCCTCCGTGCGGGCATCGACGGCCGAGGTGGCGTCGTCGAGGACCAGAACGCGCGGGGAGGACAGCAGGACCCGCGCGAGCGCGATGCGTTGGCGTTGGCCACCGGACAGCGAGAGCCCGCGCTCACCCACCGTGGTGTCGTAACCGTCGGACAGGTCGCGGACGAAGTCGTCGGCCATGGCGCGCGTGGCCGCGTCGCGGACACTCGCCTCCGACGCGTCGGGGGCACCGAGGGCGATGTTGCGCGCGACGCTGGAGGAGAACAGGAACGGATCGTCGAACGCGACCGACACCGCCGCGCGGAGGTCGTCGGCGGACAGGTCGGCGATGTCGACGTCGCCGTTCTCGGACGTGAGCACGATGCTGCCCGACGACGGTCGGTAGAACCGCGGCAGCAGCATGGACAGGGTCGACTTGCCGCTGCCGGAGGGGCCCACCACCGCCACCGTCTCGCCCGGCGCGACCGTGAGGTCCAGCCCGTCGAGCACGGGGGCGTCGGGGTCGAAACCGAATCGGACGTCGCGCAGACGCAGCCCCAGTGGTCCGTCCGGGATCGGTACCGGATTCTCGGGTTCCTCGTGCGCCGGCCGGGTGTCGATGACGCCGTACACCCGTTCGACCGCGGCACGGGACAGCTGGGCCATGACCACGACGGACGTGAGTGTCCGGGTCACGGCGGCCATCGTGGCGACGTAGCTCGCGAAGGCCAGGAACGTGCCGACGGTGATGGAACCGGACAGAGCCAACCATCCGCCCAGGGCCACCACACCCACCAGACCGAGCTGCGGCAGCGCCGCCATGCCGGGGGCGAATCGGGAGTTCACGACGGCGGCGCGCAGGCGCTCGGCGTACAGCCGCCGGCCGATGCGCTCCAGCGTGTCCACGGCACGCGATTCCTGGCCGAAGCCCTTGACAACGCGCACACCGGTGACCGTCTCCTCCACGTGCCCGGCGAGTTCCGCGGCCTGCTGCTGGGCCGACCAGGTGGCCGCGTACAGCGTGGGGCGCATGCGGACCACCAGCACGCTGATGGCCGGTACGACGGCGAGCGCCACCAGGGTGAGCAGCGGCGACAGATAGGCCATCACGCCGAGAGCCAGCACGAACTGCAGCAGGGCGCCCGCCGACAACGGGACCATCGCGAGCAGACCCTGCACCAGCTGCAGGTCGGTGATCGAGCGCGACACCACCTGACCGACCTGCACCTCGTCCTGCCGCTCGCCGTCGAGGCGGTGCAGCGACGCGAGCAGGCGTTGGCGCAGTCCGTGTTGCACGTCGATGGACAGGGCGCCGGCGAGGAGGCGCCGCCCGAACTGGCACGCGAAGCGGACGACGGCCAGTCCGGCGATGGCCGCGGCGATGGTGGCGATGTGGTCGGTGCGGCTGGCCGACGCGCCGTCGACGGCGGCGCGGGTGAGGAGGGGGAACATGATGTCGATGGCAGCGGCCACGAAGGTCACCGCGAGTGCGCCCACCGCGACGCGGCGATGAGCGAAGCAGTCCGACGCCAGCCTGCGGATCCACCCTCGCGAATCGGGAGTGCTCACGTCACGTCTCGGCGAGTGGTGCGCAGCCACCCGGCTCCGGCGATGCCGATGGTCCACAGCAGCAGTCCGATGACGGCAGCGGAGAACGGAAGCAGCATGTCGCCGTCCGTCCCCTTGTCCGCTGCCATGATCGCGACGGTGGTGGCTCCGGGGAGCAGGGCGGCGACCGCGTCCGCGCCGATGCCGCTGAGCACCGCGATCACGACGAGCTCTCCGATCGGTAGCCACGCGACCACGACGATCGCCGCGATGGCAGGGGAGCCGGTGAGCAGCCCGAGCCCGCAGCCGAGGACACACCACAGCGCGGAGACGACGATACCGAGAAGACAGACCGCGATCACCAGTCCGTCGTCCACCACTGTGTTGCCCCCGAACAGTGCGAGCGACGCCACGCTGACGAGGACGGACACCACGGCGTACGCGGCACCGACGGCGGCCGAGACGAGAATCCTGGCGGCCACCACCTGACCGCGACGCGGCGCGGCGAGGAAGGTCGTGGACGCGGCGCCGTGGCGCAGGTCGGTCGCGGCGTGCACCGCGCCGAACACGGCGGCGAACAGCACCGACACGCCCACGGTGACGTACAGCCCGATGAGAGCGGCGACGCGGTTCGCGTCGTCGACGCCGGTGAGCGCGTCCGACGACGCGATGGCGGCGTACACGGCGCTGGCGAATCCGCCGATCAGCACGGGCGGTAGACCCAGTGCCCACCACGACCGCAACGATCCGACCCGGCGGATCTCCGCTCGGAGCAGACCGCCTGCCGTGGGGCTCATCGCCGAGCTCCGGTGAGGGCGGGATGCGGACCGACCGGGGTCGTGAGGGACAGGTAGATCTGCTCGAGGTTCACGGCGGACACCACGGTTCCGTGGACGGTCACCCCGGACGCGTGCGCCGTCGACCGGATCACGGCCTCGCCGACACCGGTGACCACGAGTCGGCCGTCGGGACCCAGCACGGCGTCGGTGTGGCCGGACGCGGCGAGGCCCAGTGCCAGGGCGGCGGGGTTCGAACTGTGCACCAGGATTCGGGCGGGACGGGTACCGCGGAGCTCACCGATACTGCCGTGGAAGACGACCGAGCCGCGGTCGAGGATCACGACGTGGTCGACGACCGCCTCGAGCTCGCGAACGACGTGGCCGGACACCAGAACGGAGCCGCCCGCACGAGCGAATCCGCGCAGGAAGTCGCGGAGCCACACGATGCCGCCGGGGTCGAGACCGTCGGTCGGCTCGTCCAGCACGAGGATGCGAGGTGTGCCGAGCAGTGCCGCCGCGAGCGCGAGGCGCTGCCGCATCCCGAGAGAGAACTCGCCGACGCGGCGACCGGCGACGTCGTGCAGACCGACGAGTGCGAGCACTTCCTCCACACGGGAGGCGGCGACACCGAGGACGGGCGCGAGGGTGCGCAGGTGTGCGCGCGCCGTGCGGCGGGGGTGCGCGCCGCCGCCGCCGAGCACGGCACCGACGGTGCGGCCCGGCTCGACGAGTGCCGCGTACGGCAGGCCCTCCACCAGCGCCGCACCCTCGTCGGGCTGTACGAGCCCGAGGAGCATTCGCAGCGTGGTCGACGTGCCGGAACCGACGGGTCCGAACAACCCGGTCACCGATCCGCGCGGTACGACGAACCCGATCCGCGCGGCGGCGACCGCTGTTCCGTACGTCTTGGTGAGGTCGCGCGCCTCGAGCGCGTGTCCGGGGCTGGTCTCGGTGGTGACGTGCACGCGTCAGGCGTCCGGCTCGACGACGCCCGGTGCGTCCTGCCACCGCGCCGGCGGCGGGCCGAAGGCGTCGCGTGCATTGGTGACGACGCCTTTGCCCAAGGCGCGGTTGCCGGCTCCGCCGATGACGGCTCCGATGCCCGCGGGCAGCAGCGTGCCGAGCATGACCGCCCCTCGCTTCGCGGCGTACTTGGCGACGAACTTGCGGACGAGCCGCTTGTTCAGACTGCCGAGGTTTGCGCCGGGGATCCCGGCGGTGAGCACGCGGCCCACGTTGCCGCGGCCCAGTGTCCTGCCGACGATCTCCCGGCCGGACTCACCGAGAGCGACCGCCAGCACCAGCGCACGCCGCTGTTCGTGGTCGTGCACGGCGATGCCGTGGACAGCGGCCACCGACAGGGTGAGCAGTGCGGAGGCCTCGACGAAGAAGGCTGTCTCGGTGCCGACGGCAGCGACCGACGCGACGGTGCCGATGCCGGGCACCGCGGCGGTGGCCCCGGCAGCCCCGCCGCTTCCCGTCACGGCGTTCAGGAACGTCTTCTCCAGGCGACCGATGATCTGCGCCGGCGGCTCGGTGGGATGCGCGCGGCGAATTCGCCAGACGTACTTCTCGACGGCGGGGCCCTGCAGTCGGCTCCCGTTGTCGAGGATCGACACCAACGCCTTCTCGACGCGTCCTGGATCCTCGGCCATCGATCGGTCCTCCTCGTCCGCAGCGTGTGCACGAATGCCGTGCGGCCTCGCTCGTACCGTTCTACCGTGTGCCCATGACAGCCGTGTCGGACGGCGCGACCGCGGTGCCGTCGCGGCCACTCCGCGGCCTCGTGCGTCGCTACGAGGGGTACCGCCTCTCCGGCTTCGCGCCGGGCTCGCACGTCGGCATGCCGTCCGTCGACCTGACGATCATTCTGCCGATCGGGCTACCGCTCACGATCTCCCGCACCGCGATGGCGGATCAGCGGCCGGGGGAGTTCGGTGCCCTCGCGTCGGGTCTGGGGACCGAACCCGTCGTGATCGAGCACGACGGCGAGCAGCACGGTGTCCAGATCACGGTGACGCCGGCGGGGTGCAGCGCGCTGCTCCACGTCCCGCCCGCCGAGTTGCGCCAGTACATCGTGCCGTTGGAGGACCTGCTCGGGCGCGATGCCGCTCGGCTTCTCGACGGCGTGCACGCAGCGACCGGATGGCGTGAGGCATTCGCGCTGCTGGACCGCACGCTGTGCGCGCGACTGGGCCGGGCCCCGCAACCGGATGCCCGGCTGGAGCGGGCGTGGGCGCGGACCACCGGTCCCACCGCGATGTCGGTGGAGCAGGTCGCCGCGGAGGTCGGATGGAGCCGTCGACGCCTCGAGACCGCGTTCGCCTCCGAGTACGCCGTCACGCCGCGGGACGCGGTCCGGCTGGGGCGGTTCGCCCGAGCGCACGCGATGCTGCGGGTGGCCTAACCGCCCCGGCTCGCCGAGGTGGCGTCGGTCTGCGGCTACTTCGACCAGGCACACATGGCACGGGACTGGCGCGCGCTGGCGGGATCGGCGCCCTCGGTGTGGCGTGCGAACGAGGTGTTCGCATCCGTACAAGACGAGCGCACCTCCGCGGCGACAGGATCGACGGCATGACCGAGACACAGCACACCGAGACCACCCCGACCGTCGTCTGGCCCGCACTCCGCTACGACGACGCGCGTGCCGCGATCGCCTTTATCGTCGACGTCCTCGGCTTCACCGAGGCCGCCGTGTACGGCGAGGGGGAGCGCGTCGACCACGCCGAGCTCGTCCGCCCCGGCGGCGGAGCCGTCATGCTCGGCTCGGCGCGACCGGACAGCACCATCGCGGGCCTGCCGCCCGGAGTCGGCGCCGTCTACGTTGCCGTGGGACAGGACGAACTGACGCGACTGCACGATCGCGCGCGCGAGGCCGGCGCCCGTATCGTGGAACCCCTGCGCGACGAGGACTACGGCGGCCAGGGTTTCACCTGCCTCGATCCCGAGGGAGTGCACTGGTCCTTCGGCACCTATCGGGGCCATTCGGGCTGAGGGTGCTCCGCGCCTGTGGACGGCTGGTTTGGCCTGCTCGCTCCGACCCGGTAACATGGAACGTCGGTGCGTTCACGCGTGCCTGCACGAAGTGTGGTTACGAGACGTCAATCAGGTGTGCAAACCAGGATCGCGGAGGATATGGCAAAGAAGGACGGCGCAATCGAGGTCGAGGGCCGAGTAGTCGAACCCCTGCCCAATGCGATGTTTCGCATCGAGCTGGAGAACGGTCACAAGGTGCTCGCTCACATCAGCGGCAAGATGCGGCAGCACTACATCCGCATCCTCCCCGAGGATCGCGTCGTGGTCGAGCTGTCTCCCTACGACCTGACACGCGGGCGGATCGTCTACCGCTACAAGTAGTCAAGAGTCCCCGGTTCCTCGCGAGCCGGGGATCAACCATGTCCGAGGTTCGACGCGTTCGCGCGTGATCCTCGGACGCGACCAGGAGATCGAACAGACGTGAAGGTCAAGCCGAGCGTCAAGCCGATCTGCGAGAAGTGCAAAGTGATCCGCCGTAACGGCCGGGTCATGGTGATCTGCGACAACCTGCGCCACAAGCAGCGTCAGGGCTGATCAACCCCCCTCTCGAAGATCTACTTGGCTCCACATGCCAGAAGAAGACCTCCCAGCACCAGCTGCCCACACGCGGGTAGTACACCCCCGGCCGCGGAGGCCGGGGCCCCGAGCACCACATGTATGGGGACGGACTGGGAGCAGACCTCCGCACGAATGAAGGAAAACGCCACATGGCACGTCTAGCCGGTGTGGATCTTCCGCGCGAGAAGCGCATGGAGATCGCACTCACCTACATCTACGGCATCGGCCGTACCCGTTCGCAGGAGATTCTCTCCGCCACGGGCGTCAGCCCCGATCTCCGGAGCAAGGACCTCACCGACGAGGACCTGACCAAGCTCCGCGAGTACATCGAGGAGTCGCTCAAGGTCGAGGGCGACCTGCGCCGCGAGGTACAGGCCGACATCCGTCGCAAGATCGAGATCGGCTGCTACCAGGGCCTTCGCCACCGTCGTGGTCTGCCCGTCCGTGGACAGCGCACGAAGACCAATGCGCGCACCCGTAAGGGACCGAAGCGCACCATTGCCGGCAAGAAGAAGGCGAAGTAATGCCCCCGAAGTCACGCACCTCCGGTCCGAAGAAGACCCAGAAGACGCGCCGCAGGGACAAGAAGAACGTCCCGCACGGCAGCGCTCACATCAAGAGCACGTTCAACAACACGATCGTGTCGATCACCGACCCGTCGGGCAACGTCATCTCGTGGGCGTCCTCGGGCCACGTGGGCTTCAAGGGCTCGCGCAAGTCGACTCCGTTCGCCGCTCAGCTCGCTGCCGAGAGTGCCGCGCGCAAGGCGCAGGAGCACGGCGTCAAGAAGGTCGACGTCTTCGTGAAGGGTCCCGGCTCCGGCCGCGAGACCGCGATCCGTTCGCTCCAGGCGGCAGGCCTCGAGGTCGGCACCATCTCCGATGTCACCCCCCAGCCGCACAACGGCTGCCGTCCGCCCAAGCGCCGTCGCGTCTAGCGGGAAGGAAGTAACAGAACATGGCTCGTTATACCGGACCCATCACCCGCAAGTCGCGTCGACTGCGCGTCGACCTCGTCGGAGGCGACCAGGCCTTCGAGCGTCGCCCGTACCCGCCCGGCCAGCACGGCCGCGCGCGTATCAAGGAGAGCGAGTACCTGCTCCAGCTGCAGGAGAAGCAGAAGGCACGCTTCACCTACGGCGTCATGGAGAAGCAGTTCTCGCTGTACTACAAGGAAGCGAACCGCCTCAAGGGCAAGACGGGTGAGAACCTGCTCCGCATCCTCGAGACGCGTCTCGACAACGTCGTCTACCGTGCGGGCCTCGCTCGCACGCGTCGTCAGGCACGCCAGCTGGTCACGCACGGCCACTTCTTGGTCAACAACAAGAAGGTCGACATCCCCAGCTACCGCGTCTCGCAGTACGACATCATCGACGTTCGAGAGAAGTCGCTGAGCACGCTGCCTTTCCAGATCGCCCGCGAGACCTACGGCGATCGTCCCGTTGCCGGTTGGCTGCAGGTCGTTCCGAACCGTCTCCGCATCCTGGTCCACCAGGAGCCGGAGCGTTCGCAGATCGACATCCCGCTGACCGAGCAGCTCATCGTCGAGTACTACTCGAAGTAGGCCATCGGCCCGTGCGCCTCACGTGACCTCCCCCTGCGGGAACACGCGAGGCGCACGGGGCGTTGACCGCCCCACCACGAGCGTCAAATAGCGGACGCTCTTCCCAGGAGGACATCAATGCTCATTTCTCAGCGACCCACGCTGACCGAAGAGGTCATCGCTGACAACCGCTCGAAGTTCGTCATCGAGCCCCTCGAGCCTGGCTTCGGGTACACCCTCGGCAACTCGCTTCGCCGCACGCTTCTCTCGTCGATCCCCGGCGCTGCTGTCACCAGCATCCGTATCGACGGCGTTCTGCACGAATTCACCACAGTCCCCGGCGTGAAGGAGGATGTCACCGACATCATCCTGAACCTCAAGGGTCTCGTCGTGTCCTCGGAAGAGGACGAGCCGGTCACCATGTACGTCCGCAAGCAGGGCCCCGGCACTGTCACTGCAGGCGACATCGTTCCTCCGGCCGGCGTCACCGTGAACAACCCGGATCTGCACATCGCGACCCTGAACGACAAGGGCAAGCTCGAGATCGAGCTCGTCGTCGAGCGTGGCCGCGGATACGTTCCGGCTGTTCAGAACAAGGCGTCGGGCGCCGAGATCGGCCGTATCCCGGTCGACTCGATCTACTCGCCCGTGCTGAAGGTGACCTACAAGGTGGAGGCCACCCGCGTCGAGCAGCGCACCGACTTCGATCGGCTCGTTCTCGACGTGGAGACCAAGAACTCCATCACCGCGCGGGACGCGCTCGCCTCGGCGGGCAAGACCCTGGTCGAGCTGTTCGGGCTTGCCCGTGAGCTCAACGTCGAAGCAGAAGGCATCGAGATCGGACCCTCGCCCGCCGAGGCCGATCACATCGCATCCTTCGGTCTGCCGATCGAGGATCTGGACCTCACCGTCCGGTCCTACAACTGCCTCAAGCGCGAGGGTGTTCACACCGTCGGCGAGCTGGTCGGCCGTACCGAGTCGGATCTGCTGGACATCCGTAACTTCGGACAGAAGTCCATCGACGAGGTCAAGGTCAAGCTGCACTCGCTCGGCCTCTCGCTCAAGGACAGCCCCGCGACGTTCGATCCGAGCACTGTCGCCGGATACGACGCCGCCACCGGTACCTGGAGCGACACCGACACCGCCGTGAGCGATGCCGACGGCGCCGAGCAGGACTACGCCGAGACCGAACAGCTCTGACGCACTCGCGTCCCGAGCTCTTGATCAGGAGAGATTGACATGCCCAAGCCCACCAAGGGTCGCCGTCTCGGCGGATCGGCGTCGCACCAGAAGGCGATTCTCGCCAACCTGGCCACGGCGTTGTTCGAGCACGGACGGATCACCACCACGGAGTCGAAGGCCAAGCGCCTCCGCCCCTACGCCGAGAAGATCATCACGCACGCGAAGGCCGGCTCGCTGGCTCACCGTCGTGAGGTCATGAAGGACATCCGCAACAAGGACGTCGTTCACACTCTGTTCGCAGAGATCGGCCCGCACTTCGCCGAGCGCGCAGGCGGCTACACCCGCATCATCAAGACCGTCCCCCGCAAGGGTGACAACGCTCCTCAGGCCATCATCGAGCTCGTTCGCGAGCAGACGGTGTCCAACGAGGCGGACCGTGCTCGTCGTGTCCAGGCATCGCAGGCCGCGCCTGCCGCCACGAACGACGAGACCGCCGCTGACGAGGCTGCATCCGATCAGAACGTCGTCGAGGCCGTCGAGGCCGAGGCAACCGACGCTCAGGTCGAGAATGCAGACGCCGTCATCGAGGGTGTCGAGGCAGAGGACGCTCACGCGGCCAACGCCGATGAGGCAGACAAGAAGTAAGAGTGTCCTCGGACTCTCTGGGCGAGCCCGTCACCCCTTCCGGGGGTGGCGGGCTCGCCCGTTTGCGTCTCGACGTCGGCTACGACGGAACGAACTTCGCCGGCTGGGCCAGACAACGCGACCAACGGACCGTGTGCGGTGTGCTCGAGCAGCGACTGTCTGCCATCTTCGGTACCCCACTCGAGCTCACCGTGGCCGGGCGGACGGATGCCGGCGTGCACGCCGAGGGCCAGGTCGCCCACGTCGACGTGCCGCGAACCGCGTTGGCCCGCATCGATCCTCGCGATCCCGACCGCGCACCCGACCCGTCGTTGCTGGTGCGGCGACTCGCGCGTTTCCTGCCGACGGACGTCCGCGTCCTGCGTGTGACGTTCGTGTCCGACGATTTCGACGCCCGGTTCTCCGCACTGCGGCGGCACTACGAGTATCGATTGTCCACCGCGCCCTACGGAACTCCGCCCCTCCGAGCGGGTTTCGTGGTGCCGTGGACCCGCACACTCGACGTGGCGGCGATGCAGGAGGCATCGTCGACCCTCGTCGGCCTCCACGATTTCGTCGCCTTCTGCAAGCGCCGTGACGGTGCCACCACCGTGCGGGAGCTGCAGCGCTTCGACTGGGTACGGGACGGAGACGATCTCACCGCGCACGTGAGCGCGGACGCGTTCTGCTGGTCGATGGTGCGTTCCCTGGTCGGGGCGATGCTGGCTGTGGGCGAAGGACGCCGTGACCTCACGTGGGTACGCGGCCTGCTGGGGGCGGGTGCGAGGTCGAGTTCGATCACCGTGGCCCCGGCGCACGGCCTGTCGCTGGTGCGTGTCGACTACCCGGTCGAAGCGGAGCTGGCCGATCGCAGTCGCACGACCCGGGCCACGCGATCGTTGCCCGGTGCCTGCTGCGGCTAGCCTCTTCAGGCATGGCTCCTGTTCTCGGCGTGATCATCGGCTCGGTCCGGACGGGGCGTGTCGGCCCCACAGTGGCTCAGTGGTTCGTGCGCCGCGCCTCGGCGGACGGGCGATTCGAGGTCCGGGTACTCGACCTCGCGGATGTCGTTCTGCCGATGGATCTCTCGGGTGGCCCCGGTGTCGACGAGCTGACCCGCTGGCTGGACGGCTGCGATGCCTTCGTGCTCGTCACTCCCGAGTACAACCACGGTTGCCCGGCATCGCTGAAATTGGCACTGGACTCGGTGAAGCTCGAATGGCGTGGCAAGCCGGTGGGTTTCGTCTCCTACGGCGGCACGGCCGGGGGAGTGCGAGCCGTGGAGCAGCTGCGTCTGGTGGTCGCGGAGCTGCACATGGCATCCGTGCGCGACGCCGTGCTGTTCCCCCGAGTGAAGAAGGCGTTCGACGCGCACGGCGAGACGTCCGACGGTGCCGCGATCGATGGCGCACAGCGGATGATCGATCAGTTGCTGTGGTGGTCAGAGCGCGCCGGGCAGCCCTACCCGCGCGGCTGAGCCCGGTCGTGGGAGACCCCGCGGTCGACCGATGGCCTCGGTCTCGGCCGCGGTGGTGACGAGGCGCAGGGTGATGCTCCGCGACGCCATCGTCAGGGACACCTCGTCGGTGACGTCCGGGGACTGGTCGATGACGATGTCGGTCCCGCCGGTCGACGAGGCAGGGTTCACCCGCAGCACCGTTCCCGGTACCGGAGTCGGTCTGTCTCCGGCATGATCGGCGACCACCAGATCCACCGCGGTGCCGGACTCGACATCCGACACGGGAGTCACCACCGAGAGGGTGCCCGAATCCGCGACCGCGACGGCGAGATGGCGCCACGCATGGGGTCGGTCGGTCATCACCAGGACCACCGCACCGACGGCCACGGCGCGGAAGACGATCTGGTGGACCACGTACAGCTCGCCGTGGACGTCGACGGTGTCGACGTCCTTCCCGAACACACGTGCGGTGACCGTGGTTCCGTCGGAGTCGACACCGACGACCTGACCGCATCCCGCGACCGGCAGCACGAGGGTGTTCCACTGCGCTCCCTCGACGGGGTGCGTGGGCGTCGCCGGCCGGGCGGTCGACGCGAGGACGTCCTCCAGGCCCTGTCGATGCAGGCCGTCGAGCGTGCTGGATCCCGCGACCCGGATCGATCGGCGCTGCGGCGATTCGGCCGACAGATAGCCGTAGGTGGCCGTCGCCGTCGCTTCGGTGGTGGTCGAGAGAGCCGCCCGGACGGCGAGACTCGTGACGTCCGCGTCGTGATCGCCGATCGAGTCGATCGCCGCCGCGGTCCAGGCGGACGGTGCGAGCCGCCGTGAGCACCAGGTCGATCCGCCGAGCCGGGCGAAGCGCCACTGCGGACGGACGTGACGCAGGGGAACCCCACTCGTCACCAGAAGATCCGCCGCACGGATCTGATCGGCGGTGAGAAGGCTGCCCACGAGACCGTGGGTGCGCAGGACGTGCTGCAGTCGGGCCATGGTCGTGGCGAGCATCTGCACCGACCCCGCAGCAGTTCCGCCCCGACGCCCCGCGGCCGTCTCACCCTCGTGGACGTCGGTCGAGAGGGAGAGGAAGGTTCGCCGCCGCGCCACCGACGCGAGCGGTCCGGCCATGGACAGGTAGCAGTCCGCGGCGCGGCGACCCCGTGCCGGACGCGTGCCGACGGAGGTGACGCCCAGGTCGGTGGGCGTGTCCGTGCCCTGCGACAGTCGGTCGACGAGGTCGCGGAGCGGCACCACGGCGTCGGGTGTCGCACCGCGTGAGCCGACCGTCGACCATCCGGCCGCAGCCGGTTCGACGTGGAGTTCCGCGACGATCGTCAGGTCGGATCCGTTCCACACCACACCGATCGGACCGCCGGGACGATCGAACGACAGCACCGTGCGCGCGGGTACCGGTCGATGCGCGAGAAGCCGTGGCCACGCCGAGAGGTGACCCACAACAGGACGCCCGTCCCGGGGGAGGCAGAGTCCGATCACGACGACCACTGCGGCCGTGACCGCCCATCGTGCAGGCACTCCCGACGTCGTGAGCGCGACGGCCACGCCGAGCGCCACTGCCTGCGACACCACGACGTCGCGTGCGGCCGTCATCCCCGGGCGAGTCTCGGACACTATGGCTCCTTCTCTGCGGTCGATGTACTGTGCCCTCACGCGGGACCCCTCCATCGGGTCCGGCGTGTCCGGCGGGGGGCCGGGCCGCGTCGCCGCGGCACCGAGGGCAGGGGATATCGATGGCAGGAACACCGACCACGCGATGGCAGATCGGTGCGCATCGGTTCTCTGTGAGACGGCTCGATCACGCACTGGTCCTGGGCGACACGTCGATGCGGCACGAACCGCTGCGATCGACGGCGCGGGCCTCCGCGGTCGGCGTCGTCGTGGCGGTCCTGATCCTCGCCGGTTGCGCCGCACTCGCCTTCGTCCGACCGGCCGCACGTATCGGTGATGCCGTGATCGTGCTGGACGACGAGAGTGGCGCTCTGTACGTCGTCGAGGACGACACGCTCCACCCCGCGTCCGATCTGGCGTCCGCCCGGTTGTTCGCCGGTCGGCCGGACGAGCCCACCGCGGTCGGTCCGGACGAGATCGCTCGACGCGCCCGAGGCGCCGCGATCGGTATCGGCGGTGCGCCGCAGGCGCTTCCGGTCACGACCGGTGCGATGGTCTGGTCCGTGTGCGAGGAGTCGGACAACGGCACGACCGATGTGACCGTCGAACCGGTGGGGACGCAGTCCGTCGCACCGCGTCGCGCACTCGACCCCGACGACGCGCTGGTGTGGCGTCGGGACGGCGTCGACTACCTGGTGCACGGACAGGTGCGCGCGCGGGTGGACCTGCAGAACACCGCCGTGACCCGAGCCCTCGGCCTGGAGGACGCGGTACCCACTCCGGTGTCGGCGGGGCTCTTCGACGCGGTGCCCGAAGCGCCGGAGATCGTGACCCCCACGGTGATCGGGTCGGGCGCTGCTGCCCCGTACCCGATCGGGGGTCGGCCCGTCGGATCCGTGGTGACGGTCGATCTCGGGGATCGCAGCGAGCACTACGTCGTTCTGCAGGACGGCGTGCAGGCGATCGGAGCGGCCACCGCGCAGTTGCTGCGCTTCTCCGATTCGGCCGGCCGGGTGGGTGTCGACGCCGTCCCGCCCGATGTGATCGCCCGGGCTCCGAGAACCGCTGCACCTCTGGCGGTCGACACGTTTCCGGAGCGACCACCGATCATCGTGACGGGCGGCGACGCCACCTGCGTGGAGTGGGTCGGGCCGGACGAGTCGACGGGGCGCGGGGCGCAGACGAGGATGACGATCGGTGCGACTGCCGACTCGCGCGCCGTGGCGCTGGCCGGGGCGGACGGTGCAGGGGATGGGCTGGACACCTTCTTCGTGGCACCGGGGCCCGGGCTGTACGTCGCCACCACCGGGCAGGCCGCCGACGACCCGCGCCGCGATTCCGCCTTCTACGTCGCCGACACGGGAGCCCGCTTCGGCGTCCCGTTCACGCAGGACGCGGAGGCACTCGGACTCGGCGATCCGGCACCGGCGCCGTGGCCCGTCGTGGGACTGCTGCCGCCCGGTCCGGCGCTGACCGTCGATGCGGCCCGTGTGGGTCACGACGGGTCCTGACGCCGGACCACCGCGCGTACCGCCAGTGCGCCGGACACGAGCAGCAGGATCCCGACGGAGGACGCCAGGGCGAGTAGTGCGTCGCGACGGTCGGTGACCGGCGGTGTCGTGCGCGGGGGCAGTCGCACGGACGCGTCCTCACCCCGTGCGACCGCGCTGCCCGTCACCGCCGCCACCGGATCCAGACTGCCGTGGCCGACAGCCGAGTCCCAGTCACCTGCCGGTGAGTGCGCCGTCGTCACGATGCGGTCGATGACATCTGCCGCGGACAGCTCCGGATGACGCGCCCGCACCAGGGCGGCCGTCGCGGAGACGAACGGTGTGGCGAAACTCGTTCCCGTGAAGGCTGTTCGGCGCCCCTCGTCGTCGAGGGTGCCGTCGGCCAGACCGGTACCCGTGGCACCGAGGGACGTGACCTCGGTACCCGGAGCCGCGACGTCGACCCACGGCCCGTTCAAGCTGAACGACGACGGCCGCCCGTCCGGGTCCAGCGACCCCACGGTGAGGACGTACTCGTCGAACCACGCCGGCGACGCGAGAGTCACCGGCAACGCCGTGTCTCGTCCGTCGATGCCGCGGATGAGGTCGTTCTGCGTCCGGCACCGACGGCCGTCCAGATTCCCCGCAGCTGTGACGATCACGGCATCCCTGTCCACCGCGGCGTACCGCACGGCGGCTCCCAGTGCGCCGTCGCCCATCGACGATCCAGCGCTCGCACAGGCGACCTCCGAGATGTTGACGACGTCCGCGCCCGCGTCGACAGCGGTGCGGATCGCCGCGGCCATCGACTCGACGTCGCCGTACCCCGCCGAGGTGGAACCGTTCTCGTCGGCCTCCCGCTCCGAGGACGTCGCGGCGAAGGCTGCACTGGACTGACGAATCGAGAGGATCGTGGCGTCCGGCGCTCCGCCGGCGAAGCCGGATCCCGGGACCGGCCGAGCAGCGATGAGTCCGGCGACGACGGTGCCGTGTGCATCGCAGTCCTCGAGCCCGTCGCCCGTCGAGACGTAGTCGCCGCCGGCGCGCAGAGTCGGGAGGAGCGGATGTGGTGCGACCCCGGTGTCGATGACGGCGATGATCTGACCTGCGCCTCGGGTGAGGCCCCACACGTCCGAGAACCGGAGCGTCCTCTGAGCCGCGGGTACCACCGCCGTCACGGGCGCCTCGGAGACGGCCGCGCACCGGGTGCGCTGCTCGGTCGGTTCGGACGGGGCCGCGGCAGCCGGCTCGGGGAGCAGTCCGGGATCGATCAACGGTGTGTCCGCGGCTGCCGTACCCGTCGTGGGCAGGGCCAGAACGACCATTGCTGCGACGAGACATGCGGTCACCCCTGCTCGTCGCTGAGCCGTCACAGGCCGCGCGCTGCCGAGTAGGCCCCGACGACGAGACAGACGAGAGGAACGATCGAGACCACGACGGCCAGTTCGGCCAGTTCGGCCGCCCGGCGCGCGACGGGGGAGAATCGCCGACCCGGCGCGACGACACCGATCAGGATCGCGAGGACGCCGACCGCCACCGCAGCCCCGGCCCACCACGGCCACAGGTCGGCACGTGTGGACGCACCGACTGCGAGGACGACGAGGACGACCGCGACACCCGCGGTGACAGCGACGGCGCAGCGCAGACGATCGACACCCACGCGGCCCCGGCAGCACAGGACGGAGGCGATCGCGGCAGCGGCAGCGAGTCTGCCCGGATCGACGGTCGCGGCGATGTCGTGCGTGGCCACGACGATCGCCCCCATCGAGGCGAGCAGGGACAACCCCGTCGTGTAGCCGGTCAGGTACTGCTGAGCTGTGCGAGCACGTTCCGCGACGACGTCGACGTCGGCGAGAGCGGACTCGTGTGCGGCGACGAGGGCGGCTTCCGACGGCCGCGTCGGCGGTCCCTCGTGTCCCGGGTGGTCGAGACGAGCGCCGGCATCGGCGAGTGGTACCGGGGGAAGGCGTATTCCGGCTCGTGCGGCCGACAGTCGCGGGGCGCGGGTGAGCGCCAGGGTGCACACGCCGGCGGTGACCGCCGCGATCGTCACGGTGGGCACGTCACTCAGCGCCTCGACAGCAGCGGCGACGGCGCCCACGAGGCTCACGGTCGACACCGCGGTGAACGTGGCGCGTCCCTCGCGGCCGGCGACCATCGAGGTGACGACGGACGCCGCCGCGCTCAGCGCGAATCCGAGCACTGCGTCGGCCGCGGCATCCTGGCCGGGAACGAGCATCGTGCCCGCGGCGAACGCGAGGAGACACCCGGTCGACCTGAGACCGAAGCTCAGGGCCGCGGGGACGCGCGCCGCGGTGCACACACACGCGGCCACGACGGTGAGCAGCGCGAGGACGGCGAGACTCGCTGCCGCAGGGACTCCGCTCGTTCTCGTCGCGGTCCATCCCGCGGTCGCCAGTGCCGCCGTCGACACGACGGTGGCTGCGACGACCGAGTCGGACCGGGTCCACGAGTGGCCGTTGCAGAGAACGGCCACCGCCTCCGTCAGATCGTCGAAGACCGGCGGGGAGGACTCTCGTCCGCGGTGGAGAACCAGCACGTCGCCGTCCCGAACACCGTTGTCCAGCAACGAGAGACGCGCGTCGAGCGGCACTCCCACCATCGTCGAGAGCGACCGTGGGCCCGGCGAACGATCCGAGTCCGCGCGCTCGTCGATCAGCGCCGTCAGAGCGGGCACCGTCGCGGCGACGGCGACTCCGCCGGGAACCGAGACGTCCACCTCGACGTCCCCCGTGATCACGGTGATGCGCAGCACGGCCGGCTCGATCCGGCGTACCGCGGATGCGCGCGTCGTGGACAGCGGCGCAGCGGTCGGCGCGATGGTCATCGAAAGTCCCCCCGAACTCTCTTCCCGCGGTCGCACCGCGGGTCGTGCGAGCACTATAGGTCAGTTCGGTGACATCGCCTCGCGATATGCACAGGCACGAGGGTTCGTCCACAACCCTCGTCGTCTTCCCTCCCGGTCGTCGGCGTCCGGCGCTACGGTCTGACCCGACTCGCCGAACGGGGCGGCGAGCCACTGGGGGGGGTGGACGTGGTGGTCGGACGTGAGGGCGAGTACGCGACGGCGGTGGACACGCGGGTGGTCCATGGTCGACCGCCGCGCGAGGACGCGCCGCGGGTGCCGGGCGGCACCGTCGAGATGGAGCCGCCACCGGAGATTCCGCGGGTGGTCCCGGGGAACCCGCTCCTGAAGATGCTGCCTCTGGTCATGGTGGTCGCGATGGTCGGCATGGTGGCCCTCATGATCACGTCGGGCGCGGCCGCCAACCCGATGACGCTGCTGTTCCCGGCCATGATGGTGGTGTCCATGCTGGGGATGTTCGCCGGTGGGGGCCGCGGCGGCGGGCCACGGACGGCCGAACTCGACGAATCGCGCAAGGACTATCTGACGTACCTCGGTGCGATGCGCGAGCGAGTCCGGTCGACGGCGTCGGCGCAGCACGAGGCACTGGCCTTCTCCCATCCTGATCCGTCGACGCTGTCCTCGTTCGCCGGAACCTCACGCATGTGGGAGAGGCGGTCGACAGACGACGACTTCGTCCATCTGCGGGTCGGCGTGGGCGACCAACGACTCGCCACTCGCCTCGTCACACCGGACACGGGTCCGCCCGAGGGTCTCGAGCCGGTGTCGGCCGCCCTCCTGCGCTCGTTCGTCCGGACCCATGCCATCGTGTCGGACCTTCCCACCGCGGTCTCGTTGCGCGCGTTCTCCGTGATCGGTGTCGACGGCCCCGTCGAGGCGGCGAGAGCGCTCGTGCGCTCGATGGTGTTGCAGGCATGCATTTTTCACAGTCCGGACGACATCAGTGTGGTGGTCGTCGTGGACGACCGCACCGCGGGGACGTGGGACTGGACGAAGTGGTTGCCGCACCACGGGGACGAGACCGCGTCGGACGGTGGCGGGCGACGGCGGTTGACCTTCGGATCGCCGGCGGAGGCAGCGCGGGACCTCGCCGTCCCGGCGGCAGACTCGTCGACCGGTGCGCGGCCCCATCGCATCGTGGTCGTGGATCGCGGTGCCGAGGACGGTGTCGAGGATGCCGAGACATGGGAGACCGTGACGAGGGGCGGGGACGTGACGGTCCTGACCGTGTCCGGTGCGGGCCGGGACGGCACCGCGGATCGCACACTCGTCCTGGTCGTCGGCGACGGCGCGGACAGGCCTGCGCTCGGCGCACGGAGCGCGGCCGGAGTCGAGATGTTCGGTGCCGCGGACGGTGTGGACGTGGTCACCGCCGCCGTCGTGGCGCGAGGACTCGCTCGATTCCGGACGGGCGACACCGTCGTGCGGGCGGAGGGTGGCCCGCGCGTCCGAGCATGGGAACACCTGCCCGGCATGACGTCTCCCGACAGTCTCGATCCCGGCGTCGCCTGGTCCTCCCGTTCCGGGCGGTCGCGACTGCGCGTCCCGTTCGGACTCGACGACGACGGTCGCGTCGTCGAGCTCGACCTGAAGGAGGCCGCCGAGGGGGGTATGGGACCGCACGGACTCTGTATCGGCGCCACGGGATCGGGAAAGTCGGAACTGTTGCGGACGCTGGTGCTCGGACTCGTCGCGACGCACCCGCCCGACGTCCTGAATCTCGTCCTCGTCGACTTCAAGGGTGGGGCCACGTTTCTCGGACTGGAATCGGCGCCTCACGTCGCGGCCGTCATCACCAATCTGTCCGAGGAAGCGCAGATGGTCGAGCGGATGCGCGACGCGCTCGCGGGCGAGATGACTCGACGGCAGGAACTGCTCAGGGCCGCCGGCAATTACGCGAACGTCTCCGACTACACCCGTGCGCGCGAGGGTGGTGCCGCACTCGAGCCTCTACCGGCGCTCTTTGTCGTCGTCGACGAGTTCTCCGAACTGCTCACCCGGTTCCCGGAGTTCGCCGAGCTCTTCGTCGCGATCGGGCGACTCGGGCGCTCGCTGCACATCCATCTGTTGCTGGCGAGCCAGCGGCTCGACGAGGGTCGGTTGCGCGGACTCGACAGTCATCTCTCCTACCGCATCGGTCTGAAGACGTTCTCGGCCTCCGAATCTCGATCGGTTCTGGGTGTCGCCGACGCGCATCACGTGACCGGGGGTCCGGGAGTGGGGTTCCTCAGAACGGACTCCAGCGAGCTGGTGCGCTTCACCGCGATGTACGTCTCGGGTCCCCGTCTGCGGAGCGACGAGCCCGCAGCGCTCTCGGTCGGCGCAGGCTCGACCGGGCCCCGTCTCTTCACGGCGGCGCCGGTGCCGCTGCTCGACGAGACCGCCCTCGAACCGGCGGTCGAACCGCCGTCTCCGTCCGAGTCGTCGGACGGCGGCACCGTCCTCTCCGCCGTCGTCGCGCGAGTGCGCGGTCACGGGCGTCCCGCGCACCGGGTGTGGCTACCGCCGTTGGACCGGCCCGTCACACTCGACTCGGTGTCACCGGACACGGCGCTCGGCGGTGACCGGCCCGACGCGGCGGGGTCACTGCGCGCCGTGGTCGCACTGGTCGACCGGCCGTACGACCAGCGACGCGATGCACTCGAACTCGACCTCACCGGTGCGTCCGGGCACGTCGCGATCGTCGGGGGACCGCAGTCCGGCAAGTCCACCGCGCTCTGCACGCTCGTCCTCGATCTGGCTCTGCGGTACTCCCCGCACCACGTGCAGTTCCACGTCCTGGACTTCGGCGGTGGATCCGTCGGACGGCTGGTAGGCCTTCCTCACGTCGGATCCGTCGCGGTCCGCTCGGAGGCGGACGCCGTGCGACGCATCGTCGCCGACGTGGTCGGAACCGTTCGACGCCGCGAGGAGTTGTTCCGCACCGGCGAGATCCGGTCGATGGCCGACGCGCGGCGCAGGCGAGAGTCGGGTGGAGACAGTGCACCGCCGGTGCCGGACATCGTTCTGGTCGTCGACGGGTGGAGCACGATCCGAGCCGAGTTCGAGGCCCTCGAACCGTCCCTGCATCAGCTGGTGTCGAGCGGACTCTCCTACGGGGTGCACGTCGTCCTCGCCGCGAGTCGGTGGGCCGAGCTCCGTCCCGCGGTGAAGGATGCCGTCACCACGAGAGTCGAACTGCGCATGGGTGATCCGTCGGACTCGGACATCGGCCGAGCACGGGCGATGCACGTCCCGACGCGTCGGCCCGGTCGAGGCATCACCCCGGACGGGTTGCATCTGCTCGTCGCGCTCCCGCGTGTCGACGGCATCGCCGACACGGACGATCTCGGACACGGGACCGACCGCGCGATCGCCGAGTCGGTCCACCGGTGGCGGGGTGACGCACCGACGCCCCCGGTGCGACTGTTGCCGCGTCGACTCGAGCGCGACGACCTTCTGTCGTCCGTGTCGGCGTGGTGGCCACCGTCCGCCTCGGGGACATTCGTCGCCACCGTGCCGGTGGGTGTCGACGAGAACGATCTCGCGCCGGTCGTTCTGGATCTGGCCGAGCATCCGCACCTTCTCGTCCTCGGCGACTCGGGCTGCGGGAAGACCAGTCTGCTGCGATCGATCTGCCGTTCGCTCGCGCAGGCCAACGACGCCACGTCACTGAGAATCCTCGCCGTCGACTACCGACGAACCCTGCTGGGCGACATCCCGTCCGATCGGCTCGCCGGTCACGCGTCCACGGCCGAGCAGGCCACGACGATGGTCGCCGAACTCGCGACCTACCTTCGTGCCCGCCGTCCGGGACCGGACACCACTCGTCGCGAACTCGCTGCGAGATCCTGGTGGACCGGTCCCGAGATCGTCGTGGTCGTCGACGACTACGACCTCGTCGTCACGCCGCACGGAAACCCGCTGACCGAGTTGCTGGAACTGCTGTCGCAGGCGCGGGACGTCGGTCTGCATCTCGTCGTCGCACGTCGATGCGGCGGATCCGCTCGGGCACTGTACGAACCGGTCCTCGCGAGACTCAAGGACCTGGCATCACCGGGACTGGTGATGAGCGGGAGCCGAGAGGAGGGCGTCCTGCTCGGCTCCGTCCGTCCGTCCGAACTCCCACCCGGACGCGGTGTGCTGGTCGGGCGCGGAACGGCGACACTGGTGCAGACCGCGCTGTGCGAGACCGCGCCGGACGAGCGGTGACGTCGCCCGTCGGGCTCGTCACGACCGTGGACGCGGTGTGGTGTTCACGGTTCGGGGTGCTGTCGAGAACTCCCGCAGACGGTTCCGCGTCCGTGGACGTCCTCGGCCACATCGACGACCGCGTCGTCACTCTCGCCGACGGACACGAGGTCGAGGTGTCGACGACGGTGTCCGAGATGTTCACCGACGCTCTGCGCGATGCGGGGGTGCACGGTGGGGACCACGACCTTGTGCTGGTGCACCCACCGCACTGGGGAGCCGTGCGCTGCAGCGTCCTCACCGCGGCCGCGCGCCCCCTCGCGCGTGACGTCCTCCTCGTGTCGTCGGCGCTCGTCGCGCGGGACGCGGCGCAGTCGGCCCGGCCCTGCCCGTGCGGTGGATCACGCTGCCGAACAGTGGTTCTCGACCGCACACCGCACCGCACCACGGTGTCGACCGTGGTGAGTACGGCCATCAGCAGCGACGTCGTGGACTGTGTTCTGACCGACCCCACGATCGGAGGGGACGACGAGCTGACGGTGTCGCGCACCCGTGCCGCGGTGGACGGAGTTCTTGCTGCCGCGCCGGCCTGCCGACTCGTCGTGCACGGCACGAATGACACCTTGCCGCGAGCCGTACTCGACGAGATGAGCGATCTGACGGTGGTGACGGTGGACGACGAGGAGATGGCGGCAGCCGTGGTCCCGAGCGCGGGCGCGAGTCCCCTCCCGGTTCCGCCCGTCACAACGTCCGTACCGGCCGAGCTCACGCCCGGTAGGACGGGCGCGTGGCTGGCCGAACGAGCCGCCGCGGCGGCCGTGGACCGTCGGCGCACGACCCGACGGCCGGTCCTGGTGGCAGCGGTGGCGACCGCGGTGGTGTGCGTCAGCATCGGCGTCGCGGCACTGACCAGCGGACAGTCGCCCGCGCCTGCGACGGAGCGACCACGAGCCGCAGAACCGTCCATGGTCCCGGCCGGGCCCACTCGACCCACCGCGCCCACCACCGAGCCGGCCGCCGCGACGACGACGAGCGCCCCCGCCGGTACCGACTTCTCGATCGCCGGAACACACCTGATCGTGCCGGTGGGGTGGCATGTCGAGCCGGGTACGGAGCGGGTCGAGATCCGTCCCGACGCACCCGCCGGCATGCGACTGGTGCTGGTGGTCCGCGAACTCGGTGTGGGCGTCGGACTCCCCGACGTGCAGGCCACCCTGTCGGCCGGGGTCGACGCCGCACCCGATCGACTCGGCGGGCTCGATCGACGGTCGGACGTATCCGATCGTCCCGCGCTCGTCTACACCGAGAAGGCGTCCGACGGCTCGACGGTGGCGTGGACGGTGATCGTGTCACCGGGGGAGCAGACGAGTCTCGGCTGTCAGAGCACCGAGGCCGCGAACCCCGTGATGGCGGAGGTCTGCACCGCGGTCCTCGCATCCCTCGTCGTCGGGTGACGCGGTGGCGGAGACGGAACCGTTCGCCGAGTCGTCGCGTCGAAGGAGGTGCAGGGGAAATTCCGGGTACCGGCCCGGACCACACCGAGGGGGGATCGAGAGACCATGTCGCAGATGAAGACCACCGTCGAGACGATGCACGTCACCGCAGGGAAGGTGGACCAGCTGACGCTCGAGATCAAGGCGCTGCTGGACCAGCTGCGTGGCGACGTCCAGGCCGTCGGAGGGAGTTGGGAAGGCGCGGCGGCGATCGCGTTCCAGAACGTCATGACCAGCTGGGACGGCAGCGCGAACAAGTTGCAACTCGCGCTGGGTTCGATCGGGGACGCCATCAAGTCGAGCGGGACCGCCTACGGCGCTGCCGACGACGACAACACGCGCACCGTCACCGCCGCGGGCGGTTCGCTCAACCTCTGACCCGCCGATTATCTGATCTGCCCATCACTCACGTCAGGAAGGACGTTCACCATGAGATACGTGTTCGGTGCCATCGACCAGGTCACTGCTCAGATCGACGCGAAGCAGGCCACTCTCAACAGCAAGCTCGACGAACTGCGCCAGATCATCTCGCCGCTGGTGGCGGAATGGGAAGGCACGGCGTCGGAGTCGTACCAGGACAAGCAGCGCCAGTGGGACTCGGCCGCCCTGGAGCTCAATCAGGTTCTCGAGGCGGTCGGCAGTGCCGTCGGTCAGGGCAACGCCGACATGCAGGCACGCGAGGCGGCGAACCGGGGAATGTTCGCCTGATCACGGACGAGGTGGGCAACCGGGGCGCGGGGGGTGTCCGGTTGCCCATCTCCGACGGTCCGTACGACTCCGGTCGGCGCGGGGCGGATACTGGACGTCGTCATGACACAGCCGGATCAGCCCGTCACGGACCCGAGCGACCGCGACCACGCGGCTCGGGCGATCGCCCGCAGCCGGGTCGCGGCGGAACGTGCGCTCACCGAGGCCCGCATCGTGTCGCTCGCACGACAGCACCAGGCCATCGTCGAAGGGTCCCGGTGGACCACGGACGACGACGAGCACGATCCCGAGGGGTCGACCATCGCGTTCGAGCGCGCCACCATCGCATCGATGTCGAGAGAGGCGCGGGAGGAACTGCGCGAACTCGACGACGCGGAGATGCGGATCGAGCGCGGCACCTACGGACAGTGCGAGGTGTGCGGCGGGGCGATCTCCGACCCCCGCCTCGAGGCGCTGCCCACTGCTCGCCGCTGCATCGACTGCACCTCTCGTCGGCGATGACGGTCGAGGGGTTTTGACCTGCCAGTACGTGGGCCGGTAAGGTACACCGTTGGCGTTCGGTACATCGAGTCGTCATGCACGACCGATACCGGTCCCTCGGGTCTCCACTGGCCGCCGAGACGATCGACCACGCGCCTGGCCAGCACCATCAGCGATGAGACAAGGAAGTTCTGTGTCCACGTACAGCCAAAAGGCCGGGGATGTCACCCGGACCTGGCACGTGATCGACGCCACCGACGTCGTTCTCGGCCGCCTCGCAGTCCAGGCAGCAACTCTGCTGCGTGGCAAGCACAAGCCCACGTATTCCCCCAACCTCGACGGCGGAGACTTCGTCATCGTCATCAACGCTGAGAAGGTCGCGATCAGCGGCAACAAGCGGACCGACAAGTTCCACTACCACCACTCGGGCTTCCCGGGCGGTCTCCGTGCGCGCAGCATCGGTGAGGTTCTGGACAAGAACCCCGACCGCGTCGTGGAGAAGGCCATCAAGGGCATGATCCCCAAGACCAAGCTCGGCAACCAGATCGCCGGCAAGCTCAAGGTCTACGCAGGTCCCGATCACCCCCACACGGCTCAGCAGCCCGTCCCGTACGAGATCAAGCAGGTGTCCCAGTGACCGCTCCCGAAGAGAACGTCGTGACCGAGACGGCCGAAGAGACCGTCCCCATCGGTGACTCCGTCGAGATCGCCGACGAGTTCGTCTCCGTCGAGGAGCCCGAGGTCGTCGCCGACATCGAGGCAGCCGCTCGTCCCGCTATCTACATCGATCGCCCCGTCACCACGGTCGGTCGTCGTAAGGAAGCCGTCGTGCGCGTGCGCATGACCCCCGGCTCGGGCGACTTCAAGCTCAACGGCCGCACCCTCGAGGACTACTTCCCCAACAAGGTGCACCAGCAGCTCATCAAGTCCCCGTTCGTCACCGTCGAGCGTGCGGACGGCTTCGACATCGTCGCCCTCCTGCACGGTGGCGGCCCGTCCGGCCAGGCAGGCGCCCTGCGTCTCGCCATCGCCCGTGCCCTCATCGAGGTCACCCCGGACGATCGCCCCGCCCTCAAGAAGGCCGGCTTCCTCACGCGTGACCCGCGTGCCGTGGAGCGCAAGAAGTACGGCCTGAAGAAGGCTCGTAAGGCATCGCAGTACTCGAAGCGCTGATCTCAGCACTTCTGGAGAAGCAGGCGCTCCGGCTGGTCCTCGGACCGCCGCGGGCGCCTGCTTCGTGTCACGGCACCTGCATTCGCTCCACCTGCTCGGAAGAGGTAACTGTCATGGCCCGGTTGTTCGGTACCGACGGAGTTCGGGGACTGGCGAACGAGGAGGTGACGGCAGACCTCGCACTACGACTCGGCCGTGCCGCCGCAGCGGTGCTCGGCGAGGTCGCCTCGTCGACCACCCGCCCCCTGGCCGTGGTCGGACGGGACCCGCGCGCGAGCGGCGAGATGCTCGAAGCCGCGATCGTGGCCGGACTGTCCTCCGCCGGAGTCGACGTCCTCACGGTCGGTGTCGTCCCCACCCCGGCCCTGGCCTACTTGACCGACGACTACGACGCGCAGCTCGGCGTCATGATCTCCGCATCGCACAACGCGATGCCCGACAACGGCATCAAGTTCTTCGCGGCCGGCGGCCACAAGTTGGACGACGACCAGGAAGACCGCATCGAAGCATTGCTCGACGCGCCCGCCACGGGCCCCGTCGGTGCCGCCATCGGCCGCGTGCGACAGGCCCCGGACGCTCTCGCCCGCTACGAGAGCCATCTCGCGACCATCGTCACCCGACGCCTCGACGGCATCACCGTCGTCGTGGACTGCGCTCACGGAGCCGCCTCGACCGCCGCGCCGGACGCCTACCGCGCCGCGGGTGCGACCGTGATCGCCATCAACGCCGACCCGGACGGCCTCAACATCAACGACGGATGCGGGTCCACTCACCTCGACGTGGTGCAGAAGGCCGTCGTCGAGCACGGCGCAGACCTCGGACTCGCCCACGACGGCGACGCGGACCGCTGTCTCGCAGTGGACGCGAGCGGCGCCGTGGTCGACGGGGACGCGATCATGGCGATCCTCGCGATCGCGATGCACCAGCGCGGCGAGCTTCCCGACGACACGCTGGTCGCCACCGTCATGAGCAATCTCGGACTGCACATCGCGATGCGTGACGCCGGAATCACGGTGCGCACCACCGCTGTCGGCGATCGCTACGTTCTCGAAGAACTGCGCGCCGGCAATTACGGACTCGGCGGTGAGCAGTCGGGGCACATCGTCCTGCCCGCCTTCGGCACCACCGGTGACGGTGTGCTGACGGGCCTGCAGATCATGGCCAGGATGGCCGAGACGGGACGCACCCTCGAGGACCTCGCGTCCGTCATGCGCACGCTGCCCCAGGTGCTGATCAACGTGCCCGTGCAGGACAAGTCCGCCGCGACGTCGGCTCCGCTCGTGCAGGACGCGGTGACCCGTGCAGAGGACGAACTCGGACGAGAGGGGCGAGTGTTGTTGCGTCCCTCGGGAACCGAGCAGCTCGTCCGCGTGATGGTGGAAGCGGACACTGCAGACACCGCCCGCCGGCTCGCCGACCACATCGCGGATGTGGTCGGCGCCGTCGGCTGACGTCTCGGCCGTCAGCCGATGAGGGCCTTGAGCTGCTCCACCTGACCCACGCGGCCAGCGGTGTCGGCTGCGATGGGGTGGATGTTCAGTGTGGTCACACCCGCGGACTCGAAGGCGGCGAGGCGCTCCTTGACGTAGCTCTCGGTGCCGATCAGCGAGATCGACCGGACCAGCTCGTCGGGAACGGCGGCCGTGGCCTCCTCCTTCTTGCCGGCCAGGTAGAGGTCCTGGATCTTCTCTGCCTCCGCCTCGTACCCGTACCGCACCGCGAGGTCGTTGTAGAAGTTCTTGCCCTTGGCGCCCATGCCACCGATGTAGAGCGCGAGCTGGGGCTTGATCCACGGAAGGAACTGGTCGGCGTCGTCGCCGATGGCCACGGCGGGGCTGGCGTAGACGTCCAGCTCACCCAGAGACGGGTCGCGCTTCGCCTTACCGGCCGCGAGCGACTCGCCCCACACCGACTCGGCCTTCTCCGGATGGAAGAAGATGGGCTCCCAGCCCTGGGCCAGCTCGGCGGTGAGCGCGACGTTCTTGGGTCCGAGTGACGCGATGACGATCGGAATGTCGGCTCGCACAGGATGATTGATGAGCTTGAGCGGCTTGCCCAGACCCGTGCCCTGATCGGCGGGCAGCGGAATCTGGTAGTACTTGCCCTCGAACTGCACCTTCTCGCGGCGCCACACCTGGCGGCAGATCTCGATGATCTCGCGGGTGCGGCCGAGCGGGGCGTCGTACTTGACGCCGTGGAATCCCTCGATCACCTGGGGGCCGGACGCGCCGATACCCATCACGAATCGTCCGCCGGAGACGTAGTCGAGACCGGCGGCAGTCATCGCGAGCAGCGACGGCGTGCGGGTGTAGATCTGGAAGATGCCCGATGCCAGCTGGATCGTCGAGGTCTTCGCCGCGAGGAAGCCGATCTGGCTCACCGCGTCGAACGAGTACGCCTCGGGAATGAACGCGATGTCCATTCCCGCCCTCTCCAGGGCCCCGACCTCCTCGACCGTCTCGCTGAACCCGCCCGAGTAGTTCAATTGCATACCGATGCGCATGGGGCTCCCTGATCGCCGAAGTGTGTGTTACTCACCTGTGAATTCGGAGGTTACCGGTCCTACCGGCCGTGCCCACCGACGGCTGCCGTTTCGCGGGAACGCGGGGAAGCGGCGGTGCGTCTGATCTGTGGGGATCGCGCTCTCGAGCATCACTTCGGAAGGGACGACATGGCCAGTGGAACGTCGCGAGGCGGAACGACGCTGGACGAGGGGGCAGCCCGGGCGGCGATCGCGGCCCTCGAGGAGTCCGCGACAGCCGTACGAAGGTCCGCCGAGCGCGGTGTGGGCGGTCTGTTCGGTGTCGAGTCGGCGGGCCGGAACCACCGGGCGGAGGCGGCCGCCCTGCAGGACAGCCTCGGGCGGTTGTCGGAGGGCCTGCGGTCCTGGTCGGACGCCACCGCTGCGACGTCGGCCGCCCTGCGGGCGTCGATCGACGGCTCGGTGTCGCTCGACGATGTCACCGCCCTGCGCGTCGCGGCGCCGGGTGTGCCGGCACAGCGAGGTGACCGGTGACCGCACCGGTGCCGTCGACGATCGACGGTCTGCTGGATCTCGGGAGTGAGGGCCTGACGTTCTTCGCAACGTTCCTCCCGCTGGTCGGAGCGAGCGGCGCGCCGATGACCACGACCCACGTCGTGCTCTGCGCTCGCTACGACGAGCAACGCGGACTCGACACCGAGGCTCTCCGGGCTGACGCCGACCGGCTCGGCGCCGCGGCGGCCGAGGCGCGCGCGGAGATCGGGCGTCAGTCCGACGCAGCGGAGTCGTTGGGGCAGGCCTGGTCGGGAGATGCCGCCGACGCCGCGCTCGACCTCCTTCGACGGCAGTGCGCGAGGTCGGCCGGCCACGCCGATCAGCTCGAGGCGATCGGTTCAGCGATGGCCTCCGCGTCGGCGGGGTTGCACGCGATCGTCGAGGACAAGTCGATCGCCGCCTCCGCGTTCCGCACCGACCACGTGGGCGGTCGCGATGCAGCGCAGGTCGCGGCCACCATCGCCGGAGCCGGAGGTGCATCCGCACCCGACGCGGTGCGGACGCTGGCCTCGGTGTTCCCGGGCCTCGAGGCGATGCTGCTGTCCGCGTCGGATCCCGGCCGGCGGCAGGCCGAGGTCCTCGAACCGGTCGCAGCCCGATGCCGAGAGTGGTTGGACACCGTGTTCGTGCCGGCGATGACCGAGCGTGTGGCCGCATTCGAGGAACTGTGCACCTCGACGGAGACCGCCGTGTCCGAGATCTACGCGGCACTCTGCGCCGCTGCGGCGGACATCGACGGCTCGCCGTGGCCGAGTGGTCACCGGTTCGTCGAGGACGACGCGTGCGAGTGTGTGCCGGCGGAAGGCGCCGTGCCGGCTGCAGCGACCGCGCCGGCGTCGGTGACGGCGCCGGCCGCTGCACCCGAGCCGCCGTCGCTCGCCGTCGCGCCCTCTCCTGTGGTCGCGGAGCCGCCCACGACGCTGCCTGTCGCTCCCGTCGAGGATCGCTCACCGCTCGCCGAACTGATCGGTCGGGCGGTGCGGGACGCGGTGACCGAGGTGGTGTCGACTGCGGCGCCGTGCGACCCACCGCCCGCCGAGGCGCAGATCTCACCGGAGGCGGCGCTGACTGCGCCTGCCGAGGACGTCGAGCGCGGTCACCTCGAGGCCGAGCTCGACGGTCGCGGGGTGAGTGTCGCCCTCGGCGCGGACGGGGCTGTGGACATCCGCACCCACGACGCGGCGGGGGAGTCCCATCACTTCGCTCTCGCTGCCGGGCCTCTCGGACTGCCCGTCCTCACCGAGGTGATGGACGAGGCGGCGCCGCAATCGGAACAGCCTTCGGAGCCGTCGTCCGAGACCCCGGACACAGCGGAACGGGACGAGCCGCATCAGGAGGCAGTCGAACAGGAGGCAGCGGATGAAGGGCTCCCGGTCGTCGAGGCCCCGGTCGTCGAGGCCCCGGTCGTCGCACCACCGGTCGTCGCACCACCGGACTGCATTCCCACTGCTGCGGAATCCGGCGGTGTCACGGAACCCGTTGCGCCGCAACCGGTCACGGACCCGATCGGTGAGGCAGCGACGGTTGGCGAGCCGGCGCGACCCGAGCTCGCGGAAGCCGGTCCGCTGTGAACTCGCAGAACACCGCGGACATCATCGACGCCGTCGTGCGGGAGCACCGGCGGGCGACGCGACGTGTGCGGACCCGCCTCGCGGCCATCGACGAGGAGGCTCGGAAGCGCTCGGAGGCCGCGCGGGTGGTGCCGCGTCGCGCCGGAGTGATCCTGCGATCGCCCACAGAGGCGGTGGCCGGCGACGAGGCTCCGCCGGGGGCGCCTCAGCGACCGGCGAGGTGGCTCAGCTGACGGATCGCGCTGACCTTCTTGGGGGCGTCCGCGGTCGGCGCGTTCGGGTCGACCACCTCGGTGCCCTTGACGACGGCGTCGGGATCGGAGAAGTCGGAGTACGTGTCGTCGCCCGCGAGGCGGTGCAGGAGGAAGCCGGTGAGCAGTGCCTGCACCGAGCGCCGAGTCTTCGGCTGGGCGTTGCCGACGCCGAGGAAGCTGAGCAGCTTCCGGCCCTCGACCATGCCGTCACCTTCCGACTTGTCGATCACGCGGAGCAGGGTGGGGCCACCGAGCGCATCGGCGAGCGCGACGGGCTCAGCGGTGAGGGAGTTCAGTTCGGAGGGACTGCCGAGAACCAGAGCGGGCGCCGTGACCGCGTCGGCGATGCCGGGCGACAGGGCGCGCGGAGAGGTGGGCGCCGGATAGAGCGCACCGAGAGCGGCGACGTCCGATCGCTGAGCCGCGGCGATCACCGCGGCGCCCGCGCCCATGGAATGGCCCACCAGGCCGAGCTTGGCGGGGTGCACGCTGATGTCGCCGGTGCCGAGACGGATGCCGGTGCACACGTCGAGCGCGACGAGGAGATCCTGCGCCAGGGCACTGTGGGAGGGCACAGGTCCGCGCTGCGTGTTCGGCGCGACGACGACGATGCCCCACGACGCGAGGTGCCGCAGCGTGGAGTCGTAGTGCGAGGCGCCGGTCATCCAGCCGTGCGCGAAGGCGATCGCCGGCAGTCCCGTGCCCTCACTGGGCGTGTAGATCACACCGGGCAGGCCCGCGAGAGCGAGGTCACCGCGCAGCACGCGATGGGGACCCCGCTTGGTCAGGTCGGCGACCAACTTCTGTGTCTTCGGCACAGCACTGACCGTAGTCGACGCGGCAGTTCGCCATGCCGTCGACGTGCGGGCGGCCGGAGCGCCGTCCGCGCCGAAGTAGGCTGTCGTCCCATGTGCGGAATCGTCGGGTACGTCGGACATCGTCGAGCGCTACCGGTGGTGGTGGAGGCGTTGCGCCGGATGGAGTACCGCGGATACGACTCGGCCGGCATCGCCGTCCTGGACGGGTCCGGGGGAATGGCCGTCGAGCGCAAGGCCGGGAAACTGGCCAACCTCGAGGCCGAACTGGACGAACTCGGGCGGGACACCTTCGTCGGCACCAGCGGGATCGGCCACACCCGGTGGGCCACCCACGGACGGCCCACCGATCGCAACGCCCACCCGCACCGCGACCGCGCCGACCGCGTCGCCGTCGTGCACAACGGCATCATCGAGAACTTCGCGCCGCTGCGCGCCGAGCTCGAGAACGCAGGCGTCGAGTTCGAGTCGGACACCGACACCGAGGTGGCCGTCCATCTGGTCGCCGCCGCCTACGACGAGGGCCCCACGGCCGGAGACTTCGTCCAGAGCGCCCTCGCGGTGCTGCAGCGCCTCGAAGGCGCCTTCACGCTCGTGTTCACCCACGTCGATCACCCCGACACCATCGTCGCGGCCCGTCGCTCCACCCCGTTGGTCGTCGGCGTCGGCGAGGGCGAGATGTTCGTCGGGTCCGATGTCGCCGCCTTCATCGAGCACACGCGCGACGCGGTCGAGCTCGGGCAGGACCAGGTCGTGGTGATCACCGCCGACGGCTACGACGTCATGAACTTCGACGGGTCCGAGGCCGAGGGGCGTCCGTTCCGCATCGACTGGGACCTCGCCGCCGCCGAGAAGGGCGGTCACGACTACTTCATGTTGAAGGAGATCCAGGAGCAGCCCGCGGCGGTCGCGGACACCCTCCTCGGACACTTCACCGACGGTCGCATCGTCCTCGACGAGCAGCGACTGTCGGATCAGGAGCTGCGCGACGTCGACAAGGTGTTCGTCGTCGCGTGCGGCAGCGCGTACCACTCGGGGCTGCTGGCGAAATACGCGATCGAACACTGGACCCGCCTCCCCGTGGAGGTGGAGCTGGCCAGCGAGTTCCGTTACCGCGACCCCGTTCTCGACCGCTCGACACTTGTGGTGGCCATCTCCCAGTCGGGCGAGACCGCCGACACGCTGGAGGCGGTCCGGCACGCGAAGGAGCAGAAGGCCCGAGTCCTGGCCGTCTGCAACACCAACGGTTCCCAGATCCCGCGCGAGGCCGACGCGGTGCTCTACACGCGGGCGGGACCGGAGATCGGTGTCGCGTCGACCAAGGCGTTCCTCGCCCAGGTGACGGCCAACTACCTGGTCGGTCTGGCGTTGGCGCAGGCTCGCGGTACCAAGTACCCGGACGAGGTCGCACGGGAGTACGCGGATCTCGAGGCCATGCCGGACCTGGTGAGGAAGGTGCTCGAGACGGTCGAGCCCGTTCGCGCTCTGGCCCGCGAGTTGGCGTCGTCACCGACGGTGCTGTTCCTGGGTCGCCACGTCGGTTACCCGGTCGCCCTCGAGGGTGCGCTCAAGCTCAAGGAGCTCGCGTACATGCACGCCGAGGGCTTCGCCGCTGGCGAGCTCAAGCACGGTCCGATCGCCCTCATCGAGGACGACCTGCCCGTGATCGTCGTGATGCCGTCGCCGAAGGGCCGAGCGGTGCTGCACTCGAAGATGCTCAGCAACATCCGTGAGATCCAGGCGCGCGGCGCCCGGACCGTCGTGATCGCCGAGGAGGGCGACGAGACGGTGCGGCCGTTCGCCGATCACCTCATCGAGATTCCGGCCGCACCGTCACTGCTGCAGCCGCTGTTGTCGACGGTGCCGCTGCAGGTGTTCGCCGCCGAGGTCGCGCAGGCGCGCGGCTACGACGTGGACAAGCCGCGCAACCTCGCGAAGTCGGTCACCGTCGAGTGATCAGCTCTCTCGGACGATGACGGTGCCCGTCATGTTCGGGTGCACCGAGCAGAAGTACGGGTACGTGCCGGGGTCGTCGAACGTCTGACTGAACTGACCCGACGAGATCATCGGGCTGTGCAGCAGACGGGACGCCGCGTCGATGCCGATCACGTTGTGCGCGACACCGGTGTCGTCGAAGAACCACGTGACGGTGTCGCCGGGCGAGATGGTGACGCTGGCAGGGGAGTAGGCCATCGCGGCGACCGTGACGACGTTCGGCCCGGTCGGACGTTCGGCGGTGGGGGCGTCCTCGGTGCACGATGTGAGCGACAGTGCCAGTGCGGCAGTGACTCCGATCGTCGCCGCGAGTGTTGTCAGGCGAGCCATGATTCCCACGGTAGACCTGCCGTGCATCGTGGCCTGTCGGCGCTACCGTGGGACGCATGCGTCACTTCCACACCGCCGACGAGGTGCGAGCGGCGGAAGCCCCGCTGCTGGCCCGACTGCCCGAGTACGCGGCGATGCGCCGCGCGGCCCACGGACTGGCGACGGTCGTCGCTCGTGAACTCCGGGCCCGCACCGGCGGGGTGGTCGGCAGACGGGTGCTCGTTCTCGCCGGATCCGGGGACAACGGCGGCGACGCGCTGTTCGCCGGCGCCGAACTACGGCGGCGCGGCGTTGCCGTGGAGGCACTGCTGCTCCGCCCCGATCGCGCCCACCCCGCCGCACTGGCGGCGTTCCGGGCCGCCACGGGACGTGTGGTGACGCTGGCCGGCGACCCCGATCTGGTGATCGACGGCATCGTCGGCCTGTCCGCGCGGGGATCGCTCCGACCGGACGCGGCCGCGATCGTCGACGGACTCACCGCCCCCGTCGTGGCTGCGGACCTGCCGTCGGGTGTCGACCCGGACACGGGCGACGTCGACGGTCCCGCCGTCCGTGCCGCCGTGACGGTGGCGTTCGGCGCCTACAAGCCGGTGCACGTGCTCGCGAGCGCGTGGTGCGGCGAGCTGCACCTGATCGACATCGGCCTCGTTCCGGCCGCCGCGACGATCACGTCTCCCGACGACGTCGAGGTGGGCCGCGCGTGGCCGGTACCCGGACCTGCGGACGACAAGTACTCCCAGGGCGTCACCGGAATAATGGCGGGCAGCGAGAAGTATCCCGGCGCGGGCGTGCTGTGCACGGGCGCTGCGGTGGCGGCGACGTCCGGCATGGTCCGCTACGTCGGGCAGGGCGGCGCCGAGGTGGTGCATCACTACCCGGAGGTGGTCACCGCCCGTTCGGTCGACGAGGCAGGACGTGTACAGGCCTGGGTGGTGGGGCCTGGCTTCGGCACCGACGACGACGCGGCCGACCGGCTGCGCTCCGTCCTGGAGTCCGACGTCCCGGTCCTCGTCGACGCCGACGGACTGACCGTGCTGTCGCAGCGACCCGAGCTGGTGCGCGGACGGTCGTCGGCGACCGTGCTGACACCGCACGCTGGAGAGTTCGAGCGACTCACCGGGTCCGCGCCCGGACCCGATCGTGTCCGGTCCGTCCGCGCCCTCGCGGCCGACTGGAACGTGACGGTGCTGCTCAAGGGGCGAGCGACGGTGATCGCGGATCCCGACGGCGCCGTCTCCGTCGACGACGCGGGGTCGTCCTGGTCCTCCACGGCCGGGTCCGGCGACGTGCTGTCCGGCATGATCGGAGCGCTCCTCGCGGCGGGCGTGCCGGCCCGCACCGCCGCCGTCATGGGCGCTCGCGCGCACTCGCGGGCGGCCGCGCTCGCCGCCACCGATCGAGGTCGGCGTACCGCTGCTCCCATCTCCGCCTCACCGCTGCTCCTCGCCGTTCCGGACGCGGTCGGCGACCTCCGCGCACAGGCCTGACACCCGCCACCGCACGTCGGTGCGGGGTGTCGATGGCAGAATGACGCCGGTGAACAGCGCGCAGGAGGTGCCGACGAGTCCGGTCGCACCGGCTCCGACTTCTCGCCCGCAGGCCGAGGCGCTGATCGATCTGGACGCCGTCGCGCACAACACCCGCATCCTGATCGAGCACGCCGGCGATGCTGCGGTGATGGCCGTCGTCAAGGCGGACGGCTACAACCACGGCGGAGTGGAGGTCGCGCGGGCGGCGCTCGCGGCCGGTGCTCGCGAACTCGGTGTCGCCACGGCTGCGGAGGCGCTCGGACTGCGCGCCGCGGGTCTCACGGCGCCGGTGCTGTGCTGGTTGCACGCCCCCGGCACCGACTTCACGGGACTGATCGACTCGGACGTCGAGATCGGCGTGTCCTCGCCCCGTCAGATAGCGGAGGTCGCCGACGCCGCACGCCGTGTCGGCCGTCCCGCCGTGGTGTCCCTCAAGCTCGACACCGGCATGAATCGCAACGGGGTGGGTGCGGACGAGTTCGACGCGGCCGTCGACGCCCTGGTGGCGGAGCAGCGTGGTGGCGCGCTGCGCGTGCGCGGCCTGTTCTCCCATCTGGTCGATGCGGATGTGCCCGGCGATCCGATCAACGACCGGCAGAAGGAGCGCTTCGACGCCGCCGCAGGCGCGATGGCCCGAGCGGGCGTGGCACCCGAGGTACGGCACATCGCCAATTCCGCCGGTGCCCTGACCCGCCCCGACCTGGCCTACGACATGGTCCGACCGGGCATCGCGCTGTACGGCCTGTCCCCGGCACCCGATCTCGGATGGTTCGGACTGCGCCCCGTGATGACGCTGCGCGCCACGGTGATCCTGCTCAAGCGGGTGGCTGCCGGCGACGGCGTCTCCTACGGCCACGAGTGGATCGCTCCCGTCGACACGACGGTGGCGTTGCTGCCCGTGGGCTACGCCGACGGCATCACGCGTGCGCTGAAGAACCGGTACGAGGTGTCGATCCACGGCGTGCGGTATCCGGCGGTGGGCCGGGTGTGCATGGACCAGATCGTCGTCGACCTCGGACCCGGCCGTCCCGACGTCGCCGAGGGGGACACCGCGTACCTCTTCGGACCGGGCGACCACGGGGAGCCCACGGCCCAGGACTGGGCGGAGACGCTCGACACGATCAACTACGAGGTGGTGACCGGTATCCGCGGTCGAGTACGACGGACGTTCGCCGGAGGGGTCTCGTGATCAGCGCCCGTCTCGCCGGAATGGCCGGGGGCGCAGCGAGTATCGCGGCCGTGGCCGCCGTGGCGGGCATCACGGCGGTGCGGCGCCGGGTGGGCCCGCCGGTGCCCGACGCCGGTCGGCGTGAGGACTTCGAGTCGATGGAGTTCGATCGCGGGTGCGTCGTCGCCAGCGGAGACGGAGTGCCGCTGGCGGTGCGCGAGGTCGGTCCACTCGAGGCGCCGCTGACCGTGGTGTTCGTGCACGGATACTGCCTGCGCATGGAGTGCTGGCACTACCAGCGTCGCGAGCTCGCCCGCCGGTGGGGCGACGACGTGCGGATGGTGTTCTACGACCAGCGCGGTCACGGCCGATCCGGTGACGTCTCGCCGGACGAGTGCGACATCGCCCGCCTCGGCATCGATCTCGCCGACGTGATCCGGGCCGTCGCACCGCGTGGACCGCTGGTGCTGGTGGGCCACTCGATGGGCGGCATGTCGGTGCTCGCGGCCATTCGCCAGTTCCCCGACGCGGTGGCCGAGCGGGTCGTCGGAGTCGCGCTGATGTCCACCACCGCAGCGGGTCTCGCGCGTACCGGTCTCGGACGGAACCTCCAGAATCCGGCCGTCGACGCGTTCCGGCTCGCGGTGCGGACCGCTCCGGGTGCGGTCCAGTTCGGCCGCGGTGTCGTGCGCGGGGTCATCGCCCCGGTGCTGCGCGCGGCGTCGTTCGGCACCGCGGTCAGTCCCGCCCTCGAGGCGTTCGCCGAGCAGATGATCCACGACACCTCGGTGGTGACGATGGTCAACTTTCTCCAGGCGCTCGAGCTGCACGACGAACTGGAGGCGCTGCCCGTCATCGCGGACACGGCGACCCTGGTGCTGTGCGGCGACGACGACTGGGTCATCCCGTTCGACAAGTCGGAGCAGCTGGCCGACGCGCTCCCGCACGCCGAGATGGTCCGGGTCCGCCGCGCCGGTCACCTGGTGCAGCTCGAGTTCCCCGACGAGGTGAACGACGCCCTGGACCGTCTGGTACAGCGTGCACGCGACGGACGGGTCCGCGCCGAACCGACGAGGCGAACCGTTGGCTGACGCGGTGCCGGTCGAGGGGGAGGCCGTCCTCTCGACGGCCGAGGACACCGAGCTCCTGGGCGAGCGCCTCGCCGCGGAGCTCGAAGCGGGCGACGTCGTAGTGCTCGACGGACCCCTCGGCGCAGGTAAGACGACGCTGACGAAGGGTCTCGCCCGCGGACTCGGCGTGCTCGGCCGCGTGAGCTCGCCGACGTTCATGATCGCGCGCACCCACCGCGCCGGCGGGGACACCGGCCCCGGGCTCGTGCACGTCGACGCCTACCGGCTGGGGCTCGGAACCGGCGCCTCGGCGATGGACGAGCTCGACGCCCTCGACCTCGACACCGAGCTGGCGGACTCCGTCGTCGTCGTGGAGTGGGGCGAGGGCATCGCGGAGGCCCTCGCCGACCGGCACCTGCTGATCCGGCTGCGGCGCGAGCCGGAGTCCGACGTCCGCACCGCCACGTGGCAGTGGATCGGGTGAGCACGGGTAATCTGGATCCCCGTGCTGATACTCGCCGTGGACACCTCCACTCCCGCCGTGACGGCCGGGGTGGTGCGGCTCGACGACACCGGCCCGCAGCCGCTCGCGACGCGCGTCACCGTCGACGCCCGTAAGCACGCCGAAGTTCTCACCCCACACATCCTCGAGTGCCTCGCCGACGCCGGCATCAGCGCGGACGACCTGTCCGCTGTCGTCGTCGGCACCGGACCGGGGCCGTTCACCGGTCTGCGCGTGGGCATGGCGACGGGAGCCGCCTTCGGTGACGCCCTCGGCATCCCGGTGCACGGTGTCGGCAGTCTCGATGCCATCGCCGCGGCCGTGCCCGGTGATCGCGAGGTCCTCGTCGTCACGGATGCGCGTCGCCGGGAGGTGTACTGGGCACGGTTCCGCGGCGCCGAGCGCGTCGCCGGACCGTTCGTCTCGCCCGCCGCGGACATCGTCGTGGGGGAGTCGACGGTGGTGGCCGGATCGGCACTGCACGTCGATCTGGTGGACCTGCCCGTGGAACCGGTCGAGAGTCCGTCCCCGGAATGCCTCGTCGCCGTGGCCGCGCAGGCGCTGCGCTCCGGCGCGGAGCCGACGTTGTTGGTGCCGCAGTATCTCCGGCGTCCCGACGCGGTCGCGACGGCCGATCGAGCGGCGAAGACCCGCGCATGATCGGCACGGTCGAACCGATGCGCGTCGAGGACGCGGACCGGTGCGCGGAGCTCGAGGCCGTGCTGTTCCCCACCGACGGGCCCTGGCCCGCATCGGCCTTCGTCGAGGAACTGCGCGGCCCGCACGTGCGGTACTTCGTCGTGCGAGAGGACGACGGTCGGGCCGTCGGGTACGCCGGGATCGCGTTGCTGGGCAAGGGCGAGGACACCGAGTCCGAGGTCCACACCATCGGCGTCGATCCCGCCGCGCAGCGTCGCGGTATCGGCAGGGCACTGCTCGACGCGTTGCTGCACGAGGCGGACCTGCACGGCGGTCCGGTGTTCCTCGAGGTGCGCACCGACAACGAGCCGGCCATCGAGTTGTACCGCCGTGCGGGCTTCGACATCGTCGGGACGCGCCGCCGCTACTACCAGCCCAGCGGTGCGGACGCGTACACCATGACCAGGCCCGCCCCGACTACGAGAGGTGGTCACCCGTGATCGTCATGGGGATCGAGAGTTCGTGCGACGAGACCGGTGTCGGCATCGTCCGCTACACCGGAGACGCGTCGGGCACCGGCACGTGCGAGATGCTCGCCGACGAGGTCGCGTCCAGTGTCGACGAGCACGCCCGTTTCGGTGGTGTCGTCCCCGAGATCGCATCGCGCGCACACCTCGAGGCCATCGTGCCCACGATGCGACGAGCGTTGGCGCAGGCGGGCATCCGTCGCCCGGACGCCGTCGCCGTCACCATCGGACCGGGCCTCGCCGGAGCGCTCCTCGTCGGTGTCGCGGCGGCGAAGGCCTACGCGGCCGCGTGGAACGTGCCGTTCTACGCGGTCAACCATCTCGGTGGTCACGTCGCGGTGGACACCCTCGAGCACGGCCCGATGCCGGAGTGTGTCGCGCTGCTGGTCTCGGGCGGACACACGCACCTGCTCGAGGTGTCCTCCCTCGCCGAACCGATCGTCGAACTGGGCAGCACCGTCGACGATGCGGCGGGAGAGGCCTTCGACAAGGTCGCCCGGCTCCTCGGACTCGGGTATCCCGGCGGTCCCGTGCTCGACGCGCTCGCCGCAGAGGGTGATCCGCGCGCCGTCGCGTTTCCTCGCGGCATGACCGGACCACGCGACTCCCGCTACGACTTCTCGTTCTCCGGCCTCAAGACCGCGGTGGCTCGCCACGTCGAGTCGGCGCAGCGCGCCGGCCGTCCGATCGTGGTGGCCGACGTGGCCGCGTCGTTCCAGGAGGCCGTCGCCGATGTCCTGACGATGAAGGCGCTGCGCGCTGTGACCGACCGGGGGATCGGCACCCTCGTCCTGGGCGGCGGTGCCACTGCGAACTCGCGTATCCGATCGCTCGCCGAGGAGCGGTGCGCCGCGGCCGGGGTGACGTTGCGCGTGCCCACTCCGCGTCGATGCACCGACAACGGCGTCATGATCGCCACGCTCGGGGCGCACATCGCTGCATCCGGAGCCGAGCCGTCACCACTGACGGCGGCGACCGATCCGGGCCTGCCCGTCTCGGTCAGCCAGGTCGTCTGACGGCCCGTCAGGCGGGCGGTGCAGTCGACGGTGTGACCGCCGGAGCGGACGTGGTCGGTACGGGAACGAGGCCCTCTGGGAGCACGGACTCCGGCACCACGGCACCGGGCGCGGGCGACACCGGTGTCGATCCGGACTCGGGCGTGCTCTCCGGCGTCGTCACCGGCGGGGTCGGCAGCACACTGGTCAGGTCCGTCCACCACGGCGGGATGCTGGGAACGTCCGGCAGGACGATGACCGGAAGATCGGGAGCCGGGCGGAGTGTCGGGGTGGTGGACGTCGGCGGCGCCACGGTCGTCGTCGCCGTGGCCGACGGTGACGACGAGCGCGTCGGGTAGGGACGCACCTCGGGGGTGTAGGTGTAGTCGGTCGTCGGCCACGGTTCCGCGGCCGTGGGCTCCGGAGCGTCGTCCTCCCAGCCACCGGTCAGAGCCGGCGGCGCCGCCTCGGGTGCCGACGCGCTGGTGGCCGTCTCCTCCGTGGTCGAGTTCGGGAGTTCCGAGGTGGCCACCGTGGTGACGGCCGGCTCGCTCGACGGGGTCAGGGCCTGGACGCCGTACGCGAGCACGACGGCCATGGCCGCGCACGCCGCGGCGAGCAGCCCGACCGTTCGCAGGCCCCCGGCGATCGAGGTGGGCGGCCGGGTGGACGCGGGCAGCACCGAGTGGCCGAGGTCGCGGGCCAGCAGGGCTGCGCCCTTGGCCACGGCGGCATCGGGTTCGGGCGTCGGCACCGCGGGCACGTCGGCGGCGTGGGTGATGGTCTCGACCACGGCGGGCACGTGGGCGCCGCCGCCGACAACGGCGGCCGCCTCGGGGCGTGCGGTCGGGCCGGCCTCGTCGAGCACCTCGAGAACCAGCTCGCGCAGCGCAGCCAACGGTGCGGCGATGGCGACGACCATCTCGGCGCGAGTCACGGTGAGCGTCTCGGCTCCGGGCAGATCCACGGTGACGGACTCGTGGAAGGACAGTTGCTCCTTGGCCGTGCGCAGACGTGCCGCGACCACCGGGCGATCCGAGGTGGTGACCGCGGGCAGCCTCTCGGCGGTCAGGGCGAGGAGGTGCGCGTCGAGGACGGCTCCGCTGACCTCGTCGGTGCGCCGGACCGCGCGCACGGTGCCGTCGACCTGATCGATCACCGTCGTGGTGGTGCCCGAGGCGCCGACGTCGACGAGCAGGACGTGGCCGTACCGCGCCACCTCGCCGGTGTGCCGGAGCCAGCACAGCAGAGCGTCGGTGTCGGTCACCAGATGGTCGTCCGTCACGTGATGACGACGGGTCGCCGACAGAATGGACCGCGATCCGAGGCCGCCGCGATGCGCCACGGCGATACGTCCGCCCGACGTGGCGGGGCGGGTGTCGTCGTCGACGAGGTGGTGGGACGCGAGATCGAGTGAGGTGGCGACCAGGTCACCGATGTCGGAGCGGGCGCCCTCGGCGGTCACGGTGCGGTAGTCGAAGGTCTCGGTACCGTCGGGAGCGGTGGTGAGGACGGCGCAGCACACCACCTCGGATCCTGCCGAGACCCCGATGGTGGGTTCGGGGACCACACTCTCCTGCTGTGTGTCCGACACGTGCATGCACCTCCTCGGGCGATCGTTCCTACGCTGCCGTTATACGAATGTTACCGAACTCCGCCGGAAATAGTGCACATCCCGCGGTGGTTCCACCCGCGGAAGGACACCGAACCCCTTCCTGACCAGTGCAATGACGAGACGTCACGAAGGTGAGAAAGGGGCGCGTCACCGTGTCTGCGAGCGTCGAGATCGGCATCACCACCTTCGCCGAGACCTACCCGGAGGAGGGGGTGCAGGAGGTGCGCGGCCACGGTCGACGACTGCGCGAGGTGGTCGAGGAGGCCCAGCTCGCCGACGAGGTGGGACTGGACGTGTACGGCGTCGGTGAGCATCACCGTGAGGACTTCGCCGCGTCCGCGCCTGCCGTCGTGCTCGCGGCGATCGCGGCGCGGACCGAGCGCATCCGTCTGACGCATCAGCGTCGGCACGCTGCCCCACGAGACGGTGCTGCGCTCCATCGAAGTTCTGGGCCGCGAGGTCGCGCCTCTGGTCCGCGAGGCGATGGCGTCCTCGACGCGACACGAGAATGTGCACTCGTGAAGGTTGAGTGCTGGCACTCGCGTGTATAGAGTGCTAGTCGACGACAGGTTCAGTGACCCGGCACCCGCGACGACGGGCCACCGCAATCGTGCGTCGTGAACCAGAGCAGTACCCAGCAGGACGAACACCAGCACAATCCGTGCCGGGGACCAGCCCCGGACCGACAATCGTGAAAGTGGAGGGCTCATCGTGGCAGGCGTGAACATCAAGCCGCTCGAGGACAAGATCCTCGTCCAGGCCGTCGAGGCCGAGACGACGACCGCCTCCGGCCTGGTCATCCCCGACACCGCCAAGGAGAAGCCCCAGGAGGGCACCGTGGTGGCCGTGGGTGAAGGCCGAGTGACCGACAAGGGAAATCGCATCCCTGTCGACGTCAAAGAGGGTGACACCGTCATCTACAGCAAGTACGGCGGCACCGAGATCAAGTACGCCGGCGAGGAGTACCTGATCCTGTCCGCACGCGACGTGCTGGCAGTCATCTCCAAGTAAGCCCCACGCCTTCCGCCCCGGTGTCCTTGTCTCGAGGACCCGGGGCGGAATGCGTCACGCCGTACTGATGAGGAGTTGGTAGGCCACATGTCCAAGCAAATCGAATTCAACGAGGTCGCACGACGCAGCCTCGAGAGGGGCGTCGACAAGCTCGCCGACGCCGTCAAGGTCACCCTCGGGCCCCGCGGCCGGCACGTGGTGCTGGCCAAGGCCTTCGGTGGTCCCACCGTCACCAACGACGGCGTGTCCATCGCCCGTGAGATCGACCTCGAGGATCCCTTCGAGAACCTCGGCGCACAGCTCGTCAAGAGCGTCGCCACCAAGACCAACGACGTCGCCGGTGACGGCACGACGACGGCGACGGTGCTGGCGCAGGCCCTGGTCAAGCAGGGGCTCAAGAACGTCGCCGCCGGTGCCAACCCCATCGCGCTCGGCGCCGGCATCACCAAGGCCGTCGAGCACGTGTCCGAGGCACTGCTCGCCGCCGCGGTTCCCGTGCAGGGCGAGAAGTCCATCGCGCAGGTCGCCACCGTGTCGTCCCGCGACGAGGTCATCGGCCAGATGGTCGGCGAGGCGCTCACCCGCGTCGGCGCCGACGGTGTCGTGACGGTCGAGGAGTCGAGCTCGCTCGTCTCCGAACTCGTCATCACCGAGGGCGTGCAGTTCGGCAAGGGCTACCTCTCGCCGTACTTCGTCACCGATCCGGACAGCCAGGAAGCGGTCTTCGAGGACGCGCAGATCCTGCTGTACCGCGAGAAGATCTCGTCCCTTCCCGATTTCCTGCCGCTCCTGGAGAAGATCGCGGAGTCGGGCAAACCGGTTCTCATCATCGCCGAGGACATCGAGGGCGAGGCACTGTCCACGCTCGTCGTGAACTCGATCCGCAAGACGGTCAAGGCCGTCGCGGTGAAGGCGCCGTTCTTCGGAGACCGCCGCAAGGCGTTCCTCGAGGACCTCGCCATCGTCACCGGTGCCACCGTCATCAACTCCGACATCGGCCTCAGCCTCAAGGATGCGGGCCTCGACCTGCTCGGCAGCGCACGCCGCGTCGTCGTCACCAAGGACGAGACCACCATCGTCGAGGGTGCGGGCACCGCGGAGGCCATCGCCGACCGCGTCGGACAGCTCCGTCGCGAGATCGAGGCGACCGAGTCCGACTGGGACCGCGAGAAGCTCGAGGAGCGTCTGGCGAAGCTGGCCGGCGGAGTCGCGGTCATCAAGGTCGGTGCCGCCACCGAGACCGACCTCAAGGAGCGCAAGTTCCGCGTGGAGGACGCCGTCAACGCCGCCAAGGCAGCTGTCGAGGAAGGCATCGTCTCCGGTGGAGGCGCCGCACTCGTGCACGCCAGCCGCGGCCTGAAGGACCACCTCGGTCTGACGGGCGACGAGGCCATCGGCGTCGAGGCAGTGCGCCTCGCGCTGCGGGCCCCGATGTACTGGATCGCGAGCAACGCCGGAATCGACGGTTCCGTCGTCGTCGGCAAGCTCGTCGACGCGGACGACGGCACCGGCTTCAACGCCGCCACGCTGACGTACGGCGACCTGGTCGCCGACGGCGTCATCGACCCGGTCAAGGTCACTCGGTCGGCCGTGGTGAACGCCGCGTCCGTCGCGAAGATGATCCTCACGACCGAGTCGACCGTCGTCGACAAGCCCGAGGTCGTCGAGGACGAGGGCGGCCACGGTCACGGCCACAACCACTGACCACCCTCTCGACGAGCGAGGCCCCATCGGACACTGTCCGGTGGGGCCTCGCTCGTTCGTGGGGTCAGGAGGCCAGACGGCGACGGTTGCGCCGCGCGAAGACCTCTCGCTCGGTCTCGGACATGCCGCCCCAGATGCCGTACGGCTCGCTCACGGCGAGCGCGTGGCTCCGGCACTGGGCGAGGACGGGGCACGCGCGGCACATCTCCTTGGCCTTCATCTCGCGTTGCGCTCGCGCTCGTCCTCGTTCACCATCGGGATGGAAGAACATCGACGAGTCCTCGCCGCGGCACGATCCGTGCATCTGCCAATCCCACATATCGGCATTGGGTCCGGGAAGGTGATTGGGCTGGGGCATTGTGTACTCCTAGGACTCTCACGCACGGTCGTGAATTCTTCTGGTGCAGTTCACGATCTGTCGCAACCGTAGAGCCGGGCGAGTTTCACCGTCAACAGTCTCGATCGTGGTGATCTGCATACTCCGAGCAGGCATTAATTAACTCGTACGACACTTTTCTCTGGTGTCGAGCCGGTAGGGGAGTCCTCGTAATGTCCCTGTCACATCGTCGACAAGACACCGACACACTGTGCCCGGAAATGTCGTGACATTTCGTGTGTAAATTCCTGGATAACGCCCGAAGACTATTCTGTTTCCCGTGCAGTCCTCGTGTCCTCCCGTGCCCGGTCCGGACTCCCTGACACGGTGGTCGGAGGCCGTCGACGCCGGGGCCCGCGGGTGGTACGCCGCCTCGCTCACCCGGGCCCGGTCGCTGCGGCGCGACGCCGATCCGGCCGTGCGGTCCCTGAGCGCGAGCCTCGAGGGGTCGCTGCTGCGCCAACTCGGCCGCCACACCGACGCCGCGGTGCGTGACGGCGCGGCGCTCGTCGACAGCGGCTTCTCCCGTGGGACAGGTCCGCGCCGGGCGATCGACGTCGACGCCGCCGTGGACGCCCTCGTCGGTCTCGCCGCCGATGCCATCGGTCCCCGCCGCCTCGCGCGGGCCGACGTCCTCCTCGCCCGGGCGGAGTCGGTGCTCGCCACCCGGCCGGGGCACCAGCGAGTGTCACTCCGCGTGATGTGGGTCCGGGCGGAGGTGGCGATGGCGTCGGGTGACGCGCGGCGCGCCCTCGACGCGGCGGAGGCATCCGTTCGGGCGGCACGGGAGTTCCGGTCGCCGCGGCACCTCGTCAAGTCCCGTGTGGTGCACGCCGCGGCCCTGCTGGTGGGGGGTGATCACGCGGGCGCCGCGACGGCAGCGCGCGCGGTGCGCGACGACGCCGTCGCCGCCGACCTGCTCCCGCTCGCGTGGGCCTCCGCCTGCCTGTCCGAAGCGTGCGGTGACCGCGACGCCGGCGCTGTCCGACGAGGGTTCGAGGTTGCGATCCGGTCACGCGGTGGGCAATTCTCGTGACCGAACCGTACGGTTCGGTCGAGCCGCGTCGGGCGGCGACTATCCTTGAGAGGTTCCGCACCGGGCCGTCGGGGACCGGGAGGAAGCGCGCTCGATTCCGGAGCGGGCCCGATGTGAGGTGGGAAACACTCTGACGATGATTGCCACGGGTGAGGGGCTGGACTCGGCCGTCGCCGCAGCTGCTCGCGGCGACCGAAGGGCTCTCTCCGTCGTCCTCGAAACCATCAGGCCGATCGTGGTCCGGTACTGCCGCGCGCGCGTCGGTGCAGGTGAGAGGGGTCAGCTGTCTGCTGATGACGTCGCCCAGGAGGTGTGCCTCGCGGTCATGACAGCGCTGCCGCGCTACGAGGACCAGGGCCGCCCCTTCATGGCGTTCGTGTACGGGATCGCATCGCACAAGGTCGCGGACGCCCATCGCAGCTCGTCGCGTAACAAATCCGAACCGATGGCCGATGTACCGGATGTCATGTCCATCGAGGACGGCCCCGAGCAACGGGCGCTGGATTCGGAGGCAGGACGCCGCATGAACGAACTGCTGTCGACGCTGTCGGAGAAACACCGCGAGATCCTGGTGCTCCGGTTGGTGGTCGGGTTGTCGGCAGAGGAGACGGCCGCCGCCGTGGGTAGTACCGCAGGCGCCGTTCGTGTGGCGCAGCACCGGGCAATAGCGAAGCTGAAGAACGAAGTAGTGGGAGCAGGTGACAAGTATGGCTAGGGACTCGTGGCGCGGCAGCGCTGGAGATTCTCGGCACGGCGCCTCCGGACACGGATCCACCGGCCGCCCCGACGCCTCCGGCGCAGGTGGCGTCGATCCCCGAGCCGTCGACGACCTCGAGTCGTCCGGCCCCGTCGACATCATGGCCGTGCGCCGTGACGACGCGCTCATCGATGCGATCGCGAGCGACGGTCCCGTCGCGACCGTCGACTCCGACGAGTATCGCCTGGCCAGTCTGCTGGCCGAATGGCGTTCCGACATCCTCGCCGACCCGCTCCCCGAGAGTCCCGATCTCGATCAGGTCGCCGCGGCGATCGATCTCGCTCTGGCAGAGGACGCACTGCACCGTCAGCGCACGCGGAGCCGCATGCGTTTCCTGCGTCCCGTCGCCGGTGCCGCGGCCGCCGTGGCGTTCCTCGCGGGTGGTGTCACGGCATTCTCGTACAGCGCGATGCCGGGCGATCCCCTGTGGAAGGTGAAGGAGGTCGTCTTCACTCAGCAGGCCGATTCGACGGTCGCTCAGGTCGACACCACGTCGGCGCTGCAGGAGGTCGAGGATCTGCTCGCTCGCGGTGACGCGGAGACGGCCAAGACTCGTCTGGCCGAGGCCGCACAGCGCACGGAGAGCATCCGCGACGAGGACGAGCGCGCCCAGCTGCAGATGTGGTGGACGCGCCTGTCGGACGAGTTGGCGAAGCTGACCGCACCGGCTGCCGTTCCGCCGCCGGTGCCGACGACCACGTCGGTCACCACGGTGCCGACCGTGCCGCAGGACATCATCCCGGAGATCCCCGTCGATCCGAGTCTGCAGCTCCCGGAGGTCCCGTTCCCGACGGAGATTCCGCAGCTGCCGACGGACATCCAGTTGCCGTTCCCGGTGCCGACGGACCTGCCGTTCTTCCCGCAGGCCCCCACCACCACGGTCACGCTGTCGCCCGAGATCCTGCGAGCCCCCGCGCCCGCGCCCTCGACGACGGCGGCGGTCACCCCGGACACGTCCGTGGTGCCCAACTGAGCTCTGATCACGACTCTCGTTCACGACGAAGGCCCGCAGACACTGTCTGCGGGCCTTCGTCGTGAGGTGGTGTCGCGCGCCGACGTCCTAGGAGTCGTACCCGTCGCCCTGGAGCGCGTCGTTCATGGACGCATCCGCGTATCCGCGGCAGTAGTCCCACGTGACGTACGCGTCGGGAATGGGGTCGTACGCGGGCTCGTGGGGACGCACCGTGCCGTCGACGAGCAGCTGCAGCAGGTTCGCGCGCAGCATGTCCCAGTCGTGGTAGTGGTCCTGCTGGCAGTCCTCGCAGCACACGACAAGGCCTCGCACGCCGCGATGGGCGAGCAGTGCCTCGTAGACGGCGAGATCCGCGAGATCCTCCTCGACCGCCAGGCGTTCCTGGGGATCGAGGGGCTGTCCGGGCTCGATGGCGTCGAGGGCGGCCGAGGGGTCGGCTGGATCGCCGGCGAAGGGATCCGGCGGCAGACCTGGAGGCAGTTGATCGCGCACACGTCCACGGTACGCAGCAAGTGCCGGTCTGCGCCAGCGCTACACGGCTCCGCGGGGGTCCGGCGGCCTCCGGCGCACGGGGTGACCTGCGCCGGGCGGGGGACCGATACGATGTACCGCGAGCGGACGAGGGAAGTCCCCGGCTCGCACATCGATCGACCGCAGCTCAGGAGGGCCCGATCCGTATGAGTACCCCCGACAGGCCCGTGACCGCCGCAGAGGACTCGACCGCCCGCGTCGAGGCGACCCGTGTCCGCACCGGTGGCGACGACCCGAACAAGGTTGCCATGCTGGGCCTCACCTTCGACGACGTTCTCCTCATACCCGCCGCATCGGATCTCATTCCGAGCAAGGTGGACACGTCCAGCCAGCTCACCCGCGAGATCCGGCTGCGCGTCCCCCTGGTGTCCAGCGCCATGGACACCGTCACCGAGGCACGCATGGCCATCGCCATGGCTCGCGCCGGCGGTATGGGCGTCCTGCACCGCAACCTGTCCGCGGCCGATCAGGCGGCGCAGGTCGAGGTGGTCAAGCGGTCCGAGGCCGGCATGGTCACGGATCCGGTGACGTGCTCGCCGTCGGACACGCTCGCCGAGGTCGACGCGCTGTGCGCCAAGTTCCGCATCTCCGGCCTGCCCGTCACCGACGAGCGCGGCGAACTGGTCGGCATCATCACCAACCGCGACATGCGGTTCGAGGTCGACCAGAACCGCACCGTCGCGGAGGTCATGACCAAGGCTCCGCTGGTCACCGCGCGCGAGGGTGTCACGGCCGACGCCGCGCTGGGGCTGCTGCGTCGTCACAAGATCGAGAAGCTGCCCATCGTCGACGGACACGGCCGGCTCACCGGTCTGATCACCGTCAAGGACTTCGTCAAGACCGAGCAGCACCCCTACGCCACCAAGGACCGCGACGGTCGCCTGCTGGTCGGTGCCGCCGTCGGCGTCGGCGACGACTCCTGGTCCCGCGCGATGCTTCTCGCGGAGGCAGGGTGCGACGTGCTCGTCGTCGACACGGCGCACGGGCACAACTCCCAGGTCCTCGAGATGGTCAGCAAGATCAAGGCCGAGGTGGGCGAGCGTGTCCAGGTCGTCGGCGGCAACATCGCCACCCGCTCGGGAGCGCGCGCCCTGGTCGAGGCGGGTGCGGACGCCGTGAAGGTGGGCGTGGGTCCCGGTTCCATCTGCACCACCCGCGTCGTCGCCGGCGTCGGTGCCCCGCAGATCACGGCCATCCTCGAGGCGGTCGCGGTGTGCAAGGCTGCCGGTGTGCCCGTCATCGCCGACGGCGGACTGCAGTTCTCGGGTGACATCGCCAAGGCTCTCGCCGCCGGCGCCTCCACCGCAATGCTCGGATCCCTGCTCGCGGGCACCGCCGAGTCACCCGGTGAGCTGATCCTGGTGGGCGGCAAGCAGTTCAAGAGCTACCGCGGCATGGGTTCGCTGGGCGCCATGCAGGGACGCGGCGCGACGAAGTCCTTCTCCAAGGACCGCTACTTCCAGGACGACGTGCTGGCAGAGGACAAGCTCGTGCCCGAGGGCATCGAGGGGCGTGTGCCCTTCCGAGGCCCGCTGTCCCAGGTCATCCATCAGCTCACGGGCGGACTGCGGGCCGCGATGGGCTACACAGGGTCGAACTCGGTGGAGGAGCTGCAGGAGGCGCAGTTCGTGCAGATCACCTCTGCCGGACTCAAGGAGAGCCACCCGCACGACATCACCATGACCGTCGAGGCACCGAACTACACTGCCCGCTGACTCGATTCCGGCCGGAGTCGAGCGCCACCCGACCCACGAGGTCCGGGAGGCTTACGAGAGAGGACGCGCGTGCGCGACCTGGTGGAAATTGGCATGGGCCGCACGGCTCGACGGACGTACGAGCTCGAGGACGTGGACATCGTCCCGTCCCGGCGTACCCGGTCGTCGAAGGAGGTGTCGACGGCATGGCAACTGGACGCCTACCGCTTCGACATCCCGATCGTCGCGCACCCGACCGACGCGTTGGTGTCTCCGTCGTTCGCGATCGAGCTGGGCAAGCGCGGTGGCCTCGGCGTCATCAACGGTGAGGGCCTGTGGAGCCGCCACGCCGACGTGGAGTCGGTGATCGATCAGCTCGTCGAGCTCGCGGAATCGGACGTCGACGCGGACGCGCCGGTGAAGATGCTGCAGAAGCTTCACGCCGCACCCCTGCAGCCGGATCTGCTGGCCGCCGCCGTCGCGCAGGTGCGGGAGGCCGGTGTCACGGTCGCCGTGCGCGTCAGTCCCCAGAACGCACGGTCGCTGACTCCGGCACTGGTGGCCGCGGGCATCGACCTGTTGGTCGTGCAGGGCACGATCATCTCCGCGGAGCACGTGGGACACCCGAGCGAGGAACCGCTCAACATGAAGACGTTCATCGCCGAGCTCGACGTTCCCGTCGTGGCCGGCGGCGTGAGCGACCACCGCACCGCCCTGCACCTGATGCGGACCGGCGCCGCGGGTGTCATCGTCGGCTACGGATCCACCGAGGGTGCCACCACCACGGGCGAGGTCCTCGGTATCGGTGTCCCGATGGCCACCGCGATCGCCGACGCCGCCGCCGCCCGTCGTGACTACCTGGACGAGACCGGCGGCCGGTACGTGCACGTGCTCGCCGACGGCGGGATCTCGACATCGGGTCATCTCGCGAAGGCCATCGCCTGCGGTGCGGACGCCGCCGTGCTCGGCGCACCGCTCGCCCTGGCCGACGAGGCTCCCGGCCGCGGCTGGTACTGGCCGTCGGCAGCGGCGCACCCGTCGATGCCGCGCGGTGCGTTCCTGCCCGTGTCGTTCGGCGAGGACCGTCCGTCGCTGGACCGCGTCCTGTCCGGTCCGTCGACGGACCCGTTCGGTTCGCTGGACCTGGTCGGCGGCCTGCGACGGTCGATGGCCAAGTCGGGCTACTCCGATCTCAAGGAGTTCCAGAAGGTGGGCCTCAACATCCGCGGATAGTCGCGACCAGTTCCTGTCACCCGGATTCACACGTACGGTATCGTGGTGCCGATCACGTCCGGGTCTATCAGGAGGTCTCGATGAGCGACGCAACCACGACGAGCGCCACCCCGCACTACGACGTCCTCGTCGTGGGGTCCGGCTTCGGTGGCAGTGTCACGGCGCTGCGGCTCGTCGAGAAGGGGTACTCGGTCGGCGTTCTCGAGGCCGGGCGTCGGTTCGAGGACGACGACTTCGCGGCGACCAGCTGGGACCTGAAGAAGTTCCTCTGGGCGCCGAAGCTGGGCTGTTTCGGCATCCAGCGCGTCCACCTGCTGCGTGACTGCCTCATCCTCGCCGGCGCCGGTGTCGGCGGCGGGTCGCTGAACTACGCCAACACGCTCTACCAGCCGCCGCGGACGTTCTTCCAGGACCAGCAGTGGTCGCACATCACCGACTGGCACTCCGAGCTGACGCCGTTCTACGAGCAGGCGCAGAAGATGCTCGGTGTCGTGCAGAACCCGCACATGACCCCGGCGGACCACGTCATGAAGTCCGTCGCGGACGACATGGGCGTCGGCCACACCTTCATCCAGACGCCCGTCGGCGTGTTCTTCGGCGACGAGCCCGGCAAGACGGTGCCCGATCCGTACTTCGGCGGCATGGGCCCGGACCGCACCGGCTGCATCGAGTGCGGCGAGTGCATGACGGGCTGCCGCCACAACGCCAAGAACACGCTGCTCAAGAACTACCTCGGCCTCGCGGAGAAGGCCGGCGCGGACATCGTGCCGATGACCACCGTCACCGACCTGACACCGCGACCGGACGGCTCGTGGGTCGTGTCCACCGAGCGGACCGGTGCCCGCCTGCGTAAGGGCCGTGCCACCTACACCGCGGGGCACGTCGTCCTCGCCGCCGGCACGTGGGGCACCCAGCAGCTCATGCACAAGTTCCGCGACACGGGTTCGCTGCCGAACCTCTCGCCCACGGTCGGGCGCCTGACGCGCACCAACTCGGAGTCCATCGTCGGCGCGGGCAAGCTGACCTACGACCCGTCCATCGATCTCACCCGCGGTGTCGCGATCACGTCGTCGTTCCACCCCAGTGCAGACACGCACATCGAACCGTGCCGCTACGGCAAGGGCTCGAACGCGATGGGCCTGCTGCAGACGCTCATGACGGACGGCGGCGGCCGCACGCCGCGGTGGCTCAAGTTCCTCGCCGAGGTGGTCAAGAACCCCGTCCGGTTCCTGCGCATGATGAACACGCGGCACTGGAGCGAGCGCACCATCATCGCGCTGGTGATGCAGAACCTCGACAACTCCATCACCACCTTCACCAAGCGTGGTCCGTTCGGGCGTCGCCACGTCAGCAGCCGGCAGGGACACGGCGAGCCGAACCCCACGTGGATCCCGATGGGCAACGAGGCCACCCGGCGCATCGCGAAAAAGATCGACGGGATCGCCGGCGGGACGTGGGGAGAAGTCTTCAACATCCCGCTCACCGCCCACTTCCTCGGCGGCTGCGTCATCTCCGAGGACGTCGAGAACGGCGTCATCGACCCGTACCACCGCGTGCACAACTACCCGACGCTGAGCATCGTCGACGGCTCGTCGGTGTCCGCCAACCTGGGCGTCAATCCCTCGTTGACCATCAGCGCGCAGGCCGAGCGGGCCGCGTCGCTGTGGCCGAACAAGGGGGAGAAGGACCTTCGGCCCGCGCAGGGTCTGCCGTACGAGCGCATCGAACCCATCGCACCCCGCAGCCCGGTGGTTCCCGCGCACGCACCGGCGGCGCTCGTGCTGCCCATCGTCGAGATCCGGACGCCGACGAGTACGCCGCCGTCCTCGACGCGGGTCGCCAGCCACGCGGGCAGCACCGGCGCGGCATGAGGGCGGACGCGCTCTCTAGACTGTGCGCGTGACCGACTCCCCGCAGCAGGATCCCGTCCCGCCCCTCGAGAACGCGAATCCGGTGCTCGTCGTCGACTTCGGCGCGCAGTACGCCCAGTTGATCGCGCGGCGCGTCCGTGAGGCACGGGTGTTCTCCGAGGTCGTGTCACACACGATGACGGTCGACGAGATCGCGGCGAAGAAGCCCGCGGCGATCGTGCTGTCCGGTGGTCCGTCGAGCGTCTACGCCGAAGGTGCGCCGCAGCTCGATCCGGCGCTGTTCGACCTGGACGTCCCGGTCTTCGGTATCTGCTACGGGTTCCAGGCAATGGCGGGCGCGCTGGGAGGCACCGTCACCCACACGGGCACCCGCGAGTACGGGCGCACCGACATCGACGTCTCCGGCGGAACGCTGCACGACGGGCTGCCGTCGACGCAGCCCGTGTGGATGAGTCACGGCGACGCCGTCACCGAAGCTCCCGAGGGCTTCGAGGTCGTGGCGACCAGTGCCGGCGCCCCCGTCGCCGGCTTCGAGAACCGGGCACGACGCCTCGCCGGGGTGCAGTATCACCCGGAGGTCCTGCACTCCCCGCACGGTCAGCAGGTGCTGTCCCGGTTCCTGCACGACATCGCCGGCATCGCGCCGACGTGGACGGCGGCGAACATCGCGGACGCGCTGGTCGAGCAGGTGCGCGAGCAGGTGGGCGACGGCCGGGCCATCTGCGGTCTCTCCGGCGGTGTCGACTCCGCGGTCGCCGCGGCGTTGGTGCAGCGCGCGATCGGTGACCGCCTGACGTGTGTGTTCGTCGATCACGGACTGCTGCGAGCGGGAGAGCGCGAGCAGGTCCAGCAGGACTTCGTCGCCGCCACCGGCGCCCGATTGGTGACGGTGGACGCCGTGGACACCTTCCTGCGCGAGCTCGACGGCGTCTCGGATCCGGAGACCAAGCGCAAGATCATCGGCCGCGAGTTCATCCGATCGTTCGAGGGTGCGGTGAGCGCGGAACTGGGTGACAGTGCGGCGCACGGGGAGTCGATCGACTTCCTCGTCCAGGGCACGCTCTACCCGGACGTGGTCGAGTCCGGCGGCGGGAGCGGTACCGCCAATATCAAGAGCCATCACAACGTCGGCGGTCTGCCCGAGGATCTGCAGTTCTCGCTCGTGGAGCCGCTCCGGCTGCTGTTCAAGGACGAGGTCCGCGCCGTCGGCCGGGAGCTCGGCCTGCCCGAGGAGATCGTGGCGCGGCAACCGTTCCCCGGCCCGGGTCTGGCCATCCGCATCATCGGATCCGTGACGCCCGATCGCCTGGCGACGCTGCGCCATGCCGACGCCATCGCCCGCGAGGAGCTGACGATGGCGGGTCTGGACTCCCAGATCTGGCAGTGTCCCGTGGTGCTGCTCGCCGACGTCCGCAGTGTGGGTGTGCAGGGCGACGGCCGGACCTACGGTCATCCCATCGTCCTGCGTCCAGTGTCGAGCGAGGACGCGATGACCGCGGACTGGACCCGGCTGCCGTACGACGTGCTCGAACGGATCTCCACTCGGGTCACCAACGAGGTGCGCGAGGTGAACCGGGTGGTGCTCGACGTGACGAGCAAGCCGCCGGGCACCATCGAATGGGAGTGAGCCCGGCGGCGGACCGCCTGCGGTCGAACGGCGAGCTCTACTGCGAGCGGGACTTTCGGCGCCTGACGGGTGCCAGGACGAGGACCACGCCGACGACGATCGCGGCGATCACCAGGGTCCAGCCCGACGCGGCGCCGGCGACGATCGCGGTGGGGTCCGCGCCGACGAGCGTCGGGATCGCCAGCAGCAGTGCCGCCACACCGGCGATCAGCAGGACCGGTGAGGGTCCGCGGCGATCGGTACCGCTCGTGTCGTGTCCGGTCTCATCGGTCACGGTGCACCTCCAGATTTCCCAGCGCAGTGCTGGCCTCGATGGTCAGGGTCGGTCCTGCCGTCCCGTCGGATCCGCCGTCGACCCCGCCGGCGCCGATGCAGTTCGCGTTGCCGACGGCGCTACTGCAGTCGGTGACGACGTTCATGGTCGGTGACAGCAGGATCTCGGTGTTGCCGACGGCCTTCTCCACGGTCACGGTGCGGTCCTCGGTGAGGTCGAGCCCGCGCAGGTCGAGGACGAAGTTCCCCACACCGGACTCGTACGCGGGCGCCAGCGCGGCCATCGACGTGGGCGCGATCGTCACGTTGCCCATATTCGGGGACTCGACACCGCGCAGGTCCTGCACGTCGACCAGGGACGACACGAGGACGAACCCGGCGAGCGGGGCCGCGAGAACGAGCAAGCCGTAGCCGCGCCGCAGGAACGCGCCGATGAACAGTCCGATGCCGACGACGGTCAGCGCCACCGCGCCGACACGGGGAGCGGTCACGACGGCGGCGCCCGTGGCGGCGCCGATGCCGATGGTCACGGCGGAGGCGATGATGGCGAGGCCGATCACCGTGGACGTCAGGTGCGACTTCCGCGTCGGTGCGGGGACCGGGAGAACGGGCCGACCCGGTTCGGGGAGGTCCCAGGCGAACGGAGCGACTCCCAGAGGATCCCAGCTCGGCGGCGGCGGCGGAGTGGACGGTGTGTCCGGGTCGTCCTTCGACAACGAGACGGGCGCGCGGTGGGCGGCGGGTTCCGGAACGTACTGGTCGGGGAGCGTCGAGTAGGCGTTCCACTGCTGTGCGGCCGGATCGTGCGCGGAGAGGGGAGCGCCGGCGAGCACGGCCGGTGTCGGCGCGTTCGGAGTCCGACGGAACAGCAGGTACAGGGCCCCCAGCATGGCGATGGTGGACACCAGCCCCGATCCCATTCCGAGTGGTCCGACCGTGAGGACCGAGATGACGAGAGCGACGGACAGCACCACGGCCGTCGTGTGGGAGTCCGATGTGCGGCCGCGGCCGAGCAGCGACTCCGCCGGCGACACGACGTCGCCGCGGCGCGGAAGGACCAGCCAGGCAGCGAGATACAGGACCAGGCCGGATCCACCGAACAGGGTGGAGACGACGAACGCGACACGGACGAGAACGGGGTCGACGCGGTAGCGGTGGCCGATTCCGGCGGCGACACCGGCACCGGGGCCCTGATCGGGCAGGCGCACGGGTCGGGTTCGCCAGATCTCGGACAGCTGGGCGGACGCGGTGGCGTGGGTCATGGATACATCCTGGGCTGCCGAGGCGTCCCGGCACATCGGGGCGAACCCTGATTTCGCCGGTGTCCACGCGTCGTGCGACTCGACCGAGATGGGGGAGAACCCCGATACCGCGGAGCCGTGAGCCGTGCCAGTATCGAGGCGTGTCCACCCTGCCCGCACAGCCTCCGCACACGCGGGAGCCCCCCGGCCGTCCGCCGTTGCCGACGCCGGCGCTCCGTCGCCGTGCCGCCGGACGTGTCGTCGGCGGTGTCGCGGGTGGTGTCGCCGACCATCTGGACGTCGACGTGTTCCGGGTGCGGGTCGTCTTCGCGGTGCTGTGCGCGGCGGCCGGCGCCGGTGCCGTCGCCTACGGATTGCTGTGGATGTTCACCTCCGCGGGTACCGACGTCCGCAGGCCGGACCGCTCGGAGAAGCGTCGCGCGTACGGGCTGATCGCCCTCGGGATCGGCGGCGCCGTCGCGCTGGGGTCCGGGCTGACGGGCAGCTCGTCCACGATCATCGCCCCTGTCGTCGTCGTCGCGCTCGGCGCCGCGCTGGTGTGGCGGGAGTTCGACGCGGCCGGGACCCGGACGGCGGACACCCGGCCTCGGCACGCACGCACGTCGGTACTCGGGTGGGCGCGCATCGTCGCCGGGGTCACGCTCGTGATCATCGGGCTCTGTGTCGTGCTCGTCGCCCGCGTGGACGTGCGGGCGCTGCAGTCGTCCCTGCTCGCCGTCGTCGTGACGCTGGTCGGGGCGGTACTGCTCACCGTCCCGCTCTGGATGCGGTTGTGGCGCGCCCTCGGTGACGAGCGCGCGGCACGCATCCGGAACGACGAACGCGAGGAGATCGCGTCGCACCTGCACGACTCCGTGCTGCAGACCCTCGCCCTGATCCAGAAGCAGTCCACCGACTCCGCCGAGGTGATGCGCCTCGCGCGCAGTCAGGAACGAGAGCTGCGCAAGTGGCTGTTCGGGGGAGACCGGGACGACCACGCGTCTCTCGTCCGCGCGTTGGCCACCATCGCCGGTGAGGTCGAGGACCACTACGGTGTGACCGTGGATCCCGTGACCGTGGGCGACGTGGCTCTGGACGAGCCGGTCGAGAGTTCGGGGTTGAACCGTGAGGTCGCCACTGCTCTGCTCGGAGCCACGCGCGAGGCACTCGTCAACGCCGCCAAGCACTCCGGGGTGACCTCCGTCGACCTGTACGCCGAGGCGGGCTGCGACACCGTCGAGGTCTTCGTCCGCGACCGCGGGTGCGGATTCGATCCGGACAGCGTGCCGCAGGATCGCCAGGGCCTGGCGCGCAGTGTGCGGGCACGCATCGAACGCCGCGGCGGCTCGGTGCGGGTGCGGTCCGCACCCGGGCAGGGTTCCGAGATCCACATCTGTGTGCCGCGGGTGCGCGGCACGGGTACCACCGGGCACGCGGACTCCGTGCCCGACACCGCGAGAGAGGAACGGTCCGCGTGACCCTGCGAGTCTTCCTGGTCGACGATCACGGAGTGTTCCGGTCGGGGGTGCGCGCGGAACTGGGGCGCGAGACCGACATCGAGGTGGTCGGTGAGGCCGGGGGCGTCGCGGACGCGGTCCGCGGTATCGACGAGATCCGTCCCGACGTCGTCCTGCTCGACGTGCACATGCCCGACGGCGGTGGGGTCGCCGTTCTACAGTCCATCGCGGAGGGCCCGGTGTGCCTGGCGCTCAGCGTGTCCGACGCCGCCGAGGACGTCATCGCCGTGATCCGCGCCGGTGCTCGGGGTTACGTCACCAAGACCATCTCGGGGTCCGATCTCGCCGACGCGGTGCGCCGCGTCGCGGGCGGTGACGCCGTGTTCGGACCGCGGTTGGCGGGGTTCGTCCTCGACTCGTTCACCGGTCGCTCCGCGGCACCGGAACCGCCGCTCGATCCGGAGCTCGACTCCCTGACGCCGCGCGAGATGGAGGTGCTGCGTCTGCTCGCCCGTGGCTACACCTACCGCGAGATCGCCGAGACGCTCTTCATCTCGATCAAGACCGTCGAGACCCATGCCTCGAACGTGTTGCGGAAGACGCAGCAGTCCAACAGGAACGCCCTCACCCGCTGGGCACACCGACGGCGCATCGAATGAGGGCCCGTGCGGTCGCGCCCGTCGTCGTCGGCCTCGGTGGGCTCGCCGCGGGTCTGGTGGCCGTCGTCTCGTCGATGCTCGAGACCCGCAGCATGGTGGTCGTGGGTCCCGCTTCCGCGGCGCCGATCCTGTTGTGCGTGACCGTCGTCGGAGTCCTGGTGTGCCTGCTCGCGCGGCGGTGGTGGATCGCCGCGGCGTCGGCCGTTCTCCTGGGGTCGGCCGCAGTGGTCGTGGTGCCGTTGTACGTACCGGGCGCCGCGGGAGTCGCCGATGCCGCCCCCGGTGAGCCGCTGCGCGTGATGCAGGCGAACGTCAAACTGGGAGAGGCGGATCCACAGGCACTGGTGGCGTCGGTGCGGGAGCGCCGCATCGACGTCCTGACCGTGCAGGAGCTCACCGAGGAGTCGGTGGGGGTGTTCGACGCCGCCGGGCTCTCCGCCGCGTTGCCCTACCGGTTCGTGGCGCCGTATCAGGGCGGCGCGGGCGCCGCGATCTACAGCCGGTTCCCGCTGTCGAACGGCCGGGAACTGCCCGGTTACCTGCTCGCGAGCGTGACGGCAGATCTCGATGTCGGTGCGGCGCAGCCGCTCCGGGTCTACGCGGTGCATCCGGTGCCGCCCTGGCCGACACCCACCCCGGTGTGGGCGTCGGAGCTCGACATGCTCGGTGACGAGTTGGCGCAGGCGTCGCCGGGAGCGGTGATCGTCGGCGGTGACTTCAATTCCACGCACGCGCACAAGCGGTTCCGCGATCTGCTCACCGGTGGATACGTGGACGCCGCGGACGCCGTCGGTGCCGGGCTGATCCCGACCTACCCGATGGACACGTGGTACCCACCGGTGGTCGGGATCGACCACGTCGTGGTGCGGGACGCGCAGGTGCGCTCCCTCGAGCCCATCGACATCGTGGGATCGGACCACCGCGGGCTCGTCGCGACCATCGACGTCCCCTGACCCACCTCGATCTCGCGAGTACGTCCGAACTGTCGTCCTGTGGTGGATGTTCGCGACAGTACGGCCGTATTCGCCGGGTCGGGAGCGGGTCAGAGCACCAGGAGCAGGACGATGAGCAGGAGCAGCACCGCGCCGCCGATCGCGAGGTAGAGCGGCAGCCCGGCGGGGGCGCTGAAGGACTTGGGTTCCTTCGTCTCGAACGCGGGCGGGGAGTACGTCGGGCGCGGAGCCGGCCCGGGTGCCGGCGTGGTGGACGCCGCCGTCGGACGCGGAACCCGATCCAGAGGGGTGGCGGTGTCCGCTGCCGGGAGCCCCGTCATGGTGCGGCCGTGGATGCGTTCGCCTCGCCGGGAGGTGCCCGGGACTCGGGAGCCGCGCAGCGCCCAGAACGGGACCTGACCGTCGGCCGCGCGCAGCGGGTGGTTGATCACCGATCCGGCGTTGCCGTTCTTGCCCACGGCGAGGGTGACGAAGCGGGTGCGGACCTCGGCCATGGTGGGGCGGCGCGCGGGGTCGGGTTCGAGCATGTGCAGCAACGTGGCCGTCATCGGTCCGCTCTTGCGCGGTGGGATGATGCGCCCCCCGGCGACGCGGTGCAGCAGGGGGATGGAGTCGGCGTCGATGCCGAAGGGTGGTTGTCCCTCGGTCGCGGTGTACAGCGTGGCGCCGAGCGAGAAGACGTCGCTGGCCTCGGTGGGGTCCGCGCCGCGCGCCACCTCGGGTGCGAAGTACGCGGGGGTGCCGGTGATGACGGCGCTGTTCTCCTCGTGCGTGTCCGTCTTGGCGCGCGAGATGCCGAAGTCGCTGATCTTGACCATGCCCAGCGCGCTGCCGCGATCGGCGACCAGGATGTTGCCCGGCTTGATGTCGCGGTGCACGATGCCGGCGGCGTGGGCGGCGGTGAGGGCGTCGGCGATCTGGGCACCGATCTGGATGACCTCGTCCGGGGGCAGCGACTCGGCGATGTTGAGGGCCATCGCGAGGCTGCGGGCGGGGAGGTACTCCATGATGAGCCAGGGCTCGCCGCTGTCGAGTGCGACGTCGTGCATGGCGATGGCGTGCGGGTTGTTCAGCTGGGCCGCCATCCGCCCCTCGCGCATGGCGCGTTCGCGGATCTCGCGGGCGGCCTCGGGAGTGAGGTCCACGGTCGAGGTGGCCTGTTTGACGGCCACCTTGCGGCTGAGCAACGTGTCGCTCGCGAGCCACACCGCGCCCATTCCGCCGCCGCCGAGCTTGGAGTCGAGTCGGTAGCGACCGGCGAGGAGGTAGTCGGGTCCGATGACCGGTCGCGTGCGCCCCGAGCCGGCCACCGCTCCGCTGGGCTGCTGGTGATCAGTCACGGTGTTCGAGGTTATCGGACGAGCCGATCGAGTGCCGGGCAGGGCTGTCACCAGGACGTTTCCGGGCGTCTTGACGTTCGAACGGGCAGCGGCTTTACTTGTGTGAGCGTTCGAAAGTATGTTCGAATTCTCGGTCTTCCCCCGGGTCTCCAACGCAGTCTCGACCGTCCCGACCGGGGAGTGAGTATGCCTGTTTCCGTTGATCTCGAAGGCCTCGAAGGGCTGTCCCGCACCGAGCGGATCGAGTTCCTGCGGCGTCGTATCCGGTCCTCACCTGCGCGTGTGGCCGATGCCCCCGCTCCTGCCGCACCGGTCACCCTCACGGCCACCGCGCCTGCCCCGGATCCTGCGCCGGCCCGGGTCCGCCCGGTTCTCCCGGTCCCGGAGGCGTTGTCGGCGCTGCTCCCCGAGGGTGGGTTGGCCCGCGGCACGGTGGTCTCGGTGTCCGGCGCCGGATCGTTGCTCCTCGGGATCCTGGCGTCGGTCACCGGATCGGGACGGCACGCCGCCGTCATCGGTCTGCCGCGGCTGGGACTGTTGGCGGCGTCGGAGATGGGGGCGCATCTGCAGCGGGTGGCGCTGGTCCCGGATCCCGGGCCGGACCCGGTGGAGGTCGCCGCCGTGCTGCTCGACGGCATCGATCTGGTGGTGCTGGGGCTGGGCGGCATGTCGGTGCCGCCGTCGCGAGCGCGGGCGGTGGTCGCTCGGGCGCGCAACAAGGGCGCCACGCTGATCGTCACCGACGGACGCTGGGACGGCGCCGAGCTCCGGTTGGACGCCCGCATCCGCGGGTACGGCGGGCTCGGCTCGGGGGCCCGTACGGGTCACGGCCGGGTGCGCGCCGTGCATCTGGGCGTCGAGGTGCAGGGCCGTGCCGTCCGGCCGCGGACCGGGCGGTTGATCCTGACGTCCACGGGCGACGGGGTCGAGTGGGGATCGGCCGACTCCGCCGTGTCGCATCAGGATCCGGTGCTGGAAGCGCTGCCGTCGTGAGCACCGACCGTCGGAGCCGGGTGCTGGCTCTGTGGTGCCCCGACTGGCCGGCCGTGGCCGCTGCCGCCGCGGCGGAGATCCCGGCCTCGTCGCCGGTGGCGGTGGTCTCCGCCAATCGTGTCGTCGCCTGCTCCGCGACGGCACGCGCCGAGGGGGTCCGTCGCGGCGGCCGACGCCGTGAGTCGCAGGCCCGCTGTCCGGAACTGTATGTGGCGCGGGCGGATCCGGATCGTGACGCGCGACTGTTCGAGCCGGTCGCGTCGGCGGTGGACGAGGTGGTGCCCGGTATCGAGGTGCTGCGGCCCGGCCTGTTGCTGCTGTCGGCGCGCGGTGCGGCGCGGTACTTCGGTTCGGAGGAGGCCGCGGCGGAGCGACTGGTGGACACCGTCGCGGCGGTCGGTGTCGAGTGCCAGGTGGGGATCGCCGACGAGGTGTCGACGGCCGTCGTCGCGGCTCGGCACGGCGCGATCGTGCCGCGGGGGAGCGGCGCGCAGTTCCTGGCTCCGCTCCCGGTGGCCGAGTTGTCGGCGGAACCGTCTCTCGCGGCGCCGGAGCGGGTGGACCTGGTGGATCTGCTGGTGCGGCTGGGTCTGCGCACGGTGGGGGACTTCGGGGCACTGTCACCGGTGGACGTGGCCTCCCGCTTCGGCACCGACGCGGTCCTCGCGCACCGCAGCGCGCGAGGTGAGCCGGAGCGGCCGCCCTCGGCGCGGGTACTTCCTCCCGATCTCGAGGTCGAGTACCGCTGCGACCCTCCGATCGATCGCGTCGACGCGGCGGCGTTCGCGGGTCGCGCCCTGGCCGAGAGACTGCACGTGACGCTGTCGGCCGCGGCCGTGGCCTGCACCCGGTTGCTGGTGCAGGCCACCACGGCCAACGGTGAACACCTCTCCCGCACGTGGCGATGCGCGGAACCGCTCACTCCCGAGGGCACCGCGGATCGCGTGCGATGGCAGCTCGACGGCTGGCTCACCGGCCGCAGTGAGAACAAGCCGACCGCCGGCATCGTCCTGCTGCGTCTCGAGCCGGTGGAGGTGGTGTCGGCGGGTGCGCTGCAGCTGGGACTGTGGGGCGGAGTCGGCGACGAGGACGAGCGGGCCCGCCGTGCCCTGGTGCGGGTGCAGGGTCTGCTGGGCGGCGACGCCGTCCAGGTGGGTGTGCTCAGCGGTGGTCGGGGGCCGGGTGAGCGCGTGACGATGCTGCCGTGGGGCGACGAGCCGGTGCCCGATGCTGATCCCTCCGCTCCGTGGCCCGGCCGGTTGCCGTCCCCGTCGCCCTCGGCGCTGATGCCGACGCGTCCGGAGATCGCCGTGACCGACGAGTCGGGAGTGGCGGTGCAGGTCACCGAGCGCGGCATGTTCGATCGCGTGCCCGGCCGGGTCGACTGGGGATCGCGGAGCTGGGTGCTGCACGGCTGGGCGGGACCGTGGGCCGCGGACGAGCGGTGGTGGGATCTCGGCGCCACCTCCACGGCCCGCCAGGTGGCACGGGCGCAGGTGCTGCTGGAGGACACCCGTGCCCTGCTGGTCCTGCACGACGGTGGACGATGGTTCGTGGAAGGGATCTACGAATGACGGCGGAACGCGCACGGGAACGCACGGGCGAGGCCACGATCCTGCATGCGGACCTCGACTCCTTCTACTCCTCGGTGGAGCAGCGGGACGACCCGTCGCTGCGCGGGCGACCCGTCATCGTCGGCGGTGGTGTGGTTCTGGCGGCGAGCTACGAGGCCAAGGCCTTCGGCGTGAAGACGGCCATGGGTGGCCGGCAGGCGCGCGCTCTGTGCCCGCAGGCGGTGGTGGTGCCGCCCCGGATGGCCGCCTACTCGCAGGCGAGCAAGGACGTCTTCGAGGTGTTCGAGAACGTCACCCCGCTGGTCGAGGGCATCTCCATCGACGAGGCCTTCCTCGACGTCACCGGGTTGGCGCGGCTGTCCGGATCGCCGTCGGACATCGCTCGGGACCTGCGTCGCACGGTGGCGGAGGACGTCGGTCTCCCCATCACCGTCGGGGTGGCGCGCACCAAGTTCCTCGCCAAGATCGCCAGTGCCGTCGCCAAGCCCGACGGCCTGCTGGAGGTTCCGCCGGACCGTGAGCTCGAGTTCCTGCATCCGCTTCCGGTGGAGCGCATGTGGGGCGTCGGCAGGATCACCGCCGACAAGCTGTACGCGCAGGGCATCCGCACCATCGGTGACCTCGCCGCGCACCGCGAGGGCGCGCTGGCCGCCGTCCTCGGATCGGCCGCGGGTCGGCACCTGCACGCCCTGTCGAACGGTGTCGACGCGCGCCGGGTGAGCACCGGCAGGAGCCGGCGGTCGGTGGGCGCCCAACATGCTCTGGGGCGTCGTCACAAGACCCCGGCGGACATCGACGCAGCCCTCGTCGGACTGGTCGACCGTGTCACTCACCGCATGCGGAAGGGTCACCGGGCAGGTCGCACGATCACGCTGCGCCTGCGTTTCGACGACTTCACGCGAGCGACGCGATCCACGACGCTGAGCCGCGCGACGGCCGACACCCACGTCGTGCTCACCGCGGCCCGATCGCTGCTGGGCGCATCGATGTCGACCATCACGATGCAGGGCCTCACCCTTGTCGGCGTGGCGGTGTCGAATCTCGAGGACGGCGCCGCGATGCAGCTCGAGCTGCCGTTCGAGACGCCGGAGGACGAGCATCCGACCATCGACCGGACGGCCCTGGACGAGGCGCTCGACGGAGTGCAGCGCCGGTTCGGCACCTCCGCGCTCACGCGCGGTGTGCTGCTCGGGCGAGAGGAGCAGACATCGGTGGCCATGCTCCACGAGTGAGGGTCGGCGCCTCTGGGAGGATGGCTCGATGATCATGACGGACGGCGTGGTGGACGCCGAGGGCGTGCGGCTGCACTATCGAGATTCCGGTGGTGCCGACGTGCTGGGGTCGCCCGTCGTGCTGGTGCACGGCATGGGCGGCGACGGCCACACCTGGGACACGTTCGCGCGCACGCTGGTTCGGCGGGGCCGCCGTGTCGTCGTCCCGGACCTCCGCGGGCACGGCCGCAGCGGACGCGCACGGAGTTACCTGTTCGGTGAGTTCGGCGACGACCTCGAGGCGCTCCTGGATCATCTCTCGCTGACTCGCGTCGACCTCGTCGGCCACTCCCTGGGAGGCCACGCCGCGACGCTCGTCGCCCAACGCCGTCCGACGACGGTGCGCAAGCTCGTGGTCGAGGAGGCCCCACTCCCCATCCGTCCTGGTGACGAGACCCCGTCGATCACGACGAAGTTCCCGTCCGCGCGCGAACTGTTGCACGCCACGACCAGCGTGATCCGACACCCCCGCGCCGTGCTGGCCTTCGATCGGTCGATGACCTCGTCCGCGCTCACCCAGTTCCGCGCCCCCGATCCGCTGTGGTGGGAGGCGCTTACGCACATGGAGAGTGATGTGCTGTTGGTCGTGGGTGGTCCCACCGGCATGGTCGACCGCGCGCGCCTCGAGGCGATGACGGCGCTGGTGCCGCGCAGCCGGGTCGTCGCCGTGGACAGCGGCCACAGTGTGCATCGGGATCGGTTCGCCGAGTTCGACGCCGCGGTCGGCCCGTTCCTCGCCGAGCACCAGGAAACTCCCCGCGCCCTGTGAGGCGTCCAGAACCGACGACGTCCTCGCCGTCCCTGGCGACCACAGTCGTTACCGTCGGCGCATGACGGCACCCACCCAGCAGTTCACCGTGACCCGGACCGACGGCGAACTCGCTGCTCGGGCCCTGATGTACGCCGTGTCCGAGCTCAGCCTCATGAGGGTCACCGGCCAGGGCGGGGCCGCCTACGCGCACCTGCAGGTGTGTCCGTCGGGTGCGCGCTACCGGTCGGTCGTCGACGGGATGAGTCCACGCGCCGCGCGGGAGCTGACCAACGGATACCACGCCAACTTCCACCACCCGGTGCTCTACGCGGCGGCGCTGCGGCTGGGCGCCGTGCGGCTCGCCGAGCTGGTTCCCATGTCGCGGTCGTTGCGCGCGGTGCTCGTCGCCGCCCCGGCCGTCGCGGCCACCGCGGACATCACCGAGAACGTCGTCAACCTCTACCTCCACCGCGACACCCGCCGCATCACCGACACGACCGCGACCGTGTCGAGTGCGCTCAGCATCGTCAAGTGGGGCGGGACGGTGGGACCGTTGGCCTACATGACGGTCGGCTTCCTCCCGATCTGGGGCCGAGCCGTGCGGGACCGGTTCGCACGCGGTCGATAGGACCGCACAGCCGCCGAACGATCCGCCGGTTACCGTCGTGTCATGACCGTCACCCGGCCCCGCGCGGCGACGCTGTCGCTGCGGAGTCGCATCCGACTTCTCACGGTGAGCGTGGCGGCGCTGGCCGTCGCGATCTGCTCCTTCGTGATCTACATGGTCACCGAGGACGCTCTGCGTGCGCAGCTCGCAGATCGGGTGGGCCGGGACGCCGACAAGTTGATCGCCAGTGACTCCTCCGGACTCTCGCCCGCGGCCTTCGGTTTCGCTGCCGGACCTCGCGCGGGACGCTATCTGCAGGTGGGCATCGTCAGCGAGGACGGTGACGTGTACTCCGCGTCCGGAAGTTTCACTCCGTTCGCCTCTCCCGACGGCGTGCTGGAACCGGTGGTCGCGTCGGTGGTCGCGGGGGAGTCGGACCGCGTCGTCACCGACCTGAACGGCTACGCGGTGGCCATCGAGAAGGCGCCGAGCGGGTCGACGGTGCTGGTCGGAGAGTCCTACCGGTCGCTCGACGGGGTGATGAGTGGACTGCTCCTCATCTTCGTCACGGTGGGCGGCGCACTGGTGGTGCTGGCAGGGCTGTCGGGGTACCTGGTGGCGCGGACGGGCCTGCGCCCGGTCGGAAGACTCACCCGCGCCACGCGGCGGATCACCGAGACCGGCGACCTCAGTCCGGTGGCCGTGGTGGGTGACGACGAGCTGGCGCATCTCGCCGATCGGTTCAACGACATGCTGGCGGCCCTGCAACGCTCGCGGCTCGCACAGAACCACCTCATCGTCGACGCGGGTACCGAGCTGCTGGCGCCGCTCACCGCCTTGCGCACCAACATCGAGTTGCTCATCGAGATCGGTGACCCCGATCGTGCGCCCGCGGTGCCGCTGGATCAGGATGCGGTGGACCAACTTCGGCGCGACATCGTCGATCAGCTGGACGAGGTCGCACGCCGTATCCACCGCCTCGTCGACGAGGCGCGGGAGGCGCACACGCGGGACGGGTGACTCAGGTGTCCGCTCGGTAGCGCGCGGGGGGACCACCCACCAGGGCGGTGAACGCCCGGATCAAATGGCTCTGATCCGCGTATCCGAGGTCGGCGGCGAGCGCCGCCCAGTCCACCGTGCCGTCGGTGTGCGCGGCACCCGCGACGTCCAGGAGTCGGCACCGCTGCACCACCCACTTGGGCCCGACGCCGACATGGTCGGCGAACTGTCTCTGCAGCGTCCGCAGGCTCACTCCCGCACGATCCGCGAGCTGCTGCGCCCGGATGACCGTCGTGTCCGTCTCGGCCAGCTCCACGAGGTCCGCGATGTCGGCGGCCACGGGGTCGGCCGTCGCGGTCCGCTCGATCAGCCACGAGGACAGTCGGTCCACACACGTGGTGACGTCCGCGTCCGGGTCGAGGAGGAGACCGGCGAGTCGGCGATCGTCGGTGCCCAGCACGTCCGCGACGGTCCCGACCCGATCGGTCATCGAGCTCACGGGCCGGCCGAGAACGGGGCGGAAACCTGCGGGACGGAACGCTGCGGCGACCGTGCGCCCGTCGCCGACGAGGGTGCGCTGGAAGCGACGTCGCATCACGCCGTGCACCAGCAGCCGCGGAGCGCCGTCCCGAGATTCCGCCGTCAGATGGACCACCGGGCGCGGGACGACCTCCTGCACGTGCGGTTCGGGGCAGTGCCACTCCACCCACCAGAAGTAGTCGACGAGGGTCGAGAGGTCGTCGGGAGGGCGGGAGCGGCCGACGGTGATCCGACCCTCCGCACGCGCGGGGTGCAGGATCGCCGACTGCGCGCGTCGGCCTGCTCGGGTCAACGGATCCTCCGTCACGGAGCGAACCGTACCGCTCGGGCTGGCGCGTTTGTTCAAGTCACGGTGCCGATCGTGAGGGAGGCTGAGGTCATGACGACGACGCGACTGGCGATGACGACCCTGGACTGTGCCGAGGTTCCTCCGGTGGCCGAATTCTGGGCGGCGTTCCTCGGTCTGACCCAGACGATGGGTGACGGCGAGAACTACGCCATGCTCTCTCCCGCGAACGGGGGCCCGGCGCTGGGCTTCGGCCGCGTGGACGGCTATCGGCCACCCGCCTGGCCGAACCCCGACGGGAGCAAGCAGTTCCACTTCGACATCGCGGTCGAGGACATGCCAGTGGCCGAGGCCCGTGCGATCGAGCTGGGGGCGACGCTCGCCGAGCCGCAGCCGGGCGAGACGTGGCGCGTTCTCCTCGATCCGGCCGGCCGGCCATCCGTTCTGCCTGACGGATGCCGCCAACTGGGGCTGACCACACGCGTGGTGAACTGGCATCGACAGCGATCCCCGACCGAACGGACGTCCCGTGGCCATCACCGCTCTGCTCGAACTGCGTCTCGATCCCGCCCGCCTCGAGGAGTCGCACCGCATCATCGACGAGACCCTCGTCGCCACCCGCGCGTTCGAGGGATGCCTCGGTGTCGAGGTGACGGCGGACGTGAAGGATCCGGCGCACGTCGTCATCGTCGAGAGCTGGGCCAGCGTCGAGGCCGACGCCGCCTACCGCGCGTTCCGGGCGACGCCCGAGGGTCGCAGTGAACTCGGTTCGATCGTCACCGCGGCGCCGGTGCTGACCGTGCTGGCGCCCGTTCGATGACGACGGACGCGACTCCCTCGGTGGCCTTCGTCCAGGCCACCTGGCATCGCGAACTGGTGGACCGGGTGCGCCAGGGTTTCGTGCGGGAGTTCGGGCGTGACGTGGACACCTTCGAGGTGCCCGGTGCGTTCGAGATCCCCCTGCACGCCAAGCGACTCGCGCTCACGGGCCGGTACTCGGCCGTCGTCGCGGCGGCGCTGGTGGTGGACGGCGGTATCTACCGGCACGACTTCGTCGAGACGGCCGTCATCGACGGACTCATGCGGGTGCAGCTCGACACCGATGTGCCCGTGTTCTCGGTGGTGCTGACCCCGCACCACTTCCACGAGCATGCCGACCACACGAGCTTCTTCGCGGAGCACCTCGAGAAGAAGGGTGTCGAGGCGGCGAGCGCGGTGGTGCGCACGCTCGCGTCCCTCGACTCGATCGGCCGCTAGCTGTCGGGTCGGTCCTGCCAGACCGAGGGGTCGACGAGCGCGAGCTTGGCTGGTGACCGGATCATGTCGATCCGCGACACCAGGCCCGTCGACGACACCTCGAACGAGACGACGCCGACCAACCCGTCGCCCGCCACGAGGGCGAGTCCCGTTCTGCCGTTCACACGGCACGGACGCACCCGCAGACCGTCTCCCGCCTTCGCCGCGATGCCGAGGAGGAATCTCGCGACGTGGTCGGCGCCGATCACGGGACGCCGTGCCGCCGAGACGACTCCGCCCCCGTCGCTGACGAGAACGACGTCGGGGTCCAACGTCGTCAGCAGATCGGCGAGCACTCCCGTACCGGCGGCACGGGTGAAGTCACGCACGGCGCCGGCATGCAGCTCGGGCGACACCGCGAAACGTGGAGCCCCCTCCGTCACGTGCCGTCGTGCACGAGACGCGAGCTGCCGCACGGCATTCGGAGTGCGGCCCACGATCCGCGCGATCTCGTCGAACGGGACGTCGAACACGTCGTGCAGGACCCATGTCGTGCGTTCGGCCGGGGACAGCGTCTCGAGCACCACCATGAGCGCGAAGCGCACGCTCTCGTCGAGCGTCACCCGGTCGGGCGGCGAGTCGGCCGGTCCGACCAACGGCTCGGGCAACCACGGTCCCACGTACGTCTCTCGTCGCACGCGGGCCGACCGCAGCACGTCCAGTGCTGCGCGCGAGACAGCGACCACGGCCCACGCCTCGACGTCGAGAACGGGTGACGTCGCATCGGCCGCGACCAGTTTCGGCCAGCAGTCGGACACGACGTCCTCGGCGTCGGCGTGCGAACCGAGGACGGCGTAGGCGATGCGGACCAGCCGTGGGCGGACGCGGACGAAGTCGTCGGTGACACTCACCGGGTCGAGGCACCCACGCGCGCGAGCCACTGATCGAACGTCTCGTCACCGTGCGCAGCGTCCGGACCGGGAAGGAGCCCACCGTTCGCCATGCCGCGACCCCCGGCGCCCGGCAGCCGCAGGGGGAGGACGAGACGCTTCGATCCACGCGCGCGCAGCAGCCTCCGGGCAAGATCGGGTTGGTACTCCGGGCGCGGACCGGCGTACTCCACGATCGAGGTGAGCGGTGTCCCCACCGCCAGGTCGACGATGTGGGCGGCGACCTCGGCGGTGCTGACCGGCTGACTCCGCATCGTCGGGACCATCGCGACCGGACCCGGAGTCATCGCGAGAGCCTGATCGGTGAACTCGTGGAACTGCGTCGCACGGAGGATCGTCCATGGCAGCGTCGACTCGCGTACGAGCTTCTCCTGCAGACGTTTACCGGCGTAGTAGCCGTAGTCGACACGATCGCACCCCACGATGGACAACGCCACGTGGTGACGGATTCCCGCGCGCTCACCGGCGGCCAGCAACGTCGACGTGACGGCGCCGAAGAACTTCTCGGACGCGCGCGCCGACATCGTCGTGACGTTCGCGGCGTCGATCACCGCGTCGACGTCCGTCAGTGCCCGGTCGAGCTCCGGCGTCGGCCGCACGAGATCGATTCCGGCCGATCTCGCGAGTACCACGGGAGTGTGTCCTCGCGCCCGCACCTGCTCCACCACGTGCCGCCCCGCTGCGCCCGTTCCGCCTGCCACTGCGATCCGCATGGCGTCATCCTTCCCTCGTGCGAGTCCTCGGTGGAACCCGTTCGAGAGTAGGACGAGAGAGAGCCGTCATCTGTGACATCACCAGTGGGCGCCGGGAACCCATCGTCCGGCCCGCCGCACGACCCGGGGCATCCGGAACTCGCGTCGGTTCTTCTTCGGTGCACGGGGACCGGACGACCACGAGCTGGTGTCGGTGATTCCTCTGGCGGCGGCACTGTCCGGATACGCCTTGTAGTACGACGCCAGCACGCGGTCCTTCGAGCGAGGCATCAGCAGGTTGCCCCACTCCGCGGCGGTTCCGGTGGGAACGTCGATGCGCTTGGGCTTCTCGATCAGTGCCCGCATCACCATCGCGGCGGCCTTCTCCGGCGTCTCGACCTTGTTGACGTTCTTGTTGCCGGTCGGAGCGATCATCGGGGTGTCCACGAGGGGCATGTGCACGGTGGTGAACGAGACACCGTCCGCCAGGGTCTCCGACGCGGCGACCGAGGTGAAGGCGTCGAGCGCCGACTTGCTCGCCACGTACGCGGCGAAGCGCGGCGGGTGGCTCTGCACCGAGGCGCTGCTGATGTTGACGATGTGGCCGTACTTCCGCTCGCGCATGTGGGGGAGCAGCGCGAGAATCAGGCGGAGTGCCCCGAAGTAGTTGACGGCCATGGTCCGCTCGAAGTCGTGCAGACGGTCGGTCGACAGGGTGAGTGAGCGCCGGATCGATCGGCCCGCATTGTTGACGAGCATGTCGACGTGGTCGTGGCCGCGCAGGATCGCGGCCACGGTCTCGGCGACGGACGCGTCGTCGGTGATGTCGCAGACGTAGCCGTGCGCGTCGCCGCCGGTCGCCCGGATCTCCTCCACGACGGCCGCCAGCTTGGCCTCGTCGCGGGCGACGATGATGACGCGCGCGCCCTTGCGGGCCGCAGCGAAGGCAGAGGCCTTGCCGATACCCGAGGAACCGCCGGTGATGACGACGTGTCGGTCGACCAGTGGCCCGGCCGGATCGTCGCGTCGCGCCCGGTACGGGTCGAGATGCGCACGCCAGTACGACCACAGTGCGGGTGCGTACGTGCGGAACTCCGGTACGCGGGCCGCGTTCTCGCCCATCGCCTCGTTCAGTGCGGCACGGGTGAGGGTCGAGTCGAACCGGGTTGGCAGCGTGAGGTGCTCGGCCATGACGGGCGGGATGTCGTAGTTCTCGAACACCGCGTCGCGGGCGGCAACGACATGACGATTGGTCGAGCGGAGCAGCGGCGTGACGACGGAGCCGGGGATGCTCCCCACGGCGCGGGGTGCGCCGGCCGCGTCGGCGAGAGCGGAGTAGATCTCCCGCATCGGTTGCGGACGCGGGTTGACGAGGTGGAACACGCGGCCGTCGAGATCCGGGGCGTGCAGGAGGGCGACCATCGCGTCGGCGACGTGGTCGACCGGGACGATGTTGGTCGCGCCGAGTGCGGGCACCGTCATCGGCAGGGCCGAGGGCAACTCGGCGAGGAGGGAGATGAGCCGGAAGAGGTAGTACGGGCCGTCGATCTTGTCGATCTCGCCGGTGGTCGAGTCACCGACCACTGCTGCCGGTCGGTAGACCCGCCAGGTGAGGCCCGGAGTCTCGCGGACCACCTTCTCCGCCTCGAACTTCGTGCGGTGGTACGCCGTCGGAAAGTTCTGACCGAGGTCGAAGTCGTTCTCGGTGAACACCCCTCGATGGTCTCCGGCCACCGCGATGGACGACACGTGATGCATCGTCGCCCCGAGCAGGACGGAGAGCGCGGCCACCGCCGCGGTGCCCTGCACGTTGGTCGCCTGCTGTTCGTCGCCTGCCGTGAGGTCGTAGACGGCGCCGAGATGCACCACGTGGCCGACGTCGGGCAGGGCCGACGCGTCGATACCGAGGCCGGGTTCCTCGAGGTCGCCGACCAGCGGGCTGATCCGCTCGCCGCCTGCCGCCCCGTCCGCGAAGGCTCGCAGACGGTCGACCGAGCCCGGGCGCACGAGCACGTGCACCGTCGCACTCGCGTCCCGCTCCAGGATTCTCCGCACGACCGCCCGGCCGAGGAATCCCGTGCCGCCGGTGACCACGTAGTCGCTCATGGCGGGCACCTTACCGCGCAGTAAGAACGGGCGGTGTCAGTGACCGATACCCACCTTCGCGTGGACTTTCCGCATCCAGGCCGGTGCCCACCAGTTGGCCTCGCCCATGAGCTTGACCAGCGACGGAACCAGCAGCATACGGATGATCGTGGCGTCGATGATCAACGCCAGAATCATGCCGACACCCAGGAATCGCATGATGGACAGTCCGGACATCGAGAACGCCCCCGTCACGATGATCAGGATCAACGCCGCCGCGGTCACGATGCGGCCGGTCCGCTGGGCGCCGATCAGCACCGCCTCCTCGGTGGTGGCGCCGGCGGTGCGCGCCTCCACCATGCGGGACATCAGGAACACCTCGTAGTCGGTGGACAGCCCGAACACGACAGCGAGGATGAGAACCACGAAGGTCGCCTCCAGCGGTGCCGGTGTGACGCCGAGCAGGCCCGCCCCGTGACCCTCCTGGAAGATGAACGTCAGAGCTCCGAACGTCGCCGCCATGCTCAGTCCCGCCATCGCTACTGCCTTGATCGGCAGCACCACCGAGCCGAACGCCAGGAACAGCAGGATCAGCGTCGACACCACCATGATGGTGAGCATCACCGGCAGCCAGTTCACGATGGCGTTGTTGCCGTCGAGGACCAGGGCCGCCGCTCCGCCCACCGTCAGGTCGGTTCCGTCGGGTGCCGGAATCGCGCGGAGTTGCTGCACCACATCCTGTTGCGCTTCCTGGGACACGTCCGAAGAGAACGTCGCGTTGATGACCACGAAGTCGCCGCTGGCCGTGCCGAACTGGACGTTCGCGATACCGCTCACCGCGCGAGCAGCCGTCGTGACCGCGTTGATGGCGGGGCCGTCCGGCCGCGCCGACTCTCCGTCCAACACGATGGTGGCGCTGTCGCCGGTGCTGCTGAAGTCCGAGGACAGGGTCTCGAACGCGATACGCGCGGGATCGTCGGCGGGGAGCGCGGTGTAGGACACCTCGCCCAACTGAGCCTTGACCAGCGGTGCGGCGACGACCAGCAGGCCGACGATGATGAGGGTGGCGACGGTGATGGGGCGCTTCATCACCTTCGTGACAACGCCGCCCCAGAACTTGTGTGCGCGTGCATCTCCGCGATCCGAGGCGGTCCTCGACCACGTGATGGCATTGATGCGGTGACCCAGCATGGCGAGGACGGCCGGCACAGCCGTCAACGACAGCAGAGCCGCACATCCGACAGCCGCCATCGCACCGAAGCCGAGGGATCTGATGATGGCCTGCGGGAAGACGAGCATCCCTGCGAAGGCGCAGATCAGCAGCAGACCGGAGAAGACGATGGTGCGCCCGGCGGTCAGCATCGTGCGTCGTGCGGCCTCGTGGGACGTGGCTCCGCCCCTGAGTTCCTCGCGGAACCTGCTGACGATGAAGAGTCCGTAGTCGATGGCGAGGCCGAGACCCAGCAGGCTGGCGACGTTGACGGCGAACGAACTGATCTCGGTGAACGTTGTGAAGAGGCGCAGGACGGTCAGCGCGCCGGCCACCGAGAGCGCGCCCACGATGACCGGGACGGCGGCGGCCACGACGCCGCCGAAGATGATGACCAGAAGAATCAGCGTGATCGGGATCGCGATGATCTCGGCGCGGACCAGATCTTCCTGGAGCTGGGTGTTGAAGGAGACCCCCGCGACGGAGGCGCCCGCGAACTGCGTGTCGATGCCGGCGACTTCGAGCTTCGGCAGCAACTCCGAGAACGATGCGACGGTGATGCCGCTGGCGTCTCCCAGGGTGACGGTTGCGAGTCCCTTCGTGCCGTCCTTGCTCTCGAGGAACGGTTTCTGCACCGGCCCGGCTGTCCAGTAGGAGGTGATGTCGTTCGGGCCCACCTCGGCCCGGAACGCGTCGAGCACCGGCGTGACGTCCGCCCCGATGTCGTCGAGCGTGCGGCCGTCGGGCGCGGAGTAGATGACGATGATGTCCGGTGCGGCGGTTCCCAGGCCCTGGATCTGTCGGGCGACCTGCACGGCCTCGCTGCCGGGATCCTCGTATCCGCCTTGGCTGAGGCTGCCGAAGACCCCGAGTCCCCACGTGGCACCTGCCAGAACGATGACGATCGCGGCGGTCAGGACCCACCGTGCCCGCGACACCACGAACGAAGCCCAGCGAGTCACAGAAAATCCCCATCTCGGTCAGGTCGAGCATCGACGGTCGTCTGTGACTGTAGTGAACAGTTCTGGGGAAGCTCTGAGAGCGGGGACAGAGTCCGGGCGGTAAAGTTCCGAGCCATGCGATCAGGGAGCGTGCATCTCAGCCGCCTGACGGTCGCACTCATGATGCTGTCCCTGGGACTCGTCCTGATCGTCGCGATGCCGCAACCCATCGAGGTCGCCGTAGCCGTGGCGGTCACCGTGTCGGCAGCTCTGATCGCTGTGGTGTTCTTGCGACCCGGACCGCTGATCGATGTCGCGTCGGCAGGTGGTCCTCCCGCCGACGAACGCCGCCTGCGCGGATCGTTCCGCCGTCAGTCCCATCCCGCCACGCCGGGCCGTCCCATGCCCCGAGCACCCGGAGCTCTCGCGGAGGCGCAGCCGAACTGATCGGCGCCGTGCGTCTCCGCACCGACGACACCGTTCACTTCTCGGATCGTGGGAGAGAGACCACATGTTGCACCTGTCCGGCATCACCCGTGTCCACGGAGAGTTCACCGTCTTCCGGCACGTCGACCTCACCGCTCGTCCCGGCTCGGCCTGCGCCGTGGTCGGTGCCAACGGCTCCGGAAAATCGACGCTTCTCCGCTGCGCCGTCGGCGCAGACGACGTCGACGAGGGGCGCGTGCTCCTCGACGGCACCGACCTCGACGAGACCGATCCCGCCACCCGCGCGGCGATCGCGGCCGTCCTCGACGACGGGGGCATGTTTCCTCACCTGTCGGTGCGCGAACATCTGACACTGATCGCCACGGCCCACGAGGTCGACGACGCGGAGGCCGTCGTGACGGCAATCCTCGACGGACTCGCCCTGTCTGCCGCGGCCGATCAGCTCCCGGTCACCCTGTCCAGCGGTCAGCGCAGGCGGTTGATCTTGGCCTCCGCCTTCGTGCGACCTCGTCGCGTCCTCGTGCTCGACGAACCGGAGCAGCATCTCGACTCGAGCGGGCGCGCGTGGCTCGCCCGTACGCTGACGGCGGAGAAGGAGTCCGGAGTGGCCGTGCTGTTCGTCTCGCACGACAGGGCGATGGTCGACTCGGTCGCCGACGTCGTCGTCGATGCGGATGCATGGCGATGACCTCCGCCGCCGATCTGCACCGAGAGTTCCGCCGACGCCGCCGCGGCACCGAGAGTGCGGTCGAGCGGTTGTCGATCTGGGGTGGCGGCGCCTTGTCGACGGTGGCCGTAGCGCTGTGGGTGCTGTCCGGCCGTGGGACGGGATTCACGCTGGAGCCGGTGCTGTCGGCGTCGGCATCGTCGGGTGTCGGAATCCTCATCGCGGCGGCCGCGCTCCATGTCCTGCGCGCCGTCGGACCGATCGGTACCGATGCGGCCACGACGCATTGGCTCGTGTCGGCGCCGCTCGATCGGCGCACTCTGTTACGCGGCAGAGTGCTCGCCTGGACCGTTGCGCTCGTCGCACTCGGAGTGCTGGCAGCTCGCCTGCTGGCACTGGTCGCGGGTGCGACGTCCTGGTGGCCGTTGGCCGTCGTCGGGGCGGCGGCCGGTGCGCTTGTGGTCGGCCTGGCGGTGCTGGGGCAGCAGTCCCGCGGATGGTCGTCCGCGCTGCCGATGATCGAGGTCGGAATCATCGCATCGGCGGGCGTCGCAACGCTCCTACCGCCGGCCCCGGCCACGGTGTCCGCTGTCGTGCTCTGCGTCGTGACCGTCGCAGCAGGGTGGGCGGCCGTCTCCCGCCTGGGGCGGATTCGCCGGACGTCCCTGACGTCGGGAGCCGATCTGCTGGCGGCCGGGTCGGCGGGACTGTCCTTCCTCGACGTCGGGTTCCTCGTGTCCGCGCTGGAGATCAGAGCCCACCGACGCCGAGGGGCGGTGCGTCCGCGGGGTCGTGCCGGGAGATCGGTCGGCCCGGTCCGCGCCCTGGTGCGTTCCGACGTCGTACGACACCGCCGGAACACGATGCTGTCGGCGGTTCTGGTGACCGGACTCGGTCTCGTGCTCGCCGCGTCGGCGGTGTCGATGCCGTACTGGGCGGGCGTCGTGGGCCTTCTCGCCGGATACGTGGCGACGTCGGCGGCCAGTATCGGATTCCGAGACATCATGATGGACAGAGCATTACGGTTCGCGCTCGCCCTGCCAGACCGCACTGTGACTGGTGCGTTCCTCGTGGTGCCGTCGATCGTGGCACTCACCGTCGCCGTCACGGTGGCGGCAGCGGTGTCGTGGTGGGCGGGCATCGTGGTCGGGTCGACGACGCTGGTCGCCGTGGTTCGGTCCCGAACAGCGCCGCCCCGTGTCTACGACGGCCTCGCCGTGGTGACCATGTTCGGCACAGTGCCGGTCGACGTGATTCGTCAGGTCCTGCGGGGCCCGGGCCTGCTCCTCGTCGGTGCCGTGCTGCTCCTGCTGTGACGGGACGCGATCACTCCAACCCGGCCAGGTCGACGTCCACCCTCGACGGGGGTCGCAGTGCAGTGGTCGTCGCCCATCCGCGGGCGACGAGGCCGGCGTCGCTGTCGTCGTCGTCCCGCGCGTGGATGGCGTCGAAGCGGACGGTGACGAACTCGTCGTCGGTGTCGCCGATCTCCGCCTGGACGGCGCCGAAGGCTGCAAGGTCGGCCGGGCGGATGCCGCGGAGCTCCGATGGCGCGACCGGGGGGATGTTGACGTTGAGAACCCAGTCCGCTGCACCGTGGTCGACGAACCAGTCGAGTGCGCGCCGGGCCACGAGGTGGGCGGTGTCCCAGCTCGGAGCGCCCGAGGCGACCTCACGGTCGATCTGGTCGTGGATGTCGCCAGGCGCGGCGAGAGACGCCGTGTCGAGGCCGGCGAGGGACAGGGCCATCGCCGGAACCCCGTGGGTGGACGCGGTGAGGGCCGCCCCCACGGTGCCGGAGTGCAGAACGGCGGAGCCGGTGTTCGGACCGTGATTGATGCCGGACAGCAGGATGTCCGGCCGCGGACCGAATGCTCCGCGCGTCGCGACGAACGCGATCATGGCGGGCGAGGCCTGTACGGCGAACGCGTCGACGTCCAGGTCGGCGACCGACGCGCGGGAGACCACGAGCTGGTCGCGGTTCTGGAGCGCCGACAGCGACGCACTCGCACCGCTGCGCTCCTCGTGCGGCGCCGCCACCACGACGTCGTGACCGGCCTCGACGGCGACCCGAGCGAGCACGGCGATCCCGTGACTGTCGATTCCGTCGTCGTTCGTGATGAGCACGCGCACGTGTGCCTCCTGCGAGTGGGTGCAGCCGGTCAGGACGAGAAGGGGCGTACCTCGACCGTCGACATGATGGTCTCGACGAGCCCCACCTGTCCTGTACCCAGTCCGCGGCGGGTTACGTTGGCGGTGCCGGCGGCGCCGCCGAGGGCGAGTGCCTCCTCGATGGACATGCCGCGGGCGAGTCCGGTGGCGATGCCGGCGCTCATGGAGTCGCCCGCACCATGGTGGTCCGTCTGTTCCAGGTCGGGAGTGACCACCTCGAGCACCGTGCCGTCGACGAGGGCGAGCGCCGGGTCCGCCGCGCGGGACAGAACCACGATGTCGGCACCCTCGTCGTGCAGGGCGCGCATCGCCTCGATGAGGACGTCGGGGTCCTCCGACTCCGCGCGCCCGTCCTCGATGAGGTCTTCATGGCTCATCTTGAGCACGGTGAGCCCGCCCTGCAGAGCCGCCGTCGCGGTCGGTCCGGACAGGTCCGCGACGACGGGCTTCGACAGCGATCGCAGATCGGTCGTGAGCCGTCGGTAGAAGTCTGCGGGCACCACCGACCCGGTGTGCGGGCCCCCCAGCAGCACGATGTCGGACGAGGCTCCGGACTCGAGGGTGATCCCGTAGAGGTCGTCGAGCGCGTGCCGGGCGAGGTGCGGGGGATCGATCGTCGCCACCTCGGTGCGGTCGCCGTCCCGCCGGTCGTGAATGTAGGACCCGGACTCGTGACCGATGTCCACGGCACGCACGGTGATTCCCTCGCGGTGGATCAGATCCCGCAGTACGCCGCCGCTCTCGCCGCCGAACGCGCCGGTCAGCGTCACGTCCATGCCGAGGTTGGTGGCCATGCGGGCGATCCAGTGGCCTTGGCCGCCGGCGTGCACGTGGAGTTCGGTGTCGCCGTTCGGCGCTGCGTCCAGGGTGATGGTGAGCAGCGGGGACGGCGCGAAGACGGTGGCGGTGGGCGCGTGTTCGGCAGTCGACATCGCCGTGATGTGCCCGATTCGTCCGTTCCCCAAACCCGACGTCGAACGGTCGACAGGTCAGCTGCCGAAGGCGTCCGCGAGGTCGTCGAGCGACGGGAAAGCCGGTTCCGGTGTTGCCTCGGGCACCGTGATCACCGTCGACGCCTGCTGGACCGTGTCACGGTCCAGGGCGACACGGTGGCCATGTACTCCGCAGAGCCGGGGTAGTCGGACACCCACATCGCCTGGCGCCGCGATGGTGGGCGAACGGGTCGAGTACTACGGCGGCCTGGTGATCCGGCTCGGCCACGGCGAGGGCTACCTCAACCCGCTCGCCGTCGGCGCACTCGGCTCGATCCTCCCGCTGCTCGACGATGTCCCTGACGTGCAGCGCAAGGTCGCCGCCCAAGTGCTCCAACGCCGCCGTCGCTTGGTGTCGGGACTGTGCGAGCTCGAACGCGGTGGCCCGCTCACCCAGTCCGAGTCGAACGTCCTCGCCGTGGCGCTGCGCGTCCTCGACGCCGACCCCCGGTTCACTCCGGAGCATCCGCCGCTGCTGTCGGATCTGTTCACCCTCATCGAGAAAGGGTCGCCGGAACTGGCCCGTAAGACGATCAGCGTCGACGACCCCGACAAGTACGCCGCCAAGGTCGAGGGGTTGCTCGAGACGTTGATCGGTCTCCTCGACGGCGAGCTCGGCGAAGTGTTCTCCCGTCAGACCACCACGGCTCTCGATCTCGCGGGGGAGCGGCCGCCGGTGGCGGTGTGCGTGGATGTGTCCTCCATCGGCACCGAGGACCCGACCCTGGAGGCGGCGATCATGCTCGCCTGCTGGTCGGACGCGTTCGGCGCCGTCGAAGCCGCCCACGTCCTCGCCGACGTCGGCTTGCGAGAGAAGCGCACGTTCCTGGTGGTGCTCGACGAGCTGTGGCGGGTTCTGGCCGGAGGCTCGCAGATGGTGCTGCGCGTCGATCAGCTCACCCGCCTGACCCGCACGATGGGAACGGCGCTGCTGACGATCACCCACACCGTCGCGGACCTGGAAACCCTCGCCACCGCCGTCGACATCAGCCGCGCCAAGGGCTTCATCGAGCGCGCCGGGGCCGTCATCGTCGGGGGACTGCCGACGCAGGAGATGGACAAGCTCGACGGCATCATCCCGTTCACGCAACAGGACCGGGATCTGGTGTCGTCGTGGTCCACCCCGGCCGGCATCGACGACACCGGACGCGAACTGCCTCCACCCGGGCGCGGGAAGTTCCTGCTGCGCATCGGCACCGCCCGCCGACCCGGGGTGGTGCTGCAGACCGTCATCACCGCCACCGAAGCCGCCGCCGGGTACCACGACACGAACGCCCGCTTCGCCCACGTCGGCGGCGGCGGGCGATGAGAGGCAAGCCGTATCCGGCGGAGATCCGGACCCGGGCGGTGCAGATGGTGACAGACCGACTTCCCACGGCCCGCTCGACGTGGGCGGCCATCGAAGCGGTCGCCGCGCACCTGTCCCTGCACCCCAACACCGTCCGGTGGTGGTACCGGCAAGCCCAAGGCGTCACCGACGAGCGGCCCCTGATGCCGAGTGAGCAGAACGGTGAGATCGCTCGGCTCCGGGCGGAACTGGTCGAAGCGCAACGTCTCATCGCCGACCTCGTCGGCTCGGCGCAGTCACACCCGAGAGAAGGAGTCATCGCATGAGCACAGGGAGAGGCGCGAGGAACCCGAACGCCGGTGTCGACCCGACGCTGGCCCTGACCGGCGGCGCGATCGTCATCGCCGCCCTCGCGTACGGGGGCGCCGAAGCAGCGCTGCGGCTCGGTGGCCCGTTGTCCGGTGTCGATCAGGACGTGCCGGGGTCGCCGTTCGCTCTGGTGGCAGCGCTGGCGAAGGGGTCGCTGGTGTGGCCGGTGGGGGCGACGATCATCGCTGTAGCCTTCGGCATCGTCGGCCTGGTCGTGATCGTCGTCGGAACGGTATGGGCGATAACGCGGCGCCGGCGGATCACCCGCGTCGACGACGCCGGCCGGTTCCTCGGCCGCCCCCGGGAGGTGGCGCGGCTGGGGGAGAAGGCACTGCGGGCGGAGATCGCCCGGTTGGGAGACCCCGTCGCCGCCGACCAGCCCGTCGCGGCGCCGCTGGGCCGATTGGTGCTGGGGCCGAACAGGTTCGGTATCACCCTGTACGCGGGGCCGGAGGACGTCGCCACCCACATCTGGGGACCGCGGATGGGCAAGACGAGCTGCGTGATCATTCCGCAGCTCCTCGCCGCCCGCGGCGCCGTGCTGACCACCTCCAACAAACGGGACGTCGTCGACACCACTCGCGCGTACCGGGCCGAGAAGGGCACCGTGTGGGTCTTCGACCCACAAGGAGTCGCGCAGGAGCTGCCACGGTGGTTCTACGACCCGCTGACCTGGGTGCGCTCCGCCCGGCCGTCCACCACGCAGGGCATCACCGACAGAGGCGAATCCGACAGCCGACGCACGGAGCTGGCGGAGCTGCTCGGCGAGGATGTTGTGGCGACGATGGGCCAGTCGGCGCAGGAGACGAAAGCCGCGACCCTCGCCGGCATCTTCGCGTCGTCGTTGACGGGGGAGAACACGAAGCGGGAGCCGTTCTTCGACCCCATGGGGCAACGGTTGGTCACCGGGTTCCTCCTCGCCGCCGCGCTGGAGCATCTGCCGTTGCCGATCGTCTACACGTGGGCGACGACCCCGGAGAACCAGGAACCGGTGCGGCTGCTGCGAGCGCACGGGTTCGGGCGGTGGGCGGAGTCGATGATCGCCCAGTACAACGCCCCCGACAAGCAACGCGGGGGAGTGTTCGCCACCGCGGCGAACATGCTCGGCGCCCTCGCCTACGCCGAGATCCACCCGTGGATCTCCCGGATGGGGGAGCGCGACACACGCCCGGAGTTCGACCCGGCCGGATTCGCCGCCGAGGACGCCCCCACCTTGTTCTGCTTGTCGATGGAGGACGCCGCCGACGAGTGCGGCGCCCTGGTCACCGCGCTGACCGTCGCCGTCACCGACGCCCTGGTGGACCGTGCCACCGCCACACCCGCGGAGGAATCGCTGCCGGCGGGTCGGCTGCGGGTGCCGGCGACCTATGCGCTGGACGAGGCGGCGAATGTGGTGCGGTGGCGGCAGTTGCCGAACCTGTACAGCCACTTCGGCTCCCGCGGCATCACCGTCACCACCATCCTGCAGTCCTGGCCCCAAGGGGAGGAGTGCTTCGGTCAGGGTGGGATGAAGAAACTGTGGGGCGCGTCGACGATCCGCGTGTACGGCGGCGGCGGGTCGACCGACGACGGCCGGTTCCTCGAGAACACCTCCGCAGCCCTCGGTGATCACTGGGAGATGAGCCAGACCGTCTCCACCAACTCATCCGGTCGGTCGAGTTCGCAGCAGCGGCAGAAGATCCGCACCCTTCCCGCGGATGCTCTCGAAGCGATGCCCGCGGGGCGGGCGATCCTGCGCGCCGCGAAATGCCCACCTGCGCTGATCGAGACGATGCCCTGGTACACCGGACCGTTCGCCGCCGCCGTCGCCGACGCCCAGATCCGCGCCGGCCAGGACCCCGCCGTACATCCCAGCGCCGACGACCCGGATCCGACGGACGCGACATCGCTGCTCCCGTCCCCGACCAAGCATCCGGTCGCAGCGCCCCGGTCGGGAGCGGTGACCGTCTCGTGAGCGACGAGTTCGACCTCGACGCCGACATGGACAGCGCCTGTCCGGGTGATGCATCACCCACCGATGATCGGGACGAGCTGCGGGACAGTCACACCGACGACGACAAGGCGGGCGGGGCGGGGGAGCGGGCCGATTCCGCGGCTCGGGGCCCGTACTACCCGAACGCGTACCGGTTCTTCGCCGACTTCCTCGCCCCCGCGTACCGGCGCAAGACCGTCGACCACCCGGCGATGCGGTGGTGCCCGAGCTGGTTCCTGCACCCCGAAGCCCGCGCCCGCGTCGACGCACTGTGGCGGGCATGGGAGTACCTACGGCTCGACCCGGCCACCGGGATGAGTGTGTGGTGGAAGGACCACGCTGATCACCACATGTCGAGACTGCTGTCCCCGGACGGCACCTTCAAGGACTGCACCCCCGACCACCGGCAGGTGCACCCACTTCCGAGCATCACCATCCCCGCCGAACTGTTGGCGCTTGACACTGCCGATTCACCCGTCCCACCCGCCTGATGTCATCCGATTCGCGGATTTCGCTCAACCACCCTTGACCTGAGGAGCCCTCGTGGCAGACGACGAACACGAACAGCTCTCCCGCCAGACCGGCATGGTCCTGCGCACATCGATCCAGGTCGCGATGCAGGTCGCCGAGGCTCTCGCCCGACGCCGCGAGCAGTCCCTGCGCACCGCGGCCGCCGCGTCGGAGTCACGCTCACAAGCCCTGGCCGGGCGGCTGAACGCCGAACAACGTTCGGCAGAAGCGTTCCTGCGCCGCACGGGTGACCGGCAGTGGTGGGCCACTGCCCAGGATGCGCAGATCGTTGACGCCGTCCGGATCGCGCACACCTGGAAGGACGCTTCCCCTGTCGCCGACCGGGCAGCGATCACCATCGAGAACCGGCTACGTACCGACAAGGGCATCGACCTCACGTCGTTGCGCGACACCGTGAACACCGCGTTCGTCGCAACTGCCGTGGAACGTGAGCTGGCGGACCGTGCCGAACACGAACGCCAGGTCGATCAAAACGCCGACCGGTCAGTTCTCGGTGACCCGGGATCGCGAACCAACCCGCCAACACAACATCTCCCGTTGAGCACTGTTGCTTGGGACACCGCGCAACGCCGGGAACAACACAGAGTCCAACTCACCATCGCGGGCCTCGACACCGAGGCAATCGATGCCCATCTGCTCACCGACACCGCCAACGCCGCTGCACTCGACATCAACTCCATGCGCATGCCGACAGCTACGCCTGCGGCCACACCAGGGGACCGAGGGCGGGAGCTCGATTCCAGCATGGACCGCGGCGGCAGATAGGCCCGATGAGAGCCCTGCGCACAGGCCACGACGCGAAGGCCGGAGCCAGTATTGGCCGATCCGCGACATAAACCAGCTTGCGTTGAACGACCAGCGGCCACAAACAATCCAATTTCGGCGAAATTACGGTATGAGCAGCATCATATACCGTTTCGGACGGCGTAGACTCATCAACAACTTAATATCGTGCCGTAACGACATTTGGAACACTGCGCCTACTGGAGAATAGTTGCAACACACGGTCCAGAACCAGACATAGCGCCCGATCGTCGCTACTGTGGCTATCGCCAGAGTTCGCACTGGCACCATCAAGGGCTGTACTCGTGGTTTCCTAACGGCGTCGACCAGATCTATTACAACGATGCATATATGTCCAAACTTGGGGCCCAAAAGAACCAAGCGATCGTGACACATGAACTCGGGCACGCTTTCGGTCGTTCTCACACTTGTTCCTCAGCTCATGGGCATTGGCTCCGGACCGACTGGCGACCTTGGGCAGATTGATATCGAATCACTCAGAAGACTTTGGGGATGAAATGAACAACACCCTTACTAAGATTTTAGTTGTCACCGCAGGCGTAGCTTTCACTGCGGTTGCAACCGCCTGCACGTCATCTCCCGCACCAGCAACCAATCCCAACGAGGAGCTACGTTCTACAACTGCGCCCCAGACTGTATACCTGGAGCCCTCGTGGGCCTTCGACATATACGATCAGCGACGGGTAGTTGGCGCGGCTGATTCTGTATTCGTGGGGACAGTTAATCAGGTGATCGGAACCGTCAACCGGACAGTAATGCCGGAGACTCAGTTCTCCGTAACGGTGTTGAGTGTAATAAAAGGTGATCTAGCGGGTGACGTAGTCGTCAATCAGCAAGGGGGCTACGACCCTGTATCTGATCAGGCAATTTATACCGAAGGCGATACCCCACTCAACATCGGCCAGAGTTACATCTTCTCGACCGTGTTAGATACGGCAATATCCGCCGAGAACTTCATCCCCATTGTCGGTGCAGTGCCAGTTGACACCGCAGATGTTGTAAACCTCGATCCAGAACTCGCGCAACGCGGCGGTGTCGCTGCAGGATTGCCCGAAGAGGTGCAGGAAGCTGTGTCCGCAGTTGAGAACGAAATTCCGTTCGATCCGAACAACACAGGGCTAGGTGACGGATCCGAGGCAGAACTGCCGGAGGGGCCTGACCTACCTCCGCAGGTGGACGGCGAGCCCGTGAGATAGAGACAGAACTAGTGTGAGACGCTGCTCCGGAACGGGATCCTGTTCCGGAGCAGCGCTATATATGTGGTGTCTACTCGGTCGCCGTCCTTAGCTTGCGGTTACAGAGGTGGCTCACGGTCCCAACTTTCCCGCGAATGTCACTAATTGTGCTGGCTGGCGAGACCGACCGTTCTACATTCTCGACTGCACGTTCGACCCCGCACCACTGTCCGTTTGGACGCGATGGTCAGCCGGGGCAGGTCGATCCCTGAGCCCCTACTCAGGGTGGTGGTCGACGATGCATCGATTGACGGCCAGGCACCGGATGGTGATGACGACGGACTCCTGCTGGACGGTGTACGTCGTCCATGGCGCGAGGTTTTCCACATGTTCCTTGATGCCGGGGGTGGTCCGACAGTTATCAGCGCCCACGACCCCCTGTCGCGACAACGACTCCACTACCAAAGTCGTGACACAAGCTGAAATAAGTTGCACAGTATCGCATTCCGGCGCATCGTCGATGAATGACCCGGTCGGGAGGTGAGGGCATCAACGATCTGCGGCTGCAGCAGATTCAGCTTCGACGCGCTGCGTCCCGCGCGATCCCTGCCCCCGGCCCCGACTGCCAGCAGTACTGGCCATTGGAAAACTGGGTCTGCGGGGCAATCCGGGACAAGTACAACTCGATGGGAGCCCAGTTCAGCTTTCTGTTCGTGCCCACTTCTGAGGAGCTCGTCAACCCGGACGGATTCGGACGCAGACAAACATTCATCAACGGACCCATCTATTGGTCCCCTCAGGGTGGCGCACACCCCGTCGTCAACCACTTTTTCGCAGCTTGGCAGCGTCTGGGCTGGGAGGGCGGAGTCCTGGGTTATCCAACGACGGACGAGATCGTCAACCCTGACGGCGTCGGACGGCGGCAAGAATTTCAGGGCGCCGCTGTCTACTGGCGCCTGAACGAGGCATACGCCATTGGCGGGGCGATTCGCGACAAATGGAACACTACCGGCGCCGAATCAGGACCACTCGGGTACCCGTCAACCGATGAAATCGGAGTCACGAAGTACAGCGGTAGATACAACAACTTCGGCAACGGCACCATCACCTGGTCAGGACCCACGGGTCCGCGATTACTGTTCAAGCCGCTACGCGACAAGTGGGCAGAGTCGGGGCGGGAAGATGGCCCCCACGTTTATCCCACTTCTGACGAGCAAGTCCTTGACAACGATATCGCCCGTATCGCGCCTTTCGAGAGCGGGTCGAGCATAATTTGGAGTCAGGTAACGGGCGCGTGGTTCATTTCTGCAGAACTGCTCGACGCGTGGAATCAGGAGCGATCAGCAGGATTCGACCCGGGGTTCCCTACTGGCGACGTCGATACGGCGCCGACGTCCGTAATCGACTCGATCGCTGTCAGAGCCCAACAAGCGTTTCAACGGGGGCGTATATCCATCGACATTGAAGGCACCAGATTCGTTGTCGGATTCGATCCGGACGGAGTGTTCCCCGATGGGGACAATGCGTTCGCCACCGATAGCGAACTCGAATCGCAGTTGCGTCGACAAGACGATGAGGACGACGACGATTACGACAGCTCATCAGTTCTCGCAACGGCATCGCGCGAAGAAGGTATCACTTACGGTCCCGAACTGCCCCTGCGGGTTGGATACTACAATGAGGATTCAGACGTGGGTTGGGGTTACGACAAGGCCTACAACAAACACGGCGTGAAGCGCGAAAACGGTGAACACGCATACGAGCCCATCGTCGACACGTTTGAGAATGGCGTGGTCCTGGACAGGCGTGATGCTGATGTACCGGGAAACCTTTTCGGTGCGACTGTGACCCGAATTCGACTACTAGACGGTCGGACTAAGAACAACTTCTACGTCGTGTACGACCCACGGAACGCGCCAACTCATAAAGGATTACCCGCCGGCGACCCCATCGGCGTGGAAGTAGCATTCTGTGGCGGAATGACAGTATGCGATCAGTGGATCATCGACGCTTTCTACTGAGTCGCCACGGGCCCTGCTGGGTAATCCCGCCAACAGATTCCATCAACAACTCGGGCCGCATCCCACTTTGGACTCGATAGATCGGAATACCACTCCTCTGCAGCTACAGAAGCAGAGGAGTGGTATTTCGATTGTACGTATTCGATATCCGCATTCTTTCCGTATGTGCGATACCGACCTTGTTCGAAAGTCGTTAATACGGTAGTGACTATACAATTGCGCAGAGTAATTTGGTCGACCCGAAATTGCGACTTGGCTTCACCTCGACGCAACGCTGCCACCAAGGCGCTGAAAAACTCCATTCGCCAGCCAGTGCCAACTTCCGCAAATGGTTGTTTTTCGAGGTCGGAAGCAAACGCCGCCGGGTCGTACGAAACTTCGTATTTAACTGACGGGTCATCCACGAAACTCAACCTCCTCGGCTCGAGCTACGACACGAGTCTTTCGCTTACCCATTCGCCTTTCAAAGGCTTAAGCTATTTACGTTCGCTGATCCGTTGCGATCGTGATCCGTTGAATACGGCAGCTATGCTACCAGCAGCAGACGCCGGGAGGCCGCCGGCACGCATTTTGCCGCCCACGGCGACGATCGTGTATCTCAACCGGACGGCACCATCATCGATGTCCTTGAACGTGGCGTCTCACGACGTAACCGTCCACACTTCCGACGGGTTCGTTGTCGATGTGAACGCCGACGTCGACGTGCTGGCTCCTTGAAACAAGTGGCCATCGTCGCCTCGACGCCGGCACTTCGCATGGGCGCCTATGGCGAACCACCACCACCACACCCGGCACATCATCAATAACGTCAACCATCGCCGATATTTGGGTTCTGTCAGCTAAAGGCCGAGTCCTTGTCGGGGCTACCTGTGACACGGACGGAAGTCAGCGTCGGCGACCACGCCGAACGGTACGGTCGGTACATCCAGTTCGACGGTTTCCCGTGCAGAGGAGCGCAGGTGGCTGATTACGACGTGCAGTACGACCACGATTCCGGTGATTGGACCGCGAAGCGAGCGGGGGCGTCCCGAGCAGCTGGCCGATTCGATACGCAGGCCGACGCGCACGACGCGGCCGCCGGGTACGCCGAGCGCAGCGGCGGCGGCGAAGTACGGGACCACCGCAAGGACAACAACCAGATCAGGAACACCGACACGATCGGCAAGAAGGATCCGCACCCCCCGAAGGGCTGAGCTACCCATCGAAGGAACCGATATGGGCCGAAAGTGGCGTCGGCAGCGTTCCCCAAAAGCTCGTCGAGGGGCGGCGGGCAGAACCCTCGGTGAGCGGTGGGCTCGGATCAAGACCAGTCGGCTGGCCGCGGCCACCGTTCTGGTAGTCGGCTACGTGCTTTCGGTTGTCGTGGCTACCGCTGCATACGGGGCACTCACGCTCGAAGTCCTCGGCCCACTCGCAGCCTGGGTCGGCGCCATTCTGACAGCCGGCGCCGTCGTGGTCGCGCTCACGACGAACAGACGAGACCGCGCGTTCACTGCGAATCAGCAGACGGCCCGGGCGGTTGCGGATCTGTGGTCCACGATCGTGGCGGTGCGCAGACCTTTGGCGGCGTTCGACGCCGTTGCGCGCGAACCGAACTCGTTCGTAAACGGCGTCCCTTCCCGCGAGCTGGACCGGTTGTCCGGTGACGTACAAGATGCACTCACGGCAGCGGAAGCATCGTCGTTCTACGCGCGGCTGGTGATCGATTCCGGCCGGCTTCTCGATCACATCGACGACATCGCCACCGAACTGTCAGAGATGAGGGCGTTCTTCGAAGAGGGCGGAGAGCATCCGCGAGACGGATCGCGCCCCCCTGGATACGAGCAGCCCGTTTTCTCGGTCGTCGACTGGTTGGACGGTCTGGGGCTCCGTTTGCGGCGCATCCTGACTGTGGAGCAGACGCTGATGGACGCAGTGCGGTTCCACTTCCCGGTGACCGATTCGCAACGCGCTGTCGCGGATTCGACCGATTCGCAACAACTGTGGCAGGACGCCTACATCCGGGCCAAGGCCTTTCCGCACACGGAGATCTATCGGCGCCATGCCGACCCACCGGGATCGTGGCGAACCCGGTGGCGTTGACGCCGGGGCGTCCGGGGTGACGCGAACGGCCCGGCCTCGATCTAGCTGCCGAACGCGTCTGTGAGATCGCCGATCGCGGGAAGTACCGGCTCCGGCGCCGCCTTATCGATGGTGATGACGACGGATGCCTGTTGAACGGTGTACGTCGTCCACGGCACGAGGTTTTCCACGTGTTCCTTGATGCCGGGATAGTCAGACAACCACCAGGCTTCGGTGGAGTCGAACTCGCCGAGCGTGCAGGTGGCCAGCACGACGTACGAGCCGGGTGGGATGTCGGTGACCGTCTGAGTCGCGGTGGTGCCGGGTTCGACTGAACCAGTGTCGTAGTACTCGTGCGTTTGCGAGAGCACTGTCTCGACCGGGGGGGAGGACACCTTCGGGTGCCGATGCCAGGCCTGTGGTGCACAGGACGGTGCCGTCGGCCGTGTTGGTGATGGTGTTGGTGACGGTATCGCCGACGACGTCGTAGGAGTATGTGATGTCGGAGGGCTCGGCTGCGGAGACGCTGCCGGGTGCCGCCAGTGCCAGGGGTACCGCGATGGCTGCGATCATCGCTACGCGTCTGGGTATTCGCACGGTGTGCTCCTTGCTGTCCGGTGGCGTTCGGTTGGTCTGGCTATTCGATGTAGGCGCCGGTGGTGGGGGAGTAGTAGACGGTGCCACCGAAGAATGCCTGGCGGGTGCCGACGCCGTCGCCGGCGGGAGCTTCCGGGCCCTGCGGGTACGACAGAGTGCTGGTGGGTCCGCCGAGGGAGTTGTAGAGGTCGAGGATCTCACCGCAGACCTGGTGTCGGCTGGGCCAGAAGGACTCGCACGTCGCTGCCGCAGTGGCCTGCGGGGCGGTGGGTGCGGGCTGGGCCATGGCCTGGGCGGCGCCGGTGAGAGGGAGAGCGGTGCCGAGAACGCCAGCGGCGGCGAGACGGACACGAAAGCCGGTGTTGCGGCGGGTGGGGGTGGGGGTGGTGGTCACGAGGAGGGCTCCTTTGCAGGGGTGTGCGATGAGCTCACAGGTTCGTCGACTCCGGCCATCACGAAAAGGGAGACCGTGGGGTCTGATGTCGGACTTGTCGGACGCTATCAGCGCCGGCGACCCTCTGTCGCCACAACGACTCGACCACCGAACGCCTTTACGCGCCCCGAAACGGGTTGCAGAACAACCGCTCTCGGCGCGTCATAGTCGATCGTTCGGTTATTACGCCCCTCCATAATTGCGACACCCGTTCTTCGCCACGGTAAGTAACCTCCTGGTCTGTTTGCGCGGTTTGCGTCTGCTGGTGAAGTTGTGAATCCCGTGGTTTGCCTTCAGGATGCTCAGGCGACCACCATTCGGACCGGTCGTATTCCTCTCCGAGAGAGCAGCATCCATGACGACCCTTGTTCGGCCGCCACGGCGGAAACCGATGTTCTCCTCGACGCCGCGGGCGGTTCTGACCGCCGGCATGATCGCAGTCCTCGTCGCCACCGGCGGGGGAGCGGTGGCCACCGCGCAACCGTCCGCCATCCCGGCCACGCCGACCAGCTCCGCGCCGACAGCGTTGCAGCAGCAGGCACCAGCACCGGTCGACCCGTGCGCTATCACCACGGCACCGACCACCACGACCACGACCACGGCACCGTCCACCATCACACCGGCGACGCCGACTTCCTGCGCCGAAGTGCCGGCACCGGCCCCGGCCACCTCGCAGGCACCCACGACAGCGTCCGAGGCACCGAGTGTCGCGGACGCACCGACACCCGCCCCGGCGAGCACGACCGCACCGACCACCTCGAGCCTGACTCCGAGCGCGGAGGCCACCGCGCCTACCCCGACCGGTGAGCGGATCCCGTACACCGGGCTGCCGACGGAGAACCCGAACAGCACCCTCATTCCGGGCAAGATGCGCTCGGACCGCGAGGAGTGGCCGAGCCGTTCACCAAGGAAGAAGCCGACCAGGCCGAGATCGGGGAAGCCCGACTGCTCGCCAAGCAGCGCACCTCCCGCGCCGCGGTGACCTGCCAGAGATACTGGCCGTCGAACTTCGACGTGTGCGGCGCCATCCGCGACAAGTACAACTCCCTCGGCGCACAGTTCAGCTTCCTGCTGCTCCCCACCAGCGGAAACATCGTCAACCCCGGCAACACCGGCGAACGCGTCACCTTCATGAACGGACCGATCTACTGGTCCGCCGCCGGCGGAGCACACCCCGTCGTCAACAGCTTCCTCAACCGCTGGGGCATCCTCGGATACGAAGGCAGCTACCTCAAGTACCCCACCACCGACGAAATCGTCCTCCCCGACGGCGGCCGCCGCCAGGAATTCCAGGACGGCGCCATCTACGTCGCCTTCCAGAACGCCATCGGCTCCGCCATCCAGAACGGACCACTCCGCGACAAATACAACAGCGTCGGCGGACTCACCCCCGGCAGCAGCTTCCTCGGCTACCTCACAGGCGACCACATCCGAACACTGCCCGACGGCCAAGGCCAGATGGCACGCTTCCAAAACGGCGTCATCTACTGGTCACCCGCGACTGGCGCGTGGCCGGTCACGGGCAGGATCTTGGACCAGTGGGCTGGTGTCGGTTACGAGACTGGACCACTGCGCTACCCGACCGCAGAACAGGTAGACAACGGCGTCACTATTGAGCAGAGCTTTCAGGGTGGAAAGTTGGAGACCCCTGGAGCTAACGCTGTCGAGCTCGCAACCCAGAATCCTGGAACCACTGCCCAGGAGATGATCGATGAGGCGATTTTCAACGCGCAACAGCGAGCTCTCGACGTCGCTGACGTGATTCTCGAGGCCGTCGAAGGTGGCCGGATCGAGACCCTTGCTTCCGATCCGGTCACTGGCTCCCCGACAACCCTGCCTTTCGCCCGTGGCGCAGGCGACATCTTTTACGCAGATGCTGATACCGCCAACGTCAACCACGGGCACAACGGCATCTTCATTTCGACAACTGAAACCGTTGAGGCGCTCAATCCGACAAAGGGCGTCCAGCTGACGGACAACACGACCGGAAATCCTGATGGGACACGCCGTACGGTCTACGGCCCCAAGATGATGTTCGTGAACACGTCAAGCGGTGTCCGCGCGAATGCTGTGTTTTTTGCGCTTAATCAGGTCGGGAAGGACTACAACAGTAACTTCGCTTTCAACAAGCGGTTCATCAACGGCGATGCTTACAATTGCTCATCCCTGGTCTGGGCGGCGTTCCAGTCAGCGTCCGGTGGTGGTGTAGATCTAGACCAAGAGCCAGGCGGCGGCGAAGATGCCACCCCTTCAGGCATCTTCCCTAACGAGATAGTAAAGTCCGACTGGACAACCCTGTACCCGTAACTGCGGGCACAAGTCACCCGCGGGCGCCTGCTCATAACGCCGGGAAAGGCGCCCGCGTCGTGGCACGCACTCTAGGAGTTACGAGTTGATTAGCAGACGCGGACCCCATCTTGTTCTCCTCACTGCGGTGGCCGCGCTAGCAGTGACGTCCTGCGGGCAAGACAATGCAGCAATTGAACCCAAAGAACTCACGTCACTCCAAGACACTCTCGCTGCCGTGGCCCTGGGTCCGTCGACTATGGAGGGCATAAAGTCCGACGACGTGTCGAGTGTTTACACCTTTGATGCATCGGGATCGCTCGTTGGAGCAATAACCGGGCCCGCCATCTACGCGAACAGCGTCTCCTCGCTAGGCGACAAACTGGCATCCACGTCGTCGAAACAGCTGACGCTAACAACACCGAGCGGACAATCCGAATTCGCAATTGGGTTTGAGAATATCGTCCAAGCATCTACCTCAGACAAGCGCGCCGGCACAGCGACATATTGGTACAACAGTGGCATGGTGTCCGGCATCTACACAAACTCCTACGCCTCTATAAGCTCACAGGGTGAGCTATTCGGTGGCACCGTGAATGGCTTAACTCGCACCGTTGCGCAGTGTGGGGATCTCGCGTATTCAATCATTCAGGATATAGCTACCGGAGTTGGCGAGGAATCAACACGAAGCGGCTTGTATCGAGCCGACAGCAATGGCATACGGCTGACCGCAGCTTGGGACTATCCCGCAGATTTCAAGCCCATCTCCCGAACGGCAGCGTGCGGGCCGAACGGAGAAGCGATTTATGCGCTTTACGCAGACAATGCAACCTCGAACTCACAAAACGGTATGCCCGGTCTGACGCTCGCACGAGTCGACACCAGTACAGGCTCCAGAACAGATACACCATTGGGCATGGCCGGCCTCGATTGGAGCGTCGTATCTGGGACAATGAGCGTTCTCGACGGCAGAGCGTACTGGATCAACGCCGCCAAAGAGGTGTTAAGCGTTGACCTGTCCGACGCTGCGGGAATAGTCAGGCGCGAGTGGTCGCTGCCGGGAGTTGAAGGCAATGCTGTCGCTTCGGTAGACAATGGCAAAGTAGACGTGGTAGTGCCCGGACGAAATGCCAGATATTCGCAGCACGACCTCCGGACTGGCGCCACAATCGGTACACCGATTGCCTTGCCTTGGCTCGATGCGTTGACCGACGCCTCGCCCGTCAGCGGACAGACCTTGGTGGATGTTGCATCCCTAGAATAGAGCGCGATTCCGGCAGCCTCGGACCTCCGGTGTAAGAGATCACTGCATCGTCCCACTTGATCCAGCTCACCACTAGATCTGCCGAAAGCGAGCGGCCCTGCCCCGGCTCCTAGCTGCCGAACGCGTCCCTGAGATCGCCGTTTTCGGAAACCACCGGCTCCGCCAACGCCTCCTCGTCGATGGTGATGACGGAGCACTCCTGCTGGACGGTGTACGTCGTCCACGGCACGAGGTTTTCCACGTGTTCCTTGATGCCGTGGTAGTCGGACTACCACCAGGCACGCGTCATTCAAATGCCATCTCTTCAGCACACCGAAAGAATCCCATCGCTGAGCGCACGGTCGGCTGAGTGACTCGATTTCAATCTTGTCATCCTCGTCGACCGATCGGGTGTGGATCGCACCGTCGACCGCTAAGTTGCCATGAAACGCGCCACCCAGCAGCTCGTGGTGCGATGAACGCTATCTGTATTCATTGCCGATAATAGTTATTATGGCAGGTAACGTTCGAATGGTTGTCTAGCAGCGTTTCTCATGCACCACTGATCACTCCGCTTTCATACGAGGTTCATGTCCTGTGGCTTCTCGGAACCCCTCCGCAGTCTTGCACTTCTTGATGAGCCACTTCACACAGGAATCGGTGTACAGGTAATCGTTATGAGCGTCGTCGTAGACGCAAAATTCAGACTTCGTCGCTTCGGGTTCTGCTGCGCCGGCGGCTGGTCGCCATCCGTGCTTCCTCCACGCGGCGGCCATCTGAGATGACGCACCGAAGTGATAGGGGATCGCGGCGGAAACCATCTTCGCAACTGCCCCTGGTCGATGCTTCCCGATATTAGCTACCGGGACCTTCTTCTGCTTGGTGATGACGTATCCCTTGTTCGCAGCAACTTCTTCCATCACCGCGCGCTCCTCGTCAGACAGATCCTTGTCGTTCACGAACTGAAGCGAAAGATCGCCCTTACGGTTGCCGCTCTCCAAGACGATGGTGAGTCGCATGCAGTAGCGGGGGTCGCGGGAGACCGCGTCATCGAGTCCGGCGTCGTACTCCGCGAGGAAGGTACGCAGGTCCTTCGGCAGGGTCTTGGTGAGCTTAAGCAGATCCTCCTTTCCTTGGTCAGTGAACCCGCCGATGAACACCGGGAAGTGCAGCCGGTGAGCCAGTGAGTAGCCGGTACCCGCAAACCCAGTCACGAACTCCTCGTAGTTGAGCAGCATCGAGTGACACTCCCCGTTCACGATCGTCAGGAGTGCTACATCCGTACCGGTGTGGCGATGCTCGATCTTGTTCCGCAGCTTGATGAAGAACTCAAGGTTGGCGCGCACAGTGGCTTTCTCGCTGGGCCACTCCTCCTTCACGAACCACTCCAGCGGCTGCGACATGCGTTCACCGTTGATGTACTTGTACCGGCGAGGCTGCTCGGAACGCAGCACGTGGTAGTTGTTGCCCTCCTGCATCCACTTCGACTGGAACGCGTAGAGCCAGGCGATGTGCATGTGAATGATGAAGCCTTCGAGTGCTCGCTCTCGACCTGGATCGTTGAACAAGCTGACAGCAAGCATGGCCTCTTGCTGCGACGCGCGTAGCAGGAGTTCCCAACGCTGAGGACGCGCCATCTGTAGACCCGACTCCTATCGACGCCAGGTCGCTCCAGTTGAACGTCTCAATAGCGTGCGTCGAGTCTGCCAGACGACTACGACTCGGCTCACGGTGTCGCTACGGGGAGATCACGAGTCCTGCTCCGACTGAGCGCCACAACCGCGCGGTCCCCGCGAAAGGTCACTGGTGACGATATGGCTCAGCCGGTAACATAAGAGGGTGAATGGGGCTGCCCCGAGTTCAGTTCCGGCCCGCCGCCCCGGAACGCCCCAGGACGAGGTCCATCGCCTCTGCCCTGACGCAGTCAGTAGCGACCTTCGCACACCGTGAACCGCCGTCACACGGTCGGTACTGGGCACCTTCCGAGTTCGATATTCAATAATGATAGTCATTGCCGATAATTTATATTATGACATAGTTGCTGCTAGAAACGTGATCGTTGTAATCGCTCTGCCGGTGGCGGGTACCCCCCTCGCCGATCGGTCCCGAGAACGGTTCCAGCGGCGGCAGGACGCCGTCAGGTGCGGGTGCCGTCGACAGCGAACGCGTAGGTGACGTCGGTGGGTTCCGCCGCGGCAGCGAGACCGGGAGTGGCGAGGGCCAGGGGAATCGCTGCTGCAGTGCCGAGAAGGGTTCGGGTGAGTTTCCGCACGGCATGTCCTCTTCGTCGTCGATGGTCGCTTCCAGGGGAAGTGTGCAACGGAAGCGGACCGTTCGGCACCTTTCGTACCGGGTGCCCCCGTGGGGGTGTGGTTCCGGGCGAGACCACGGTTTCCGTCGACTTGCCGCCGGAGTGGAGGTGGTGGTCCAATGGGAACATACGTTCGAACACAAGTTCTCCAGCAAGCGGACGAGGGTGCGTCATGGGATGGAACGACGGACCGCCCACGTGGACCGAGATGGAGCGGTTGCTCTCGGGCAAGCCTCGTGTCATCGATCCGCTGGCGATGGGTGACGGCGGTGACAGTCCGGCCTGGTCGCGCAAGCGTGATCCCTACGAGGGTGCGGTGGTGCGGCCGCGCGACACCGTTCCCTACGCGGAACTGCACGCCCACTCGTCCTTCAGCTTTCTCGACGGCGCCTCCCAGCCCGAGGAGATGGTCGAGGAGGCCGTACGGCTGGGTCTGGACGCCATCGCGCTGACCGATCACGACGGCATGTACGGCGTCGTGCGGTTCGCGGAGGCGGCACGTGAGTTGGAGATGAAGACCGTCTTCGGGTCCGAGTTGTCGCTCGGTGATCCAGGTATGCCGACCGAATCACGCACCGGCGCAGCCGATCCGGACGGAACGCATCTGTTGGTGCTGGCGCGCGGACAGGAGGGGTACCGGCGCCTGTCCCGCCAGATCGCCGCCGCGCATCTGGCCGGTGGGGAGAAGGGTCGTCCCAGATACGACATCGATTCGCTGGCCGAGGCGGCCGGGGGGCACTGGCAGATCCTGACGGGGTGCCGCAAGGGCAGCGTGCGTCGCGCGCTGAGCGAGGGTGGTCCCGCGGCTGCCGAGCAGGCGCTGCGCGACCTGGTGGACCGGTTCGGCGCAGACCGTGTGACGGTGGAACTGACGCGGCAGGGCGTCGCCGAGGACGACGATCGCAACGACACCCTGGCGGACATCGCCGCGCGCCTCTCGCTCCCGGTCATCGCGACGACGTCGGCACACTTCGCGCGGCCGAGTCGGCGCCGGCTCGCGATGGCCATGGCCGCGGTCCGTGCGCGGCGCAGTCTCGACGACGCGTCGGGCTGGCTTCCGCCGCTGGGTGGGACGCACCTGCGCTCCGGCGCAGAAATGGCACAGCTGTTCTCGGCGTATCCCACTGCCGTGTCCCATGCCGCGGCACTGGGGGAGGACTGCGCGTTCGACCTGCACCTCATCGCGCCGCAGCTTCCGCCCTTCGATGTCCCGGAAGGCCATACCGAGATCACGTGGCTCCACGAGTTGACGATGCGCGGTGCCGAGCGGCGCTACGGTCGACGCGAGGACGAACCTGCGGCCTACGCCCAGATCGACCGCGAACTCACCGTCATCACCGAGTTGGATTTCCCCGGGTACTTCCTGGTGGTCCACGACATCGTCGACTTCTGCAAACGCGCCGACATTCTGTGTCAGGGGCGAGGATCCGCGGCCAACTCGGCGGTCTGTTACGCCATCGGCATCACCAACGTCGACCCCGTGCGCAACGGGCTGCTGTTCGAACGTTTTCTCTCCGTCGAGCGCGACGGCCCACCCGACATCGACGTGGACATCGAGTCCGACCGTCGTGAAGAAGCCATCCAGCACGTCTACGCCAAGTACGGGCGCGGGTACGCGGCGCAGGTGGCCAACGTGATCACCTATCGCGGCAAGTCCTCCGTGCGGGACATGGCCCGAGCGCTGGGTGCATCGCAGGGGCAGCAGGACGCGTGGAGCAAGCAGATCACCCGCTGGTCCGGCGTGCCGGGCCGCGACCTGTCCGCCGAGGCCCGCGAGACCACGATCCCGCTGCCGGTGCTGGAGCTGGCCGCGCAGATCGAGAACTTCCCGCGACATCTGGGCATCCACTCCGGTGGCATGGTGATCTGCGACCGACCCATCGCCGACGTGTGCCCCGTCGAGTGGGCGCGCATGGAGAACCGCACCGTGCTGCAGTGGGACAAGGACGACTGTGCCGCAGTGGGACTGGTGAAGTTCGACATGCTGGGACTCGGCATGCTCTCGGCGCTGCACTACATGATCGACCTGGTGAAGGAGCACAAGGGACTACACGTCGATCTCGCCGAACTCGACCTCGGCGAGGCCGCGGTGTACGAGATGCTGCAGCGCGCGGATTCGGTCGGGGTGTTCCAGGTGGAGTCACGTGCTCAGATGGCGACGCTCCCGCGACTCAAACCGCGGGAGTTCTACGACCTCGTCGTCGAGGTCGCCCTCATCAGACCCGGACCCATCCAAGGGCATTCGGTGCACCCGTACGTCCGGCGCCGTAACGGACTCGAGCCCGTCACCTTCGATCACCCGTCGCTCGAGCGGGCACTCGAGCGCACTCTCGGCGTACCGCTGTTCCAGGAGCAGCTGATGCAGATGGCCGTCGACGTCGCCGGGTTCTCGGCCACCGAGGCGGACCAACTGCGTCGAGCCATGGGGTCCAAGCGCAGTCCGGAGAAGATGGACCGCATGCGGCAACGCTTCTACGACGGGATGCGCGACCTACACGGCATCACCGGCGCGAAGGCCGACCGCATCTTCGACAAGCTCTACGCCTTCGCCAATTTCGGCTTCCCCGAGAGTCATTCGCAGAGCTTCGCGTCACTGGTCTTCTACTCGTCGTGGTTCAAGCTGCACCACCCGGCCGCGTTCTGTGCCGGGCTGCTCCGCGCTCAGCCGATGGGTTTCTACTCGCCGCAATCGTTGGTGGCCGACGCTCGACGGCACGGTGTCCTGGTGCACGGGCCCGACGTCCGTGCCAGTCTCGCCCATGCCACGGTCGAGAACGACGGCACCGAGGTGCGCCTGGGGCTGTCCGACGTGCGGTCCATCGGGACGGCGTTGGCCGAGAAGATCGTGGCGGCGCGGGAGTCCGGCGGGCAGTTCACGTCTCTGCTCGATCTCACCGGACGTGTCGAACTCTCCGTCACGCAAGCAGAGTCCCTCGCCACCGCCGGCGCCCTGGCGTGTTTCGGTGTGACACGTCGAGAGGCGCTGTGGGCAGCCGGTGCCGCCGCAGCCGAACGCCCCGATCGACTCCCGGCGCTGGGTGCGTCCACCCGCGCGCCGTCGCTTCCGGGAATGAGTGCGTGGGAGTTGGCCGCCGCGGACATCTGGGCCACCGGTGTCTCGCCCGACAGCTACCCCACCCAGTTCCTGCGCGAGCGGCTCGACGAGATGGATGTCGTCCCCGCCGACCGCCTGCTGTCGGTGGCCGACGGAGATCGGGTGCTCGTGGCCGGGGCGGTCACCCACCGCCAACGTCCGGCCACCGCGGCGGGCGTCACGTTCATCAACCTCGAGGACGAGACGGGGATGATCAACGTGGTCTGCTCGGTGGGACTGTGGCAGAAGTACCGCTCGGCGGCGCAGTTGTCGCAGGCCCTGTTCATCCGGGGCATCGTGCAGAACGCCGAGGGCGTCGTGACGCTGGTGGCCGACAAGCTCGAGACGCTGGACCTCCGCGTCCTCCTGCGTTCGCGAGACTTCCGCTGATCCTGCGGTCTGCCCGACCGTCAGACGCTGCCCTCGAAGTCGTATTGACGCCACGCCTCGTAGACCACGACCGACGCGGCGTTGGTGATGTTCATCGACCGGCGCCCCGCCAGCATCGGGATGCGCAGGCGGTCGGTCACGTGCTCGTCGGCCAGTACTTCCGGTGCGAGGCCGGTGGGCTCGGGCCCGAACAGCAGCACGTCGCCGGGCCGGTACGACACCGACGCGTAGGACGTGGTGGCATGGGCGGTGAAGGCGTGGACCCGCTCGGGCGCGAGGGCGTCCCACGCCGCCTCGAGGTTCGGGTGCACCGTGACCGACGCCAGGTCGTGGTAGTCGAGACCGGCGCGCCGCAGCTTGGGCTCGGACAGGTCGAAGCCGAGCGGTTCGATCAGGTGCAGCTCACACCCCGTACCGGCGACGAGGCGGATGGCGTTTCCCGTGTTCTGCGGGATACGCGGTTCGTGGAACATCAGACGGAACACCCGTTCAGCCTGCCACGTCCCACCCGCCTGCCCGAGCGTGGGAAACTGTGCGGTGTGACCGCAACGCGACTGGACGGCAAACTCACCCGCGACGAGATCTTCGTCGACCTCACCGCGCGGGTCACCGCACTGCGCGAGCGTGGGATCACCCCCGGCTTGGGGACGGTGCTGGTCGGTGACGATCCGGGCTCCGCTGCCTACGTGCGAGGCAAGCACAACGACTGCGCCAAGGTGGGCATCGCCTCCATCCGGCGCGACCTCCCGGCGGACGTGTCCAGCGACGAGCTCGACGCCGTCATCGACGGGCTGAACGCCGACCCGGCCTGCACCGGCTACATCGTGCAGCTCCCGCTGCCGAAGCACCTGGACGAGAACCGCGCCCTCGAACGCGTGAACCCCGAGAAGGACGCCGACGGCCTGCATCCCGTCAACCTCGGCCGACTGGTCCTGGGCGAGGACTCCACCCTCCCGTGCACTCCCCGCGGCATCGTGCACCTGCTGCGTCGCTACGACGTCCCCATCGCCGGTGCTCATGTGGTCGTCGTCGGACGCGGTGTGACCGTCGGCCGGCCTCTCGGGCTCATCCTCACGCGCCGCTCCGAGAACGCCACCGTGACGCTGTGCCACACCGGTACCCGTGACCTGGCCACCGAGGTGCGGCGCGCGGACATCGTCGTCGCCGGTGCCGGCGTCGTCGGACTGATCACCCCGGACATGGTCAAGCCCGGTGCCGCGGTCATCGACGTCGGCGTCTCACGCACAGACGACGGGCTGAAGGGCGACGTGGCCGACGGTGTCGACGAGGTCGCCGGCTTCCTGTCCCCGAATCCCGGCGGCGTCGGACCCCTCACGCGCGCGTTCCTGCTGAGCAACGTCGTCGAGCGCGCGGAGCGCATGCTGGCCGCATCGGAGTCGGTCTCGTCATGAGCGGGAAGGCCGGAGGCCGGTCGGTGACGGGCGGGAAGGCCGGAGGCCGGTCGGTGACGGGCGGGAAGGCCGGAGGCCGGCCGTTCGTGAGAAAGCCGACGCGGCGGAGGCCGGCGCGGGACATGCTCCGGCGCAGCATCCCGGTGGTCGCCGTCGTGCTGGTGATCGTCGTCGCCGTGGTCCTGGTGCTCGCCGACCGGTGGCGCCGCGGCGCGTTCGTGTTCGGTGTCGCGACCCTGATCGCCGCCGGGTGCCGGTTATGCCTCGGAAGTGAGCGTGTCGGGATCCTGGCCGTGCGGTCGCGTGCCTTCGACACCTTCTCCCTGGCTGCTGTGGGCAGCGCGGTGGTGTGGCTCGCCGTCTCGATCGATCCGCTCGGGACGGACTAGCCCTCGCGTGAGCGGGTCACCCGTAACGTCAACGGGACGAAGATCGCGAGGATCAGCAGCGAGACGATCACGGAGTACAGCATCGGGTGTGTCGACGCCCAGTTGATCGGTTCGCGGATCGCGACGGACGGTGCGGTGGGATTGCCGAACGACTCGCGCGTCGACCGGGCCACCGAGGTGATCGGATTCCACTGTGCGACAGCGCGGAGCGGACCCGGCAGCGTCGAGGACGGCACGAACGCGGACGAGATGAACGTGATCGGGAACAGAATGATCATGAGCGCGCTCTGGGCACTCTCGGCAGTGCTGGCGACGGATCCGACCACGGCGCCGATCCACGACATGGCGAAGCCGAAGAACATCAGCAGCAGTACGGCGCCCAGCGCGTCGAGAGCGCTCCCGCGGATACGCCACCCGACGGCGTAGCCCGCGCCGATCATCACGGCGATGCTCACCACCGACACGAGCATGTCGGAGAGAGTGCGCCCCAGCACGATGGACAGACGCGACATCGGCAGCGAGTGGAACCGGTCGACGATGCCTTCCTTGCTGTCGGTCGCGAGCCCGATGGCCGTGAACGCGGCGCTGAACACGACGGTCTGCGTGAAGATGCCGCCCATGAGGAACTCGCGGTAGGTGGCACCGCCCAGTGCTCCTCCGAAGACGTAGCTGAAGAGCAGGACGAACATGAGGGGCTGAATCGTCGCTCCGAGCAACAACTGTGGGACCCGCAGGATGGTCAGCAGATTGCGCTGGGTCATGGTCACGCAGTCGACGAGGAAGCTCGAGGCGTTCTGCTCCCGGACTCCGCGGGGACCGACCAGTTCGGCGGTCATGCGGTGGCCGTCGCGAGGGCGGCGGCGGGGGACGCGCTACCGGTCGACTGGAAGAAGACGTCGTTGAGATCGGGCACGTTCACCCGCGCGTCGCCGACACGGATACCGGTGCCGTGCAGGCGACTCAGCACGTCGACCATGGATTCGCTGCCCCACGGCGCATCCACCGTGAACCACCCGGCGGACGCAGAGGCGCGGTGCACGCGGAAGTTCATCCGCGGGAGCAGATCCGCTGCCAGGCGCAGGTCACGAGGGTCGGCGAGGCGCACCTCGACGGACGGCGGACGGACGCGCGACTTCAGATCGGACGGGGTGCCCCTGGCCACGACGACACCGCCGTCGACGACGACGATCGCGTCGGCCAGTCGGTCGGCCTCCTCGAGATACTGGGTGGTGAGCAGCACTGCCGTTCCGTCCGCCTTGAGGTCGGTGACGATGTCCCACATGTCGTTCCGACTGCGGGGGTCGAGACCGGTGGTGGGTTCGTCGAGCACGATGAGGGGTGGCCGCGCCACCAGCGCGCCCGCCAGATCGAGACGACGGCGCATACCGCCGGAGAATGTGGAGACCGAGCGGGTTCCCGTGTCGTCGAGGCGGAACCGGGTGAGGAGATCGCGCGCCCGCGCGCGTGCGTCTCGGCTGCTGAGCCCGTAGAGCCGCCCGAGCATACGGAGGTTCTCGTAGCCGGTGAGCCGACCGTCGACGGCGGCGTACTGGCCGGACAGCCCGATGAGCCCACGCACGGTGCGCGGGTCCTTCACGGCGTCCACGCCCGCGACGTGGACGGAACCCGACGTGGGCCGAATCAGTGTCGCGACGATCCGCACGGTGGTGGTCTTGCCTGCGCCGTTGGGGCCGAGCACCGCGGTGACCTGTCCCGCAGCGGCCGTGAGGTCGACGCCGTCGAGGGCCCGGTGCGTGTTACGTCGTCCCGTGTAGTCCTTGACCAACGATCGGACGTCGACGGCGAGAGTCGCTCCTCCGGAGAGTCCGGCGGTCACCGGACACCGGCGAGCAGCGCCGGACGCACACCGCCGAGGCGACGTGCGACGGCGGCCAGCGCGTCCGGCGTGCCCATCGCGTTGTGCGGGACGTCGACGGGGTAGTCGGTGATCGACCCGGCGATGTAGCGCCGCCATGCCCACGGCGTGAGGGTGGGATCGGAATCGACGGTCGCGGAGAAGAACTGGAGATCGCCCGAGAACCGGGCCGGGGTGTGGTCGTGGCCGAGGTCGACGAAAAGCTGGTAGCGCTCGTACAGCCGTCGCATCTGCCCCTCGTCGAGATGGGCGGTCGGTCCCCCCGCGCCGCGGATCATGGCGATGGCCTCGTCGAGATCGATGTCGTCGTCGACGGTCACCTCGAGAGGAAGGAACTCACGCATCAGCGACGCCACGGACATCTCGGTGCGCGGGCGGTCGCTGCCGGCGAGGGGATACGCGTCCATGACGAACAGTTCGACCTCGTCGCCGAGCTTCTCGATCTCCACGGCCATCGCGTGGGCGATGAGACCGCCGAGTGACCACCCGAGGAGTCGGTAGGGGCCGGTGGGGAACTGGGCGCGCACGGTGTTGACGTAGTCGCGCGCGATCTCCGCGACCGACGCGGGCTCGGGTGCGGGGATGCCGATGCCGCGGGCCTGCAGACCCAGCACCGGGATCGACGGATCGAGGTGTGGCAGCAGTCCGGTGTAGCTCCAGGAGAGACCGATCGCCGGATGCACGCAGATGAGGGGAGTCACACCGTCGTCGCCGGCACGCAACGGCAGCACCGCGTCGGTGCTGGTGCGGCGGACCGGCGGCTTCGGGGTGCGAGCGGACGGCTCGGCGACGGGCGGGGGTGCCGCGTGTGATCCGGTCCTCGTGGCGGTTCCGTTGGCTGCGGACCCGTTCGTGCCCGAGCCGTTCGTGGAGGAACCGTTCGCGTGGCTGCCGCCGTCGCCTCGGGTGCCGTGATTGTCGTCGAGCATGATCAGCTCCTGTAAGCGAGCGGACAACGCAGCCGGGGTGGCTGCGTCGAAGAACCAGGTGACGTCGATGGAATCGGGGTCGACGTCGGTAGCGATGTCGGCACGGAGGCGCTCACGTAGGACGTCCATGACCCGCACCGCGGCGAGGGAGTTCCCGCCGAGAGCGAAGAAGTCGTCGTCCGGGCCGACGGCGTCCACCCCGAGCACGTCGGCGAAGACGCTCCGGACGGTGTCGAGCAACGACCGGGCGGGCGCGATCGCCGTGGCGGTGGTCGTCCGGGTAGGTGCGGCGCTCAGATGATCCGGAGCCAGCGGTTCGAGCCGGCCCAGGGGGATGAGCAGTGCGCGTCGGTCGACCTTGCCGTGCGGGGTGCGCGGCAACGACGAATGCACGGTGACCGTCGCGGGGACGAGGGCACGGGGGAGCTTCTCGGCGGCGAAGCTCCGCAGGGCGGCGGAGTCGACGGTGCCGTGCACCGTGACGTGTGCCGCGAGCGCCGCGCCGACGGAGTTCTCCTCGACGACGACGGCCACCGACGTCACGGCCGGATGTGCGGCCAGCACGGCCTCCACCTCGGCGGGTTCGATGCGGACACCGCGGATCTTCCTCTGGGTGTCCGATCGGCCCGTCATCTCGACCATGCCGTCGGATGCGACCCGCACCAGGTCGCCGGTGCGGTACGTCCGGCCGCCCGGGCGGCCGGACGGGTCGGCCACGAAGCGTGCCGCCGTGAGCCCCGGGCGTCCCGGATAGCCCTGTGCCACTCCGGGTCCGGAGACGTACAGCTCACCCACGTCGCCGTCGGCGACCTCGGCAAGTGTCGTGTCGAGCACGCGCAGGGCGGTCCCGGGCACGGCGAGTCCGATGTGGGGTGCGCGGCCGGCGCGCTGGACGCCCGTCGTCGCCGCCACCGTGGTCTCGCTGGGGCCGTAGGCGTTGACCATGCGGCGACCCGGGGCCCACGCCTCGAGCAGAGCCGCGGGAAGCGCCTCGCCGCCGGTGCCCACCGACCGCACGCCGGACACGGTGTGAGGATCCAGGGTCGCCAGCGCGGCAGGCGTCAGGAACAGCACGTCCACGCGCTCACGCTCGATCAGGGCCTCGAGCGCCCTGCCGGCGTAGGCGGCGGGCGGCGCGACCACGGACGTCGATCCGCGGATCACCGTCAGCAACATCTCGAGGATCGCCGCGTCGAACCCCGGTGACGCCGCGTGCAGGACGCGAGACGTCCGGTCGGTGTCGAACGCGGTTCCGAGGGCGACGGCGAGGCTCTCGATGCCGCGATGGGTGACGCCGACGGGTTTCGGGCGCCCGGTCGTTCCCGAGGTGTAGACGAGGTAGGCGACGTCGTCGAGGCTGCGCCGGACCGCGGCCGGCAGGGCCGCGTCGGGCGTGGAGGGGTGATCGGGCGTTCCGTCGGTGTCGAGGGTCCACCACCTGACGGCGTCCGGCGCGACCACGGGATCCGAGGCCGCTCGCAATGCCAGGACGGGTTCCGCGTCGTCGAGGATGTAGCTCAGACGTTCCTCGGGATATGTCGGATCGAGAGGGAGGATCGTCGCGCCGGTCCTCGCGACGGCCCAGAACGCCGTCACCGAGGACGCGGACCGGCTCATCGCGAGCGCCACGGTGCGTCCGGGCCCGGCGCCGGCCGCGCGGAGGCGGTCGGCGAGAGCGTCTGCAGTGGTGAGGAGTTCACCGTAGGTGCGGGTGCCCTCGGGAGCGACGACGGCCACGCGCTCCGGGGAGTCGCGCGCGACACGCTCGACGAGTACGTCCAGGAACTCCGTCTCGGACGGGAGGCGGGACGGGCCCGTGAGGCTCGCGATCGACAGTGCGGGATCGGACGTGGCGCGGTCCAAGGTGTCCACCACGGCGTCGGCCAGGTGACGAGCGGTGCTGGGCAGGAACAGGTCTCGGGCATAGGTGACCGACACGTCGGCACCACCGTCCGTCCGGGCGCGGACGGTCACGACGAGATCGAAGGCGGATCGCTCCACGGGCAGGCGGAGCGCGGAGACGGTGCGCCCGCCGAGGTCGAGGTGCAGCGGCGGTGCGGCGTGGACCGAGAGCATGATCTGGACGATCGGGTGGCGTGCCGGATGACGTTCGGGCTGCAGTGTCGACACCAGCGTCTCGAACGGAACCGCGGCATGGTCAAGCGCCGCGAGATCGCGGTCCCGCACCAGCTCGACGATCTCGTCGAAGGTGGATGCCAACGACACCGGCACCCGGAGCGCGAGGGTGTTCACCGCCATGCCGACCATCGACTCGGCTCCGGCGCGGTCCGCGTAGGGGGTGCCGACGACGACGTCCGCCGTTCCGAGCAGCGGGTCGATCCCGGGGGTGTGCGCGGCCAGCACGGCGGCCAGTGCTGCGTGCACCACCATGAACTCGGTACCGCGGTGATCGGCCGCACAGGCGAGCACGCGTTCGCGGACCTGCGGACTCAGGACCGCGTCGACGACGTCGGCGCGGCCGGTGGGCCGGTCGGGGCGCGGGCTGTCCGGCGGTACCGAGTGCACGGGGGGAGCGCCGTCCAGGGCGGAGCGCCAGAAGTCGACGGCGCGGGTGTGGTCGGCGCTGCCCACCGAGAGTGTGAGTGCCAGCGCGTGATCGATGTACTGCACCGGCTCCGTCGGCCACACCGGTGCGACTCCCGTGCGGCGAGCCTCGTAGGCCAGCAGCAGGTCGGTGGTGAGCGGCGCCACCGATTCGCCGTCGGCGGCGATGTGATGGACCGCGACGCCGACGACGTGGCTGTGCTCCGACAGGCGCACCACGACGGCACGGACGGGAGCCTCGGTCGCGAGATCGAACCGTCGCCGGGCGACCTCGTCGAGTGCCGCCTGCACCTCGGGCGCCGACGGATCGAGGTCGGAGTCGGAGGGTGTGACCAGCTCGACGGAGACGGGAGCGGCGTCGAGGACCACCTGCACCGGCTCGCCCGCGACCGTGGGATACACGGTGCGCAGCGATTCGTGCCGCGCGATCACGGCGTTCACGGCCGCACCGACGGCGTCGACGTCGAGCGGACCCTCCACGAGCAGTCCGGCCACGATCGTGTACGCCGTGGCGGTGCTCGCCACCTTCGACGAGAACCACATCGACAGCTGCGCCGGGGTCAGCGGGACGGGATCGGGTCGCTCCGCGGGTGTCACCGCGGCGGCCGATGGGAGGGTGCCCGGATCTGTTGTCACGTCGGCGAACTCGGGCAGTTCGGCGAGCTCGGCGACCGTGGGTCGATCGAAGATGGTGCGCACGGCGACGGGCACACCGGTGACCTCGGTGATGCGCGCGGCGTAGCGCGTCGCGGTCAGCGACGTCCCGCCGAGCGCGAAGAAGTCCGCTGTGACACCGACCCGCTCGACACCCAGGACCTGCGCGAGCACACCCGCGAGGGCTGCCTCCGCGGCGGTTCCGGGAGCGCGGTCGTCCTCGTCGACGAGGACGGACGGCATCGGCAACGCCGCACGGTCGAGCTTGCCCACCGGTGTCAGCGGAAACGCGTCCACGACGACGATCGCGGTGGGCACCATGTGACGCGGCAGCCGAGTGCGGGCGAGGCGGAGCAGATCGTTCGATCGCAGGGCGGCCGGCTCGTCGACGACGGGATGGACGAAGGAGACGAGCAGGGTCTCGCCGGTCGGTCCGGGCGTCGTCAGCGTGACGGCTCCACCGACACCCGGTGCCGACGCGAGCACGGCGTCGATCTCGCCGAGCTCGATCCGCAGACCACGGATCTTGACCTGGAAGTCGCTGCGACCGGTGATGCGGACGACCGGTTCGGTGCTGTCGGGATCGGCCGCGAAGGTCCACCGGGCCAGGTCGCCGGTGCGGTAGGTCCGGCTTCCCGGCGGGCCGAACGGGTCGGCGACGAAGCGTGTCGCCGTGAGGCCCGGCCGGTCGAGGTAACCCCGTGCGAGTTGTACTCCGGCGAGGTGCAGTTCGCCCTCGACTCCGGGCAGCACCGGTTGCAGCGAGGCGTCGAGCACGGTTGCCCGCATCCCGGCGACGGGGCGCCCGAGTGCGACGTCGTCACCCTCGTGGAGCGTCCTGGCGTGGGTGCAGATCGCGGTCTCGGTGGGCCCGTAGATGTTGATGACGGTGCGTCCGGGCGCGACCGCATCGAGCAGTTCCGAGCCGAAGTTCTCGCCGCCGACGCCGAGTGCGGACAGCAGCACCGGGTCGCCGGGGACGAGGTCGTCGGCGGACAGCGTCGACAGGACGGAGGGGGTGAGGAAGCAGTGCGTCACGTCGTGGCGGCGCAGCAGCGTCGCCAGTTCCGTACCGCCCACGACTCCGGGGGGCACCACCACCAGCGCGCCTCCGGATCCGAAGGCGAGGCCCAGTTCCAGCATCGAGGCGTCGAAACTGGGAGAGGCGAAGGCGAGCACGCGGGCGTCGGTGTCCGCCCCGTAGGCGCGCACCAGTTCGCTGGTGATGTTCGCGTATCCCTGACGTGTGACCTGGACGCCCTTGGGGCGTCCGGTCGTTCCCGACGTGTAGGTGACGTAGGCCGTGCAGCCGAGCGGAACGACCCAGCCACCGTCGTCGGGACACGTCGGGACGTTCTCCTCGGCGAACAGTGAGTCGGTCGTGGACCACAGGAAGCCGTCGCTCGGGACGTCCGAGGGATCGGAGCACACGGCGTGCAGCGTCTTGCTGTCCCGCACCATGAACGAGCGCCTGTCCGCCGGGTAGTCGGGATCGACCGGCACGATGGCACCGCCGGCGCGTGAGACGGCGAGGATCGCGGCCACCGACTCGGTCGAGCGTCGCAACAGGCCGATCACACGCGTGTCGGCGGAGACGCCGTTGTCCACGAGGCGTGCAGCGCCGCGGGCGACGAGTGCCTCGAGCTCTGCGTAGGTGGTCCGCCGGTCGCCTTCGACCACGGCCACCGCGTCCGGAGTGACCGCGGCGTGATGCGCCACGAGAGCGTCGAGCGCGGAGGTCGAGTCCGTCGACCGAGCTCGCGCTCGTTCCCGCATCGGTACCGTCGCCGCGCGCTCGGGAGGCAGCAGGACGTCGATGTCGGCGACGAGCGCGTCGGGGTCGGCGGCGATCGCGTCGAGCACGGCCAGCAGTCGATCGAGGACTGCCCGCGCGGTGCGCTCGTCGAACAGGTCGGTGGCATAGGTGAGATCGATGCTCGACCGGGGGCCGGCATGCCCGGGTGACTCGTCGAGCACCAGTTCCAGGTCGTACTTCGCCCGCGCGACGTCGATCCCGTGGGCGGTCACCCGTGCATCGCCCACCGCGCCCGACGTGTCCGGCGTGCTGCGGGTGGTGAGCATGACGTCGAACAGCGGGTGGCGGCCCGGAGTGCGCGGTGGGTCGAGGAGATCGACGAGGGTGTCGAAGGGCATGTCCGCTCGGGCCAACGCGTCCAGGTCGGCCGCCCGCACGGCGTCGAGATGGTCGGCGACGGTCGCCGCGCCGTCGACCACGGTGCGCAGCACCACGGAATTGACGAACATGCCGACGACCCCGTCGAGGTCCGGGTGATCGCGTCCGGCGACGGCAGTGCCGATGGTGACGTCGTCGCCTGCTCCGGACCGACTCAGCACCAGGACCAGTGCGGCGTGCACGATCATGAAGTGGGACAGGCCGACTCGGCGGGCGAGGGCATCGACGTGCACTCCACGATCGCCGTCGAGGACGACGGACACCGTCGCGCCCTGTCCGGACGGTTCCGCGCGACGCGGGCGATCGGCACCGGGCGTGGGGACGTCGGGGAGATCCGCGAGCGCGTCGGCCCACCAGGCCGCGGACGTCGCGAGAGCCGACTCCGGATCGTCCGCGGACCCGAGTGCCAGCCGCTTCCATTCCGAGGCGTCGGCGTACTGCACGGGCAGCGGGGACCACGCCGGGGTGCGACCCTCGAGCCGCGCGGAGTACGCGACGACGAGGTCCGTGGCCAGCACGCCGAGCGACCACCCGTCGACACACACGTGGTGGAGGACGAGAGCCAGGACGTGATCGGCCGCCGGTCCGGAGGTGCCGGCGACGCGGACGATCCGGGCGCGCAGGGGCAGGTCGACGGCGAGATCGAAGGGGCGGGAGGCGACGTCCGTCAGTGCCGGGAGGACGGCGTCCGTGTCCGGCGAGTCGAGCACGTCGACATCGAACAGAGCTGTGGCCGTGTCGATGTCGAGGACACGCTGCACGGGGCCGTCGACGGCGTCGTCGCGGTCGAAGAGTGTGCGCAGGCTCTCGTGACGATCGAGGACGTCGAGAAGCGCGGCCCGCGCCGCCTCGACCGAGAACGTACCGGTGACGCGGAGAGCGAGCGGCACGTGATAGGTCGCCGACGGCCGGTACTGCTCGATCCACCACATGCTGCGCTGGGGCGGCGAGGCGGGGATCGGCACGGAACGGTCGACGGGCACGGGCCCGTCCTGATCGCCGGTGGACGGGGTGCCGTCGTCCAGGTGCAGTGCGAGCGCTTCGACCACGGGATGCCGGAACACCTCGCGAACCCCGAGGGCATGGCCCCCCACCGTGGAGATCCGGGCGGCGACTCTCGTCGCGAGCAGGGAGTTGCCGCCCAGTTCGAAGAAGTCGTCGGTGGCGGCCACGTCGTCGAGGCCGAGGACGTCGGCGAGGACGCTCGCCACCAGGAGTTCGTTCTCCGATTCCGGAGCGCGCGCGGGACGGCTCTCACGGGCACGCGGTTCGGGGAGGCGTCGCCTGTCGATCTTGCCGTTCGGCGTCAACGGCATCTCGTCGAGGATCGTGAGCCGGTTCGGCACCATGTAGTGGGGGAGCAGAAGAGCGAGATCGTCGAGCAGCGTGTCGGCGACGGCGCCCGCGTGCGTCATGCGCACGTAGCCCTCGACGGTGCGGAGGGTGCCGTCACCGCGGACCACCACGGCGGCGTCCGCGACGTCGGGCAGCGCGCGCAGCGCCTCCTCGATCTCGCCGAGCTCGATCCGGAATCCGCGCACCTTCACCTGGCTGTCCCGGCGCCCGAGGTAGACCAGGGTGCCGCGGGAGGTCCACTTCACCAGATCGCCTGTGCGGTAGAGCCTGTCGGAGTGTCCGAACGGATCGGCGACGAAACGTTCGGACGTGAGGGCGGTACGGCCGAGGTACCCGCGAGCGATGCCGGTACCGCCGAGGTAGAGCTCACCCACACAGCCGGGCGGTGTCAGTGCGAGCGAGCTGTCGAGGACGAAGGCGCGGATACCCGGGAAGGGCGACCCCAGCTCCACCTCGTGTTCGGCGACCAGGGGACCGAACGTCACCGCCACCGTGCTCTCGGTCGGCCCGTACACGTTGACCATCCGGCGTCCGGGCGCCCACTCGTCCACCAGCGCGACCGGGACGACGTCCCCGCCGACTCCGATGGCACGCGGACCCGCGCCCGGCGCCACGGGAACGGTGGCGAGGGCCGAGGGCGTGATGAAACCGGCGTCGATGCGCTGGGAGTCGAGCACCTCGGCCAGCTCCTCGCCCCCGTGCACGTCGGTCGGCACGACGACCAGCGTCCCGCCGGACCCGAAGGCCAGCACCATCTCGAGGACGGAGGCGTCGAATCCCGGTGACACGAAGTGCATCACCCGCGCGCCGCGCGGCAGACGATGCGCCGAGACGGCCGCGTACGTCATCGCGGCGAAGCCCCGGTGCGTCACCGCGACGCCCTTCGGCGTCCCCGTGCTGCCGGAGGTGTAGATCACGTAGGCGAGGTCGTCCGGTCCGGGGCGCCGTGCTCCCACGAGGCCCTCGCCGGTGAGCGGTGCTCTGTCCTCGTCGACGAGGACCCATTCGACCTGCGCGGGAAGCGAATTCACCAGTGCGCTCGTCGTGATACCGACCAGTGCGCCGCTGTCGCCGATGATGGTGGTGATCCGGTCGGCAGGCAGGGCGGGGTCGACCGGCACGTATGCGCCGCCCGCTTTCGCGATGGACCAGGCCGAGGTGACGGACGCGTGGGAGCGGGGGAGCGCGGACACGACCATGACGTCGGGACCGACACCCAGATCCAGCAACTCGCGGGCCAGGGCGTCCGAGCGGCGGTCGAGCTCGGGATAGGAGAGTGCGATGTCGCCGTCGACGACGGCGGGCACCTTCTCGCCCAGCACCAGCCCGTGCGTGAGGATGTCGGCGAACGTGGCGAACGGCGGCACCAGCGGATCGAGTGCCGGCAGGACGGCGGCGCGGTCCTCGTCGGTCACGAGGGACAGCGCGCGCAGCGGTGTGTCGACGTCGGCCTCGGCGAAGTCGACGAGGAAGCGGGCGAACCGTTCGCTGTGGACGACCAGTTCGTCGGCCGTGTACAGGGCGGGGTTGCCCTCGAGGTCCACCCGCAGGCGACCCGTGGTGGTGCTCTCGTGCACCGTCACGGCCATGTCCGCGGTCGGTCCGGAGGTCAGTAGTTCGAGATCGGCCGGGATGTCGCCCAGCACCACACGTTCGCCGAACATCATGAGGTTGATGGTGGGACCGAGGGTGACGCCGGGGGCACCGAGCAGGTGGGCGATCTCCGAGGCGGGAAGCAGCTGGTGACGGAGTGATTCGCTGACGCGGTTCCCGACCTCGCGGACCACCGAGCCGATGTCGACGCCGCCGCCGCAGTGCGCGGGCACGGGTACCGCGTTGGCGGCCATGGACGCCGATTCGCGCATCCACGACGTCACGCGGGCGGCCATCGGCATCGTCAGGACGACGTCGGGTGTGTCGGTGACACGCGCGAGGAACGCGGCGAACGCGGCGGCGACGACGACCGCGACGGTGGATCCGTGACGCTCCGCCGCGTCGTGAACCGTCCGGTCCGCCGAGGTACCGAGCAGCGTGTCGCAGCGGTGGTTGAACGCGGACGGCGGCGCGACCCGCCCGGACATCGAAACCGGCTCGCCGAGGACGTCGCGCAGACCGGCCCAGTGGGCTCGATCGCGCTCGTACCGCGACGACGCCCGGTAGCGCGCCTCGGCCTCGGCGAAGGCTCGGGGATGCCGTGCTCGCGACGGCGGTGGATCCTCGCCGCGTACCAGCGCGGTGTAGATCTCGGCGGTGCGAGCGGCGGCGACCGAGGCTCCGTAGCCGTCGATGGCCACGTGATGGCCGCGGGCGTACCAGTAGTGGTGGTCCTCGGCCAGGGTGATGACGGCGGTGTAGCCCAGCGCGTCCCGATACATGTCGAGGGGACGGGTGAACTCCGTCATGATCTCGGCCGCCGCCTCGTCGGGAAACTCGTCGTCGCTGACGTCGATGCGATCGAGGTCGATGTCGAGGAGCGAGAGGTCGAGCCGCTGGCGGAGCGAGTCGGAGTCGACGCGCTCGTCCTGCGCGTCACTCGTGACGAGTCGGGTGAGCATCGAGCCGGTGTCGAGAGTGGCGAGGCGCATGGCCTGCTCGAGAAGGTCGACGTCGAGCGGGCCGCGGATGTCCATGTAGTGCGCGACGGCGAAGGTGACCTCGGGGTCGAGTTCCTGCAGCAACCACATGTCCCGCTGCGCGCGGGTGAGATCGAAGACCTCCGTGTAGTCGTCCGCTCCCGCGCCCGAGCCCGGGTGATCGTCCGACATGCTGTTCCCCCGGCTCGCTCGCATCCCCACGGTGGGCCCTTCGGTCACCGCAGCGTCGAGCGCTGCGGTGCAGACCACACGATGTCGAACACTAACAAACCAGAAACTTGATTTCCCTCGTCCTCGAGGACTTCAGGTTTCTTTGTGAGAGTTGCCAAGCTCAGGGGAGCGTGAGGGTCAGTCCTTCGCCGCGAGTGCGTCGGAGGCCAACGCCATGGTGGCCACGAGCATCGTGGACACCGCGTCGGGCTCGGTGAGGAAGCCGTCGTGGCCGTCGCGCGAGGAGATGATGCGCAACCCGTCGCACCCGGGGATCAGATCGGCGATCTCCTGCTGCTGCCGCAGGGGGTACAGCCGGTCGGAGTCGACGCCGCCCACGATGGTGGGCGTGCGGACCGACCCCAGGGCCGCCTCGAGCCCGCCTCGCCCGCGGCCCACGTCGTGCCGGTTCATAGCCTCCGACAGCAGCACGTAGGTCCCGGCGTCGAAGCGGTCGACGAGCTTGGTCGCCTGATGCTCGAGGTAGCTCGCGATCGCGTAGCGCCCGCCGTTCAGCGGGTCCTCGCCGATCTGGGGCTCGTTGCCGAACCGGGCGTCGAGTTCGTGCTCGGTGCGGTAGGTGAGGTGCGCGATGCGCCGAGCGACGGCGAGTCCGGCACGCGGAGCGCGACCGGAGGCGTGATAGTCACCGCCCTGCCAGTCGGGGTCGGCGGTGATGGCGGCGATCTGCGTGGTCTGGGTGCCGATCTGGTCCGCGGACGCGCGCGCACCGACGGCGAGCACCAGTGCCGAGGCGACACGGTCCGGGTAGGAGACCAGCCACTCGAGAGTGCGCATACCGCCCATGGAGCCGCCGACGACCGCCGCGAAGCGGTCGATGCCGAGGGCGTCGGCGACCATGCGCTCCGCCGCCACCTGGTCGCGGATGGAGATGGCCGGGAATCGGGATCCCCACGCGACACCGTCCGGATCGAGCGACGCGGGACCCGTGGTACCTCGGCATCCGCCGAGCACGTTCGTCGCCACCACGCACCAGCGATCGGTGTCGAGGGGTGCGCCGGGACCCACCATGCCGGTCCACCACCCGGGCGACGGGTGATCCGGTCCGGCCGGTCCGGTGACGTGCGAGTCCCCGGTGAGCGCGTGCTGGACGAGAACGACGTTGTCCCGCGCGGGCGAGACCTCGCCCCACCGCTGCACGGCGACCGTCGCGTCGGGAACCACGCGTCCGCTTTCGAGGGGAACGTCGCCGATGTGCACGGTGCCCACCTGCCCGTCCGCCGGCGGAAATGCCGACGGACGGGCAGGCGAGTGGAGATCGAGTGTCAAGATGCGGCCCGGAAACCCTTCTCCAGATCGGCCAGGATGTCGTCGATTCCCTCGATACCGACTGCGAGTCGCACCAGGCCCGGAGTGACTCCGGAGGCCAGCTGCTCCTCGGGCGTCAACTGCGAGTGCGTCGTCGACGCGGGATGGATCACCAGTGAACGCACGTCTCCGATATTAGCGACATGGCTGTGCAGCTCCAGCGCATCCACGAAACGCTTGCCCGCGTCGACACCGCCCGCGAGTTCGAACGCCACGATGGCACCCGCTCCGCGCGGGGCGAGTTCCTGTCCGCGCTCGTACCACGGGGAGGACGGCAACCCGGCGTAGTTCACGCTGGTCACCTCCTCGCGCTGCTCGAGGAACTGTGCGACCGCCGTCGCGTTCTGCACGTGTCGCTCGAGGCGCAGGGACAGTGTCTCGATGCCCTGGCCGATGAGGAACGCGTTGAACGGGGAGACCGCCGCGCCGATGTCGCGCAGCAGCTGCACGCGGGCCTTGAGTGCGAAGGCCGGAGCGCCGAGATCGGCGAACACCACACCGTGGTAGCTGGGATCGGGGGTGGTGAAATTGGTGAAGCGACCCTGTGTCCAGTCGAAGCCACCGCCGTCGACGATGACGCCGGCGATCGCGGTGCCGTGGCCGCCGAGGTACTTGGTGGCCGAGTGCACCACGATGTCCGCACCGTGCTTCAGAGGCTGGATCAGATACGGCGTCGCCACGGTGTTGTCGACGATCAACGGGATGCCGTGGCGGTGTGCCACGTCGGACACTCCGCGGATGTCGAAGATGTCGTTCTTCGGGTTGGAGATGGTCTCGCCGTAGAACGCCTTGGTCTCGGGGCGGACGGCCTTCTCCCACTGGTCGAGGTCGTCCGGATCGTCGACGAAGGACACGGTGATGCCCAGCTTGGGCAGCGTGTAGTGGAAGAGGTTGTACGTGCCGCCGTACAGACGGGGGCTGGAGACGACGTGGTCGCCGGTCTCGGCGATGTTCAGGATCGCCAGCGTCTCGGCGGCCTGGCCGGACGAGACGAGCAGTGCGGCGACGCCGCCCTCGAGCGACGCGATGCGCTGCTCGACGACGTCCTGCGTCGGGTTCATGATGCGGGTGTAGATGTTGCCCGGCTCGGCGAGCCCGAACAGCGCGGCGGCGTGGTCGGTGTTGTCGAACGTGTAGGACGTCGTCTGGTAGATCGGCAGGGCGCGCGCGTGGGTGGTGACGTCGGGAACCTGTCCGACGTGCACCTGCCGCGTCTCGAAGCTCCAGTTCAGTGCCGGATCCTCGACGGGTGCTCCGGCTGCGTCGACGACGTCGCCCTCGGTGGCACCGGTGTCGGAAGTGTGATCGGTCATGGGTGTCGTGCTCCTCGTGGGGGTGGTGCTCGAGTGGAGTGCTCGAGTGGGATCCACGTCGGCAGCGCCACGCCCGCAGCACGAGAGGCACCTCACCGTGTGCAGAGCGCAGTAGGCGAGCCGATCTTCGTGGAGAGAAGGGTCGGGGCCTATCGCCGGCTACAACACAGTCGGTGGGTGAACATGGGTACCTCCGAGATCGTCGGTCGGTGGGCCCGAGGAGACGGGCCCGCGCTTGCTCTCGGCCCGTGCGGGCCGAGTAACCCGGTCATCACCCGGGGCACCCCACCGCGGTTGGAGGGTTGCCGGCCAGCAAGCCGGGGCTCGATGCTGGCACTCATGACCTTGGCGGGAATGGTAGCGGGTCGGGTGTCGACGGCACGAGGGTGGCCGAACTCACGATCGTTCGATTGGCGAATGATCCTGCCGACGGTCAGACTGGTCAGGTGATCGGGCGCCTCTCGGGGCGCCCGTCGTCGTTGACCACCCGAGCGCTTCTGAATCGATCATGAACGATCGACGACGGGCGCAGACCCGAAAGTGAGCTCGTGACACCCCCCTCCGTCGCGTTCGACGTCCTTCCCGCTGCTGCCGCGGACCCCGCGGCGGATCGGCTGCGGGTGCGCCGCCGACGCGTCGCGATGCTGGCGCTCGCGCTCGGCGGTTTCGGCATCGGCACCACGGAGTTCGTCTCGATGGGCCTGCTCCCGGAGATGGCGACCACGATGGGGGTGTCCGAGCCCAGCGCCGGCCACCTCATCTCCGCCTACGCCGTCGGTGTCGTGGTGGGTGCGCCCGTCATCGCCGCGCTCGCGGCGCGGGTACCGCGGCGGACGTTGCTTCTCGCCCTCATGGTGGCGTTCACTCTCGGCAACCTGGGCACGGTGTTCGCGCCCAGCTTCCACGAGCTGATGGCCTCCCGCTTCGTCGCCGGACTGCCGCACGGCGCGTACTTCGGTGTGGCAGCGCTGGTGGCCGCCCACCTCGCCGATCCCGGTGCGCGTGCCAAGTCGGTGGCCATGGTGATGATGGGACTGTCCGTCGCCAATGTCGTCGGTGTGCCGGCGGCCACGTGGATCGGCCAGGCGTTCGGCTGGCGCAGCGCGTTCGGCATCGTCGCCGTCATCGGTGCCCTCACCGTCACCGCCCTCGCGGTGTGGCTGCCGCGACTGGACTCGATGCCCACCACGAACCCGCGGACCGAGCTGGGCGCCTTCCGGCGCACGCAGGTGTGGATGACCCTCTTCGTGGGCATGGTGGGCTTCGGCGGCATGTTCGCCGTGTACACCTACATCGCCACGACTCTGACGGACGTGGCCGGTCTGTCCAAGGCCGCGGTGCCCCTGGCGCTGATGATCTACGGCCTCGGCATGGTGGTCGGCAACATGGCCGGCGGATGGATCGCGGACCGCATGCTCGTCCCCGGGCTCTTCCTGGCGATGACGTCCGTCGCGGTGAGCCTGGCGGTGTTCGTCGCCGCGGCGCACAACCCGGTGACCGCTCTGATCGTCGTGTTCCTCATCGCCGCATCGGGATCCGCCATCGTGCCCGGACTGCAGACGCGACTGATGGACGTCGCCGCCGATGCGCAGACCCTCGCCGCCTCGCTCAACCACGCGGCGTTCAACTTCGCGAACGCGCTGGGGGCCGCCCTCGGCGGCGCCGTCATCGCCGCGGGCTTCGGCTACACGGCGCCGGCCGTGGTGGGTGCCGGTCTCGCGATCGCCGGCATCGCCGTTCTGGCCACGTCGGTGGCGATGCAGCGTCGCACCGACGCTCGTCTCGCCGCCTGACGGTCCTGTCCGCCCTGTCGGATACGGTGCTGCGGTGTCTCACACCATCACGTCGGTCAACGTCAACGGAGTGCGCGCCGCGGTGCGCAAGGGCATGCTCGAGTGGCTCGAGCAGTCCGCGGCGGACATCGTCTGCCTGCAGGAGACGCGGGCGACGGACGAGGAGCTGCTCGCCTGCCTCGCTCCCGCGCTGGGCGAGGGCTGGCATCTCGTGTCCGCCGAGCCGTCCGCGAAGGGCCGCAACGGTGTCGCCATCCTGTCGCGGGTTCCTGCGGACAGTGCCGTCGTCGGGTTCGGGAGCGCCGAGTTCGACGACGCGGGGCGCTGGATCGAGGCCTGCTTCCCGGCAGTCGGAGCAGATCCGGCCGTCACCGTCGCCAGTCTCTACCTGCCGTCCGGTGAGGTGGGCAACGAGAAGCAGGACTCCAAGGAACGGTTCATGGCCTCGTTCGAGCACCGTCTCGCGGCGCTCGCGTCCTCGGGCGAGCATCACGTGGTCTGCGGCGACTGGAACATCGCGCACACCGAACGGGATCTGAAGAACTGGAAGGGCAACCGCACCAAGTCCGGCTTCCTGGCGAGCGAGCGCGCCTGGCTCGACGCTCTCGTCGGTGAGTCGGGCGCGTGGGTCGACGTGGTGCGAGCGCTCCACCCGGACGTCGACGGGCCCTACAGCTGGTGGTCGTACCGCGGTAAGGCCTTCGACAACGACGCCGGGTGGCGCATCGACTACCAGATGGCCACCCGGGACTTCGCGGACCGCGCGAAAGACGCCGTGGTCGAGCGGGCCGACACCTACGACCAGCGGTGGTCCGACCACGCACCGGTCACCGTCGTCTACCGCTGACCGGTCGGCTCACAACGCGGCGGCCAGTCGGTGGTACGCGGCGTTCCAGCGCAACGTGCGCTGGAAGTCTCGTGTGGTGGTGCCCTCCTCGATCGTGAGCAGCTCCACCGCGATCATGTCCGAGAACGCTTCCAGTACCGGCAGATCGAGCGCGGTGCTCAGCACCGTGTGATGCGGTGCGCCGGCTGTGAGCCACGACTCCGCGGACACCGACAGCGAGGGCTGCGGCTTCCACACGGCGCAGGCCACCGGCAGGGAGGGCAGCGCCTCGTCCGGCTCGACGACCTCGATGACGTTGGCGGTGAGGCGGAACCGTTCGCCGACGTCGGAGATGCCCACGACGATGCCGGCGCCGGGATCCGCCGTGAAGCGCAGTCGTACGGGATCCTCGCGCCCGCCGATCGACAACGGATGGATCTCGAGAGTCGGGGTCGCCGTGGTGATGGACGGGCACACCTCGAGCATGTGTGCCCCCAGGATCTTCTCCTCGCCGGGCACGAGGTGGTACGTGTAGTCCTCCATGAACGACGTGCCGCCGGGCTGCCCGATGGCCATGGTCTTCATGGCGCGCAACAACATCGAGGTCTTCCAGTCGCCCTCGCCGCCGAAGCCCCACCCGTCGGCCATCAGCCTCTGGACCGCGAGTCCGGGGAGCTGACGCAGGCCGCCGAGGTCCTCGAAGTTCGTGGTGAAGGCGCCGAATCCGCCCTCGGTCAGGAACTGTCGCATTCCCGCCTCGACCCGAGCGCCGTAGCGCAGCGACTCGTGTCGATCGCCGCCCGGCCGCAACGCGGACGCGACGTCGTAGGTCTCGACGTACTCGTCGACCAGTGCGGACACCGCGGCCTCGTCCACCGCGGAGACGACCTCGACGAGATCGTTGACACCGTAGGTGTTGACGGAGACACCGAACCGCAGCTGAGCCTCCACCTTGTCGCCCTCGGTGACGGCCACGTCGCGCATGTTGTCGCCGAAGCGCGCCAGCCGGAGCGACCGCATGTCGGCGCGACCGCGCGCCGCACACGTCCACTGTTCGACGCGCCGGACGACGGCGGGATCGTCGACGTGTCCGGCGACGGTGGTCCGCAGCACACCGACGCGGGACTGGATGTGACCGAACTCCCGGTCGCCGTGCGCGGCCTGGTTGAGGTTCATGAACTCCATGTCGATGGTCGACCACGGCAGCGACATCCCGGCCTGCGTGTGCAGATGCAGGAGGGGCACGTCGAGGGCGTCGAGGCCGGCGATCCACATCTTGGCGGGGGAGAAGGTGTGCATCCAGGTGATCACCCCGATGCAGTCGTCGGTCGTGTTGGCCTCGCGCATCCGGTTCAGGATGGACGACGCGTCGAGGAGCACCGGCTTCCAGACCACCGTCACACCCAGTGCATCGTCGAGTTTCTCGGCGATCGTGCGGGACTGCACCGCCACCTGCTCGAGAGTCTCGGGACCGTACAGACTCTGGCTGCCCGTGAGGAACCAGACCTCGGGTCGGGCGACACCGGACGGTGCGGGCGAGGGGGACGGGGCGGACCTGGTTTCGACGATTGACATGGGAACCTCCTGGTCACCGCAGAGGCGGTGGAACGAGTGCGGGTGAAGACGGGTGCGGAGCGAGTGGTGCTGCGGCGGTTCAGCGTTGGCCGTACACGTTCTGGTAGCGGTCGTGCAGCGCGTCGACGGCGTCCGGCGGGATGGGCAGAGGCCGGCCGAGCTGGTGTGCGAGATGCACCGACCGTGCGACGTCCTCGCACATCACCGCTGCCTTGACGGCGGACCGCGCCGTCGGGCCCACCGCGAAGACGCCGTGGTTCTGCATCAGCACGGCGGGCGACCTGCTGCCACGCAGCGTGTCGACGATGCCGCGTCCGATCGAGTCGTCACCGATCGCGGCGAACGGTCCGACGGGGATGTCGCCGCCGAACTCGTCGGCGCACATCGTGGTGACCACCGGGATCGGCTCGCCGCGGGCGGCCCACGCCACCGCGTAGGGGGAGTGGGTGTGCACCACGGCGCCGACGTGATCGAGGTGGCGGTAGACGTAGGCCTGGGCCGCGGTGTCGGAGGACGGGGCATGATCGCCCTCGACCACGGTGCCGTGCAGATCGCACAGCACCATGTTCTCGGGGGTGAGGTCGTCGTAGGAGACGCCGCTCGGCTTGATCACGAAGAGATCGTGGCCGGGGACCCGAGCGGACACGTTGCCGGCGGTCCACACCACCAGTCCGTACCGCACCAGTTCGGCGTGCAGCGCGCACACCTCGGCGCGGACCGCCTCCACGGTGCCGCGAGCGCTGTCGAGAACGGTCATCGTCGAACCGCCTTCCGGTCGAGCACGTCGCCGCGGAGGGCCCGCAGGTCGCGCATGGTGGACACCTGACGTCCGAAGTGGTCGTGGAGATCGGAGTAGATGCGGAACAGAGCGTCGTAGGCCTGCGACCGGCCCTCGTCGGGTTGGTACGCGCCGCGGTGCACGCGGCCCATCGCCTTCGAGGCCACGGGCACGTCGGCGTAGCAGCCGGCCGCGACTGCCGCGTGGATCGCCGATCCCAGCGCCGGACCCTGGTCGGACCCGATGACCGAGAGCGGCATGCGCAGCACGTCGGCGTAGATCTGCATCAGCAGTGGGTTCTTCGCCAGTCCGCCGGCGACGACGAACTCCTCGACCGGAACACCGCTGGCGCGGAAGGTCTCGACGATGACCCGCGTGCCGAAGGCCGTGGCCTCGAGCAGTGCCCGATAGATGTCCTCGGGCCTGGTGGCGAGAGTCGTACCCAGCAACAGTCCCGACAGTCGGTGGTCGACCAGGACGGATCGGTTGCCGCTGTGCCAGTCGAGGGCCACCAACCCGTGTTCGCCGACCTCCTGCTCGGACGCCAGCCGGGTCAGGTACTCGTGGACCGACTCGCCGGCCTCGGCGGCGGCGTCGCGGTAGTCGGCAGGAACCCCGGTGCGCGTGAACCATCCGAAGATGTCGCCGACTCCGGACTGCCCGGCCTCGTACCCGTAGGACCCCGCGACGATGCCGCCGTCGACGACGCCGCACATCCCCGGAACCTCCCGCAGTACGTCGGCGCTCATGACGTGACAGGTGGAGGTGCCCATGATCGCCACCATGCGCCCGGGTTCCACGGCGCGGGCCGCCGGCGCCGTGACGTGCGCGTCGACGTTGCCGACGGCCACGGCGATTCCCTCGGGCAGTCCGGTCCACGCGGCCGCCTCGGCGGTCAGAGATCCTGCACGAGAACCCAGTTCGCCGATCGGCTGGTCGAGCTTGTCGGTGACGAACGCGGCGAACCCGGGTGCCAGGGCGGTGAGGAACTCGGCCGACGGGTACTCGCCGTCCTGGAGAATGCCCTTGTAGCCCGCCGTGCAGGCGTTGCGGACGTAGCGTCCGCACAGCTGCCAGACGATCCAGTCCGCCGCCTCGACCCACCGCTCCATGGCGTCGTAGACCTCGGGGTCCTCCTCGTGGATCTGCAACGCCTTGGCGAACTCCCACTCGGACGAGATCAATCCGCCGTAGCGGGGGAGCCACGCCTCGCCGCGCTCCGCGGCGAGGGCGTTGATGCGATCGGCCTGGCCCTGCGCCGCATGGTGTTTCCACAGCTTCACGTAGGCGTGCGGCCGATCGGCGAACTGGGCGACCTCGTCGAGCGGGGTGCCGTCGGCGAGCGTGGGCACCATCGTGCACGCCGTGAAGTCGGTCCCGATGCCGACCACCCGGTCGGGCGGGACACCGGCATCGCGCAGGGCTGCGGGAACGGCGGTGCGGAGCACGTCGCGGTAGTCGTCGGGAACCTGGAGGGCCCAGGCGTCGCCGAGTCGCACGGAGCCGCCGGGCAGCGTCGACTCCAGGACTCCGTGTCGGTACTCGTGCACGGCCGTACCCAGCTCGGCACCGTCGGAGACCCGCACGACGACGGCCCGTCCGGACAATGTGCCGAAATCGACTCCCAGGGTATAGGTCTCGTGATCGGGCGTCGTCATGGCTGTTCTCCTGTGGCTCGGGTGGTGCTCGCGCGCACGACGAGTTCCGGAGCGATCTGCGTCTCGGGACCGCCGGTCCCGTCGATCGCCGCTCGCAGGATCTCGATGGCGCGTCGGCCCACCTCGGTGAAATTCTGTCGGATCGTCGTCAGCGGAGGGATGAGATAGGCGGCTTCGGGGATGTCGTCGAAGCCCACGACGCTCACGTCCTCCGGCACTCGACGGCCGTGCTCGTGGAACGCACGCAGCAGGCCCAGCGCCATCTGATCGTTGGCGCAGAACACCGCCGTGACGTCGGGATCGGCCGCCAACCGGGAGCCGCGCTCGAACCCACTGCGCGCGGACCAGTCACCACGGAGCGGAGGGGTCCACGGCAGCCCCGCCTCGTCGAGGACCTCCCGCCACCCCTGTTCGCGCGCGCGAGCCTCGGCCCAACCCAGCGGACCCGCGAGGTGGGCGATGCGTCGATGTCCGGAATCGACGAGGTGACGGGTGGCCAGGCGGGCGCCGCCGACCTGGTCGATGCCGACCGTCCAGCGCGATGTCAGCGGATCGCCCTCCACGACGACGACGGGCACCACCGCCTCCTCGGAGCGCGCCGCGGCCACCGCGTCGTCGGTCGCGGCGATGAGGACGATGCCCTCGACGCCCTGGTCGTGCAGGTGGTGCATCGCGTCGACGAGCTCGTCGCGCGAGAGGGTCGTGAGACTGACCGCGCTGACCGAGAAACCGGCCTCGCGGGCGGCGCTCTGGACGGTGCGGTGGGTGGTGCTCGGGCCCCAGAACCCGAGCTTGGAGCCGATGATGCCGATGGTGGCCGACCGCTTCGTCACCAGGGCGCGGGCGGCCCGGTTGGGCCGGTACCCGAGCTGGTCGATGGCACGCTGGACCCGTTCCCGAGTCTCCGGGCGAAGGTTGTTCTGTCCGTTGATGACTCGGGAGACCGTCTGATGGGACACGCCGGCGAGCCGGGCGACGTCGGCCATGACGGGAGGTCGACCGTCCGTGCCGGTCGTGGTGGTCATGCTCGCCTCGGACGGAAGCGGGCCCGCGGCACCGTGGTCAGACGCTGAGCGACGACGAAGACGAGCAGCAGTGTTCCGACCGTGATCCGGGTCCACCACGAACTCAGGGTCCCGTCGAACGCGATGAACGTCTGGATGGCACCGAGGATGAGGACACCGACGACCGAGCCGAGAACGTAGCCTCGGCCACCCGTGAGCAGCGTCCCACCGATGACGACGGCGGCGATCGCGTCGAGCTCCATGCCGACCGCGTGGAGGCTGTAACCCGACAGGGCGTAGAACGCGAACAGGAGTCCGCCGAGCGCGGCGCAGAAACCGCTGATCGAGTAGACACCCACCTTCACCGCCGCCACACGCAGTCCCATCAGCACGGCCGACGCCTCGTTGCCGCCGATGCCGTAGACCGACCGGCCGAAACGGGTGCATGCGAGGACGTAGGCCGCCACCGCGACGGTCACGAGTGCGATGACGACGCTCCACGTGATGGTGTAGCCGCCCGGGAGCTCGATCACGGCGAACGCGATGGAGCTGAACGTCTCGTCGGTGATGGGGATGGACTCGACGCCGATCATGTAGCAGAGACCACGGGCGAGGAACATGCCGGCGAGCGTGGCGACGAACGGCTGGATCTGGAGGTAGTGCACCAACACGCCCATCGTGGTGCCGAGCAGCGTGCCGCACAGCAGCACGGCCGCGATGACGAGGACGGGGGACCAGCCGAGTTGCAGTGTGCGCGCTGCGATCATGGTCGACAGCGCCACGACGGAGCCGACCGAGAGATCGATACCGCCGGTCAGGATGACGAAGGTCATGCCCACAGCGAGGACGATCAGGAACGCGTTGTCGACGAACAGGGAGAGGAACAGCTGCGGGTCGGCGAAGCCGGGGTAGCGCATCTCGCCGACGCCGAACAGGCCGACGAGCAACGCGAAGGTGGCGATGACCGGCAGGAACCTGCTCGGCGGCGAATAGCGCCGGATGCGGTCCCAGCGGGACGGCGCAGTGGAGGTGGCCGGGGGGCGTGTCAGCAGATCGGTCATGACCGGGCCGCCTTTCGAGTCGTCGGTCTCCTGTGTCGAAAGCCCAGCAGTGACGCTCGGGCACGCGGTGACTGCAGGAGGCAGACGACGATGACGACCAGAGCCTTGAAGAGGTAGTTGGCCTCGGAAGGGATGCCGAGATTCGGGATGGTGCGGGTCAGGGTGCCGATGAGCAGCGCACCGACCACGGTGCCGGCGAGCGAGAAGCGTCCGCCCGTGAGTGCCGTGCCGCCGATCACCACGGCGAGGATCGCGTCGAGCTCGATCCACAGACCGAGGCTGTTGGCGTTCACCGAGTTGGTGTTGGCGGCGATGATGAGACCGGCGATGCCGGAGCATGTCGCCGCGAAGACGTAGACGGTCCACACGATCGTGCGGGCGCTCACTCCCGCGAGGCGACTGGCCTCGGGATTGATGCCGACCGCTTCGACGAGCATGCCGAGCGCGGTACGGCGGGTCAGCAGGGCGGTCACCACGACGACGGCGAGCGCGATCAGCAGTGCCACGGGGAGTCCGAGGACGATCCCCGAGGCGAGCGAGCTGAAGGCCCCGTCCTGCACGGTGGTGATCTGACCGTCCGTGATGAGCATGGCCAGGCCGCGGCCGGCCACCATGAGGACCAGGGTCGCGATGATCGGCTGAATCCCGAACACCGACACCAGCAGTCCGTTCCACAGGCCCAGCAGCACGCTGGCTCCCAGTGCCCACACGACGGCCATGACGACGGTGGTGACGGCGCCCTCGTCCGGGGCGGCCGCGATACGGGTGCAGGCCACGGCCGCCGCGATGACGGCGACGGCGCCGACCGACAGGTCGATGCCGCGGGTCGCGACCACGAGCGTCATGCCCACCGCGACGAGGATGAGCGGCGCGGAGTTCCGCGCGATGTCGACGACGTTGCCGAACAGGCCACCGTTCTCGATCCTGATGTCGAGGAAGTCCGGTGTCGCGACGACGTTGACGACGATCAGCGCGATCAGGGCGAGCAACGGCCAGACGACCGGGTGCGACATCCATCCCGGGGTCCGGCGACCGGCCGGGGCGTCGGACGCCGGCCGTGGCGGGGGAGTCGACGTCGGTCGTACTCCCAGAGTGTCGGTCATGCCTCGGAACTCCTGTCGTCTGCGCGGGTCCCCGCCGCGATGGTCGCGAGGACGTCGTCGACGGAGACTCCGTGGTTGACGCGCTCGTCGATCAGGTGGTGATCGCGCATCACGACGACGCGGTCGCTGAGGCGCAGAATCTCCTCGAGCTCGGCCGAGATGAACACGACCGACATCCCGCGTTCGGCGAGATCGGCCACGAGAGCCTGGATCTGCGCCTTGGCGCCGATGTCGATTCCGCGGGTGGGCTCGTCCAGGATCAGGATCTCCGGTTCCGTGACGAGCCAGCGCGCGAGCAGCACTTTCTGTTGGTTGCCGCCGGAGAGGTTGCGCATCAACGCGTTCGGGTCCGCGGGACGGATGTCGAGTGCAGTGATGTACTTCTCCACCAGGGCGGTGCGGGTGGCGCGGGGGATCGGGCGCATCCACCCACGAGTGGCCTGGAGCGCGAGCATCATGTTGTCGGCCACCGTCAGGTCGCCCACGACGCCGTCCGCCTTGCGGTCCTCGCTGGTGAGCGCGACCCGTCGATCGACCGCGTTGCGTGGTGTGCGGAAACGTCGACGGGTGGAGTGGATCTCGATGGTGCCGGAATCTGCGCGGTCCGCCCCGCCGAGCAACCTCGCCAGTTCGGTGCGGCCCGATCCCAGCAGCCCCGCGACGCCGACGACCTGCCCGGCGTACAGCCGGAGATCCGTCGCCTCGAGGGCGCCCTTGCGGCCGAGGCCGAGCACCTCCATGACGGGTTCGGTGGTGGGATCGACCACCGTGGGCTCGCGGTCGTCCAACTCGCGCAGGGTGTCGAGCTCCCGGCCGATCATCAGTTCCACCAGGGTCAGTTGCGGGGTGTCCGCCACCGACCGCTCCTCCACCAGGCGTCCGTTGCGCAGGATCGTCATGCGATCCGAGATGCGATAGACCTGGTCGAGGAAGTGGGAGACGAAGACGACGGCCGTACCCGCGTCCCGCAGCCGCTCGATGACCCCGTACAGGGTCTCCACCTCGTCCTTGTCGAGGCTGGAGGTGGGCTCGTCGAGGATGAGCACGCGGGCGTCGACGTCCACCGCACGAGCGATCGCGATCAACTGCTGCACGGCGATGGGGTGATCGCCGAGCACCGACGCGGGATCGACCGCGAGGCCCAGTCGATCGAGCGTCGCACGTGCGCGGCGGTTCATCGCCCGGGTGTCGATACCGCCCACGGCGTCGAGAACGGTGCGCACCGCGCCGCCGGTGCCGCCGAGCAGTCGGTCGAGCCGCCGCGGCTCGCGCCCGAGCAGCATGTTCTCGGCCACGGTGAGGTTGGGCAGGAGGTTGACCTCCTGGTACACCGTGCTGATGCCGGCGGCCTGAGCGGCCGCCGGACTCGCGAACTCGTGCACGGTCCCGTCGACGGTGACGGTGCCGCTGTCGATCGGGTAGACGCCGGTGAGCGCCTTGATCAACGTCGACTTGCCGGCACCGTTCTCGCCCATCAGCGAGTGGACCTCGCCCGGGTAGAGCCGCAGGGAGACGCCGTCGAGGGCACGGACGGCGCCGAAGGTGATGGAGATGTCCGTCATCTCCACGATCGGTTCCGTCGCCGTCGTGGTCGGCGGGGGGACGATCATCTCGGTGCTCATGTCAGTACTGGCGGTCGGCGAGCACGGAGGCGGCCTGCTCGCGGGTGAACGTGGTCTCCTCGGTGACCACGCGCTTGGGTACCTCTTCGCCGGCGACGACCTTCTTCGTCAGGTCCATCAGTTGCGGTCCGAGCAGCGGGTTGCACTCGACGATGTAGTCGATCTTGCCGTCGGCCAGCGCCTGCATGCCGTCCTTGACCGCGTCGACGGTGATGATCTTGATGTCCTTGCCGGGGACGAGGCCGGCCGCCTCGATGGCCTCGATGGCGCCGAGGCCCATGTCGTCGTTGTGGGCGTAGACCACGTCGATGGCCTTGTCGGAGTTCAGGAACGACTCCATGACCTGCTTGCCGCCGTCGCGGGTGAAGTCACCGGTCTGGGACTTGGAGATGGCGATGGTCGGTTGTGCGGCGATGGCCTCGCGGAAGCCCTCGGCGCGATCGATGGCCGGTGCGGCACCCGTCGTGCCCTCGAGCTCGACCACGTTGATGCGTCCGTCGGCGTTGACGTCCGACGTCGCGCTGTTCTCGACGAGCCAGTCGCCGGCCTTGACGCCCTCGGCGACGAAGTCGGATCCGAGGAACGTGGCGTACAGCGACTCGTCCGTCGTGTCGACCGAGCGGTCGGTGAGGATCACGGGGATGTTCGCGCGCTTCGCTTCCTGCAGCACCGGCTCCCAGCCCGTCTCGACGACGGGGCTGAAGGCGATCACGTCCACCTTCTGCTGGATGTAGGTGCGGATGGCCTTGATCTGGTTCTCCTGCTTCTGCTGTGCGTCGGAGAACTTGAGATCGATTCCGGCCTCGCTCGCCGCGCCCTGGATCGACGTGGTGTTGGCGGTGCGCCAGCCGCTCTCGGCTCCGACCTGCGAGAAACCCAGGACGGTCCCGCCTCCGTCGCTCGCGGAGTCGCCTCCGCCGCCGCAGGCACTCAGGATCAGCGCACTGCTCACCAGGAACGTGCTCGCTGCAACGACTCTCTTCGACGTCATCGTGGTCTCCTCTGTAGGCATCACTCCGTGTGACGCGTGACACAGAGTGTGAGCGTTAACATTTGTCTGCGTCAAGGGGTTCGCGAACATTGCCGAAACTAGATGTGAACGCTCACATCAATGGCATCATGGGCCGGTCGTGACGCGGGAGGGCCGGACGACCACACCGCGGGAAGGCTGGAGGTGGGCCGACTATCGTGCGGCGAACCTGTACTCGATCACGCAGCGAGACGTCTCGCCCGGGCGCAGGACGGCCGACGGGAACGCCGGCCGGTTCGGGCTGTCGGGGAAGAACTGGGGCTCGAGCGCGAGTCCGTCGCCCTGACGCAGCGCGGTACCGCGTCGGGACACGGTGCTGCCGTCGAGGAAGTTGCCGGTGTAGACCTGCAGCCCGGGCCGATTCGTCCACACCTCGAGCGTCGTGTCGCTGCGATGCGACGTGACACGCGCGGCGCGGCGCAACTCCCCGCCGTCCTCGGGTCCGTCGAGGACGAAGTTGTGGTCCACCCCTCGCGTGGCCGCCACATGAGGATCGTCGGACCGGACGACGTCGCCGATGCGGCGCGGGAGCCGCAGGTCGAGTGCCGTGCCGTCGACCGGGACGACACCGTTCGTGGGAATTCCCGCGGAGTCCACGGGCACGAACGAGGCCGCGTCCACCTGCAGTTCGAGGTCGTCGACACCGTGTCCGTCGAGTTCGATGTAGGCATGGCTGGTCAGGTTCACCACTGTCGTACGTGAGGTCTGCGCGAGGTACTCGATGCGCATCGTGTCTCCCCGGACCGAGTAGACGGCGCGTGCCCGCACCTCGCCGGGGTAGCCCTGGTCGCCGTCGGGACTCACCAGGGACAGTTCCACCTCGTCGGCGGTGACCCGCTCCACCGTCCAGGTGCGGGAGTCGAAGCCGTCGACTCCGCCGTGCAGGTGGTTGTCGCCGTCGTTGCGCGACACCTCCACCCGCTCACCGTCGAGGTCGAATCGCCCGTGCGCGATGCGATTGGCGTAGCGCCCCACGGTCGCCCCGAGGTAGTCCGTGCCCGCGCGCAACTCGGCTTCGCCGGCGACGCCGACCGACACGTCGCGGCGTACACCGTCCCCGCCCGTGACGGTCAGGCGCAGCAGGGTCGCACCGTACGGCAGCACCTCCACCTCGATCCCCGGCGCCGAGCCGATGGTCACGGCGGTGTCGGACGTCCTGTCAGTGGTCATGGCGCAGACCCTACGACGGTCATGGCGCAGACCCTGCGACGGTCATGGCGCAGACCCTGCGACGGTCATGGCGCAGACCCTGCGACGGTCATGGCGCAGACCCTGCGACGGTCATGGCGCAGACCCTGCGACGGTCATGGCGCAGACCCTGCGACCAGAGGTGATTGAATCTGTAGATCATGACGACCGACACCGCGACCGACAGCGCAGGAGTCGCACCTCGGCACCGAGTGCTCTCCGGCATCCAGCCCACGGCGGATTCCTTCCACCTGGGCAACTACCTGGGCGCGGTGCGGCAATGGGTCGAACTGCAGGACGAGTACGACGCCTTCTACTTCATTCCGGACCTGCACGCCATCACGGTGCCGCAGGATCCGAAGGAGTTGCGCGCCCGGACTCGCCGCGCCGCAGCGCAGTTGCTGGCCGTCGGCATCGACCCCGCGCGCTCCACGCTGTTCGTGCAGTCCCATGTACCCGAACACGCCCAACTCGCATGGGTTCTCAACTGCATCACCGGATTCGGCGAGGCCGGCCGCATGACGCAGTTCAAGGACAAGTCGGCACGCCAGGGCAGCGATCAGGCGAGTGTGGGCCTGTTCACCTACCCCGTGCTGCAGGCCGCGGACATCCTGCTCTACCGCCCGCAGCGAGTGCCCGTGGGGGAGGACCAGCGCCAGCACCTCGAGCTGACCCGCGATCTCGCCCAACGCTTCAACTCGCGCTACAAGAAGACGTTCGTCGTGCCGGAGGCGCACATCGTCACCGGTATCGCGAAGATCTACGACCTGCAGGAGCCGACGGCGAAGATGAGCAAGTCCGGCTCCGGCGTGTCGGGCCGGATCGACATCCTGGACGACCCCGCCGTGTCGGCCAAGAAGATTCGCTCGGCGGTCACCGACAACGAGCGTGAGATCCGCTACGACACGGCGGAGAAGCCCGGTGTCAGCAATCTGCTCACCATCCAGTCCGCCCTCACCGGCACGCCCGTCGCGACGCTCGTCGAGGGATACGTCGGAAAGGGATACGGTGATCTCAAGAGCGACACCGCGGATGCGGTGTCGGCGTTCTCCGCCCCGGTGCGCACGGCGTTCACGGAGTACATGAACGACCCGGCCGAACTCGACCGGATTCTTCGGGACGGGGCCGAGCACGCACGCTCGATCGCGTCCAGGACGCTGGCACAGGTGTACGACCGGGTCGGATTCCTTCCACCGAAAGGCTGAGCGCCATGCCGGACTTCGCGGCGATCATCGAGGAACGTCGACGGCGGTGGCCGTGGTTCGATCACCTCGCGCGGGCCGGCTCGGTGTACCAGCAGCAGAAGGGCGACTACTACGCCGCGGGTATCACCTACTTCAGCGTTCTGGCCCTCTTCCCGCTGCTGATGGTCGCGTTCGCCGTGGTGGGCTTCGTTCTCGCCTCCCGGCCGGACCTGTTGACGGAACTGCAGTCCCAGATCGCCGAGAACGTTCCCGGGAGTTTCGCGGGCACCATCAACGAACTGGTCTCGAGTGCCATCGAGTCGCGCACCAGCGTGGGCATCATCGGTCTCCTGGGTGCGCTCTACGCAGGCCTCGGATGGACGGCCAATCTGCGGGAGGCGCTCACCGCGATGTGGGAGACGCCGCACGAGGCGGGCAGCTTCCTGGCCACCAAGGCCAAGGATCTCGGAGCGCTGCTCGGTCTGGGTCTGGCCCTGGTGATCTCGCTCGGCCTGTCGGCGGTGGCCAGCGGGTCGGTGCTCCCCGCACTCCTGAAGGCCGTCGATCTGGACGACGTTCCCGGTGTCGGCGTCGCCGTGCAGATCGCGTCGTTCGCCCTGGCCATCGCCGCGACGTGGGCACTGTTCGTGTGGGTCATCGCCCGGCTGCCCCGTGAGCCCGTGACCGTGCGCAGCGCGGCACGCGCCGCGCTGTTGGCGGCCGTGGTGTTCGAGATCTTCAAGCAGGTCGGCGCGGTCTACCTCGAGAGCGTCACGTCCGGTCCGGCCGGTGCCACGTTCGGACCGATCATCGGCATCCTCGTGTTCGCCTTCACGACGTCACGCTTCCTCTTGTTCTCGACGGCATGGGCGGCGACGGCCACGGAGAACCTGTCCCTCGCGGCACCCGCCGTGCCCGACAGTGCGGTGATCGCACCGCACGTGGTGGTCCGCGAAGGGGTCTCACCCGCCGGTGCGGCAGCTCTCGTCGGCGCCGGCGTGCTCACCGTGCTCGGCCTGGGCGGATGGCGCGGCCGGCGCCGACGCTGACGTGCAGCGTGGTCAGGACCGTCTGCGGTGCAGCGTGCGCGCCCACAGGAGGAGCCCGATCACGACGATCAGACCCAGAACTCCCGCACCGACCCTGATCGCCACCTCGCTCTCGTCGTCCACTCCGGCATAGGCGCCGCCACTGCTCGCCTCGGTCCGCCGATCGGTCGGCGTGGTCGAGGCGGGGGTCGACGAGGTCGGCGCCGCCGCCGCGTCCGGGCTCCCGGTCACCAGGGTGCCCACCACCGTGTCGGCAGGCTGCGTGAAGCCGTAGTCGAGCAGGCGGGCGGCCTGCTCCCAGGGCCGGATGGGCAGCACGTCGGCATTCATGAGCGACACGGCCAACCGGCGGCCACCGCGTTCGGCCGCGCCGACGAAGGTCTGGCGTGCGTCGTCGGTGTAGCCGTTCTTGCCGCCCAGTGCATCCGGGTAGTTGAACAGCAGCGCATTGTCGCTGGCGAGGGTGAAGCCCGGCCGGTCCTCGTTGAGCGGCAGATCGGGGTTCACCGGCACGCCGGGCATGTCGGGCCGCGAGGGATTGTCCGGCTTCGACGCGTCCTTGGGATAGCCCGGGAACGGAACCGATTCGGTGGCAACGAGTTCCGCGAAGGTCGGATCATCCATCGCGGCCCGGAAGATGAGCGCCAGATCGTAGGGTGAGCAGGCCATGCCCGGTCCGTCGAGACCCGACGGCGACGCGGTGCGCGTGTCCAGGGCACCGAGCTCACGGGCCTTCGCGTTCATCTTCTCCACGGCGGTGTCGACGCCGCCGAGCTGGACGGCGAGGGCGTGCGCGGCATCGTTCCCCGACGCCATCACCAGCCCCTGCATCAGCTGGCGCACCGAGTACACGCCGCCGGTACCGATGCCCACCGCGCTGCCCTCGGCGGCCGCGTCCTCCGCGGTGGCCACCACGGTGCGATCGAGATCGAGCTCGTCGAGCGCGACGAGCGCCAGCAGGACCTTGATCGTGCTCGCCGGCCGGTACCGGCCGTGCGGATCCTTCGCCGCGATCACCGCGCCGGAGTCGAGATCGGTGAGCACCCATCCCGCCGCCGAGATGTCCGCGGGAAGAGCGGGCGCACCGGCCGCGGTGATCACACCGCACGCCGCCAGTTCCTCGCCGCCGACCGTCTCGGCCGGGACGGGTACGGGCTGCGGTTCCGCGTCGCCGGGAGCGGGGACCTCGGACGCATCGATGGCCGGTGGTGGCACGTCACGGTGGGGACAGGCGTCGGTGTCGGGCGTCCGGAACGGGGTGGACGTCGGAGGCGGTGCGGGCTGCGCCCCGGCGAGACTCGGAAGGAGTGCCGGCGTACCCACGAGCACGACCGCCGTCGCGATCGCCGCGGCTGTCCGTCGGCCGCGTCCGGTGCGGTCGTGAATGTTCATCACCGGTCACCCTAGGCGGCGCGCTCGCGCACGCCGCCCCGGGTGACCGGGTGTGTCCGGATCGAGAAGTCAGTCGGCGGACGGCCGGAGGTACGGCCGCTGGACCTTCTTCCACGCCTCGTACGTCTCGTACGCCGTCTGCGTGCTCTCGAGCGTCGAGGTGGCGCTGACCGGGACGTCCCACCAGGACTCGCTGTCCGGCGCGGCGATCAGCGGATCGGTCTCGACGTGGATGACCGTGCAGCGGTCCGCCGCCTTGGCCACTTTGACGGCGTCGGCGAACTCGCCGGCGGTGTTCACGCGGATGACGTCGGCGCCGAGACTCTGTGCGTTGGCCGCCAGATCGACGGGCAGCACACCGCCGTCGAGTCGACCGGACTCGGATCGGTAGCGGTACGCGGTGCCGAAGCGCTGGGAGCCGAGCGACTCCGACAGTGATCCGATGGAGGCGAAGCCGTGGTTCTGCACCAGCACCAGGATGACCTTCACGCCCTCCTGGACCGCGGTGACCAGCTCGGTGGCCATCATGAGGTAGCTGCCGTCGCCGACCATGACGAAGACGTCGCGATCCGGTGCCGCCATCTTGACGCCGATGCCGCCGGCCACCTCGTAGCCCATGCAGGAGAACCCGTACTCGACGTGGTAGCCCTTGGCATCGCGTGTGCGCCACAGCTTGTGGAGGTCTCCGGGCATCGAGCCGGCGGCGCACACGACGATGTCGCGTGGGTCGGACAGCGAGTTGGTGAGACCGATGACCTGGTTCTGGTTCATGCCGAGGTTGTCGTCGTCCACGGCGTAGACCGAGGCGACCGTGCGATCCCACTCGGCGGCGAGTTCGGTGGCGCGCGCACGGTACTCGGCGCTCACCTCGTGGTCCGCGAGCGCGTCCGTCAGTGCTTCGAGGGCCTCGCGGGCGTCGGCGACCACGGAGAGACCGCCCTGCTTGACCGAGTCGATGGAGGCGACGTTGATGTTGACGAACCGCACGTCGGGGTTGGAGAAGGCCGTGCGCGACGCGCTGGTGAAATCGCTGTAGCGCGTGCCGATCCCGATGACGACGTCGGCCTCGGTCGCGAGGGCGTTGGCGGCCGTGGTGCCGGTGGACCCGATCGCGCCGACCGACTGCGGGTGGTCGTACACGAGGGAGCCCTTGCCGGCCTGGCTCTGGCCGACGGGGATTCCGGTCTTCTCCGCGAACGACGCGAGCGCCTCGGTGGCACCGGAGTAGATGACGCCGCCGCCGGCGACGATCAGCGGCGCCTTCGCCGAGCGGATGATCTCGGCGGCGCGGGCGACGACGGACCGCTCGGGCAGCGGGCGGGCGACGTGCCAGGTGCGCGGCGCGAAGAACGACTCGGGCCAGTCGTGTGCCTCGGCCTGGACGTCCTGCGGGACGGCGACCGTGGCGGCGCCGGTCTCCACCGGGTCGGTGAGGACGCGCATGGCGCCGAGCAGAGCCGCGGGCAGTTGCTCGGCGCGCCACACTCGATCGAAGTAGCGCGAGAGCGGCTTGAACGCGTCGTTGACGGTGACGTCGCCGCTGGACGGGAGCTCGAGCTCCTGCAGCACCGGTGAGGAGGCGCGGGTGGCGAAGGTGTCCGCCGGGAGCAGCAGGACGGGCAACCGGTTGATGGTGGCCAGCGCCGCGCCGGTGAGCATGTTGGTCGAGCCCGGTCCGACACTGGCGCTGACGGCCCAGGTCTGGAGACGGTCCTTCTGGCGGGCGAAGCCGACGGCGCTGTGCACCATGGCCTGCTCGTTGCGGCCGAGGACGTAGGGAAGCTCCGGCTCGGTGCCCGCCTCGACGGCGTCGATCTCGGCCTGCAGCAACGCCTGTCCGAGACCGGCGACGTTGCCGTGGCCGAAGATGCCGAAGCAGCCCGCGAAGAACTTGGTCCGGACCCCGTCACGCTCGACGTACTGGTTGGCGAGGAAGCGGACGATGGCCTGGGACACCGTGAGGTGCACCATCGGCTCGGCGTTCTCGGTCTTGCTCTGTGACATCGGTGCGGTGGACACCATCGTCAGGCTCCTTTTCCACGGTGCGCTGAGTCCAGCGGAGGTCGGGGGGTGAGGGGGAGGCGTGGATCGACGTCCTGGCCGTCCCACGTGCTGCGGATCCAGGTGTGGTCGGGATCGTCGACGATCTTCCAGGCGCGCTCGCTGCCCGGTCCGGCCATGACGTTGAGGTAGTACATGTGGTAGCCGGGCGCCGCGACGGACGGCCCGTGATACCCGTGCGGGACGAGGACGACGTCACCCGTGCGCACCTCTTCGAGCACCTCGATGGGACGCTCGGGTGTGCCGTACACGCGGTGGTATCCGAAACCGGCGGAACCGTCACGGCCACTGTCGATCTCGAAGTAGTAGATCTCCTCGAGTGCCGATTCGGTCTCGGTCTCCTCGTCGTGCTTGTGGCCGGGGTAGGACGACCAGTTGCCGCCGGGGGTGATGACCTCGCACGCGATGAGCGAGTCGGCCTCGAACGTGTCGGCGGTGCCGAAGTTGTGCACCTGACGGCTGCAGTTGCCCGCGCCGCGCAGTTCGACGGCGACGTCGGCGGCGGGAACGTAGCGGAACGGCAGGGCCCGCGAGGCGCGTGCGCCGCACAACGCGAAACGTCCACCCTGCTCGCTGCGGAGGGTGTAGCTGCTGTCACGGCCGACGTACGCGAAGTCGGAGGGCCCGTCGAAGACCGACGCGCGCCCCGTCAGTGCGAACGACTCCTCGCCGCACGTGACGGTCGCGGATCCCTGCAGAGGGACCACCATGATCTCGTCGTCGTCGGAGGTGAGATCGACGGACTCGCCGTGTGCGAGAAGCACTGTGCGCAGACTGGACTCGGTCCATCCCGCGCTCTCCGGGGTGACGGTGACTCCGGCGCCGGGGACGGCGGGAATGTAGAACTCGCTGTTCACTCGTCCGCCCCGCCCCGCACCATGTCGACTGCGGTCGCCACCGCGGTGGCGACGTCGCCGTCCTTCGGGTAGAGCAGTGTGCGGCCCACGATGAGGCCGCGGACGGCGGGGATCTTCAGGGCGCGTGCCCAACTGGCGAAGGTCTCGTCGGGCGCGGTCTGCGGGTCGCCGCCGAGGAGCAGCGTCGGGAGCGTGGTGGCGTCCATGACGCGCTCCATCTCGTCGACCACGGGCAGCTTCATCCAGGTGTACGCCGACGAGGCGCCGAGGCCCTGGGCGATGTGGATGGACTTGATGACGGCGTCGGCACGCAGATCGTTGACCACCTTGCCGTCGCGGCGCGACGACAGGAACGGCTCGACCATGGCCATGAGGCCCTCGGCCGCGAGTTCGTCGATGGCCTGCGCGCAGGCGGTGAGGGTGCCGAGCGTGCCGGGATCGTCGAGGTCGATGCGGGTCAGCATCTTGGCGCCGTTCATCCGCGCCTTCGCGGTGGACGCCGCGGTCGCGCCGGTCATCCGGTCGTCGAGCTCGAACGACGCGCCGGCGAGTCCGCCGCGGTTCATCGAGGAGATGACGACCTTGTCATCGAGGGCGCCGAGCAGGACGAGGTCGTCGAGAATCTCGGACGTCGCGAGGACACCGTCGACTCCCGGGTCGGCCAGCGCGGTGCGCAGGCGGTCGAGCAGTTCGGTGCGACTGTTCATGGCCGTCGGGTTCGAGCCGACCGACAGGGCACCGCGGGCGGGGTGATCGGCGGCCACGATCATGAGCCGCCCGTCTCCGCGCACCGTCTCACGGGTGACGCGAGAGGCCCAGGCGCGGTCGATCGCGCCCGGGTCCTGCGCCCGGATCTCGGTGACGTCGGCGTACGTGGTGCAGGTCGCGGTGATGGTCTCAGACATGTGCTTCCTCGGAATCGGCGAGATCGGAACCCGGTGCGGTGACCGCGGACTCGGCGAGGGCGGCGACCTCGTCGGCGGTGGGCATGGCGGTGGAGCATTCGAGGCGCGACGCGACGATGGCGCCGGCCGCGTTGGCGTGGCGGAGGATCTTCTCGAGTGGCCAGCCGGACAGCAGTCCGTGGCACAGCGATCCACCGAAGCTGTCGCCGGCACCGAGTCCGTTGACGACGTCGACGAAGTTCGGTGGCACCTCCACGCGCTCGGTGCGCGTCTTGCCCAGTACGCCCTTGGGGCCCTGCTTGACGATCGCCAGTTCCACCCCCATGTCGAGCAGCGCGTCGGCGGCCCGGTCCGGCTCGGTCTCGCCGACGGCGACCTCGCACTCCTCGCGGTTGCCGACGGCCACCGTGACGTGTCGCAGTGCGCGCTGGACCTGCTCGGTCGCGGCGGCGGGGCTCTCCCAGAACATGGGCCGGTAGTCGAGGTCGAGCACCGTCAGCGGAGCGCGTCCACGCGCCTCCCAGGCGGTGAAGTGTGCACTGCGCGAAGGCTCCTCGGACAGACCGGTGACCGTCGACCAGTACAGAGCGGCGCTCCGGACGGCCTCGGTGTCGATGTCCTCGGGGCGCACCTGCAGGTCCGGCGCGGTGGGCTTGCGGTAGAAGTACAGCGGGAAGTCGTCCGGCGGGAAGATCTCGCAGAACGTGACCGGGGTGGCGTACTGGCCGTCGACCACGACGTAGCGGTTGTCGACGCCGAGGCGGGCGAGCTCGGCGCGCACGAAGCGGCCGAACGGATCGTCGCCGGCGCCGGAGATCAGCGCGGTGCGGCGCCCGAGTCGCGCGGCGGCGACGGTGACGTTGGCGGCGCTTCCACCGAGGAACTTGCCGAACGTCTCGACGTCCTCGAGGCCCACACCGACCTGCAGGGGATAGATGTCGACTCCGCTGCGTCCGATGGCGAGCACGTCGAAACGTGCATCACCGGTGGGGCCGGTGTTGTTCACTGTGGTCAAGGTCTGCTCCATCGATACTCGGGGCGTGTGCGTGGGGGCCGGTATCACTGTGCTCCGCGCCACACCAACCTGTCAATAGTTTGTCCTGACATTCTAACTTGCCGTCATATTGCGCACGGTCACTTACACTCTGTTCTCGGGCAGCCCGCCCGCACACCCGCCTAGTTTCGGATCGGAGCTGGTACGTGAGTCAACCGCTCGCCGTGGAGCTCGACAGGTCGAGTCCAGTTCCGCTCTACTACCAACTCGCGCAGGCCATCGAGGGCGCGATCCTCGGCGGCAGTCTGGCCCCGGGTGACCGCTTCGAGAACGAGCTCGCCCTCGCGAAGCGCCTGAACCTGTCGAGGCCGACCACGCGTCGGGCCATCCAGGAACTGGTGGACAAGGGGCTGCTGGTGCGCAAGCGTGGCGTCGGCACACAGGTGGTGCAGAGCCCGGTGCATCGACCGGTGGAGCTCACCAGCCTCTTCGACGACCTGGCGCGCGCCGGCCAGGACCCGACGACGAAGTTGCTCGAGTACTCGGTCGGGCTGCCCACCGAGGACGTGGCGCGCGAGCTCAACATCGGGCCGGAGTCCGAGGTGGTCACCGTGCGGCGTCTGCGACTGACCAAGGGTGAACCGCTCGCGCTGATGATCAACTACATGCCCGTCGACGTGGCGCCGGAGCCCGCCGAGCTCGAGGCGCACGGCCTGTACCAGTCGCTTCGCACCAAAGGAGTCCACATCCGCCTCGCTCGCCAGCGCATCGGGGCGAAGGCGGCCGATCGCGACGAGGCGCACCTGCTGGACGAGAAGCCGAAGGCGCCGCTGCTCACCATGCACCGAACGGCGTTCGACGACTCCGGCAAGGTGGTCGAGTACGGGTCGCACGTGTACCGCGCGTCGCGGTACTACTTCGACACGACCCTCGTCGACCGCTGACCCGGAGGCGTCAGCCTGCGATCGACCGGAGCGTCGGCCGAACCTTCTCCAGCGCGTACGTCAGCGACGCCGGTGACGGTGTGTTCAGCGCGATGATGGTCGCGTAATCCGTGATCAGCATGCCGCCCGAGCGCACCGAGGGCAGATCGGCCCAGCCGGGCAGTGCCTCGAGATCGGCGGCGGTACCGCCGTTCACGAGGATGATCACCAGGTCGGAGTTCAGGACGTCGACGCGTTCGGGCCCGACGACGAGCCGGTTGCCGGCCGTGGCGGGCAGGTCGACGGCCGGCAGCGTCATCCCCAGTTCCTGGTAGAACGCCGAGGCGCCGTCGTCGGGATCGGCCACCACGACGAGCTGCTGGGTGGCCGGGATGTACTGCGACAGCAGCGCCGTCCTCCCCGCCAGTCCGGGCAGCTCCGCGGCGGCGTCGGCAAGGGCGGTCCGCGTCCGCGCGATCACCGCGTCGGCGTCGTCCTCGCGGCCGAGCGCCGTGCCCAGCGCGCGCGTCAGCGCGTCGTAGGGCGAGACCGTGTCGCCGATGACGGGAATGGTCGGGGCCAGTGCGGTCAACTGCTCGTACTGGGTCGGTGTCGACGCGGCGAAGTCGGCGAGGATGAGATCCGGTGCGTACGAGGCGATCTCCTCGATGGGGAGGGTGCCCTCGACGGGGACGGGAATGAGCGGTACGTCCGCCGCCAGCTCCGACTGCCAGGGATAGCGGCCGTCCGGTGCCCCGGTCGTGTCCGAGGCGAAGGCCACCGGCTGCACCCCCAGGGCGAGCGCGGCGTCCACGGCCGGAGCGGTGAGGGCGACGATGAGGGGGTCGGACCCGAGTTCGGCGCGGTCGATCGCGGTGGAGCCCAGTGCGTGCTCGATGGTCACTGTGCCCGTCGGGGCGTCGCTGTCGGGCACCGCGTCGGACGCCTGATCACTGCTGCACCCGGCCGCCGTGAGGAGTGTCAGAACGGCGACGGCCGTGGCGAATCGTCGTGATGTCGTGCTGCGCATGCGGTACCCCTGCTGCTCGCGATGCCTCCGGAGACCGCGGAGGTAGGGGTACCCTAAGTCACCTGGGAGGCCGCGTGGGGAGCTACGTGTCGGCCGGCGGTGCCGTGCTTCCGCGCACCTGCAGTGTCGGCGCGATGAGGTCGAGGGTGCCGGCTGCCGTCGGACGAGCGATTCGGTCGATCACCGCCGCTGCGGCCTGGCGACCGACCGACGCGCTGGCGTTGTCCACCGACGTCAGGGAGACGTGGCGCAGTTGTGCGATGGAGGTGTTGTCGTATCCGACTATCGAGATGTCCTGCGGCACGGTCAGTCCCGCTTCCTGACAGGCCGTCATGACACCGACCGCGGCGATGTCGTTCACCGCGTACACGGCGGTCGGGCGGGGGGTGCGGGCGAGGAGTCTCCGGGCGGCGTCGTATCCGCCGTCCTCGGTGAGGTCGCACGCTTCGACGAGGCCGTCGGTGTCCAGACCGCGCGACGCCATCGCGGCGCGGTAGCTGTCGGCGCGCAGGGCGGACACGGCGCCGAACGACCCGGCCACGTGGGCGATCCGGCGGTGACCCAGTTCCGCGAGATGCGCCACCGCCAGCGCGGATCCCGCGGTGTCGTCGTTGGCCACGACGTCCGCGCGGGGGAGTTCGAGGTCGCGGCTCGCGACGATCACCGTCGGCATGGACGTCGCGGCATCGGCGACCAGGGGAGTGGGTGACCGGGTGCCGACCAGGACGAGCGCGTCGAGTCGCAGTTCGGTGAACTTGCGGACGACGGTGTCGTCCCCGCTCCGGTCGGCTCGACCGTCGCCGAGCATCATGGTCAGCCCGTGTGCCTCGAGCACCGGGGCCATGCCCTCGAGGCAGTCCACGAACCACGGGTTGCGGAGGTCGTTGATGAGGACCCCGACGATGTCCGTCCGTTGCCGGGACAGGTTGCGAGCCGACAGGTTCGGCCGGTACCCCAGCTCGTCGATGGCTGCGTGCACGGCCGCGCGCTTCTCGTCGCTGACGTTGGGGGAGTCGTGCAGGACCAGGGAGACGAGCGACTTGGACACGCCGGCGCGTTTGGCCACGGTGCGGATCGTGGGTGGCCGCTCGATGTTCGTCACGGCTCGCTCCGTCCGGTGAGGCGGCCCCGCCGAGTTGGACCGTGCCAAACGCAGCCTAGCGGGACGGACGCGGTGAACGGAAGAGCGTTGACAGCGCGATCGAGCGACGGGCAGACTGCGGACAGTCTACCGTTTGGAACGGTCCAACAACCCCCTCGTCTGGAGTGCACCCATGTCCGACCCTCGCCTCACCACTCTGCCTGTCGCCGTCGTCGGCTTCGGCTGGATGGGCCGCGTCCACACGCAGGCCTACAGCCGCGTGCGCCACCACTACCCCGCGCTCCGACCCCTGCCCGTTCTCGCGACCGTGGCCGACGAGGTGCCCGGCCGCGCCGCCGCGGCTGCCGAGCAGTTCGCCTTCGGCTCGTCCACCGAGTCGTGGCGCGACGTCGTGGCCGACCCGTCCATCGGTGCCGTGTCGGTGACGTCGCCGAACTTCCTGCACCGGGAGATGGGCGTCGCGGTGGCCGAGGCCGGGAAGCACCTCTGGATCGAGAAGCCCGTGGGACTGTCGGCGGACGATGCCCGTGCAGTGGCGATCGCCGCGGAGAAGGCAGGCGTGCAGACGGCAGTGGGCTTCAACTACCGCAATGCACCGGCCGTGGAGCAGGCGCGCGGCATCATCGCGTCCGGCGAACTGGGCGACGTGACGCATGCACGCTTCCGGTTCTTCAGTGACTACGCGGCCCACCCGGACGGCGCATTGAGCTGGCGTTTCGAGCGTGAGCGCGGCGGTAGCGGCGTGCTCGGCGATCTGGCGTCCCACGGCGCGGATCTGATCTGGTACCTGCTCGGCGACATCGCCTCACTGGTGGCGGACACCGCCGTCTTCATCCCGCAGCGTGCCAAGCCGACGGGGGTGACCAGCGGCCACATGCGCGCCTCGGGCGGTGAGCAGGGCCCGGTGGAGAACGAGGACTTCGTGTCCGCGCAGCTGCGCATGGCGACCGGCGCCCGGTGTGTCCTCGAGGCCAGCCGCGTGGCGGTGGGTGACCAGAACTCCTACGGGTTCGAGATCCACGGGACCCAGGGCTCGGTCTCGTGGGACTTCCGTCGGATGGGGGAGCTGCAGCTGGGCCTGCGGGCGGCCGGCGAGGATCAGCCGATGTATCAGGACCAGCCGCAGTCGACGCTCTTCGTCGGTCCGGGAGCGGGCGAGTACGGCGTCTTCCAGCCGGGGTCCGCGTCCGCGATGGGGTACGACGACCTGAAGGTGGTCGAGGCGGCGCGCTTCCTGCAGTCGATCGCCGAGAACGCCTCCGTCGGCGCGACCGTGCGGGATGCTGTCCGCAGCGCCTCGGTGCTGGACGCGATGACGGAGTCGGTGGAGTCGGGAAGGTGGGTCACGCTCTAACGAGTATGTCCGGCTGCAGTCCTAATGTCCGAACAAAGTATTGACTTATGGCTGTGATGCGTATTACATCGACATCACACGGAACGTTCGCCGCTCGCCTCCCTCACGGGGTGTCATCCGAACGAATGCTCCGCCAGCGCAGAGAATCCCCCGTCAGGTAAGGAAGTCCATGTCCACTCAGGCAGATCTCGATCTCGCCACGCATACCGTCGTGACCGACGAGCGGGTGAAGAAGCAGAAGCCGTTCCAGCGTCTGCTGGTCCGTCCGGAGATCGGTGCCCTCTTCGGCGCCATCATCATCTTCGTGTTCTTCGCCATCGTCGCCCCGCCGTTCCGGAGCCCCGAGGCCCTGGCCACCGTGCTGTACGCCTCGTCGACCATCGGCATCATGGCGTGCGGCGTGTCGGTCCTCATGATCGGCGGCGAGTTCGACCTGTCGACCGGTGTGGCGGTGACGTTCTCCTCGATCGCCGCGTCCATGCTGGCCTACAACCTCCACCTCAACGTGTGGATCGGCTCGGTCCTCGCCCTGGTGCTGGCACTGGGGGTGGGATTCCTCAACGGGTACCTGGTGATGAAGACGAAGATCCCGTCGTTCCTCATCACCCTGTCCTCGTTCCTGATGTTGACGGGCATCAACCTCGCGGTGACCAAGCTCGTCACCGGCCAGGTCGCGACGCAGTCCATCTCCGACATGGACGGCTTCGAGTCCGCCAAGAAGGTCTTCGCCTCGTCGTTCTCGGTCTTCGGTGTCTCGGTCCGCATCACCGTCCTGTGGTGGCTCGTATTCACGCTCATCACCACCTACGTGCTGATGAAGACGCGCGTCGGCAACTGGATCTTCGCCGTCGGCGGCAACCAGGACTCGGCTCGCGCCATCGGTGTGCCGGTGACCAAGGTCAAGATCGGCATGTTCATGTTCGTCGGCTTCTGCGCCTGGTTCGTCGGCATGCACCTGCTCTTCGCCTTCAACACCGTCCAGTCCGGCCAGGGTGTCGGCAACGAGTTCCTCTACATCATCGCCGCGGTCATCGGTGGCTGCCTGCTCACCGGAGGTTTCGGTACCGCCATCGGTGCGGCCATCGGCGCCTTCATCTTCGGTATGACCAACCAGGGCATCGTCTACGCCGGCTGGAACCCGGACTGGTTCAAGTTCTTCCTCGGTGCGATGCTGCTCTTCGCCGTCATCGCCAACAACAGCTTCCGTTCCTACGCTGCGAAAAGGTGACACCTGACATGAGTGCAACCATCGAGACTCCCCTCGAATCGAACAGTGGCGGCAAGACCCCGCTGATCGAGCTGAAGAACGTCGGCAAGAGCTACGGCAACATCATCGCCCTCGGCGGGATCAACCTGCGCGTCGGCGCCGGCGAGGTCACCGGTGTGCTCGGCGACAACGGTGCCGGCAAGTCGACCCTCATCAAGATCATGGCCGGCCTGCACCAGCAGACCGAGGGCCAGCTGCTCGTCGACGGCGAGGAGGTCAAGTTCTCCTCACCCAAGGACGCGCTCGACAAGGGCATCGCGACGGTCTACCAGGACCTCGCCGTCGTGTCCCTGATGCCGGTGTGGCGCAACTTCTTCCTGGGCCAGGAGCTCCGGAAGAAGGGTGTCTTCCGCACCCTCGACGCCGCCGCGATGCGCGCGACGACCAAGGAGGAACTCCACAAGATGGGCATCGACCTGCCCGACGTGGACGCCCCCATCGGCTCGCTCTCCGGCGGTCAGCGCCAGTGTGTGGCCATCGCCCGCGCCATCTTCTTCGGCGCCCGTGTCCTCATCCTCGACGAGCCGACCGCCGCGCTGGGCGTCAAGCAGTCCGGCATGGTGCTGCGCTACATCTCGGCAGCCAAGGAGCAGGGCTTCGGCGTCGTGTTCATCACGCACAACCCGCACCACGCGTACATGGTCGGTGACCACTTCGTGCTGCTCAACCGTGGCCGCCAGAAGCTCGACTGCTCCTACGACGAGATCAGCCTCGACGATCTCACCAAGGAGATGGCCGGCGGCGACGAGCTCGAGACGCTCACCCACGAACTGCGCCGCTGACGCTCGACTCCCGGGCCCCGCACCTCACACGAGGTGCGGGGCCCGTGTCGTGTCGGCACCCGGACCGCGCGCGCGAGTGCTCGTGAGCAGAACTGCACGAACGACGACGGCCCCGCACCGAGGTTTTCGCCAAGGGGTGCGGGGCAGTCGGTCGGGGTCTAGCGGAGAGGGAGACCTGCCGCCGTGTACGCGGCATCGACGAGCTCCATGGTGGCCACCGCGTCGTCGGCGTCGAGGGGGATCGGAGCGCCGCTCTGCACGTGCGCCGCGAAGGCCTCGAGCTGGTACTCGTACGACGCGCGGGTGCCGAGGTGCTCCACCGTCGTCCCCGACGCATCCGTGACGGAGACGCGGTCGTCGGTGTTCGGCTTGATGTGGTTGTGCGCGAACGCCGTTCCCTCGGAGAAGGTCAGCAGCACCGTGAACTCGTGCTCGGCGTGCTCCATCGAGTTCGTCACGGTGCCGGTGGCGCCGTCGGGGAACGCGAGTTCGATGGTCGACGTCGCGTCGACGCCGGGGTCACGTTCGGTGGCGACGGCGGAGACCACGCGGGGAGGTCCGCCGGCGACGTCGGCGAGCAGGCGGTGCACGTGCAGCCCGTAGCAGCCCAGGTCCATGACGGAACCGCCCGCGAGGTCGAGCGACCATCGCGGATCGTCGTCGGCGGGTGCGGGCATGGCCATGACGACCTCGACCCGCGTGAGGCGACCGAGGGTGCCGTCCGCGGCGATGTCCAGCAGCCGCCGCGTCACCGGGTGGAAGAGGTAGTGGAACCCCTCGACGATCACTGCGCCCGTCTCGCGAGCCACATCGCGCACTGCCCGCGCCTCGGCGGCGTTGCGCGCGAACGGCTTCTCCGTCAGGACGGCCTTGCCGGCGCGCAGTGCGCGCATGTTCCACTCGGCGTGCAGGGCGTTGGCGAGCGGGTTGTAGACGGCGTCCACCTCGGGATCGTCGATCACCGCGTCGTAGTCGTCGGCGACGCGCTCGACGCCGTACCGCTGTGCGAAGGCCTCGGCGCGGCCGCGATCGCGTGCCGCGACGACCACCAGTCGATGACCGAGCGCGTGAGCCGGTCCGATGATCGCCTGCTCCGCGATGCGCGACGCGCCGAGGACCCCGATGCGCAGAGGTGCCGTCACACCGCGGCCGTTCGGGCGGCGACGATGTCGTGGAGGTGCTGCACGCTGGCGACGACGTCCGTCACCGGGCCGCCCACCTCGCCCGGCTCCTCGGACAGGATGGTGTCCTGCTCGAGCACGAACCAGCCGGTGTATCCGGCGTCGAGGAGCGAGTCGACGACGCCGCCGATGCCCACGTCCCCGGTTCCGAGCGGCGTGTACATGCCGGCGCGGACCGCGTCGGTGTAGGTGAGCTCGCCGGCCTGGACCCGTGCTGCGAGGGCGGCGTCGACGTCCTTGAGGTGAGCGTGCGCGATGCGATCGGCTGCCGCGGTGGCCAGTTCGGCCGGATCGGTGCCGCCGATCATGAGGTGCCCGGTGTCCAGGCACAGCGGGATGGAGGAGCCGTCGAGCACGCGGTGCACCTCGTCGCGCTGCTCGATCATGGTGCCGACGTGGGGATGCACGACGGCGAGGATTCCCCGCTCGGCGGAGGCGGCGGCGAGACGATCGAGGTTGCGCAGCAACACGGTCCACTGATCGGCGGTGAGCGTCGGACGGGCGTCGTAGCCCTCCTGGCCGGTGGACGCGGCGAGGACGATGACGTCGGCGTTCGCGGCCACGAAGCCGTCGAGCAGCGAGGCGATGGTCGGCACCGGATCGTGCGACTCCTCGTGCAGCAGAACGGGAGCGAAGCCCCCGACGGAGGTGAGGTCGTGACCGGCGAGCACTGCGGCCAGGGATGCCGGATCGGCCGGGAGAAAGCCCTCGGGACCGTTCTCCGTCGCGGTGAGTCCGGCGCCGCGCATCTCTCGGAGCACGCGGTCGTTGTCCATCTGGTATCCCCAGCCGGGGACCTCGCAGACGCCCCACGAGATGGGTGCTCCGGCGATACGTACGGGTGCGGCGGTCATGAGCGGACCTCTTCCAGGGTGACGGGTGCGCCGCGGCGCAGGGATTCGGTGGCGGCCTCGGCGATCCAGGCGACCTCGAGGGCGTCCTGCGCGGTGCAGGGGGACGGGCGGGTGCCGGCGCAGACCTCCAGGAACGCGGACAGCTCGGCGCGGTAGGAGGCGGCGAACCGGTCCATGAAGAACCCGTGGGGCGTGTCCGACGGGAACAGCTCGCCGTGCGGGAAGAGCTGAGACGCTTCCATGTTCCGGACCGGGGTGTGGGGATCCCAGCCGGCGACGACCGTGTCGTCCCGGCCGTGGACCTCGAGCCGGCAGTCGTAGCCGCGACCGTTGTAGCGGGAGTTCGACACGACACCGACGGCGCCACCCTCGAACGTCAGGAGCACGGTGGCGGAGTCGACGTCGCCGGCGGCGGCGAACGCGGGATCGCCCTGGTTCGAGCCGGTGGCGAACACGGACACGACCTCGCGGCCGACGATCCAGCGCACGACGTCGAAGTCGTGGACGCTGCAGTCGCGGAAGATGCCGCCGGACTCCGCGATGTACGCCATCGGCGGGGGAGCGGGGTCGAGAGTGGTGGACCGCACGGTGTGCAGGAACCCGAGATCCCCACTGCGCACGGCACGTTCGGCGGCTGCGACGGCCGGATCGAACCGCCGGTTGAACCCGATCTGGACGGGCACGTCGGAGGTCGCGATGCCGTCGACCACGGCCTTGCTCTCGGTGGCGGTGAAGGCCAACGGCTTCTCGCAGAAGACGGGGATCCCGGCGTCCACCGCGGCCAGCAGCAGCGAGGCGTGCGCGGGCGTGGCCGCCGCGACGACGATGCCGTCCACGCCGGCGGTGAGCATCGCGTCGACCCCGTCGACCTTCTCCGCGCCGTACTTCGCGGCGACGGCGTCGGTGACCTCCGGCCGTCCGTCGGTGACCACGAGGCTCGAGACCCCGTCGAGTCCGGCGAGAGTCTCGGTGTGGAACGCACCGATGCGTCCCAGTCCGACGACTCCGATTCGCTGGTTCCGAACGTCGTTGCCCATCAGTCCTGCCCTCCTACTACCTGTTGATCCCATTCGATGACCGAGCCGGTGACGACGCCGCTGCGCGGCGACAGCAGGAACACCACCATGTCGGCGATCTCGTCGGGCTGTCCGAGCTTGCCCATCGGCATGCGCGCGGCCGCGTCGGTGGCCCAGTCGTCCGGCGCGTCGTGGAACGTCCTCTGCGTCACGGCTTCGCCCTCGGTCTCGGTCCAGCCGATGTCGAGTGCGTTGATGCGGATCCGGTCGAACCGGTGAGCGTGTGCCGCGTTCTTGGTCAGCCCCGACAGGCCGGCCTTCGCCGCCACGTACGGGGCGAGGTAGGACTGCCCGCCGCGGCCGCTCACGGAGCCGATGTTCACGATGGTGCCGGGAGCCGAGCGCGAGAGCATGTCTCGGACGGCGGCCTGCATGACGAAGAACGGTCCCCGCAGGTTGACGGCCATGTGCTGGTCGAACAGCTCGGGGGTGGTGTCGAGCAGTGACCCTCGGGAGGTGAGTCCGGCCGCGTTGCACACGGCATCGACGCGGCCGTAGTGCTCGACGGTGCGCTCGACGCTCGCGATCGCCTCGATGGGGTCGGCGATGTCGGCGCGCACGAAGGTCGCGTCGTGGCCGTCGGCGCGCAGCTCGCGTTCGTACGCGGTGCCCACCTCGTCACGTCGGCCGCTGAAGGCCACGCGTGCGCCCGCGGCGAGGCTCGCTCGCACGACGGCGGCGCCCACACCGGACGTGCCACCGCTGACGAGAACGACGGTGTCGTCCAGAAGAGTGCCCACACCGGGAAGTCTTGCGGTCCCGGCGCCGGTGATCAACACTCTGAACGCATCAAAAACACCTCGAGAGGACACCGCTGTGGGACATCGCTACAAAGTGCGGGAGATCGCGCAGCAGTCGGGCCTGAGCGAGGCGACCGTGGACCGGGTGCTGCACGAGCGGCCCGGTGTCCGGGAGGACACCCGAGCGGAGGTGCGCCAGGCCATCGCCGACCTCGACAAGCAGCGCACCCAGTTGCGGTTGTCGGGGCGCAAGTTCTTCGTCGACGTGGTCATGCAGGCACCCGAGCGGTTCTGTTCCCAGGTGCGGTCCGCCCTCGAGGCCGAGTTGCCGATGCTGTCACCGGCCGTGGTCCGGTCGCGGTTCCACTTCCGGGAGACGGAGTCGGTGCCCGCGATGCTCGAGACGCTCGACGGCATCCGCGCGCGCGGCTCGCACGGACTGATCGTCAAGGCGCCGGACGATCCGCAGGTGTCCGACGCGCTCGACGCCGTCGTGGCAGCCGGCATCCCGGTGGTGACCTACGTCAGCGACGTGCCGTCGAGCGCGCGCACCGCGTACGTGGGCATCGACGACGGCGCCGCGGGCGCCACCGCGGCGTACCTCGTCGATCAGTGGCTGGGGGAGTCGACGTCGAGCGTGCTGGTCACATTGAGCCACGACACGTTCCGCAACGAGGGTGAACGGGAGATCGGGTTCCGTCGGGCCCTGCGCCGCACGGCGTCCGGGGTGCCGCGGGCCGTGTTCGACATCGCCCGCAGCAGCGGACTCGACGACACGGTCGAGGACCTGGTGGTCGAGGCATTGACGCAGCACCCCGACATCGAGGCGGTCTACTCCATCGGCGGCGGCAACGTCGCCACCGTGCGGGCCTTCGAGCGGGTGGGTCGTCGGTGCCGGGTGTTCATCGCCCACGACCTCGACGCGGACAACCGTCGGCTGCTGGCCGAGCGCTCCATCTCGGCTGTGCTGCACCATGATCTGCGTGCCGACGCGCGGTCGGCGTGCCGGTTGCTCATGCAGGCCGCCGGTGCCCTGGACGGTGTTCGGGACGAGCCGTCACCCGTGCACGTGGTCACTCCGCACAACACTCCCCGATGACGCGCTCCGGCCGAGGAGCCAGATGGCGAGTGCGGCGAGGGAGATCGCTGCCCCGGTGAGGCACAGCACCGCCCACCCACCGACGGAATAGCTGACGGACGCAGCGACGGAACCGAGGACGCCGCCGCCGAAGTAGCTCACCATGTACGCGGTGTTGAGACGGTTTCGCGCCGGCGGATCCAGGACGAACACGACGTTCTGATTGCTGATGTGCGCGCCCTGGGTGCCCAGGTCGAGAGCCATGATGCCGACGATCAGGACGACGACGGCCCACACGGCGGAGCTGCCCGATCCGAGGAAGAGCAGCGCCCAGCTGGCCAGCAGGATCGTCAGGCACAGCGTCGTCGCGCGCCGTCCGTGTCCCTTGTCGGTCATGCGCCCGGCGATGGGTGCCATCAACGCACCGGCGACCCCGGCGATGCCGAACAGGCCGATGACGGCGTCACCGTAGGAGAACGGCGGAGCCGCGAGCAGGAACGCGAGCCCGGTCCACAGCACCGAGAACGCGGCCATGAGGAGCGCGCCCAGAGCCATGCGCAACCGGAGCTCCCGGAGTTCGCGTACGAGCGTCAGGATGGAGCCGAGAATGCCGCGGTAGGTGTCGGTCACCACCGGGGTCGACACCGGGACGTACTTCCGCAGCACCACCGCGAGCAGGCCGATGGCCACGGCGGCCACCCCGTAGACCAACCGCCAGCCGCCCAGTTCGGACAGGAACCCACTGACGGTGCGGGCGAGCAGGATTCCGGTGAGCAGGCCGCTCATGACGGTGCCCACGGTGCGTCCGCGATCCTCCTCCGCGGCGAGGGCCGAGGCGAGCGGGACGATGACCATGGCGGCGGACGCTCCCACCCCGGCGAGGACGAGGGCGGCGGCGAGCATCGGGAAGCCGGGGGACACCACGGCGATGCCGTCCGCGACGCCGCAGATCAGGGCGGCGGTGACGATGAGGCGCCGCCGTTCGATCAGGTCGCCGAGCGGGACGAGGAACGCCAGACCGATGGCGTAGCCGATCTGCGCGGTGGTGACGAGGATCCCCGCCGTGCCCTCCTCGATGTCGAAGGAGCGGGCGATCGTGTCGAGCAGCGGTTGCGCGTAGTACAGATTCGCGACCAGGACACCGCAGGTGACGGCCAGCAGGAGGACCAGCCCGCGGCCGATGGTGGGTTCGGTCGTCGAGCTGCCCCCGGGTTCTGTCACCGCTCAACTATGGCCCCACCTCGTCGAGACCGCACAGCGGGGACTCCGGATACCTCGAGAACACCTCGAGATCCGTTCGACGGGTTCGACTGATCTCGGGACAGTCGGGGTATCCGTGCAGCACGGTGACAGACACAGGCGTCACCCGACCACTCGCCGGACGACCGACACAGGAGTCGCACATGAGCAAGCACGAACCGCTGGGACCTCTCTCGAAGGGGTTCCTCGCCGCGGACATGTTCGGCTACCAGGGCATTCTGACGGACGAGGAGTCGGAGACGGTCGGGGTGGTGCGTCGCTTCCTCGAGGACGAGGTCGCCCCGCGCGCGAACGAGTTCTGGGAGAAGGCGGAGTCACCGGTCCATCTGCTCCCGCGCCTGGCCGATCTCGGGATCGTCGGTCTGGAGTACGAGTTCGACGGTCGAGCGCCCGCACGCAAGGTCTTCACCGGGTGGCTGGGCATGGAGTTCTCGCGGGTCGATCCGTCCACGGGCACCATGTTCACCGTCCACAGCGGGCTCGCGATGAGCAGCATCGCCATCCTGGGCTCGGACGAGCAGAAGGAGCGGTGGCTCCCGGCCATGCGCCGCATGGAGAAGATCGGCGCCTTCGGCCTGTCCGAGCCGCACGGCGGTTCCGACGTCGCCGGCGGGTTGGAGACCACGGCGCGGCTCGACGGCGACCACTGGATCCTCAACGGCAGCAAGCGGTGGATCGGCAACGCCACCTTCGCCGACCTGATCATCGTCTACGCGAAGGACGAGGCGGACGGTGAGGTGAAGGGCTTCGTCCTCGAGAAGGGCGACGACGGCTTCCCCGAGGGATTCCGTGCGGAGAAGATCGAGCGCAAGTACTCACTGCGCGCGGTCGAGAACGCGGATCTGTACTTCGAGGACTGCCGGGTGCCCGCCGCGAACAAGCTCGAGCACGCGAACTCGTTCGCCGACACCGCCAAGGTCCTCTCCCTCACCCGCGGCGGCGTCGCGTGGGGCGCGGTCGGAGTGATGATCGGTGCGTTCGAGAAGGCGGTGGCCTACGCACAGGAGCGCGAGCAGTTCGGGGCGCCCATCGCGTCGTTCCAGTTGATCTCGGATCTGATCGCGCGCATGGCCGGCAACATCACCGCGTGCCTCGGGATGGCACTGCGAGTGTCGCAGCTGCAGGACTCCGGGGTGCAGCACGACGAGCACGCGGCGCTGTCGAAGAGCTACACCACCACGCGACTGCGTGAGGTGGTGGGCTGGGCCCGAGAGATCATGGGGGGCAACGGCATCGTGCTCGACTACGACGTGATCCGTTACTTCACCGATGCCGAGGCGCTGTACTCGTACGAGGGCACGTCGCAGATGAACAACCTCATCGTCGGCAGGGGAGTGACGGGGTACTCGGCGTTCGTCTAGTCCGAAGCGCACGAGAGCCCGCTCCTGCAGTGCAGGAGCGGGCTCTCGTGGTGGTGCGCGAGGATCAGCGTGCGAAGAGCAGTGCGCGCTTGACTTCCTGGATCGCCTTCGTCACCTGGATGCCACGGGGGCACGCGTCGGTGCAGTTGAAGGTGGTGCGGCAGCGCCACACACCCTCGACGTCGTTGAGGATGTCCAGGCGCTCGGGAGCGCCCTCGTCACGGCTGTCGAAGATGAAGCGGTGTGCGTTGACGATGGCGGCGGGACCGAAGTAGCTGCCGTCGTTCCAGTACACGGGGCACGAGGTGGTGCAGCACGCGCACAGGATGCACTTGGTGGTGTCGTCGAACCGCGCGCGGTCGGCGGCCGACTGGATGCGCTCACGCGTGGGCTCGTTGCCGGACGTCATCAGGTAGGGCTTGACGGCACGGAACGCGTCGAAGAACGGCTCCATGTTCACGATGAGGTCCTTCTCCACGGGCAGACCGCGGATGGGTTCGATCGTGATGGTGAGGGACTTCGAGGAGTCCTTCGGGAGCATGTCGCGCATCAGGACCTTGCAGGCCAGACGGTTGACACCGTTGACACGGACCGCGTCGCTGCCGCACACGCCGTGCGCGCACGAGCGGCGGAACGAGAACGTGCCGTCCAGGTAGTTCTTCACGTACAGCATCAGGTTGAGAAGACGGTCGGTCGGCAGGGTGGGGACCTGGAAGCTGTCCCAGTGCGAACCCTTGTCGTCCTCCGGGTTGAAGCGAGCGATCTTCAGTGTGACCATCACTGCTTCGTCCGGAACCGCAGGCAGGCCGCCCTTGTCTTCGGACTTGTCGATAGCGGGTGCGCTCATCAGTACTTACGCTCCATCGGCTCGTAGCGGGTCTGCACCACGGGCTTGTAGTCGAGGCGGATATCGGAGAGCAGACCCTCGCCCACCTTGTACGCCATGGTGTGGCGCATGAAGTTGACGTCGTCGCGCTCCGGGTAGTCCTCGCGCGCGTGTCCGCCGCGAGTCTCCTTGCGGTTGAGAGCACCGGCGACGGTGACCTCCGCCATCTCCAGCAGGAAGCCGAGCTCGACGGCCTCGAGCAGGTCGCTGTTGTAGCGCTTGCCCTTGTCCTGCACGGTGATCCGGCCGTAGCGCTCCTTCAGTCCCTGGATGTCGCTCAGGGCCTGCTTGAGGGTGTCCTCGGTACGGAAGACGGACGCGTTGTTGTCCATCGACTGCTGCAGCTCGGTGCGGATGGTCGCGACCTTCTCGTTGCCGTGATCCGAGAGGATGAGTTCGAGCCATTCCTCGACCATCTTCTGCGGAGCCTCGGGCAGCGGGGTGAAGTCGACGCTGTTGGCGTGCTCGGCGGCAGCGATGCCGGCGCGACGGCCGAACACGTTGATGTCGAGCAGCGAGTTGGTGCCGAGACGGTTGGAGCCGTGCACGGACACGCAGGCGCACTCGCCGGCGGCGAAGAGGCCGGGAACGACGTCGTCGTTGTTGCGGAGCACCTCACCGCGGATCTTGGTGGGGATGCCGCCCATGACGTAGTGGCACGTCGGGTACACGGGCACCAGCTCGGTGACCGGGTCGACGCCCAGGTACGTGCGGGAGAACTCCGTGATGTCCGGGAGCTTCTCCTCGAGGACGTCGGCGCCGAGGTGGGTCACGTCGATGTAGACGTAGTCCTTGTTCGGTCCGGCACCGCGACCTTCGAGCACCTCGAGCACCATCGAGCGGGCGACGATGTCGCGCGGCGCGAGGTCCTTGATGGTGGGGGCGTAGCGCTCCATGAAGCGTTCACCGTCCGCGTTGCGGAGGATTCCGCCCTCACCGCGCACGGCCTCGGAGATGAGGATGCCGAGTCCGGCGAGGCCGGTCGGGTGGAACTGGTGGAACTCCATGTCCTCGAGCGGCAGGCCCTTGCGGAAGATGATGCTCATGCCGTCACCGGTGAGGGTGTGGGCGTTCGAGGTGGTCTTGTAGATACGACCCGAACCGCCGGTGGCGAACACGATCGACTTCGCGTGGAACACGTGCAGCTCGCCGGTGGCCAGCTCGTAGGCGATGACGCCGGTGGCCACGGGGCCCTCGTCGGTCTCCGTCAGCGCGATGTCCAGTGCGTAGAACTCGTTGAAGAACTCCACGTCGTGCTTGACGCACTGCTGGTACAGCGTCTGGAGGATCATGTGACCGGTGCGGTCGGCGGCGTAACACGCACGGCGCACGGGCGCCTTGCCGTGGTCACGGGTGTGCCCGCCGAAGCGACGCTGGTCGATCTTGCCCTCGGGCGTGCGGTTGAACGGCAGGCCCATCTTCTCGAGGTCGAGGACCGCGTCGATGGCCTCCTTCGCCATGATCTCGGCAGCGTCCTGGTCGACCAGGTAGTCGCCGCCCTTGATCGTGTCGAAGGTGTGCCACTCCCAGTTGTCCTCCTCGACGTTGGCGAGGGCAGCACACATGCCGCCCTGAGCCGCGCCGGTGTGGCTGCGAGTGGGGTAGAGCTTCGTGAGCACCGCGGTGCGGGCGCGCGGACCGGCCTCGATCGCCGCGCGCATACCTGCACCACCGGCACCGACGATCAGTACGTCGTAACGATGTTCCTGCATGTGCACTCTCCCCTAGCTGGCGGTGATGTTGGGGTCGAACGTGAAGATGACGTACGTGCCCAGACCCATGATGAGGATCATCGAGAGCACCAGAAGCGTGGTGAGCCAGAACCGCGTGGAGTCCTTGCGCGAGTAGTCGGCGATGACGGTCCGCAGACCGTTGCCGCCGTGCAGCTGCGCCAACCAGAGCATCGTCAGGTCCCACACCTGCCAGAACGGGCTCGACCAGCGGCCGGCCACGAAGGCGAAGTTGATGCGGTGAACACCGTCGTCGAGCAGCAACATGATGGACATGTGGCCGAGGACGAGGACGACGAGCGCGAGTCCGGAGAAGCGCATGAACAGCCATGCGTAGAGCTCGAAGTTGCCGCGGTTCTTCCGGCGCGGTGAGCGCGGATTGTCGAGGCTGGCGGGACGGTCGTGAGACGTTCCCAGCGTGCGTGCCTGCTTGGCACCTGCGTCGGTGGTCGCCATGTCTCAGTGCCCCCCGGTGAAGGTGTTGTAGAGGATGCGTGCCGCGCCCGGGATCATGACGACGAACCAGATGCCGAGGATGACCCACAGCATGAGGCGCTGGTACTGGGTTCCCTTCGACCAGAAGTCGACGAGCATGACTCGGATGCCGTTGAGTGCGTGGTAGAGCACCGCGGCCACCAGGCCGAGCTCCATCAGGCCGACGATCGGCGTCTTGTACGTGTCGATCACGTCGTTGTACGCCTGGGGATCGACGCGGACGAGCGCCGTGTCCAGGACGTGCACGAACAGGAAGAAGAACGTGACGACACCGGTGATCCGGTGCAGAACCCAGGACCACATGCCAGGGTCTCCGCGGTACAGAGACCGCGTGCGCTCCCGCGTCGGGGCGGCTTCGGTCGTGCTAGCCATCGAGTGCAGTGCCTCCAACATCATTGATGGACGCGACGAGCGAAGACGCCCGGAGAGATACCGGAGAAATCCAGCTCGATCGTGTGTGTGAAACGACTTCTTCGAACTCTAATCCCATGCTCGGACACGCACTAATTCGCGTTGGGCCTGGCGTTTCCCTGCCGACCGGAAGTTAGGTTTGCCTGTCCAATGACCCGGTGGGTCGCTCGGAGTTGCCTGCAGTGGCAGCCTCGACGTGACAGGATCGCCCTCATGCCGGAAGTCGACTGGAAATCCTTGCGCGACAGTGCTCGTGAGGCTATGACCCACGCCTACGCGCCCTATTCGAACTACCCCGTGGGGGCCGCTGCGACAGTGGACGACGGACGCATCGTCGCCGGATGCAATGTGGAAAATGTCTCATACGGTCTCGGGCTCTGCGCCGAGTGCGGACTGGTGTCGGCGCTGAATGCGAGCGGCGGTGGACGCCTGATCGCGTTCTCGTGCTGCGACAGTCGAGGCTCGATCCTGCTGCCGTGCGGCCGTTGTCGGCAGCTTCTGTTCGAGTTCGGCGGAGGCGATCTGCTGATCGACACGGCGTCGGGTGTGCGTCCACTGAGCGACCTCCTCCCCGAGGCGTTCGGCCCCGACGATCTCGCCGCCGGGCAGGTCTCGAGCACCGCCGAGAAGGCGGTGACCGATGCCTGATGCCGTATCGGTGATAGCCACCAAACGCGATGGCCACACCCTTTCTTCGGACCAGATCTCGTGGATGGTCGACGCGTACACCCGTGGCGACGTGGCGGACGAGCAGATGTCGGCCCTCACGATGGCCATTCTGCTGCGCGGCATGACACGCGTGGAGATCCGTCAGTGGACCGACGCGATGATCGCCTCGGGCAGCCGCATGGACTTCTCGTCCATCTCGCGTCCCACCGTCGACAAGCACTCCACGGGCGGTATCGGGGACAAGATCACGCTCCCGCTCGCACCCCTCGTCGCGGCGTGCGGTGCGGCGGTGCCGCAGCTGTCGGGACGCGGTCTCGGCTACACCGGCGGCACGCTGGACAAGCTGGAGTCCATTCCGGGCTGGCGGGCCGATCTCACGGCCGACGAGATGACCCGACTCCTCGACGATCCTGCTGTCGGCGCCGTCATCTGTGCCGCGGGTGCGGATCTGGCCCCGGCGGACAAGAAGCTCTACGCCCTGCGTGACGTCACCGGCACCGTCGAGTCGATCCCGATGATCGCCGCGTCGATCATGAGCAAGAAGATCGCCGAGGGGACGGGCGCACTGGTCCTGGACGTGAAGTGCGGATCGGGTGCGTTCATGAAGTCGCTGGATCAGGCGCGCGAGCTCGCCGCGACGATGGTCGAGCTCGGCACCGACTCGGGCGTCAACACGGTCGCCCTGGTCACCGACATGTCCACCCCGCTCGGCCTCACCGCCGGCAACGCTCTCGAGGTGCAGGAATCCCTCGACGTCCTGGCCGGCGGCGGCCCCGCGGACGTCGTCGAGCTGACTCTCGCGCTGGCGCGCGAGATGGTCGCGGCCGCCGGACTCGACGGTGTCGATCCGGCCGACAAACTGCGCGACGGCACGGCCATGGACCGGTGGCGGTCGATGATCGCCGGACAGGGTGGCGATCCCGATGCGCCGCTGCCCGTGGCACGACATACTCACGACGTCGTGGCCGACCGCGACGGCGTGGTCACCCGTGTGGACGCCATGGCGGTGGGTATCGCTGCCTGGCGGCTGGGTGCCGGGCGCGAGCGGCAGGGCCAGCAGGTCCAGGCAGGAGCAGGGGTGCGCATGCATGTCAGACCGGGAGAGCGGGTGTCCGCCGGGAGTGTGGTCTTCACGCTGCACACGGACACCCCGGAACGGTTCGACGGTGCGCTCGAGGCACTGACGGACGGATGGGCCGTCGGCGACGACGCTCCTGCCGTCTCGCCGCTGATCCTGGATCGGATCGGTACGTAGCGTGACGCGCGCTCGGTGGTCCCTCGTCACGCTGGTGGGGGTGATGCTCGCGATCCTGCTGGGCGCGTGCGGGTCGTCCTCGGACGAGCCGTTAATCGACACGGTCACCGACAACGGTGTGCTCGTGGTCGGCACGGAGGGCACGTACAGCCCCTTCAGTTTCCAGGGGTCCGACGGTGACCTGACGGGGTACGACATCGACGTCGTCCGCGCGGTCGGGGAGAAACTCGGCGTACGCGTCGAGTTCGTCCAGACGCCGTTCGACTCGATTTTCGCCGGTCTCGAGTCCGGCCGGTTCGACCTCATCGCAAACCAAGTGACCGTCAACGACGAACGGCAGGCCAAGTACGACCTCTCGCGGCCGTACACCGTCTCCGAGGGCGAGATCGTCGCGCGGGCCGGGGACACGTCGATCACCTCGCTGGCGGATCTGGCCGGCCGGACCACGGCGCAGTCGTCGACGAGCAACTGGGCCGAGGTGGCCACCGACGCAGGCGCTCAGGTGCAGGCCGTCGAGGGATTCGTCCAGGCGGTGACGCTGGTCAAGGACGGCCGTGTCGACGCCACCGTCAACGACTCGCTCGCCATCGCCGAGTACTTCGCGCAGACCGGGGACACGGGTGTCGCCGTCGCCGCCCAGACCGGGGACACCAGCCTGCAGGCCTTCGCCGCCCGCAAGGACAGCGGCCTGATGGAGCAGGTGAACACCGCGCTGGAGGAGCTGCAGGACGACGGCACGCTGGCGGCGGCCTCGGAGCGCTACTTCGGGTCCGACGTCGCGGTGCCGGATCCGCAGACCGCCGCGGCCACCGCCCCCACCGCCGAGGCCGGGGCCACCGAGTCGACTCAGGAACTGATCACCCGCAACCTGGCGCCGATGCTGAAGGCCACCGTCACCACGACGTTGCCGCTCACCGCGATCAGCTTCGTCATCGGTCTCGCGATCGCGCTGGCCGTGGCACTGGCCCGGATCTCCTCGATCCGACCCCTGTCGCTGCTCGCGCGCTTCTATGTCTCGATCGTCCGCGGCACTCCGTTGCTGCTGCAGCTGTTCATCGTGTTCTACGCGTTGCCGCAGTTCGGGGTGGTCATCTCGCCGTTCCCGGCGGCGGTGGTGGCGTTCAGCATCAATGTCGGTGGGTACGCGGCCGAGATCGTGCGGGCGGCCATTCTCGGCGTGCCCAAGGGCCAGTGGGAGGCGGCCGAGACCATCGGCATGGGGTACCGCACCACGCTGCAGCGCATCGTCCTGCCGCAGGCGCTGCGCACCGCGGTGCCGCCGTTGTCCAACACGTTGATCTCGTTGGTGAAGGACACATCGCTGGCGTCCACGATCCTGGTCACCGAGCTGCTCCGAGTGGCGCAGCTCGCGGCGGCCCCCACCTTCGACTTCTTCGCGCTCTACTCGGTGGCCGCGGTGTACTACTGGATCATCTGCATCGTCCTGTCCTCCGTGCAGGGCAGACTCGAGACCCGACTGGACAGGTACGTGGCGCGATGACCGAGAAGCCCTTGATCGAGGCGACGGGACTGCGGAAGTCGTTCGGCGACAACCACGTCCTGCAGGGAGTCGACTTCACCGCCGACCGCGGCACGGTCACCGTCGTCGTGGGTCCGTCGGGCTCCGGCAAGACCACGCTGCTGCGCGGGCTCAACGCGCTCGACCCGGTGGACTCCGGCACCGTGCGCATCGGCGACGTGTCCGCGGACTTCGGTGAGCTGGCGTCGGCTCCGCGTGGCCGCGTCCGATCGGCGACGGCAGCGCTGCGTGCACAGAGCGGCATGGTGTTCCAGAGCCACAACCTGTTCCCGCACAAGACGGTGCTGCAGAACGTCGTCGAGGGTCCCGTGATCGTGCAGAAGCACCCGCGGGCGGAGGCCGAGGCGGCGGGCAGGGAACTGCTCGCGCAGGTCGGTCTCACCGGCAAGGAGGACCAGTACCCGTTCCAGCTGTCGGGTGGGCAGCAGCAACGCGTCGGGATCGCCCGCGCACTCGCCCTGGCGCCCGAGCTCATGCTGTTCGACGAGCCCACCTCGGCGCTCGATCCCGAGCTCGTCGGCGAGGTGCTGTCGGTCATGAAGAACCTCGCGAGCGAGGGCTGGACCATGGTCGTGGTCACTCACGAGATCCGGTTCGCGCAGCAGGTGGCCGACCAGGTGCTGTTCGTCGACGGGGGAGTCGTGGTCGAGAGAGGCACCCCCACCGATGTGCTGACGCACCCGGCGCAGGAGAGGACGCAACAGTTCCTCAAACGCATCCTCGACCCGCTGTAGGCGAGGGGCGCGAGGCGCGGCCGCGAACACTACAGTCGGGACATGGATGACGATCTGACGGTTGCTCCGGACAGCGCGGCACGACTGAGCGGTCCGGCACCCCTGGACATGCAGAACATCGCCCGCGCGCCGAAGGCGTTGTTGCACGACCATCTCGACGGCGGGCTCCGGCCGTCGACCGTGCTGGAACTGGCGAGCGAGTGCGGGTACGACGGGCTTCCCGCGTCTGACGCGGAGAGCCTCGGCCGGTGGTTCCGCGACGCAGCCGACAGCGGCTCCCTGGAGCTGTATCTCGAGACGTTCGCGCACACCGTCGCCGTCATGCAGACGGCCGAGGGCCTGCAGCGCGTGGCGCGCGAGTGCGCCGAGGATCTGGCCGCCGACGGTGTCGTCTACGCCGAGGTGCGCTACGCGCCCGAGCAGCACCTGGAGAAGGGGCTGACACTGGACGAGGTGGTCGAGCACACCCTGGAAGGGTTCCGCCAGGGCGAGAGCGCCGCCCGTGCGGCCGGTCGACCCATCGTCATCGGATGCCTCCTCACCGCGATGCGGCACGCCGCCCGTTCCCGCGAGATCGCCGAACTGGCGGTCCGGTACCGCGACCAGGGTGTCGCGGGCTTCGACATCGCAGGCAAGGAAGCGGGCTTCCCCCCGAGCCGGCACCTCGACGCGTTCGAGTACATGCGGGCGAACAATGCGCACTTCACCATTCACGCCGGCGAGGCGTTCGGCCTGCCTTCCATCCACGAAGCGATCGCGTTCTGTGGCACGGACCGGTTGGGCCACGGGGTGCGCATCGTCGACGACATCACCACGAACACCGACGGCGCCCGCGAACTCGGCCAGCTGGCAAACTACGTGCGGGACAAGCGGATTCCGCTGGAACTGTGCCCCAGCTCCAACGTCCAGACGGGCGCCGTGGCCAGCATCGAGGAGCACCCCTTCGACATTCTGGCCCGCTTACGGTTCCGCGTCACCGTGAACACGGACAACCGGTTGATGAGCGACACCTCGATGAGCAAGGAGATGTACCGGCTCGCCAGGGCCTTCGGCTACGGGTGGTCCGACCTCGAGCGGTTCACGATCAATGCGCTGAAGTCGTCCTTCCTGCCCTTCGACCAGAGGTTGGCGCTGATCGACGACGTCGTGAAGCCGGGGTATCGGGTGTTGTTGGGGTAGGGGTCGTCCGCGTACCGCTCCGCTGCTAGGAGCACATGACGCTCCCCTCGAATGGCATGGTGATGCTCCTCGCTATCGCGGCGTATCCGCATCGGCGATTGACCGTGGATGGTTTCTCATCCATCCAAGTTCTCGCACAGTGGCCCGGTGATATAGCCGTCCTCGCAGCCGTTCCTGGTCTGAATGTCACCGCTGGTGGGTTCTTGTCCGCACGCGATACCGCAGCGTTCATATCCGTTGACCACGCCGTCTCCATTGCGGTCTTCTTCTGCGATGTAGGGGAATCCGCCACCGGGATTCGGATTTATCGGCTCGTCGTTGATGCAAGCGGGGTCTGACGATGACGACGTGCCGTCGGTGTATACGGCTGTCTCGGGGTAATCGCAGTACCAAAGGACCTTCTCGGCAGGGGGTACATACGTGTCGCACGTGCTTTCGTAGCCAGTCGTTCCATCCGAATACAGCGCGGTGCCGGATTGATACAGATTCAGATCACCGCATTCGAAAGTGATCGGTTCCGGTGCAGGATCGGCGAGAGTCTCCGAGCTGATCGGCGCGACTGTTGTCGGCGCAACTGTGGTCGACGGGACTGTGGTCGAAATCGCGGGTGTCGTGGTGGTCGTAGCGGGTTCTGCGGAACTGCAGGATGAGAGCCCGGCTGTGCTGAGCAGGGCGACGGCGGCGAGGACTGTAGCGAGTTTCATGGTCACTCTCGAGGGTGTGGCGGTGCTGGCTGACGGAAGCAGTGTTCCTCGAACTATCGCTTGGACCCTGCGGTATGTTTCATCGTGCTTGGAGGGGCTCGTCTGGACCAACGACGACTTGAATGGCCACCGAGAGCCCATTCACGCCGAACAAAAGTAAAGGTCGATTCGTGGACGTGCACTCGGTGCGGTCACCATGGCAATGATTGCCGTGGTCGTCACCGCATGTGGCAGCGGGACGTCTGCCGATCGGGAGACCGGTTCGACCGTGGTCACCACCGCGTTCAGTACGCCTCAACCAACGGCGCTTCCGACCACATCGGGGCCGACTGTGCCCCAGCCCTCCTCCGCCAGTGGCGCTCTCGACAGAGTCGGCGAGCATTGTGGGGTGTCAGCCCGGAGACAACCCGGTCGAGACAACCCGGTCGGACGGCTCGGTCACGGGATACAGCGAGTATTGCCAGAATGTCCGAGACGAATTCGTGCGAGACCAAGGCGCTCCGGAGTCGGGCCCGACCGAGTTCACATGCGAGTCCGGGTACGCGTGCGGCATCACGGAGGCCGACGGTGTCGTGTGGCCGAGCGGAGAACGCTCGTCACGATCCGACCGACAACTGACGCGACTTGTGGCAACACCGTGCTGTCACCAGTACCCACACGTCCACCGGCTCACGCCTTTCACGGTGCGTCGAGACCGACCTGAAGCACCATCTCGCAACGATGAGGACCTCACATGGCGAAACGACGCGGATTCTTCGCGGAGATTCAACACCAGAACCGACTTCGGGAACAGCGTGAACGGCAGCAGCAGCGGGCCACCGCCCAAGCGCACGCCCGAGCGACGCGGGAAGCGGAACGTTCGAGGAAGGAGTCGGAACGCAATAGAGCAGCGGACGCCCGCCGCGCCGCCGCCCTCACTGCGGCGCAGATCAAGGAGCAGGCGCGCCTGCATGTCCAGGCGCGTCAGGCCGAGGTCGACCTGCTCAACGCCACCTTGCTGCAGCAGCTCGAGGACATCGACGCAATTCTCGCCGCCACGCTCGAGGTGGACGATTACGTGGATCTGGCCTCGCTGCGGCAGCCGGTGCGGCACCCGCCGTTCTCCCGCCCCGACCTGACCCAGCCCGCGCCGCCCCCCGTACCTCCGCCGTTGTCTCCGGAACCGGTCTACGTCGAACCCGCTGCGCCGACGGGCATCGGGGCCGTTCTGGGTGGCAGGAAGAAGCATGCCGCTGCCATCGAAGCGGCGCAGGCGCAGTACTGGGAATACCGCCGACAGTGGGAGCAGTACGCCAGCGCGCACCACGCTGCGCACCAGCAGGCTGAGGCCGCGCACCGGGAACGCGAGACGCACCGATTGGACGCTCTGGCCGCCGCCCAGGCGCAGTACGAGACGGAGTGCGCACAACGGCGCACCGAGATCCTGGCAGCCAACGTGCGCCTCGAGAAGCTCATGACAGGCCTGCAGGACCGCGAGCCCGCGGCGCTGGAGGAGTACGTGTCGATCGTTCTCGCAAACTCCGCCTATCCGGAGTGCTTCGAGGTCGAGCACGACTTCACCTTCGACGGTGCGGTGGGCGAACTCACTCTGACCGTGCACGTTCCGCACCCGGACACGCTGCCTACCGAGAAGGCATTCAAGTACACCAAGGCCAGCGACTCGATCACCAGCACTTCTCTGCCGGTCAAGGCCCGCAAGGACCGTTACGCGACGGCGGTGTGTCAGGTCGCCCTGCGCACCGCGCATGAGATCTTCGAAGCCGACCGGGACGGCATCGTGGCGACGTTGTCGATGACCGTCGGTGTGGACGCCGTCGACCCGGCAACGGGGCGGGACCACTTCGTTGCGCTGGCCCAGTTGGCTACTGACAGAGTGAGCTTCGAAGCACTTGACCTCGGCCGGGTCGACGCGAGGGCGACGCTGGACCACCTCCGGGCGGGTGTCTCGAAGAACCCGTACGACCTGGTCCCGGTCAGCAACTCCCTAGGAGTTCGAGGATGACAAGAACCTATATCAACGCGCGGTGCGAAAGGTACAGGTCATGACCGACGATGCCGGCGCAGATGTCATTCGTGCACTCCGAGGCACACTGGTGGCGAAGGAACGGGAACTGCATTCCCTGCAGGACCAACTCGCGGCGGTCACTCGCGAACGCGACGAGGCTGTGCAGACCGCGTCGACTCCGGCCCCCGCGCCCGAGGCTGCGCCGGTGGCGCCACCGGGCGTCGTCGAGACTGACGACCGAGTCGTTCTGCAGGAAGTGGGCATCTACACCTACCAACATCCCCTGCAGAACGCCGAGCAGTACCGCGAACGACTGGCCGATGTGCGAGACCGGATCAAGCAGTCCGTGATCTCCACCGCGGCCGTCGAAGCGTCAGACATGTTCTCCTTCAACAACTCCCTCGCCAAGGGTCGCAAGATGACCGCGAATCTGTCGAAGTTGATGCTCCGCGCGTACAACGCCGAGGCGGAGAACTGCGTGCGGACCCTCAAAGCGGGCAACCTCGCCACCGCTGTCAACCGCCTGGAGAAAGCGGCCGACACGATAGCCAAGCTCGGAGCGATGATGGAGATGCACGTCTCCGACGACTATCACCGGCTCCGGGTGACGGAACTCGAACTCACCGCGGACTACCTGATGAAGATCCAAGAAGAGAAACTCGCGCAACGCGAGCAGCGGGAGCGGCTACGGGAGGAACGCAAGGTCGAGCAAGAACTCGCCGCGCAGCGGGAGAAGCTCGACAAGGAGCGCTCGCACTACCAGAACGTGGCCGATTCGCTGGGGGATCGCGACGACGACGAGGCCCGGCGCGTGCGGGAAAAATTGGCGGATCTGCAGTCGGCGATCGAGCAGAACGACTATCGCCGCGCCAACATTCGAGCCGGATACGTCTACGTCATCAGTAACCAGGGCGCATTCGGGCCGGACGTGGTGAAGATCGGCATGACCCGCCGACTCGAACCGATGGACCGAGTCCGCGAACTCGGCAGCGCATCGGTGCCGTTCCCGTTCGACGTGCACGCGCTGTACTTCTCTGATGACGCCGTCGCCTTGGAAGCGTCACTGCACGCTGCATTTTCGGACCGACGACTGAACCACGCGAACCTGCGGCGTGAGTACTTCTTCGCACGCCCGTCACAGGTGAGGACCGTTCTCGCGCAACAGGTGGGCAATCTGATGGAGTACACCGAGGAGCCGCAATCGACGCAGTACTACCAAAGCCGCGGACAATGGCCGACGGGACCTCGCCGCTAGACACGGGACCTGCCGAATCAACCCGTGACGGTGCGTTCACACGTCACTCGGGGACGCATCGATACGGTACAGGGGAGGCCGATCTAATGGCGTTCCACCGGCCTGCAAGCTAACCGTGGGTCGTCGCCGGTCAAGGCGGGACGCCCCGTCACCCGGTGAGACAGAGTGGGTGCCGATGACCCCTCACATCAGGACCCGGTCAGCCCAGGTGCCACTGGTGCGACACGACTGCGTCGACGGGCACGATAGGCGCACCCCGTGTCAGCGTGACCCCCGTCGGTGGGACACCGACCACTCCTACGTCGACAGGGTCCACAGTGCAGCACGAGACTGCCTTGCGCTGTGTCCACTGCTCGAGGTTTTGCCGACGCTCAGTCCGCCCGCTTCCGTTCCGCCCACCGCGCCGCGCCCTTACGCGCGAAGGACCACGCCTGTATGCCCCGTTCCATCGCCACCGCCGCATCCCAGCTCACGCCCGGCGCGTGCACCTCGGCGCGGAGACTGGCGATCGCAGCGCGAGCCAGCGCCGGGTCGCGCCGGGAGGTCTCGGTCAGCCTCCAGGCCTCCGGCTCTACCGACTCGTCGGCGACGGCGATGTAGGCGAGGCCTAGTTCGACCGCTCGTGCACCGTCGATGCTGTCACCGAGGACACCGAGTGCAGTGGCGGCTTCCGGGCCGGCCGAACGACCGAGCAGGGTATAGTGGCCACCGCCGGGATGGATGCCGATGTTGACGAAGCCCGATGTGAAGCGCGCTGTGCGCGAGATGATTCGGACGTCGGTCGCCATCGCCAGGTTGACACCGGCGCCCACTGCGCCACCGCGGATCGCGGCGATGGTTGGCACCCTGAGCCGGCCGACCCGAAGAAACGCATCGTAGATGGTCTGAATCAATGCGACGCCCTTGTCCGACACAGGAGCGCTCGAGATCTCTGCCAGTTCCGAACGGGATCCGCCGGAACAGAAGTAGCCGTCGTCGCCGCGCACGATGGCCACTCCGACCGACGCGTCCGTGTCGATCCGGTCGCAGGCGTCGACGAGATCCCGCGCCATGGTGGCGTCGATGGCGTTTCGTGCTCCGGGGTTGGAGATCGTGATCTCCGCCGCCCCATCGGTGATGCTGACGTTGACCGACGACGCCATCTCACGTCCTCTCGTTGGTGTGTACGCGCTCGGCGCGCAGGTCGATGTCGGCATTACCGCGGCTACGCAGCAACGTCGACCTGATCTTCTGTGTTGCCGTTTTCGGCAAAGCATCGACCACCGCGACGTAGCGGGGCCACGCCAACCTGGGTAGCCGAGAGTGCAGGAACTCCGGAATCGACAGGGGGTCGAGTGGACCGGACGCCACGACCACTGCGCGGATCTCTTGCCCGGCCAGTTCGTCGGGTATCCCGACCACCGCGACTTCGGCAATCTCTGGATGGCTCGCCAACACCCATTCGACGTCGGCGGGGTTCACGTTCTCGCCGTTACGCCGAATCAGATCGTCTGTGCGACCTAGGAAGCTCAGACGGCCATCTGCGTCCAGTACGCCGACATCTCCGGTGTGGAACCACAGGTTGCGCATCTTCGCGAGCGTGGCATCGCTTCGGTTGCGGTACCCGTCGAAGATGACGTGGGGGCGTAGAGGGCGGATACAAATTTCACCAGGCTCGCCGGTGGGCGAAGCTACGTCTTCATCGTCCAGCACGGCAACCGTCACGTCGGGGCGAGGTGTTCCACAGGTCCCCCGTCGGATGTCACCGGCGTGATTTGCAGTTACCCATCCACCGAGCTCGGTCATTCCGTACAGCTCGTGAACGGACACCCCGAGCCGTTCTTCGATGCCGGTCCATACCTCCGACGGCGCACCCCCTCCCGTGCAGAAGCGCAGTCTGTGCGGCGGGATGTTCTCAGGCAGTGCTCGCAGGAGTGCGGTGAGGACTGTGCCGACGTAGGTGAACGCGGTCGCTTTCAACCGGATTGCGTCGTCGAGGAACTCGGTCGGGCGGAACTTGTCGACCAACGCGAGCGAGCAGCCCGTCGCGAGTGCCGTCATGACGCCGTAGACCTGAGGGTTGGTGTGAAACAGCGGCAGCGCGAGCAGGATTCGGTCGTTGGGAACGACGGCGAGCGCCTCGGCAAGTTGCTCGCCACCCGCGACGAACGAAGCGTCCGAGAGCACAACGCCTTTGGGCGCTCCTGTGGTCCCGGACGTATAGAGCAGACTGCACGTGTCGCCCGGTCGGGCAGACACAGGACCGAGGCCCGCCATCCTCGCGACGCACCGCTCGAGCTCGGTGTAATCCGCGAACCCCGCCGCCGGGCCGTTCCACAAGCCGGCACGAGACAGTTCGACGACGCCGTCCTCGTCACCGGCCACGAAGGAGATATCGGCATCGGTGACGATGCCGCGGACGTGTTCCGCCGTCGCCTGATTGTGAAGTGGGACGCAGACAGCGCCCACCCATCGGATGGCAAACCACAGGTAGATGAACGTCGGGCTGTTGCGCGCGGTGAGTAGCACGTGATCTCCAGGTCCCACGCCCCTGCTGTCGAGAAGCGACGCGGTTCGCCGGACCGTGTCGAGAAGCTCACCGTAGGTGATGGTCCGGTCGTCGACTCGGAGAAATGTGCGGTCCGGCGACGTCTGGCATCGGCGGAGCACGGTCGCGGCGAACATCAGGCGTGCCCGCTCCTGACCGCCTTGATCAGAGATTTCGCGACCGTGTTCTTCAGGACCTCGGCCGATCCGCCCGCCACTTCGTACGCTTTCGCATCGCGCAGGTACCGACCGAACGGCTGGGTTTCGCGCGTCCCGTGTGCGCCACAGACCTGCACGGCGATGTCCGCGGCCTTCGTCGCCAGCGCTCCTGCCAACATCTTGGCTTCCGACGACGACCGGGCGATGTCTCGACCGGCGTCCAGGTCCTGCCCCGCCGCGTAGGTCACGAATCGCGCTGCGTCGATTTCGGCCACCAGCTGAGCGAAATACCATTGGATACCTTGGAATTCGAGAACCACCGAGCCGAATGCTTCTCGTTTGTCGACGTATCGCAGAGCGTCCTCCACCGCGGCGCGCGCGATACCCAAACTGATCCCCGCCGCCAGCGTGCGCGAGTTGGCCAAGGTGACCATGACCTGCTTCAGGCCACGGCCCTCGGTTCCGACCAAGTGGTCGTCGGGCACCTCGACGTCATCCAGCACGAGGTTCACGTGCGGACCGTTCCGCAGACCGAATGTCTGGGCGTGTTCACCCTGATACGTCGAGACTCCGGGCATATCCCGAGTGATGACGAAAGTGGAGACGCCGTTCTCGGTCTCGGCGAGGACCAGAAAGAGTTCGGCGGCCGACCCCGATGTGATGAAGGCCTTCTCTCCGTTGATGCGCCAACCGTTCTCGGTCTTCGACGCTTTGGTATCCAGAAACCGGATGTCGCTTCCGTGTCCGTCCTCGGTCAAGGCGAACGACGCGGTCAGCCCGGCCGCGTACTGGGGCAAGTACCGCTCCTTCAACGATTCCTGGCCGAACATCTCGATGCACTTCTGGCTCTGGAAGATCGTGATCAACGAAATTCCGAGAATCGGGCTGTACACCGACACCTCCTCCATCACGGCGGTGAGCTCTGTCATGGACCGCCCGCCGCCGGAGTACTTCGTGTCGAGCGTCATGGAGTTCCAGCCGAGTTCGGCCGTCATTCGCACCAGATCGAGGGGATACACGTCGTCACGGTCGAGGGTCGTCGCGACGGGAGCCACGTTTTCCCGAGCGAATTGCTTCGCCTGCGCGATGGTGTCGTCGCTCGCCAGGTTTCTCCACAGATCCATCAGGTCCTCCCGGGCCGTTCCGCGCTGCCCTGTGGCTGCGCGTCTGAGAGATAAGTAAATGCTCGTTAGGTTCGCGTGTCAAGATCACACCGCCGACACACGGCGATGAGGACCTCGTGTGCCGACAATCGACCTTGGGCCCTCACGACGCCACACGACCATTCGCAACCGCGTCCGCACCAACTACAGGGTCGGATCCAAATAGACGTTTTTGCAGCAAGGATGAGCTTGACGAACACCTAACGCAGGTTTACTTTCGAACTATTCACAACTGAGACGAGGTACACATGGCCACCACCAAGGTGACTCACGACACGACTGTTTCGTACACTGGGGTAGATCGACGACGCATCATGGCGGCAGCGTCACTGGGGTGGGGGTTGGAGTTCTTCGATCTTCAGCTGGTGTCACTGTTAGCCACACCGATCATGGATTCGTTCGGGATCACGCGGGGCCAGATCGGCGCGATCTTCACCGCGCAGCTGATCGCCACCGCCCTCGGCGGGATCGTCTTCGGCCGCCTCGCCGACATCTACGGACGCAAACGAGTCCTGTCCTGGACAATCTGGGTGTTCGGCCTGTCCACGGTGCTGTCCGCCTTTGCGCCAACCTTCTGGGTCTTTCTTCTCTTACGAGTCGTCACCGGCTTCGGAACCGGCGGCGAATGGGCCGTCGGCTTCTCCCTTCTCAACGAAGCCTGGACGCCGAAACGCCGGGGATTGGCAGGCGGTGCCGTGCAATCGTCCCTCTGGTTCGGCTATGCGGCAGCCATTTTGGTGACGTCCATCTTTGCCGGTGAGAACTGGCGCTGGGCGTTCGTGATGGGGGGCCTACCCGTTCTCGCCGCCATCTGGGTTCGGCGGCGCTGCCCCGAATCCAAGCAGTGGCTCGCGATGCGCGCCGGCGTCGAGAGCGGAGCTATCCCGGAGCAGGGAAACGGACTGACGATGCTGGCCCGCCCACAATGGTTGCGCATCGTTGTTCTCGCAACCCTGGTCGTGATGGGCGGCCAGTACTCGTACTACGTGTACTCGTCGTGGATGCCGACTTACCTCAAAGAGGACCTCGGCGTATCCGCAACCGACGCGAACACCATCCTGTACGTCAGTGCAGGAATCGCCCTGGTGTCCTACCTCGCCAGCGGTGGCCTCAGCGACAAGATCGGACGGCGATCGAGCCTGGTCTCGTTCGCAATCATTCAGCTCATCGGGTTCGGGTTGTTCACTTACTTCAACGCGAACGACAGCAGTGTGTCGCTGACCGTCCTCTCCTACTTCGTCATCTCGTTCGGGCTCGGGTACTTCGGCATCTTCGGCGCCTGGCTCGGCGAACTGTTCCCGACGGCCATCCGGGCATCGGGTGCCTCGTTCTCGTACTCCGTCGGCCGTGGCATCGCATCGACGGGCCCGCTCATCGTCGGAATTCTTGCCGCCAATTACGGTCTTGCCGGCGGTATCTCGACCGGAGCCATCGCCATCGTCGTCATGATCGTCTTCTCCTTCTTCCTCAAGGACCAGAAGGGCCGTGAAATAACCGCTGTCCACTGATGACCATCAGCTCGCCCGATCGAACAACGACATCACGGGAGCACGAAATGACGAACGACAAGAACACAACCGGTCCACTGGCCGGCATCCGCGTGATCGACCTGAGCCGGTTGGTCCCCGGCCCCTACGCCTCGATGCTCCTGGCTGATCTCGGGGCCGACGTCGTCACGGTCCTGGGAGGCCGGGCGGGCGTTCCCAACCCGTCGCTGCGACGCGGAAAGCGGGAAGTGGTGCTAGACCTCAAGAGCGACTCGGGCCGAGCGGCGCTCCACGAACTGGTTCGGACGGCCGACGTGCTGCTGGAAGGGTTTCGCCCCGGCGTGGCCGACCGAATGGGCGCGGGATACGAGGAACTGGCGGCGATCAATCCCGGCTTGATCTACTGCTCGGTGACCGGATACGGCTCCACCGGCCCGCTGGCGCAGGCTGCGGGGCACGACATCAACTACCTGGCATTATCCGGTGTGTTGGGCGCAATGGGTACGTCCACCGGCGCACCACGACCGCCGTTCAACACTTTGGCCGACCTTGCCGGGGGCGGGCTCGTCGCCGCGTTCGGCATTGCGGCTGCGTTGGTGGAACGATCCACATCTGGTGTGGGACAGATGATCGACGTCGGGATGGTGGAAGGCGTCAACTCCCTCGCCGCGATGGTGCACCGCGACTACGGCATGCGGCACGTGCCGAGGGGCGGTGACGGCCTGATGGACGGGGGCGCTCCCTACTACCGCTGCTACGAGACCAAGGACGGCAAGTTCATGGCCGTCGGAGCCATCGAGGACCGCTTTTTCCACAACCTCTGGTCAGGTCTGGAGCTGGAAGGACCCGCCCCCGAGCACATGGATCCGATCCACTGGCCTCCGCTCACGGAGAAGTTCACCGACGTGTTCGCGACCCGCACACGTGACGAGTGGGCATCGATATTCGACACTGTCGACGCGTGCGTGACACCCGTTCTCGACCCCGAGGAAGCACGTGCCCATCCGCAGAACGTCTTTCGCGAAGCGTTCGACGAGGTGGGGTCGCCGGCTCCGATCCCGCGGTTCTCGCGCACGCCCTCGCGCGCATCGTCCGCACGGCCCGATCACAGTGACACCGCGACGGTCCTCCGGGACTGCGGCGTCGACGACGCCATCGTCGAACGTGCCGTCTCCGCAGGGGCCGGTGCACTTTCCGACGGCCTCGCCGAGTGGCCCCCCTACTGATAGTCGAGGACTTCCGATGTCGACAACCCCACACCCCGCTCACGCGAGCGACGCGTACTCCCCTACCCAGATCGCCGGCTTCAAGCAGCAAGGACTGTGGCAGGACCGTTTGCTGACCGACTACCTCGCCACTCACGCCCGAGAGCGGGGTTCGTCGACCGCAGTGGTCGCCGGTTCGGACAGAATGACATTTTCCGAGCTCGCGGACGCCGTGGACCGCATCGCTGCGGGTCTGGTTCGGCTCGGGCTCGCGTCGGGTGACTTCGTTGCTGTGCAGCTGCCCAACATTGCCGAATTCGTTCAGGTCTACCTCGCGATCCAGCGTGCCGGACTTCGCGCGGTGACCCTGATGCCGATTTATCGCGAGCAAGACGTGCGGTTCATGCTGGGGCGATGCCAGGCAAAGGCATTCGTCACCATGAGCACCTATCGAGGCTTCGACCACGTGGGCATGGCCCGATCGGTCCGATCAGCACTTCCGTCCCTCGAGTACATCATCGAGGTCGGGACCACTACGGGCACGGACACCATTGCGTTCGACGATCTCAAGACAGCCGATCCGCTGAACGAAGTCGACTACGACCGCGTGCGCCCGGACCCGGACGGACTGTCCAAGGTCAGCTTCACGTCGGGAACCACAGGTAAACCGAAGGGCGTGGTCCACACGCACAACACGGACCTGGTGATACCGCGACTCCTGGTCGACGCAACGCACATGAGCGCGGACACCCCGCTGTGGATGCCGAGTCCGGTATCGCACGTGACCGGACTGGTCCTCGGCCTCTACCCCGCTTTGGTGGCGGGTGCCCCGTTCGTCTTGCAGGATCGGTGGGACCCCGCCGCCGCACTCGAACTCATTGCCCGAGAACGCGCTGTTCTCACGGTGTCCGCCACACCGTTCATCGCTGCGATGCTCGACGTGCCCGATCGCGACAAGTACGACCTCACGTCGTTCGAGTACTTCCTCAGCGGCGGCGCCCGGGTGTCTCCCGGCATCGTCGAGAGGGCGCGGGACGAACTCGGCATCACTGTGCTTCGTGTGTTCGGTGGTGCGGAGGCCCCGCTTCATGCGATGAACCCCACCGGTGCGGACTGGTCGATCCTCACGAGTCGCGACGGGAAGACTTTCTCGCCGTTGAGAAGTCGCATAGTCGATCCCGCCGACCGATCACACGAGTTGCCGCGCGGCGACCTGGGCGAATACTCGACATGGGGCGCCCACGTGTTCCTGGGATACCTGGGCGATCCGGAGCGAACGCGCGAGTCTCGCGACGAGGACGGATGGTTCTACAGCAACGACCTGTGCACCATCGACGACGACGGATTCGTGCTCTACGTCGACCGAACCAAGGACATCATCAATCGCAGCGGTATCAAGATCAGCGCGGCGGAGGTCGAGAACGAACTGCTCACACACCCAGCGGTCAGCGATGCCGCGGTGATCGCCGTGCCCGACGACACCCTCGGTGAGCGCGCGTACGCGTTCGTCGTGACCAAGAACGGCGTCGACCTCACACTCGACGACCTCCGTCTGCACCTCGAGATGCGCGGCGTGACCACGCAGAAGTGGCCCGAGTTTCTCCAGATCGTCGGGAATCTCCCGATGACATCCACGGGAAAGGTCCTCAAAACGACTTTACGGGAGACCGTGGCCGCGGCGATCCCGTGAGCGCCGGAACGTCCGTGCTGCAATAGTGCACACTCGGGGCGGCGCGATTGCGATGTCGGTGTACGGAGACTGACCGGGGAGGAAGGGGACCGCACGTGGGTGCTGGTGCGAAGGCGGCCTCGGTTCGTCCCAAAGACCGTCGCGCTGCCGTCCTGTCGGGGGCACTCGATCTGTTCGCCGAGCGGGGATTCGACCAGGTGACCATCACCGATATCGGCGAGTCCGCCGGTGTCTCGGCCGGCGCTGTCTACCGGCACATTTCGAGCAAGCAGGAGCTTCTCGACTACCCGATCCGGGAGATCGTGATAGCCGGCTTCACGACGTCCCTGCTCGCAGTCGAGCGCGGAAGGTCGCCCGATCTCACCGTCGCCGAGCTGATCTCGAGCATGGTCACGGTCGCGGTGGACCACCCCAAGGAAGTGCTGCTGTGGCATCGGGAGGCACGACGGGTCAATCGCGACCTGCGAAACGACCTGATCGGACTCCGGTCGCGGACCGTGCAGTATTGGGTGGACGTGGTGGTGGCGTGTGAACCCGGCCTGACGGCTGACGCGGCTGAATTCCGTGTTCGCGCGTCGTGGGGGTTGCTCAACTGCACGCCGCTGGTGCACGGAACTGTGTTGCGCGTGCGCCTGGTCGACACCCTCGTGAGCGTCGTACGGGCAGTGACCCTCGGCCCCGGTCTCGTGACGACGATGCCGAGATCACCCGTGCCGTTCGAACCCGTTCCGGACCTCGAATCGAGGCGCGAACAACTCTTGCAGCACGGAGCTCGACTCTTCCGCGAACGCGGCTATTCCCAAGTGGGAGTGGACGAGTTGGGCGAAGCTCTGGGAATCCGGGGCCCGTCTTTCTATCTGTGGTTCCCGAAGAAGTCGGACCTGTTGTTCGAGATTCTCGAGCGTGTGGCCGACAAGTTCGACTCCGTGCACGCCCCCACCGACGGTGTCGGAAAGGAGCGGCTCCAGACCCTCATGACGCGGTACGTCGCACTCGCGATGCAGAACCGGGACGACATTGCGGTACATGCGGTGGAGCGACAGCACCTCCCCCCCGATCAGCGCAAGATCATAGAACATCGTCGACAACAAAGAATTTCGGAGTGGGTGTCCGAGTTGCGCGGGGTACGCCCGAACGTCCCGGACGCGATCGCCAAGATTCTCGTCCTCGCGACACTCGAGATGGTGATGGCCGTGGCGCGGTCGAAGCGGTACGGAGCGACACCGGACATCGAGGAAGCCCTGACCGGCATCGCCCTCGCCGCCCTGATGAGCGACGTCTAACCTCGATCTTTCGTCGGGCTGGCGTGGTGGCCTGAGCGGTTCGAGATCGGGACTTCTGGTCGTGATCTCACCGAACTCGCACTTCGAATCGGCAGATGTCTATCGGTGAGCGCTCATCCACGGTACGAGTCAGTGGTCTCTCAGGTTGTAGGTGGAGGTGGATCTGGTTAGGCGGACGCCGGGAGCGCCGCCAACCGGGTCACGCGGGTGGCGATCGGAATTCGAATCAAGACACGCTCCGCTCGTCCGAAGACGCAGGCTAACAACTTAGATGGTCCAATTCGGGCTGTTTCGTCCGATCGGTTCCGTGGGGCAGAGGCCGGTCGACGGCGTCGGTCGAACACACCGCGGAGGCTAAGCGCGCTGACAGTGCGTCGACAGCGATGGTGCGTTAACAGTCGGATCGATGGCCGCTGTAGACAAAGGTCCGTATGGAGCTTGACCCGGTTTCCCGGACAGTTCGGGTTGGGTGTTCAGGCCACGTCTGAGGTGACCCGTCGATGGTAGGCGTGTTCGTAATCCACTGGCGAGGAGTAGCCGATCCCGGAGTGCCGGCGGTG